>NZ_JBITIO010000011.1:0-416540 GCF_044459065.1 Nonomuraea sp. NPDC050394 | reverse complement strand
GTCTACCAGGGGTTTCGCCATGTCATCAGACGAATGTCGACCTTGCGATCATGTTGTGATCAGCAGTCACCGCACGGGGATGAAAACGGCTCAGTATCGACATGTCCGAGAGCACACCGTCCGACAGACGGTACGCCGAACTTCGCAGGCTGGGCGAAGAAGAGCGTCTAATGACGGCCGAGCTCCTGCGGACCCGCACCCAGATTGCCGGCCTCGTCCAGCAGTTCCTTCCGCCGCATGCGCGCACCGAGAAGATAGACGAGGTTGTGCGGGCCAGCGGCTACAGCCGGACTCTCATTGATGCCCTCCGGTACAAGGACCACCCCTGGCACCAGAAGATGAAATAAGCCTCCGGCAAGGCGCTCCGGGATGGTCACCGTGCAGTTGGGTGGGGGTGACCCGGTCACTCATGACCGATCTCCTGGTCAGTTCGAGCCTTGCTCGGTGCTTCCCAAATTGACGGTCGGTACCCGTCATCACCCGGGCGTCCTCATTGCGGGCGGGTGCGGACGCGCCGACTCACCAGGACGATCAGCCCTATCTGGACAACGAGCATCACCAGCGCGATCAGCCCAGACACGGAGGACATCGCTTCCTCCGAAAGCCCACCACCACATTCCGTAAGGTTGCCGCCGTCGTATAGCAGGGCGCAGTTGCGCCCCAGGACCGCGGCAACGGCAAACCAGTTGGCCAGGAGAAGAGGGGCTGCGCCCAGAAAAAGGGCTGGTACAAGGTATTTCGACTTGCCAGCTACCGGGTTCATCGTCGCCGCCGCAGATGGGAGACGCCCACCCTGCTCAAATCGGGGTTCACATCGAAGACCTAAGCACAGGCAAGCCATCGTGTGCCAGAGCCGGCGGGGCAAGATAAGTCAGGAGCCGGTTCCCAAGCTGACGGCCCTCCTGCGGTATGCAAGAACCAGTTTCCGAGATGGTAGCTTCGCGCGTTCCGCAAAAAACCTGCGCCATCCAGTGGGCCGCTCACGGAGGTGGGGCACCACGGCATCACCAAACTCTTCGACGCAGGGCAACCCCCGCACAGCAAGGCGCCACGGCACACTCACGACGCGGCCGCCAACGAGAGCAGCTCGTGCTTTACTCCTTAACCCTGTTCGGATCGTTCTGGCGTCTGAGGGCGCGGATATAGCCCCATCGCCATATCAACACCGCCCCGATCAACCAGAAAAAGGCGAAGGCGAGAGGACGCACTGTGAGGTACGACGCGGTGAGCCTTTCGGGTCCGTCGGTGAGGTAGTCAACGACCAGCTGCACCAGGAAAAGCGTCACGAAGCAGGCGGTCAACTTGAGCAGGGCTCTGCGTGACTCTTTGGTCCAGGATTTCGGACGGACCGCCATGCCCTTCGCCCCTTTCGCCGTAGCCAAGTCGAGCATCCGATCAGTGCGCAGGCCACAGTCCGTAGATGGCCAGGTGGAAACTTGATCATCCCATCTGTCACCACCTCGGGCATAGCCGAGCAGCTCAGGAGTACGGGGCCGAGGTCTTACGCTCTCCCCATGAACCCCCAGGCTGTGGATTGGGCGGCGATCCCTGGGCCGGAGTGGTACCAGCCTGAAACGGTCCCGGAAGCCTTCGCCGCCCTGCGCAGGGATATGGAGCATGGCGGCCGCATTCGATCAGTGATTGGGAACGATCATGCCGGGACGCTCTGTCCGGCCGCCGTCGCAGGCACCGACGTCCTCCTGGAGATCATCGCCGAGCGCCCCGGGCCGCCGAGGCAGATCGCTCTTTGTGTCCTGCTCGATTGGTGGGGGTGCTTTCAGCCGGAACCGGGCTTCGAGACGTTCATCGGTCCCGGGGGTGAGACCGTTGATGTCATCGCGGCGATTGTCGAGCGGGTTGGGCGGGCCGCCGGCACGTTGCGAGTGATCTCCGAGCGGGACTCCAACGCCCGTGGCCTCATAAGGGACCTGCTCAGAGCTCAGAGCCAAGGGTGGACGATCATTGAAGAGGGCCCTGGCTAGAGCTGTCTGCGGTCGGCCATCTTCGCCGCCCTCCCCGGCTGGCTGCCGAACAGGGTGACACCCGAAAAACCACGCGAGAGGCCGAGGATCGCGGTCACGATCTCCGCATCCGGCCATGCGACATCGGCAAGAACGGCAACGGGAACCGGATTCGAGTACCGGCGGAGATCGGGACAAGATGGTGGCTTCTGGGTGAGACGATTGCGGCCGATCGAGGCAGCGGCTGCGAAAAGCCACCCGAAGAAGGGCCGGTCAGGAGGGCGAGAGATGGCGGACGACCTGCGGTTTTCACTGCTCGGCCCGGTACGCGCCTGGCGCGGTGACACGGAACTGAAGCTCGGCTCGCCGCAGCAACGGATGGTGCTGGCCGTACTGCTGCTCGCCGAGGGCAGAGCGACCGGTCCGGACCTGCTCATCGACGCGATCTGGGGTGAGGAGCAGCCGCGCACGGCGCTCAGCACGCTGCGGACCTACCTCTCGCGGCTGCGCGGGGTGCTCGGCGCGGAGGTGCTGTCGTCCGTCGGTCATGGTTATGTCCTGCTCGGCGGTGAGCGCGACGTCGCCGAGTTCGAGCGTCTGTACGGCGAGCAGCACTACGCCGAGGCGCTCGCCCTCTGGCAGGGAGAGCCGCTGGCCGGTCTGGACGGCTTCTTCGCCGAGGCCCAGCGCACCCGCCTGAACGAGCGGCGGCTGGCCGCGCTCGAGTGCCGCCTGGACGCCGACCTCAGAAACGGCAGGCATGCGGACATCGTCCCCGAGCTCACCGCGCTGTGCGCCGACCGTCCGGCCAATGAGCGGTTGCGCGGGCTGCTGATGCTGGCCCTCTACCTCTCGGGCCGGCAGGCCGAGGCGATCGGCGTCTACACCGACACCCGCGAGCTGCTGGACCGGGAACTGGGCGTGGCTCCCTCCCCGGAGCTCGCGGAGCTGTACCAGCGGATCATCAGCGCGGACGTGGCGCTCGGGCGGCCCGCCGAACGTGTCCCGCCGCGGCAGGTGCCCAGGCAGTTGCCGTCCGACGCGGCCGACTTCACCGGCCGGGAGCGCGAGGTGGAGGGCATCGTGGCCGCGCTGGGTTCCGGCGAGGCGCCGGCCCTGGTCATCTCGGCCGTGTCGGGGGCGGGCGGGGTGGGCAAGACGACGCTGGCCGTACACGCGGCTCATCGGCTGGCCGGTCACTACCCCGACGGGCAGTTGTTCGTCGACCTGCGCGGGGCGAGCGCGCTGCCGGTCGAGCCCGAGGTGGTGCTCGGCGCGTTCCTGCGCGCGCTCGGGTACGAGGAGCCGCCGGAGGACCTGGCCGAGCGAGCGGCGGAGTACCGGACCGCGCTCGCCGACCGGAGGATGCTCGTGGTGCTCGACAACGCGTCCGGCGCCGGTCAGGTACGGCCGCTGATGCCCGGCTCGGCGCGCTGCGGGGTGATCGTCACGAGCAGGGCCCGGCTGACCGGACTGTCCGGCGCGCGGCAGGTGGACCTCGAGGTCCTGGGGCCGGCCGAGGCGCTGCTGATGTTCACGACGATCGTCGGGGAGGAACGGGTCTCCGCCGAGCGCGGCGCCGCCATGGACCTGGTCGCGGCCTGCGGGTTCCTGCCGCTGGCGATCAGGATCGCCGCCGCTCGGCTGGCCGCCCGGCCGGGCTGGAGCCTGGCCACGATGCGCGACCGGCTGTCGGACGAGCGGCGCAGGATGACCGAGCTGAGAGCGGGCGATCTGGCGATCGAGGCGACGTTCTCGCTGGGGTACGACCAGCTCGACGCGGTGCACGCCCGCGCGTTCCGGCTGCTGGCCGTACCGGATGCCGCGATGTTCTCGCTGCCGGTCGCGGCGGCGCTGCTCGACCTGCCGGAACCGGACGCGGAGGAGGTGTGCGAGGCGCTGGTCAACGTGAGCATGCTGGAGTCGCCCTCGCCCGGCCGCTACCGCTTCCACGACCTGCTCAAGATCTACGCCAGATCACGCCCTGACGATTCAGGGGTACGGCGGGCCGCGCTCGCCAGGATGCTGGACTTCTACCTGGCCACGGCGGCCGCGGCGCTCCGGTTGACGTTCCTGGGCGACCTACGCCCGGACAAGGTCGTCACGCGCTCGGCCGGCTTGCGCTTCGCCGACGAAGCCGCCGTCGTCGACTGGGCGGACGAGGAGGAGCAAGGCCTGCTCAGCTGCCTGGAACAGATCGCGCGCACCCCGGGCGGCGAACTGGGTCAGGCCATCATCCTGCTCGACCTGACCACCGACGTGATCGGCTTCGAGTCCGACACCGCCCGCTATGAGCGGCTGGGCGACCTGCTGATCGCCGCGGCGGCGGACCGCGCGGACGGGGTCCTGGAGGCACAGGCGCGCTGCGTGCGCGGGATCACCCGGGTGAACAAGCGCAAACTCGACGCGGCCATGGAAGACGGCCTGGCCGCGCGCGACCTCAGCCTTGAGCACGGCGATCTGGACACGTACGCCGACGCGCTCAACCTGCTGGCCCGCAGTGCGATGGGCCGGCGGGAAATGGAGGCGGCGGCGAGCTGGTACCGGCGGGCCGCCGAGGTGTGGCGCTCGCTCGGTGACGTGTCCAACGTGTCGGTCGCGCTCGGGAACCTCGCGCGCACCCTGGCTGATCTGGGCCGGATGGGCGAGGCGCTCGACGCCGCCAGGGAGGCCGAGAAGATCATGCTGGAGGTGGGCGACGGCAGGAAGGACGCGGCGGCCGCGTACCAGCTGGGCGTGGTCCTGCGCGAAGCGGGACATCCTGAGCAGGCGCTGGCCGAGCTGGCGGCGGCGCTGATCGAAAATCGCAAGCTGAAGAAGCGGGAGTGGGAGGGTTCGACGCTGTTTCGGATGGCCGAGACCTACCTCCTGGTCGGTAGTTCCGAGCGCGCGATCGACCATGCGGAGGACGCGCTGGCGGTGCTGACGAACACGGGCGACGAGTGGGGGCAGGGGATGGCCCTCACCGTGCTCGGCCGGGCGCTCGGCGTACAGGGGCAGCCGGGGCGGGCGCGGGCCTGTCTGACCGAGGCATTGAAGATCTTCGACCGGCTCGAAGTGCCGGAGGCGGAGGACGTGCGCCTGCTGCTGGTGTCATAGCCGCAGGCGCGCTTGGACGAGCCGCCGGTGGTGCGCGGGGATGGCGTGGGCGTCCATCGCGCGTTCCAGCAGGTCGGCGTCGAAACCGTGCGTGCTCAGGTGGTCCAGGAGGGGCTCGTACCGGTCGGGGCGCTCGCGCAGCAGTTCGGTGGCCAGCCGGAGCTCCAGGCGGACGACGGGCACCTGGTGAGAGCCGCACGTGATCAGCACGTGGTGCTGCCATGGCCCGCTGCCGACGCATTCCAAGGCGTCCGAGTCGGCTTGCCGCTCGACGGTGCTGAGCTCCAGGTCGACGCCGTTCACGTCGAACCTGGTGAAGTACTGCGAGGTTTCGGGGAGCCATGAGGCTTCGTACAGGCAGGGGAATGCCGAAAGTGCCGCGGCGAACCTGTCCAGGTCGTCCCGGCCGGCGAGCAATATGTCGATGTCTCTGGCGGGGAGTGGGACGCCTTGAAGGAGGGCGGCGCTCGTGCCGCACACCCGGTACGCCGTGCCGGGGTCGGCTACGTCGAGCGCCATCGCCAGTGCCGTACTCAGTGATCTTGTTCTGTCGCCCATGGACGCGAACGTAGCCAGCGGGCGGGCTTCTTCGTCAGGGGAGAATCGCGTCGACGTAGCCGCCGTCGACGCGGAGGGCGCCGCCGGTGGTCGCCGAGGCCTGCGCCGAGCTGAGGTAGACGATCATGTTGGCGATCTCCTCCGGCTCGATGAGGCGCTGCAGGAGCGACTGCGGGCGGTGTTCGCGCATGAAGGCGCGCTGTGCCTCGTCCCAGGGCAGGTCGCGGTCGACTAGCTGGTAGACGAAGTCCTCGACGCCGCCGGTGTGGGTGGGGCCGGCGATCACCGAGTTGACCGTGACGCCGGTTCCGGCGGCGGCCTTGGCGAAGCCGCGGGAGACCGCCAGGAGCGCGGTCTTGCTCATCCCGTAGTGGATCATCTCGGCGGGGATCGCGACGGCTGAGTCGCTGGCGATGAACTGCACCCGGCCGAACGAGCGTTCCATCATGCCCGGCAGGTACGCGCGCGTCAGCCGTACACCGGCGAGGACGTTCACCTCGAAGTAGCGGCGCCACTCGGCATCGTCGATCTCCAGGGCGGGCCGCGACTCGAAGATCCCCAGGTTGTTGACGAGGATGTCGACGTCCGGCAGCGCCTCCACCGCCGCCGCGGTGCCCTCCTCGGTCGCCAGATCCGCCGCGACCGGGACGATCTGGGCGCCCGGCACCTCCCCCCTCAACCGGGACACCGCCGCCGCGGTCGACTCCCGGCTCCGGCCGTTGACCCCGACCCGGGCACCGGCCCGCGCCAGACCCGCCGCGATTGCCGCCCCGATGCCCTGAGTGGAGCCGGTGACCAGGGCCGTTCTGTCCGTGAGATCGATGAGCATGATCCAGAACATACCCGCCGCCTGACACCACAGGCAGGCCGGTCAGGTGCGCTCGCTAGAGGCAGAAGCGGTGGGAGAAGTCGGTTAGGTCCTTTCGTTGCTGGTCGAGCGAGGTGGCCGGGGTGCTGATGACGACTCGGGTGACGCCTTCCCGGGTCAGGGCGGCGAGCCGTTCAGGAGACATGTCGATGGTGGCGGTCCTGGTGTATTCCAGGGCGTCGGGGTCGCGGCCGTGCTCGGCGGCGGTGGCTCGGACGAGGTCCCACTGTGCCGGGTCCGGGCGGCCGCCGGGGAAGTAGCCGTCGCCGAGGCGGCCGGCGCGGCGGGCGGCGGGGCGGCTGGAGCCGCCGACGTGGATGGGCAGGTGGGTGGTCTGGTGGGGTTTGGGGAAACTGACCAGGTCGGTGAAGGTGAAGAACTCGCCGGAGTGGCTGACGCCCTCTTCGCCGCCTGCCCACAACAGGCGTAGGACGTCGATGGCCTCGTCGGCGCGGCGGCCGCGGGTGGTGAAGTCGACGCCGAGCGCGTCGGCCTCGCCGGGCAGCGCGCCGAGGCCGACGGTGAGCAGGCGCATGCGGCCTCCGGACAGTACGTCGACCGTGGCCAGGCGCTTGGCGAGGATCACCGGGTGGTGGTACGGCAGCAGCAGCACCCCGGTCCCGAGCAGGATGCGCTCAGTGGCGGCGGCGATGAAGGACAGGCAGTCGAGCGGGTCCAGGTACGGCAGAGCCGGTGGCATCTCGAACGTCCCCACCCTGGCCCCCGGGTACAGGACGATGTGCTCGGGCAGGTAGATCGACTCGAAGCCGCATTCCTCCGCGAGCTGGGCGAAGGTCACGATCTTCTGGGGATCGACGCCGTAGTAGGGCGTGCTGTAGCTGATGCCGAACTTCATGGTCCTGGAGGCTAGAACGTTGACACCGGCGTCAGGTCAAACCGGGAAGTGCCATAGTGGACCATATGGCCATTAACCGCGCTCTCGCGGCGATCCGACTCGGCAACTCGCTCTCCGTCGACCGATACCCCCAGTGGGCATTGTGGGCGATGAGCGTCGTCGCCGGCTGGGTGGTCCTCACCCACGTGATCGGCCTGGCCACGGGGGTGCCGCAGAGCCTGGTGGCCGAGTCCATGAAGTGGGGGCCGGCGGCCCAGTGGGTCGAGCATGGCCTGGCTCTGGTCGCGATGGGATTCCTGCTCACCTCGATGGTCGAGGCGCTGCTCCACCGGCGGCGTACCGCATAGGTCCGTTGTGCGGAGATCGAGGGCTGCTCACCGCGGCGGGTTTCGCACAAGGCCGGAGTGGTGGAAGCGTTCCCACGTATCCGACGGGGGTGTCTGCCGTAAGCTCGTGTTCGTATCGCCTGTGGGGTACGCCCGCTACGCACCGTTGTTCCGCGGAGAGACGTGGCGGCGGCCGGCGGAAAGCGTGCCTGACCTGGCCGGACACGTAGATCTTTTGTAGCCGCAGCCGGGTGCTGGGCGAGGAAACGGGCCGGCGAGCGCCGTCGAGTACGGATTGATATCCAGAAAACCCCCGCCGCGTGTCAAATGGGCTCATACTTACCGTAATGAAACCCAGAACAGCCGCGGTCCGGCGTCCCCTGCCAGGAAGTCCCTTCAACGTCCCTCAGGCCCCTGCGCCTCCGATGCCCGACTTCGAGGTGCAGGACCTGGTCAGCCATGACAAATACGGGTTGGGCTCGGTCATCCGGGTGGAGAAGGATGTCGCCGTTGTCGTTGATTTCGGCACGGAGACCCTTCGCATCACGGTGCCGTACGCCAAGCTCGTCAAGCTCTGAGCTACAGCCAACCGGCCCGCGCGTCCGTCAGGGGCGCGCCGGAGGAGGGGGCGGTGCCGAGCGTGCCTGCGCGCACCCCGTCGAGCAGCCGCCCCGCCGCCTCCACGATTTCCGGTACGGCCCGGCGAAGCGCGCCCCGATCCGCCTCGTCGAGCACGGCCAGCGGCCCGGCGGCCTCGGTGAGCCGGTCGCTCAGCCAGCCCAAGGGGTCGGCGGTGAGCGCCCGGTCGAAGACGCGTGAGCTCGGATCCCATCCGGTGAACTCCGGATGGTGGTGGGTCCGGTCGAAGCTGCCCGGCGTACCTTCCACCGACTCCAGCAGGTCCACCCGCCAGATGGGCCGGCCTACGGCGATGGGCTGGGCCGAGTAGATCGTCCCCTTGAGCGCGCCCCGTTCGAGCTCCCTGACCTCCAGGCGGACGCCATGCTCGGGGCCTTCCTGGCCTTTGGCTGGTTTCGGGTCGATGAAGTAGAGGTCGCTCAGCACGACACCGGTCTGTTCAAACCCAAAGACATAAAGCACAAGCAGCCCATACCCCACCTCGCACCCGTCCAGCCCTGCAACCCGGCACACCCAGTCCACCGAGACGCCGGCGCCCCCGGGATCCCCAGCCCCCGGGACGCCCCACCACGGCACACCCCCAGACACGGGCAGACGTGCACACGCGAGGACACGGGAACAGCACGGGGCACGGGCGTGGGAAGCCCACAGGCAGGGGCATGGAAGCCACGCGGCCCGCAGGAGTGGCGCAAGGCGCATGACCTGTGAGGCGTGCACGCGCGGGAGCGCAAGGCGCAGGGGCGCAAGGCGCGGGAGCGCAGGAGCGCAATAGGCCGGGGCGCAAAAGCCGGGGCATGCGAAGCCAGGGCACAAGAGCGAGAGCGTGAGGTGCCGGGCGCTGCGTGACGCGGGGCGTAGCGGGGCACGGGGTGTGCGGGACGCGAGACGTAGCGGGGCACGGGGGCGTGGCGGGACGCGAGGCACTGCGGGGCGCGGCGGGACGCGGGGCGTGGCCGGGCTCGGGGCGTGGCCGGGCTCGGGGTGTTGGGGCCGGGGGCGGGGTGCAAGTTCTCGTCGTGGGTTTGCGTGGGTTTGCGGGGCTGCGACGTAAGCCCTTGCGGGTGGATTTTTGGATTTGCCGGCCTATCCGGCCAGCACAACAACCCTTGGAACGCTCCCGCCAGCCTGTCAATAATTTGCGCAATCCAGTCGATATATTGCGGTCATTTGTTCGTCATCTTATGGTTTGGCCACCCCCCGTCACGAAGGGCCCGCCCATGAGACGCATGCTCGCGTTACTCGCACTCGCCTTATCCTTCGTTCTGGCGCCCCACCCTGCCCAAGCCCAGGCAGGCCCCAACCTCGCCCTCGGCAAGCCCGCTTCGGCCGCCAGCTTCACCGACGTCTACCCGGCCTCCAGAGCCACCGACGGCGACCAGGCCACGTACTGGGAGTCGGCCAACAACGCCTTCCCCCAATGGATCCAGGTCGACCTGGGCGCAGCCGTCACGGTCGACCGGCTGGTGCTCAAGCTGCCCGCCGCCTGGCCGAGCCGTACCCAGACCATGACGGTGCAGGGCAGTACCAACGGGACGACCTTCACCACCATCGGCGCGCAGGCGACCCACACGTTCAGCCCGACGGCGGCCATCGACGTCACCGCGGTCAGCACCCGCTACGTGCGCCTGTCCATCACGGCGAACACCGGCTGGCCGGCGGGTCAGATCTCGGAGTTCGAGGTGTACGGCCCGGCGACCGGCCCCGACACCCAACCCCCGGCGGCACCGGGCAACCTGGCCTTCACCGAGCCGACGAGCGGCCAGATCAGGCTGACCTGGCAGGCCTCCACCGACAACGTCGGGGTGACGGGGTATGAGATCTACGCAAACAACGCCCTAAGGGCCACAGTCGGCGGAAATATCCTGACGTATACGGATAGTCAGCCGCCCACCACCACCATCTCCTACCACGTGCGAGCCAAGGACGCCGCCGGCAACCGCTCCCCCGAGAGCAACACGGTCACCAGGTCAGGCGATGGCGGCGGCACCAACCTCGCCCTGAACAAGCCGATCACCGCCAGCGGCTCCACCTGGGTCTACGTCCCGGCCAACGCCAACGACGGCAACCTCGCCACCTACTGGGAAGGCGGCGGCGGGTACCCCAGCTCCCTCACCGTCGAGCTGGGCGCCAACGCCGACGTCTCCTCCCTCGTGCTCAAGCTCAACCCCGACACCGCCTGGGCCACCCGCACGCAGACCCTCCAGGTGCTCGGCCGCGACCAGAACACCTCGGGTTACACCGTCAGGAAGGAGAGCGCCGGCTACACCTTCAACCCCGCCTCCGGCAACACGGTGACGATCCCCCTGAACGCGCGCCTGGCCGGCGTGCGGCTGTCGTTCAGCGCCAACACGGGGGCGCCGAACGGCCAGGTGGCCGAGTTCCAGGTGATCGGCAGCCCGGCGCCGAACCCCGACCTGACCGTCACCGGCATGTCCGCCTCCCCCGCGAACCCGGTGGAAAGCGACGCCGTCACCCTGTCGGCCACCGTCAAGAACATCGGCACCGAGCCTTCGGCCGCCACGGACGTCAACCTGTACCTCGGCACCGCCAAGGCGGGCACCGCGAACGTGGCCGCGCTGGCCGCCGGGGCCTCGGCCACGGTGTCGGCCAACATCGGCACCCGCCCGGCCGGCTCGTACCCGCTGTCGGCGAAGGTCGACGAGGGCGACTCCGTCATCGAGCAGAACGAGGGCAACAACACCTACAACCACGCGAACCTGCTGACCGTCCGGCCCGTGGACAGTTCCGACCTGCTCGCCGCGCCGGTCGGCTGGACGCCGGGCAACCCGGCGGCCGGTGACACGGTCACGTTCTCCGTCGCGATCAAGAACCAGGGCAACCTCGCCTCCGCCGGCGGCGCGCACGGGGTCACGCTGACCGTCGCCAACGAGTCCGGCACCGTCATCCGCACGCTGACCGGCTCCCATTCCGGCGTCATCAACGCCGGCGCCACCGCCCCGCCGCTCACGCTCGGCACCTGGACCGCGGCCAACGGCAAGTACACCGTCAGGACCGTCCTCGCGGACGACGCCAACGAGCTGCCGGTCAAGCGGGCCAACAACACCACCACGCAGACCCTGTTCGTGGGCAGGGGCGCCAACCTGCCCTACGACATGTACGAGGCCGAGGACGGCGTCCCCGCCGGCGGCGCGCAGCTCGTGGGCCCGAACCGCACCATCGGCGACCCGGCCGGCGAGGCCTCGGGACGGCGCGCGGTCCTGCTGAACTCCACCGGCGCCTCGGTCGAGTTCACCACCAGGGCGCCGGCGAACACGCTGGTCACCCGCTACTCCATCCCCGACGGCACCACCTCGGCGCTGAACGTCTACGTCAACGGCACCTTCCTCAAGGCGATCAACCTGACCTCGAAGTACGCCTGGCTGTATGGCGACGAGGCCAGCCCGAGCAACTCGCCCGGCGCCGGCCCGCCCCGCCACATCTACGACGAGGCCAACGTGACGCTCGGCGCCACCGTGCCGCAGGGCAGCAAGATCAAGCTGCAGAAGGACGCGGCCAACGGCGGCACGTTCGCGATCGACTTCATCAACCTGGAGCAGGCCACGCCGCAGGGCAACCCGGATCCGGCACGCTATGCCGTACCGGCTGGATTCACGCACCAGGACGTGCAGAGCGCGCTCGACCGCGCCCGCCAGGACCCCGCGCTCGTGGGCGTCTACCTGCCCGCGGGCGACTACCCGACCGCGCAGAAGTTCCAGGTGTACGGCAAGGCCGTCAAGGTCACCGGCGCCGGTCCGTGGTTCACCAGGTTCCTGTCGCCCTCCGGGCAGGAGAACACGAACGTCGGGTTCGACGTGCAGAGCTCGGCAGGCGGCTCGTCGTTCAGCGGGTTCGCCTCGTTCGGCAACTACGTGATCCGCAACGACGGCCCCGGCAAGGTCTGGGACCTCAACGGCGTAGCGAACGTCACCATCGACAACGTGTGGGTCGAGCACCAGATGTGCATGCTCTGGGGCACCAACATGCGCGACCTGACCGTGACGAACTCGCGGGTGCGTGACACGTTCGCCGACGCGATCAACCTGACCAACGGCAGTTCGGACAACACGGTCAGGAACGTGGAGGCGCGCGGCACCGGCGACGACAGCTTCGCGCTGTTCGCCGCGATCGACATCAACAACGCCGACCAGACGGGCAACGTCTACGAGAACCTGACCTCGACCCTGACCTGGCGGGCGGCCGGCGTGGCCGTGTACGGCGGGCAGGACAACGTGTTCAGGAACATCTACATTGCCGACACGCTCGTCTACTCCGGCATCACGGTCAGCTCGCTGGACTTCGGCATCCAGATGCGGGGCTTCGGCCCCACGCCGACCCGGTTCGAGAACATCTCGATCGTCCGGGCGGGCGGGCATTTCTGGGGACAGCAGACGTTCCCGGCGATCTGGTTGTTCTCCGCGTCGAAGGTGTTCCAGGGCATCAGGATCAGCGACGTGGACATCGTGGATCCGACGTACTCGGGGATCATGTTCCAGACGCAGTATCTGGGCGGCCGGCCGGTGAACCCGATCACCGACACGGTCCTCACCGACATCTCGATCAGCGGCGCGCGCAAGTCCGGTGACGCCTTCGACGCCAAGTCGGGCTTCGGCCTGTGGGCGAACGAACTGCCGGAGCCCGGCCAGGGTCCGGCGGTGGGCTCGGTGACGTTCAACGGGCTGCGCTTCAGCGGCAACCACACCGACATCCGCAACACGACCTCGACGTTCACCATCAACGTGAACTGAACGAGAGGGGTGCGGGCGTGCGCCCGCACCCGGTCAGGGCAGCTCCAGGCCGGTCCGTTCGTACGCTCGCCTGGCCTCGTCCGAGGTGAGGAAGGCGAGGAAGGCGGCGGCCTCCCCGTTCTCCGCCGTGGCGGCCACGGCGGAGAACTCGCTGTAGTGCTGCACCTCGGCGGGGAACGGCCCGGCGATCCGGGCGTCCGGGACGAAGCGCAGCTCGCTGAGCTGCTGGATCGCCACGTCCGCGCGGCCGTCCACCACGGCGTGGGCGATGAAGCCCTTGTCGATCACGGTGGCGCGGGCGTTGACCTTCTCGGCGATGCCGAGCTCCTCGATCAGCCGGGCGAAGTAGATGCCGCTCGCGCCGGTGCGCGAGTAGGCCACGCTTCGGGCGTCGAGCAGGGCCTGTTTGAAGGCGTCGAGCGTGGTGACGTCCGGGAGCCGGGCGCCCGGCGGCACCGCCAGGCCCACGCCGGTCTTCGCGATCGCCGTCTTCGTGGACAGGTCGAGGACGGCGGCGCCGTTCAGCTCGTCGAAGGCGGAGGTGACGGCGATCATCACGTCGGGGCGCTCACCTGCCCGGATGCGGGCCATCAGCTGCGTAGTCGGATCGTAGACGCCGTCCACCGCGATGCCGGTCCTGCCGGTGAACTCCGCGAGGAGCACGTCGTCGAAGGCCTTCTTCACGGCCAGGGTGCTGAACAACTTCATGGGGTCTCCGATCGTGAGGCGTCGAGCAGCAGGCCGGGCTCGCCGAAGTTGCCCGACTTGAGGAGAAGGGTGAGGGACGGGGTGAAGATCCAGGGGACGCCCCGGGCCGCCTCCGGCCCGATCACGCCGCCGGTGACGCCGAGCGCGCCGACGACCGCGCCCGAGGTCTCGCCACCGGCCGCGACCAGCCGGGTGACACCCCGCTCGACCAGGCCGCTGGCGATCCTGCCCAGCGCGGACTCCAGCAGCTCGGCCGACCGCTCGCGGCCCAGCGCGCGCTGGACCTCGTGCAGCCCGGCCGGGGGCAGGCTGGAGTAGATCAGCGGGGCTCCGTCCTCGGGCCGCTGGGCGTCGTACCAGGCCAGGGCGTTCGCGGCGAGCGCCTCAGGGTCGGGCTCGGCGAGGGCGTCCAGGCGGTGGGCGGGCCGTCCGTGCTCGATCACCGCGCGGACCTGTTCGAGCGTGCGCGCGGAACAACTCCCCGCCAGTACGGCCGCGCGGCCGGCGGGCACGTGCGCTGGCGGGTCCCCGGGGGCGATCGCCGTCCGGGCGCGGGCGAGGCCCGCCGCGAGCCCGGCGGCGCCCGCGACCAGGCGCGGACCGCCCAGCGCCCGCCCGGCCGCGACCAGGTCGGCGTCCTCGACCGCGTCCATCAGCGCGTACCGGACACCCTCGCGCCGCAGGCCGGCCAGGTGGGCCTCGATGGCCGCCGGTCCCCCGCGCACCACGGCGAGCGGGACCACCCCGGCCCGGTGCGCCGACTGGGCTTCGAGGACGCGTGGCAGGTAGGAGTCGGTCATCGGCGTGAGCGGGTGGTCGCGCATGTGCGACTCCGACAGCAGCCGCTCGCCCACGAACAGATGGCCGAGGTACTGGGTCCGTCCGTGCTCGGGCGAGCTCGGGGTCATCGCGACCAGCGGCGCGTCAAGGGCGTCGGCCAGGGCGTCGAGCACCGGGCCGATGTTGCCGTCCGGGGTGGAGTCGAAGGTGGAGCAGTACTTGAAGTAGACCTGGCCGACGCCGTGGGCGCGCAGCCGGTCCAGGGCGGCAAGCGACCGCTCGACGGCCTGCGCGCGGGGGGCCGTACGCGTCTTCAGCGCGATGACGACGGCGTCATACGCGGGCGAACCAGCCTCGGTGGGCAGGCCGTTCTCAGCGGCGGGGGTGTCGAAGAAGAGCAGGGTGCGCAGGCCGTGCCGGTGCAGCGCTACCGCGACGTCGGTGGCGCCGGTGACGTCGTCGGCGATGGCGCCGATCACGGCCGCTCGCCCCCCAGGACGGCGCCCCCCAGGACGGCGCGCCGGAGCGCGGCGGCGGCGGTGTGCGGGCCGGAGACCACCGGGAGGCCGAGTGACCCGGCCAGCTCCGCGGCGGCCGGGGCCAGCGAGTACTGGGCCAGCACCACCGCCTCCACCCCGGCCGTGTAAGGGGCGCAGGTGTCGTGGAGGGCTCGGGCCAGCGCCCGCCCGTCGGTGACCTGGAAGGCGGCGGGGCTGACCACGCCGTCCACGGCCACGCCCGGCGCCGCCCCGGTGAGGCGGGCTACCGAGTCGGCCAGCGCCTCCTCCAGGCTGGCCACCGTCAGGACGCGCCGGTATCCGGACTCGGCCACCTTTCGGAAGGCGGCGTCGTCGGGGGCCAGGATGGGGATACCCCGACGGGCCGATCGGGCGGCTTCGCCGTACAGGGAGCAGGTCAGCAGCACCCCGTGCGCGCCCGCGTCGGCCGCGTAGCCGATGAGGGCGGACATGCGCGCGCTCGGCCCGCCCGCGCGGGCGTCGGCGAGGAGCTTGTCGTCGAGCAGGTTCCAGGGCTCGGCCTCGGGGAAGGCGTCGGCCAGGCCCGCGACGGCGGGGGCGATCGCGGCGGGGGTGGCGCTGATCAGCGCGATGCGGGTCATCCGGCCAGCTCCTCGATCCAGCCGAGGCCGTCGAGGGTGCGGCCTCGGGGCTGGTACTCGCAGCCGATCCAGTCTCGGTAGCCGCTCTCGCGGACGGCGGCGAAGACCGCGCGCCAGCCGATCTCGCCGGTGCCGGGCTCGTGCCGGCCGGGCGGGTCGGCGACCTGGTAGTGGAAGGTGTACGGCGCCAGCTCGCGCACCTTGGTGATCAGATCGCCCTCGTCGACCTGGGCATGGTAGAGGTCGAACAGCACGCCCACGTGGTCGGCGTCGAGCGCCTCGGCCACGGCGGCGGCCTGCGCCTGGGTGCGCAGGCAACAGCCGGGGCTGTCGCGGTGGTTCTGGGCCTCCAGCACCAGGCGTACGCCGCTGCCGCGCGACCGGCCGGCGGCCCAGGCGAGGTTGGCGACCAGGCGGGCCTCGGCGCGCTCGCGGCTGACGCCCTCGGGCCGGGTGCCGGCCCGGACGTGGACGAGGCCGGCGCCGAGCGCGAGCGCGTACTCCATCGCCCGGTCGAAGCCCTCGCGGAAGCCGGCGGCGCGGCAGGCGTCGGCGCCCGGCGGCGTGTTGATGAGCACCTGGTCGAGCCCGGCTTCGCGCAGGCGGCGAGCGAGGGCGGCGGGGTCGTGGTCGTAGGGGTCGGGGTACTCGACGCCCTCGAACCC
Source organism: Nonomuraea sp. NPDC050394 (assembly GCF_044459065.1). NCBI lineage: Bacteria > Bacillati > Actinomycetota > Actinomycetes > Streptosporangiales > Streptosporangiaceae > Nonomuraea > Nonomuraea sp. NPDC050394. The sequence continues at coordinate 400,215 of NZ_JBITIO010000011.1, read as the reverse complement.
GGCCGCGGCCGCGGCGTCGAAGCGTGCCTCGAACGGCAGCTCGGTGAACAACCACTTCAGGTTCGCGTCGAAGCGCATGTCAGGACACCTTGAGGGGGTTGACGGTGAAGGCGGGGGCGCGGCCGTTCAGGACGTCGATGACCGCCTGCGCGGCCATCCGGCCGGAGCGGGCGCGGGACTCGGTGGTGGCGGCGCCGACGTGGGCGGTGACGATCACGTTGTCGTGCTCGCGCAGGCGGCTGGCGGCGGGCAGCGGCTCGACCTCGACCACGTCGAGCGCGGCGCCTGCCAGCTTGCCGCGTTCGAGGGCGTCGGCCAGCGCGTCCTCGTCGATCACGCCGCCGCGGGCGGTGTTGATCAGGTACGCGGTGGGCTTCATGGTGGCCAGCGCGGCGGCGTCGATCAGGTGGCGGGTGGAGGCGTCGAGGAAGATGTGAAGGCTGACGAAGTCGGAACGGCGCAGCAGCTCCTCCAGCGGGACGGCGTGCACGCCGGTGCGGGCGGCGAAGTCGAGGTCAAGGTCGGGGTCGTAGGCGAGCACCTCCATGCCGAGCAGGCTGCCCAGCTCGGCCACCGACTTGCCGATGGCGCCGAGGCCCACGATGCCCAGGGTCGCCCCCGCCAGTTCGCGGCCGCTCGGCTGCTCCCAGCCGCCGCTCCTGACCGAGAGGATGTTCTGCGGCAGCAGCCGGGCGCAGTTGAGCATCAGGGCGAGGGTGTGCTCGGCGACCGCGCGCCGGTTGACGCCCGGAGTCGGGCACACGGCGATGCCGCGCTCGGTGGCCGCATCGGTGTCGATGTTGTCGTAGCCGGCGCCGGTGCGTCCGATGACCTTGAGCTTCGGCGCGGCGGCGAGGACCTCGGCGGTGAAGGCGTCCGTGCCGGCGACCACGCCGTCCACCTCCCGCACGAGATCCACGAGCCGGCCGGAGCGCTTGTGGACGACCTCGAAGCCCTCCTCCTGGAGCAGCCGGTCGACATGATCGCCGGGCTGGAGCCAGGCAGTGGTCACGAGGACACGCATGAGGAAGATCCTTTCGATTAAAACTATACTATAGCGATAAATCCTAGAGCCGATCGCCTGAGATAATCGGCTCGACGAGAGGAACGTGATGTCCGAGGCCCGCAAGAAGAAGCAGCCCCTTGCCGACCAGATGTACGAGGTGCTGCTCGACCAGTTCATGACCGGAAAGCGGACTCCCGGCTCGCCTCTGAACATCGGCGCCCTCTCGCGCGAACTCGACGTCAGCCAGACCCCGCTGCGCGAGGCCCTCGCCCGGCTGGAGCACACCGGCCTGGTGGTCCGCGAGGCGCTCAAGGGCTACCGGGTCGCGCCGTTGTTCACCGACAGGGAGATCGGCAAGCTGATGGACGCGCGGCTGGTCCTGGAGCCGGCGCTGGCCTACGAGACCTGCCGGCGCACCACGCCGGAGTTCCTGGAGGAGTTGCTGGAAGCGGTCGAGGAGCTCGACCGCTCGGTGGGCCTGGCCGACACCGAGTCGAGCTCCTTCCGCTCCTACTGGGCGGCCGACGACCGCTTCCACGGCCTGATCGCCCAGCAGTGCGACAACCCGTTCCTGGAGACCGCCTACCGCTCGCTCAACGGCCAGGTGCAGCGCTTCCGCCTGTTCTCGCGGCTGGGCAACACCGGCGCGGAGCACGCGGCCAAGGAGCACCGCGCGATCTACGAGGCCCTGGTGGAGGGCAACCCCGAGATCGCCTCGATCCGGATGCGCGAACATCTGCAAAATGCCAACCGGCGCAGGAAGCAGCGGCCCGTCGCGGCGGCCGGCTAGACCAGCTCCTCGGCGTCCTTCGCGTCCTTCGTGTAGAGCTGCAGGAACGAGACGATCCCCGCCAGCGCGGCCACGACGCAGGTCCAGTCGGCGAAGTCGCCGCCGAAGAACGACGTCAGGCCGGGGCTGGCGATCAGGATGCCCGCCACCTGGAAGAACGTCACGGCCACGCCGCCGAGCACGAAGGTGATCAGCAGCAGCCTGAAGACGGTGAGCAGCAGCGCGTACATGGGACTTCCTCCTTTAGAACGGGATCCACAGCAGGCTCAGCGCGACCACGACCCCGGCCACGAAGGACGGGACCAGGTAGTAGCCGATGACCGGCCTGAAGATCTTCACCGGGTCGCTGCCGGCGATTCCGGCGGCGACGTAGAGCGGGGCCGCGCCGGGCGGGGAGCAGCCCTCCGCGCTGGCCCACACGATGAGCGCGGCGTAGGCGAGGTGCGGCTCGACGCCGGCGCCGGTCAGCGCCAGGAACCCGACCGAGCCCACCGCCGCGATCGTGGCCGTCGTGCTCAGCGGCCCTGACACCAGCAGGACGACCAGGCCGACGACCACGACCACGACCGGCGTCGGCACGCCCTGCATCCGCTGGATGAGCGGGGCGAGCTGCTCGCCCAGGCCGAGCGTCGACAGGGCGGCGGAGGCGGCGAAGGCCGAGACCATGGTCAGCCCCACGACGGCGAACTTGGGGCTGATCTCGCCGAGCATCGCCCACCATTCGCCGGTACGGCGCGGCAGCCTCCGATGCCCCACGATCATCCCGACGACCAGCATGAAGATGGGCAGCCAGAAGAGCACGGGGATCGTGTCGGCCGCGTCCTCGCCGATCCGGTTGACAACCCACTGCGCGCCCGCGCCCGCGGTTGCCAGGATGGGCAGCGCGACCGCCGCCAGCACCAGCAGCGAGGGCCAGCCGGCGCGCAGGGTCGCGGCGAGCGGGTGCACGTCGCCCGGGTCCATGCGGTCGACGCCGCGCCGCCGGACGATCACGTACGCGATGCCCAGCCGCATCACCACGGTCCACGTGGCGACCACGAACATCGGCACGATCATCTGGTCGGCGTTCAGCACCGGCGCGACCGTGGGGGCGGCGAGCAGCAGGAAGAACGCGCCGCTGAAGGGGAAGACGGCGCCGACGCCCGCGTTGCCGGAGATGACCAGGGCGGCGGTGTCGCCGCTGGTCTTCGAGCGCTTCATCCACGGGATCGCGATGGAGCCGATGGTGGCGGCGATGGCCGCGCCGTTGTGCGCCACGGCGCCGAACGCGCCCGAGCCGACCGTGGCCGCGTAGAGCGCGCCGCCGCGGCGCCGGCCGAGCAGCGAGCTCAGGATGTCGATCAGCCGGCCGATCAGGCCGATCCTGGTCAGCAGTTCGCTGACGAAGACGAAGGTCAGGGCGGCGTACGTGACCTCGGACTTCATGCCCTCGATCAGGCTCTCCCAGGCGAGCGCGGGTGCGCCCAGGCCGGCGAAGGCGGTGCAGGCCAGGAAGCCGACGAACATGGACTCGGCGATGTTGCGCTTGAAGGCGAGGTTCCAGATGACGATGACGGCGATGAACGCGGCCAGCGCGAGGATGGCGCTCATGGAATGGGGGTGCTCCTCGAAATAAAATACTATAGCGACATGTGAGGGAGTCTCCTCGGCTTGGCACGCAGCGTCAAGGCCTCGGTAGCCTCTGCGGATGACGACCGAGCGTGTGGGACCTCCGCTGATCGCCGACGAACGCGAGATGCTCCGGTCCTATCTGGACTTTCACCGCGCCACCCTGGCCATGAAATGCGATGACCTGTCCGACGAGCAGTTGCGCAGCAGGTCCATGCCGCCGTCCACGCTGTCGCTGATGGCGCTGGTGCGGCACATGGCCGAGGTGGAGCGGCACTGGTTCCGCCGGGTGGTCAACGGCGAGGACCTGCCGATGGTGTGGTCGGCGACGTTGTGGGACTTCCAGACCGCCTACGACGACACCGGCGCCACGCGCGAGGAGACCTTCGGCACCTGGGAGGCGGAGGTCGAGCACGCCCGCCGGATCGAACGCGCGGCCACCTCCCTGGACCTCACCGCCTACAACGCCCGCTGGGAGGCCGAGGTGTCGCTGCGCATGGTGATGCTCCACCTGATCCACGAGTACGCCCGGCACAACGGGCACGCCGATTTCCTGCGCGAAGCGGTCGACGGCACCGTGGGGGCCTGACGGACGACTCGGCGTCATCGCGCTGTTCGAACGGCGGCGAACTCCACCACCGCCCCGGCACTCCGGTCCGGGCCGAACTCGGCGAAGTGATCACCGGTGCCAAGCCGGGCCGCGTGTCGGCCGAGGAGATCATCGTCTTCGACTCGACCGGCACCGCCATCCAGGACTCCGCCGCCGCGGAGGCTCTGTATCGCGCTGCTGTCGCGAAGGCCGTGGGCACCCGCCTGCCGCTGTGGGGCTAGCCGATCGCTCTCAGGATCTCTTCCGCCACCCGGGTCACCGGGCCGGTGCCGTCCACGACGACGTCCTCGACCTGGGCCTCGCGCAGGATCCGGTCGAGTTCGCCGGAGCGCTTGAGGTGCCAGTCGAGCCCTTCCGGGTCGTCCAGGTGCCGTCCGGCCAGCCGTTCCCTGACGGTGGCCAGGTCGACCCGCAACCTGCAGACCGTGAGTTCGCCGCCCACGGCCTCCGCGATCTTCTCGCGGTGCCCGGCGTTCTCGGCCACCCCCGCGAGCACCAGCCGCTCGGCGCCGATGTCACGGAAGTTCGCCGCCAGGCTCCGCAGGTTCCGCACCGTCAGCGCGAAGTTGAACCGGTCCCCCGCGGGCGGCGGCCACCCGCGCGACAGCGCGTCCAGATCGATGACGCCGTGGGGCGTACCGGCGGCCGCCAGCAGTTCGCCGACCTTCTCGGCCGCCGACGTCTTGCCCGCACCCACGGTGCCGATGATGAGAAGTGTCCGCATTTGGCTAGAGTTGCACAGTGGTCATCACCATCAGACACGCGACGATCGAAGACGGGGACGTCCTCGGCGACATCCATGCCGACTCCTGGGCCGCCGCCTACGCGCCCTTCTTCGACCCGGCCTTCGCCACCGGCCAGGTGAGCAGCCGCCGTACCCGCTGGCACGCCCGGCTCTCCCCGCTCCAGGACACGATCTACCTCGCCGAGGGTGACGGCCGCCCGCTGGCGCTGTCCTGGTTCGGTCCCTCCCAGACGGTGGACGGCATCGCCGAGGTCCACGGCTTCTACGCCCACCCCGACGGCTGGGGCACCGGCGTCGCCCCCGCCCTGATGGCCGCCACCCTCGCCCAGCTGAAGGACGACGGTTTCACCCGCGCCCACCTGTGGACCCTGCGCGACACCCCGCAATCCCGCCGCTTCTACACCAAGAGCGGCTTCGCGCAGACGGGCGCGGAGCGCGACCACGACTTCGGCGACGGCAAGCCGCTGATCCAGGTGGAGTTCTCCGTTGACCTCTGAGCACGGCTGGTCGCTACGCCCTGCCGTACCCGCGGACGGTGACCCGATCGCCGAACTCCGCGCCGTCGTACTCCGCCCGGACCTGGAACGCCTCGGCCGCTTCGACCCGAACCGGGTGAGGCGGCGCTTCAAGGACGCCTTCCTCCCCGAGCACACGTCGATCGTCGAGGTGAACGGCGCCTTCGCCGGCAGCATCGCCCTGCGACCGGCCGACGACGGGGTCTGGCTGGAACACTTCTACCTCTCCCCTGCAACACAGGGACGCGGCGTGGGCACCGCCATCCTCCACAAGGTGCTGACGGACGAGAAGGTGTTCCGGCTGATCGTGCTGCGCGACAGCCCGGCCCAGCGCCTGTACGAACGCCACGGCTTCACCGCCTACGCCGAGGACCCCATCGACCGGTGGATGATCCGCCCGGCCGTCGCGGAAGCCCAGGCGGGCCACGCTACCTTGGGGCGATGACCAAGGAGTACGCCTCGTTAGTCGCGCAGGTCGTACCTGTCCTTCTTCTTGCGCTTCTTCTGGAGACGCGGGCGATTCTGACCGTCGCCCGCGAAGAATGGGTCAGGTTTGGCATACCGGAGAAGTTCCGGCTCCTCTCCCTTTTCCGGGCGGTGCTCAGCCCGCGCACCTACATTCCCCGGCGGAAGCGCCGCACCTGGACCAACAGGTCCGCGGCCGTCGTCAGATGGTCCCGCCCCGTCCACAAGACGGCCGGCAGAGAAAAGACCGGCCTGGGACCCGTGGACGCGCTGGGTTTCATCATTTTCAACGGCACCTGCATGATTTGGCTGGGGCGCGGCGAAATCGTGGCCCTGGCCGCCGCCCAGGGAAAGTCCGTGCCCTCTTGGGAAGTAACCCTGCTGCACCTGGGGCTGGTGGTGTCGCTGGTCCAGGTGGTCGTCATTCCGATCGGTCTTGAGGTCTACGCCCGGCTCTCGGGCGCGAGCTGGCGCTTCACCGATTGGGCGTTCGCGACCATCGTCGGCCTGGTCGCCTTCAGCATCGTCCTCTACACCGGCCTCGCCTACTTGATCTAGCGGAATCTGTCGCCTGCTTGCTCTAGTCTCCCGACAAATGGATCAAGTCCTGGCAAACCTGGAGAAGCGCACATGACCTACCTGGAGCTGTCTGAAGACGGCGGCGGAGCGCACAAGTACTACGAGGTGACCGTCGCGGGCACGCAGGTCACCATCACCTACGGGCGCATCGGCGAGTCAGGTCAGACCAAGGTCACCGCCTTCCCCAGCGAAGCCAAGGCCCAGGCCGCGGCGGCCAAGAAGATCGGGGAGAAGACCCGGAAGGGGTACGCCCCCGCCGTACGCGGCGTGCGTCAGCGCCGGGCCATCACGCGCAGGGCCATGGCCAGCACCCGCTCGACCGCCCAGCAGGCCCCGGTGCTGTGGCGTTTCGACAGCGGCGCGGCCGCGTTCGGGATCTTCGTGGACGGCGAGCGCTGCTGGGTCGGCAACCAGCGCGGCGACGTCTACACCGTCACCCATTCCGGCACCGTGACCGGCCGCTTCCGGCTGCCCGACGGCGTCAAGTGCATCGTGGCCGACGACTTCTGGATCTACGCCGGCTGCGACGACGGCCGCGTGTACGACCTGAGCGGCAAGGTGCCCAGGTCGGCCTACGAGATCGCCGCCGACGTGGACATCTACTGGCTGGACATCAACGACGGCGTGCTCGGCGTCTCCGACCGGGCGGGCCGGATCACCACGATCGACTACGAGGACGAGTTCCAGTGGGCCCGTTCCGGCAGCGGCGACTCGGCCTGGATGGTCAGGTGTGACGAGGACGCCGTCTACCACGGCCACTCCAACGGCGTCGCCCGCTACGACACCGCGGACGGCACGCTCGTCTGGGAGAACAAGGTGGCCGGCGACGTGCTGTTCGGCTGGCAGGAGGAGCACTCGGTCTACGCCGGTACGGCCCGCCGTACCGTCCACCGCCTGGCCAAGGGCGACGGCCGGGTGGAGGCGGTCTACCAGTGCGACGGCGCGGTCTACTCCTGCGCCACCTCGCCGGGCGGCCGCCACGTGTTCGCCGGCGACAACCACTCCTCCGTCTACTGCTTCGACGCCTCCGGCGAGCGGTTGTGGAAGCTCGCGACCGGGTGCGGTTCGGCGTTCTCGATGCAGTTCCTGGACGACCGCCTCTACATCGTGACCACGGACGGCTCGCTGGCCTGCATCGACGCCAGCGAGGCGGCCATCGCCGCGGCCCGCGCGGGCGACGTGCCGCAGCCGGTGGACGTGAAGGCGGCGGCGTCGCTGGAGGTGGTCGAGCCGTCGGCGGTGCTGGAGACGGTACTGGAGACCGGGGCGGGCGACGGCGTCGTGGTGGAGTGCGTCCAGGAGGGCGAGCGGCTGCGGGTGCGCGTGGTCACTCCGGGCTACGAGTCGTGGAACGTACAGTTCCCCAAGACGGTGCGCGAGGCGGGCGCCCGGTACGTGGTCGACGGCGTGCGTTCGGCCGGCCGCGGCGGCTTCTACCGGGCCTACGGCGAGATCAGGCGGCTGCTCTAGAAACCCCGGCGGGGGGTGCGCAGCGCGTCGCGGGTCCAGGAGCCGAGCACCATCAGGGTCTTGGTGCCCGTGACGTTGCCGGTTCTGCGCAGGCCGTCGATGATCTGCTGGAGGTGGTCAAGGTCGCGTACCCGCAGGTGGATGAGGGCGTCGGGGTCGCCGGCGATCGTGAAGACGGCCTGGATCTCCGGTACGGCGGTGGTCGAGCGGAGGATCTCGCTGACCGGGGTGGCACCGGAGTAGCGAACCTCGGTGAAGGCCTCGATGCCCCAGCCGAGCTTGGCGTAGTCCACCTGCACGGTGAAGCCGGTGATCACGCCGGCCTCGCGCAGGCGGTCCACCCGCCGCTTGACGGCCGCGACGGACAGGCCGACCTCGGTGGCCATCTCGGAGAAGGTCCGGCGGCCGTCCTCGCGCAGCAGCCGTAGCAGCCGGTCATCTATTTCGTCGATCTCGCTCACGCGCGCTCCTCACGCAAACCAGGCCACACGAAGAGCCAGGCCTCGCAAACAATTTGCGTCTTTATCGCATTATGTCCCCTGATACTTGTGCAAGGACCACCGGGATTGCTCCACTTGGCGCATGGTGGCGTTGGAAGACAAGTACACGGCCCTCGACGGGCGCGTGCTCCTCTCGGGCATCCAGGCACTGGTACGGCTCACGCTGGAACAGCGCCGCATCGACGAGGAGCGCGGGCTGGACACGCGCGTCTTCGTCTCCGGCTACCAGGGCTCGCCCTTGGGCGGAGTCGACCTGGAGATGGCCCGCGCCGCCAGGCACCTCGATCCTGCCGGCGTCGTCTTCAAGCCAGGGCTCAACGAAGAGCTCGCGGCCACGGCCGTCGCCGGCACCCAGCTTCTCGGCCTGGCGCCCGGGCGCAAGCACGACGGCATCACCGGATTCTGGTACGGCAAGAACCCCGGCCTCGACCGTGCCGCCGACGCCATCCGGCACGCCAACATCGCCGGCACCGCGGCCAAGGGCGGCGCGGTCGCGTGGATCGGCGACGACCCGGGCTGCAAGTCCTCGACGGTACCCAGTTCGTGCGAGCCGATGTGCCAGAGCATGTGCATGCCGCTGCTGGTGCCCGGCTCGGTCGCGGAGATCGTCGAGTTCGGGCTGCACGCGGTGGCGATGTCGCGGGCGAGCGGCCTCTGGGTCGGACTGAAGATCGTCGCGGACGTGGCCGACGCCTCCGCCACCGTCGACCTGGACGCGCTCCGCCCCGAGCTGCCCGCCCCCGACCGCGCCGAGACCAAGCCGCCCACGCTGGTGGGACCCGCCGCGCTGGACGCCGAGTACGACCTGCTCACCCGCCGGCTCGACCTCGCCCGCGCCTACGCGCGCGCCGCGGGCATCAACCGCGTGCTGTTCAGCGCGCGGCAGGCCAAACTGGGCATCGTCGCCTCCGGTACGGCTCTCGCCACCGCCCAGCGCGCCCTGGCCGACGCCGGGGTGGACCTGGAGGAGCGGGGTATCCGGCTGATCCGGATCGGCATGCCGTACCCGCTGGACCGCGACGACCTGCTCGGCATGCTCGACGGCCTGGAGGAGGTGCTGGTCGTCGAGGACAAGGTGCCGTTCCTGGAGAACCACCTCAAGGCGGTGCTCTACGGCAGCGCGCACGCGCCGAAGGTCCGCGGGCTGCTGCCGCTGCGCGGGACGGTCGGCGCGGCCGACGTGGCCAAGGCACTGGGACTCGGCGTCGGATCGGATAAAGGCGCCAGGAAGTCGCGGATGCTGCCGGTGGTCGCCGCCCGCACGCCGTACTTCTGCTCGGGCTGCCCGCACAATCTCTCCACCCGCACCGACGACAGCACGCTGGTCGGCGTCGGCATCGGCTGCCACGCCATGATCGCGCTGGACGGCGACGGCCGCGGCACCCAGCTCGGACTTACCCAGATGGGCGGCGAGGGCGCGCAGTGGATCGGGCTGGCGCCGTTCACCGAGGACCGGCATTTCGTGCAGAACCTCGGAGACGGCACCTTCCACCACTCCGGCTCGCTGGCGATCAGGGCCGCGGTGGCCGCCGGGGTGTCCATGACGTACAAGCTGCTCTACAACGACGCGGTCGCCATGACCGGCGGCCAGCGCGCCGAGGGCCGGCTCGCCATCCCCGAGCTCACGCGGTGGCTGGCCATCGAGGGCGTGCGCCGCGTGGTGATCACGACCGCGGACCCCTCCTCCTATCGCGGGGTGCGGCTCGATCCGGTCGCGACGGTACGGCACCGCGACGACTTCGCCGACACCGAACGCGAGCTCGCCAAGGTGGACGGCGTCACCGTGCTCATCCACGACGACCGGTGCGCCGCCGAGGAACGCCGGCTGCGCAAGCGCGGCAAACTACCCACCCCGGCCGAGCTGGTCGTCATCAACGAACGGGTCTGCGAAGGTTGCGGCGACTGCGGGGAGAAGTCCACGTGTCTGTCGGTTCAGCCGGTCGAGACCGAGTTCGGGCGCAAGACCCGCATTCACCAGCCTTCGTGTAACTCTGACCTGACCTGCCTGAAGGGCGACTGCCCGTCGTTCCTGCTGGTCGAGCCGGGTCCGCGCAAGAGCAAGCCGCTCCCGCCGCCGCCCGCGGGCCTGCCCGAGCCCACGCCCCGCTTCACCGGCGCGGTCACGCTGCGCATGCCCGGCATCGGCGGCACCGGCGTCGTGACCGTCTCGCAGATCCTGCAGATGGCCGCGCACCTCGACGGTCTGCACGCCGCCGGTCTCGAGCAGACCGGGCTGGCGCAGAAGGGCGGCCCGGTCATCAGCGACGTACGCGTCTCGCCGGAGCCGATCACCGGCTCGGTCAAGGCCACGAAGGCGGATGTCCTGATCGGTTTCGACCTGCTCGGCGCCGCCGCCGAAGGCAACCTGGGCGTGCTCGCCAAGGACCACACCGTCGCCGTGATCAACACGGCGGTGGTGCCGACGGCCGAGATGGTCACCGGCCGGGCCGTGGTGCCCGGCGCGCAGGCCGCCGTCGAACGCATCGACTCCGCCACCCGCTCCGAGGGCAACCTCTACCTCGACGCGCAGGCGCTGGCCGAGGAACTGTTCGGTGACCACATGCCGGCGAACATGCTGCTCGTCGGGGCCGCGTACCAGCACGGCTGCCTGCCGATCAGCGCCACGGCCATCGAGGGCGCGATCCGCCTGAACGGCGCGGCCGTCGAGAAGAACCTCGCCGCCTTCGCCCACGGCCGGGCCGCCGCGATCCAGCGGCCGAGCGAGGAGAAGACGCAGTCCTTCGCCGAGATCCTCGCGATCAGGACCGACGACCTCACCGGCTACCAGAACGCCGACTACGCCCGCACCTACTCCGACGACGTCCAGCAGATCGCCGAACTCGCCGGCGACGAGAACGTCGCCATCGCCTACGCCAAGGGCCTGTACAAGCTCATGGCCTACAAGGACGAGTACGAGGTCGCCAGGCTCCACCTCGAGACCGAGTTCGCTCCCGAGGACAAGGTCGCGGTCATGCTCCACCCGCCGATCCTGCGCGCCCTGGGCATGAAGCGGAAGATCAAGCTGCGCCGTACCGCGAAGCCGGTCTTCCGCACGCTGCGGGCCGCGCGCTTCCTGCGCGGCACCGCACTCGACCCCTTCGGCTACGCCCACGTGCGCCGAGTGGAGCGCGAGCTCATCCACGAATACCGCACCCTGGTGCGTGAGGCCCTCTCAGCGGGTACGAGCGCAGAGGCGGTCGCCGAGATCGCCGCGCTTCCTGACATGATCCGCGGATACGAGGACATCAAGCTCGCCCGGGTCGCGGAATTCCGCGAGCGCGCCCGCAAGGCCCTGGCCGGACTCTGAGATCGGAGACAGACACGTGGCCGTATCCCGCCTCCTCCCCAACCAGGACGCGCACGACCTGCTCGACCTCACGCGCACGCTGGCCGACAAGGAGCTCGCGACCCGCGTGGAGGAACACGAACGGGCCGAGACCTATCCCACCGGCCTCTTCGCGAAACTGGGCGAAGTCGGGCTGCTGGGGCTGGCTTATCCCGAGGAGCTGGGTGGAGGCGGCCAGCCGTACGAGGTCTATCTGCAGGTTCTGGAGGAGCTGGCGGCCCGCTGGGCCGCCGTGGCGGTCGCCGTCAGCGTCCACACGCTCGCCTGCTTCCCCCTGAAGCAGTACGGCACGCCGGAACAGATCGACCGGTGGCTGCCCGACATGCTGGCCGGACGCCAGATCGGCGGCTACAGCCTGTCCGAGCCCCAGGCCGGATCCGACGCCGGAGCCCTGACCTGCAAAGCCGAGAAGGTGGAGAACGGCTACCGCATCACCGGCACCAAAGCCTGGATCACCCACGGGGGCATAGCCGACTTCTACGCCCTGTTCGCCCGGACCGGCGAGGGCAACCGGGGCATCTCCTGCTTCCTGGCCCCCGGCGCCGTGGACGGCCTCACCTTCGGCCGCCCCGAGGAGAAGATGGGCCTGCACGCCATCCCCACCACCACGGCCCACTGGGACGGCGCCATCCTGGAGCCCGACCGGCTCCTCGGCACCGAAGGCCAGGGCCTGCAGATCGCCTTCAGCGCCCTGGACTCGGGCAGGCTCGGCATCGCCGCCTGCGCGACGGGCCTCGCCCAGGCGGCATTGGACGCGGCGGTGGCGTACGCGAAGGAACGCACCACCTTCGGCCGCAAAATCATCGACCACCAGGGGCTCGCCTTCGTCCTGGCCGACATGGCCGCCGCCGTGGACGCCGCCCGCGCCACCTACCTCGACGCCGCCCGCCGCCGCGACGCCGACCTCCCGTACAGCCGGCAGGCATCGGTGGCCAAACTGGTGGCCACGGACGCCGCCATGAAGGTGACCACGGACGCCGTGCAGGTGTTCGGGGGCTACGGCTACACCAGGGACTTCCCGGTCGAGCGCTACATGCGAGAAGCCAAGATCATGCAGATCTTCGAAGGCACCAACCAGATCCAACGCCTGGTGATCGCCCGCAACCTCTGAACATGCAGAGACTCGCGCTTTTCGATCTGGACAACACGCTTGTCGAGCAGAACGTGGCCTTCCGGTCCTGGGCCGAGGAGTTCACCGCGGCCCGAGGGCTCGAGGCGGGCGCGGTTGACGTGCTGGTCGGGCTCGAACGGGAGAGCCATCCGCATCGGAACGTGTTCTTCGGCCTCGTGAAGGAGCGGTTCGGGCTTGGTGAGCCGGTGGAGGTGCTGTGGGACGCCTATCGCCGGCGGATGCCGTACCTGGTGACGTGTCGCCCTGAGGTGCTCCGTGGGCTGGGGGTGCTTCGGGGGTTGGGGTGGAAGGTTGGGATCGTCACCAATGGGATGGCCGACAACCAGCTTGGGAAGATCCACCGGACCGGGCTGGCGGCAGCGGTGGACGGCTACGCGGTTTCTGGGGTCGAGGGTGTGCGGAAGCCTGACCGGCGCCTGTTCGAGATCGTTGCCGAGCGGTGCGGGGTGTCACTGGACGGTGGCGGGTGGATGGTCGGTGACAGCCTGGAGGCCGACGTCGAGGGTGGGCGCGGAGCGGGATTGCGGACCATCTGGGTGGGGGGCGATGCCGGGCGTGGGGCGGATCATGTCGTTGGCGACGTGGTCCGGGCTTTCGAGATCATGTCCGTGAAACGTCGGTGAGATGGGGCGGCAAGGTCGGGGCGGCAGCCTTGGGCGCAGGCGGCAGCGCATGGAGGCGGTGCCCACGCGGTCCAAGGAGATAGGCGTATGTCCAGGCTGTTGAAGGGTGCCGTGGCGTTGCACTGGGTGCAGGTCGTCTTCTTCGCGATCGCCGCCGTGGCGTTCCTCGGGGAGCAACTGGGTGGTACGCGGTCGCTCACCGGCTGGTTGACCGGTCTGTTCTACCTGGGGCTGCTCGGGTTCACGATCGTCATCGCCGTCCGTGTTCATCGGGGAAAGAGCCGCCGGGGCGCCATCCTGCTCCAGGGGACCATGTCGGTGATCTTCGGGATCTCGACGGTGTACGTGCTGATCTCGGCCATAGACGGGACGGAGGCGGTGACGACGGTGCTCGCCCTGGCCGCCGTCACCGCGGTTCCGCTGGCCGCGTTCATCCTGCTCAACCTGCAGAACGACCGGGAGACTAAGGCTTGAGTATCGGGGTGGTCTGGGCGGAGGCGATCTGCCACCTCCCGTCGTTCTCCACGAGCACGTAGGTCAGCCAGCCCTCGCTCGCGTGCAGCGGGTCGCCGTCGCCGTCCCGTTCGTCGGAGACCCGCTTGAGCACGCCGACGATCGCCACATCGGGTCGCAAGAACCGGATGTCGGCCACCTCCGCACTCGTCACCACCTTGGCCAGCGGCGTCGCCAACGCGGCCCTCATGGCCTGCCCGAGGGCGTCCTTGCCCACCACGCGTCGTCCGCCGAAGTTCACGAGGCTCGTGTCGTCGGCGTGCAGGGCCAGGAACGGCTCGGGGTCGTTCTGGTGGCGGGAGGCGTCGGCCACCAGCCGGCGGATCGCGTCTTCCATCGATGATCATCCCTTTCAACCACTTATCGGAGCGTTGCGCTCCGATAAGCACTCTAAAGCGGAGCGCAGCGCTCCGCAAGTAGCGTGAGGAGATGGCCAAGGTCGCGTACATCGTGGGTATCGACTGCTCTCCGGCGGAGTTCCTGGCGGTCGTCGCGGAGGTTCCCGGGCTGAGGGTGCTCAGGGAGCTCCGGCCCGGCCAGGTGGTCGTGGTCGCCGACGGGCCAGAAGTGATCGTGAGCGCGCTGCCGGGGGTGGTGTGGGTCCGCGAGGACAAGCCCCGGCACATGGATGAGGGGCCCGGCGCACGGCCGGGCCCCTCCTAGCGAAGGATTACTGGACGGTTATCTTGTCCACCTCCACGGTGATGCCCTTCACCTGCGGTGTCGAGGTGGCGGTCGTGACCGAGCCCACTCCCTTGACCACGCCCTTCACCTTCATGGTGTAGGTGAGGGTCCCGCCGGGCGCGCCAGGCGTGCTGGTGACACGGAGGTCGGTGGTGGGCGGACCGGTGATCTGGCCACCGGCCGTACCCTCGTCGTTCTCCGCGCCGACCGTCAGGCCGAAGCCCGCGGGCGGGTCACCGGGCAGGTTGGCCGGGTCATAGGTGTAGGAGATGTCCTCGGTGCCGTTGACGCCGATCCATTGCTGGAAGACCTTCTGCGTCGTGGTGCCGAAGAGGTTGACCCGCCATTCGAGCACGAGCCACGTGCTGACGCCGTCGGTGAGGGTCGCGGCGTAGATGCCCGGGGCGCCGGTGCCGTCGAGGTCGGTCCAGTACGAGGCCAGGACGTTGTTCGGACGGGCCGGATCGGGCAGGGTCTGCGGCGTGAAGGAGATGTCCTCGCTGCCGTTCGTGCCACCGGCCACGCTGTAGCCGTTGGAGACGATGCCGATGCGGTTGTACGTCTTGCCCGCGTAGACGTACGGCGGGACGGTGAAGTTGAGCGCCTGCTCGTCACCGACGGCGACGGGTGTGATGCCGAAGTCGGACAGCGGCAGGTAGCCCGCCGGGCTGGTGCCGGGGGCGATGCCGGGCCTGTCGGGCTGACGGGCGGCCAGGGTCTGCTTGGTGGTGGCGATCTGGCTGCCCACCTTGGTGGCGCCGGTGACCGAGTTGAGGCGCAGCTTGCCGTCGAGCGTGCTCAGCGCGGTGACCTCGGCGTCCTGAAGGGTGTTGTTCTGGACGGAGACCGTGCAGACCGACTCGCCGGTGTTGCGCGGGATGGCGGCCGGGGCGCAGGTCTGGTCGATCGGGACGGCGCCTTCCTTGCGGAAGAACGCGACCGGCAGGTGCAGGTTGCGCGAGCCGCCGACCTGCTTGAGGTTGACCTGGCCGAAGTACTGGCCGTCGGGCAGCTCGGGCGCGGCGATCACGACTTCGATCTTGGCGCTCTTGCCCGGCTTGACCACCACGAGCGGCGGCAGGACGGCGATGTGCGCGCCGTTCACGGTCGTGCCGGTGGCGGTGAAGGTGAGCGTCTTGTTGGTGACGTTGGTGAGCGTGCGCTTGGCGGTGATGACACCGGGCATGGTGGGCGCGTTCACCGAGGGCAGGTTGAGGTCGATGCGGTTGAGTGCGTCGGTCTCGGCGGCCACGAAGTTGGCGGCGCTCTCGTCCATGGTCAGACCGGGGTCACCGGCCTTGGTGAGGTCGATGCGCCCGCCGCCGGTGTCGAACGGGTCGGCCGGGGTGGTCCGGTCCTGCTTGGTGACCTTGGTGGTCGCGGTGCTCTCCAGCGCCGACTTGACCTGGCCGGGCGTCCAGCCGGGGTTGAGGGCGAAGACGAGCGCGGCGGAACCGGCCACGTGCGGCGAGGACATCGAGGTGCCGGCGATGCTCTGGTACAGGTTGCCGGGCGGGCCTTCGAGCGGGCTTTCCGGCGTCGGCGTCGTTCCGGCGAGGATGTGCAGGCCGGGCGCGGTGACGTCGGGCTTGAGGAAGTCGCCGCCGGGGCCGCGCGAGGAGAACGTGGTGATGGCGTCGCCCTGCCACGTGGTCTTCGTGCCCTGCGCGAACGTGGCGGTGGTGCCGGGGTTGGCCGCGAGGAACGCCAGCAGCGCGTCACCGTCGGGCTTGTCCAGGTGGACGGTCGGCAGCCAGTGGTTGTCGGTCATGATGTCGAGCGGCGTGGAGTTGTAGAGCAGCATGCCGACGGCGCCGCCCTGCCTGACGTTGAAGCCCTTGAGCACGCGGTTCGGCCCGCGCTCACACGCGACGATCTTCCCGGCGAACAGTCCGGCCGGGGCCGGAGTGGTGCACAGCGCGTTCGAGTACGGCGGCGCCGAAGCGAGCACCACCTGCGCCGGAGTGGTGACACCCGCGGTGACCGTCGACCCGGAGACCGTGGCGGTGTTGGTGCCGGAACCCTTGAGCGAGACCGTGGAACGGAACGTCCGGGTCTGCGTGGAGGCGGCGACGGTGGTCACCCACGGGCTGACGTGGTTGACGGTGGCGGCGCCGGGTCCGTCGTTGCCGGCCGAGGCCGACACCAGCACACCGGCGGCGTACGCGTCGAGGAAGGCCAGCTCGACCGGGTCGCTGTAGGGGTCGGTGCCACCGGAGATCGAGAAGTTGATCACCCGGACGCCGTCGAGGATGGCCCGGCCGACGGCCTGCGCGGAGTCGGAGGGGAAGCAGCCCTCGGCGCCACAGACCTTGTAGACCGACACCTGAGCGGCGGGCGCGATGCCGTGGATGGGGCCGCGGCTGATGCCGAGCGGGTTGGCGTCGGCGACGGGGCCGCCCGCGGAGGTGGTGGCGGTGTGGGTGCCGTGGCCGTTGGAGTCACGCGCGGAGTCCCCGTACACCTCGCCGCCGATGACGGCGTTGTAGGTGTCCAGGAACGGCCCGCCGCCGATCAGCTTGTTGTTGCAGGCGAACACGTCGGGAGCCGGCGTGAGCGGGTTGTCGCCGAAGTCGCAGATGCGCGGCGTGCCGTCCTTGGTGGGGCCGGGCGCCGGCAGGGTGCCGGGGTCGGCGAAGGACGGGTGCTCCGGCCAGGCGCCGGAGTCGAGGATGCCGACGTTGACGCCCTTGCCGGAGCTGGGCGCGCCGCCGAGCTTGTTGTAGATGGCGGGGGCGCCGATGAAGGCGGGGCTGGAGTCGGTGAGCAGCCGCTCGGGCGCGTCGGACTGGACCGCGGCGACACCGGGCAGCTTGACCAGGTTCTTGGCCTGGTTGGCGGGCAGGCGCAGGGCGATGCCGCCGTACACGACCCGCAGCTTTTGTCCTGCCTTGGCGGCGGGGACGGTCTTGCCGAGGGCGGCGAGGAAGTCGTCCTCGATCTTCGTGATGTGCGTCTCGTACTTCTTGGCGTCGGTGCTGCGCACGTCGAGCGACTTGCCGGTGACCGACGGGCTGGTGCCGGGCAGGCCCTTGAGCCCGCCTCGGTACGCCGCGAGCGCGTCGTAGTCGAGCTTGACCATCACGTTCACTTCGCCGGCGCTGGTGGCGCTGAGCAGCGCGGCGTCGTTCTTGGCTAGCTTGCCGGTGGCGGACTTGTCGCCGTCGACGAGCTGGCCGCCGGTGAGCGGCGTGACGCGCCACTTGTCCACCGGTGTGGGCGTCGGGCCCGCGATGGCGGGCGGCGCCGCGGACAGGACGAGCGCGAGGGCGGCGGTGCCCACGGCTAAGCGTCCGGCGACGGATAAACGGGGATTGCTCGGCACTGAGAAACCTCCCTGAAGGGCTGCGTGAGTACCCGCCGGGAGGTGTGTCACCTCGACGCCCCGCCCCGCGGGTGACATGCCAAATGCGGAGCCTAATTCGCAGGTGGTGTCCGGCCTAGATGGGGAAGTTGCCAGCCCTGACGGGGTGAGCATGGCAACTGTCACCCTGGCCAAACAATGATCGAGCGCCCCCAGGAGCCGCCGCTCCGGGGGCGCTCGCCTACCGGACTAGATCCGCTGCCAGAGGGCAGGGACGACCGGCGGTGTCCAGCCAGGCTGGGAGGTGTGGGACTGCAGGCAGCGGTAGGAGGCGCCGTCATAGGTGACGGTCGCGCCCGCCGCGTACGCGGTCCACGGCGCCCATGTCCCGCCGGGAGGCGTCCCGGTGGGGGTCGAGGTCGGGGTGGAGGTCGGGGTTCCGGTGCCGCCGGGCAGCGTGAGCCCGTACGTCTGCAGAATCTCGTTCACCGGCTGGTGGAAGGTCGTTCCGCCGCTGGAGCAGTTGCCGGAGCCACCGGAGGTGACGCCCTGCGCCTGGTTGCCGGAGAAGAAGGAGCCGCCGGAGTCGCCGGGCTCGGCGCAGACCGAGGTGCGGGTGACGCCGGTGATCGTGCCCTGCGGGTAGGTGACGCTGGTGTTGTGCGCGCCGATCGTCCCGCAGTGGTACTGGGTGGTCGAGCCGGAGCGGCAGATCGAGGCGCCGACCGCGGCCTGCGTCGATCCGGTGATGGTGATGTTGCCCTGGCTGTAGCCGTTGACCAGGTTGGTGGGCGTCCACTGGCTGTTGACCTCGACCCAGGCGTAGTCGTTGCCCGGGAAGGAGGAGCCGCGGAAGGTGCCCTGTGCGACGCGGTTGAAGCCGGTCGTGGTGGCGCCGGTGTTGCCGCAGTGGCCGGCGGTGACGAAGCCGCCCTGGCTTCCCGCCTTGTTCACGGCGAAGCCCACCGAGCAGCGGCTGCTGCTGCCGATGTAGTAGGCGTCGCCGCCGCGTACGTCGTAGAACGGCCTGGGCTGCTCTTCCGACTTCTGCAACTGGACCAGCGCCGCGTTGACGCCGCTGGATTCGACGAACTTCTGGGCGGCGACGAGGTCCTTGGCCTGGACCACGACCTTGTTGGCCATGATGTCGGCGTACCAGACGTGCACGCCGGCGGGCATGCGGCGGGCCAGCTTGTCGAAGCGGGCGGTCACGGCCTTCAGATCGTTGAGTGAGTGGGAGACCAGCACCGGTTTGGCACCCAGCTCGGTGATCTGCGAGAAGCCGGCGGACTGGGTGGTGGCCAGGACCAGTTCGGCGGTCGGCCCGGTCACCCAGAGTCCGCCGAAGTTCGTGCCCAGCCGGGCGGAGTAGTCCGCTTCGACCTGGGCGGCGGCGGCCTCGTTGACCAGCCGGGCCAGCGCCTGGTCAGCGGTCAGGCCGAGGTCGCGCTGGAGGGCGGCGACGACCTTGGGGTCGGGGTTGGCGACGACGGCGGCCTGTTCGCGCGCCTGCGCATAGGGGTTGGGGGGTTCGCCGGCCGAGGCGGCGAAGGCCACCACCGGGACGACTGCCAGGGTGAGGGCGAGCGCGACGCTCATCCCCACGACGTGCCTGCGGAGCATGGGGTTTCTCTCCTCGAATTGGGGGGCGCGCCGTCAACGTAAAGGGGAAAGTCGCCTTTCCGGGCATATCAACCTGTTAGGAACAGCGCGTTATGGCAGCACGGGAGAATCAGCGTTTCCGCAGGTGAAGCGCATGATTGAAGATCCGGTGAACGGCGGTGGCCGGACCATAACATCTGGTCCCAGCATCACGTTATGCCAGAGTGCTTGACAGCTGGTACGCGCCCGGGGTCAGCCCATAAACGCGGGTGAACCACCTGGTCAGGTGGCTCTGGTCGGAGAAGCCGGCCGCGATCGCGGCATCGCTGATGGGCAGGCCGCCGGCGATCAGGCGGCGGGCCTCGCGCAGGCGCAGCTGACGCTGGTAGTCGCTGGGCGCCATGCCGTACTTGGCGTGGAAGGCGCGGTAGACGGCGAACCGGCTGCGGCCGGCGGCCCCGGCCAGGTCGTCGGCGGTCAGGTCGTCGAGGAACGCCTCGTGCAGGCGGTCGCGGACGAGCGTGGCGACCTGGTCGTCGGCTCCCGCGGCGATGAGGCGGGGGGCGGCGGTGGCGGCCCGCCGTACCAGGGAGGCGAGGGTGACGGCGAGCAGCTCGTCGCGGCGCAGGGCGCTCGCGCGGTCGTCGAGCAGCGCGGTGTGCAGGCGCCGCAGCGCGCCCGCGAGCACGGGATCGGCGACCACTGGCGCCGCGAACAGCGGCAGGCCCGCGCGGTCCCCCGCGAGGTCGGCGAGGGCCCCTTCGACCAGGCTCGGCCCGATGTGCACCATGCGGTAGGTGAAGCCCAGCTCGGTGGTGGAGTGCCCGTCGTGGGGCTCGTCGGGGTTGAAGGCCATGATCATGCCGGCGGCGCTGGTGTGGGCGGCGCCGCGGCAGCTGAAGGACTGCGCGCCGTCCTCGGTGACGCCGAAGGAGTAGCTGTCGTGGCTGTGGCGGTGGTAGACGTGCTCGACGAAGTGCGCGTGCATCGCCTCCAGCGGGCGATCGGGCGCGCGCCAGTAGCTCGACCAGTCCTGCGCACGAGCCTTCAAGACGTCTCCGGTACGGCGGGGCCATGCTGACGAGCATGCGTTTCGATACAAAGATAGCCATCGTGGTCCGGCCCGACCTGGCCACCTGGCAGAAGCTCAACGTGACCGCGTTCCTGGCCGGGGCGGTCGCGGGCGCGTACCCGGAGACGATCGGCGAGCCCTACGCCGACGCGTCGGACAACGGCTATCTGGCCCTGTTCCGCCAGCCGGTGCTCGTCTACGCCGCCGACGACCTGCGCGCGGTCAGGGAGAAGGCCGTGGCCAAGGGGGTGGGGACGGCCGTGTTCATCGAGGAGATGTTCAAGACCGGGCACGACGCGGACAACCGGGCGGCGGTCCGCGCCGTCGCGGCCGACGACCTGGCGCTGGTAGGGCTGGCCGTCTACGGTCCGCGCAACCTGGTGGACAAGCTGCTCAAGGGCCTGTCACTGCACCCCTGACGTGCCGGGGCGCAGCAGGCCGCTCTCGTAGGCGGCGATGACGGCCTGGACCCGGTCGCGCAGGCCGAGCTTGCTCAGCACGTTGCTGACGTGCGTCTTCACGGTGTGCTCGCTGACCACGAGCGTGGCGGCGATCTCGGCATTGGACAGGCCGCGCCCGAGCAGGGTGAGGGTCTCGCGTTCGCGGTCGGTGAGCGGGTCGAGCGAGCGCGGCGGCGGGCCGGGGCGGGCGTTGCGCCGGACCATGTCGTCGATGAGGCGCCGGGTGACGGCGGGCGCGAGCAGGGCCTCGCCGCCGGCGGCCACGCGTACGGCGTGGACCAGGTCGTCCCTGCGCACGTCCTTCAGCAGGAATCCGCTCGCGCCCGCCTGGAGGGCGTCGTAGACGTAGTCGTCCTGGTCGAAGGTGGTGAGCATGATGACCTTCGTCGGCGTCTGCGCGCAGATGATCCGGGCGGCCTCGATGCCGTCGAGTTCTGGCATGCGGATGTCGAGGAGGGCCACGTCGGGGGCGTGCGCGCGCACGGCCTCGACGGCCTCGCGCCCGTTGGCCGCCTCCGCCACCACCGACATGCCGGGCTGGGAGTCCACGATGAGCGCGAACCCGCTCCTGACGAGCTCCTGGTCGTCCGCGACGACGACGGTGATGGTCACTGCTGGTCTCCGATCGGCAAGCTCACTACAACCTCAAATCCCGAAATATCCGGTGTCACGGCCACCACGCCGCCGTACGCGGCGGCCCGCTCGCGCATGCCCACCAGCCCGTGGCCGCCGCCCGTGCCCGGCGCCGGGCCGCGGCCGTCGTCGGCGACCGTGATCAGCAGCTCGTCGTCCTTCCAGTCGAGCCGGACCACACCGCTGGTGGCCTGCGCGTGTTTGACCATGTTCGTCAGCGCCTCCTGCACGATCCGGTAGACGGCCACCTCGGCGTCGGCCGGGAGCGGGGACGGGGTGCCCGTGACGGCCAGCCGTACCGTGGGGCCGGCTTCCGAGACGCGCGCGACCAGACCGGCCAGGCCGGCGAGCGTGGGCTGCGGGGCGCGCGGCCCCTCCTCCTCCTTCAGGAGGTTGAGCATCCGCCGCAACTGCGCCTGCGCGTCGCGTCCGGCCGCGCCGATCGCCTCGAAGGCCTTCTCCGCGCGTTCGGGAGCGGCCCGTACGGCCAGCGGTCCCGCCTCCGCCTGCACGATCATGATGCTGATGCCGTGGGCCAGGATGTCGTGCATGTCGCGCGCGATCCTGGCCCGCTCCCGTTCGACGGCCCGCTCCTCCAGCAGCGCCGCGCGCTCGCGGTAGTGCACCGTGGCCCGGCCCAGCGCGTAGGCGCCCAGCGCGGTGAGCACGCCGCGGATGAAGGTCACCGGCGAGACGCCGATGGCCGGCGCGATGCTGAGCAGGATCGCCAGCGAACGCTTCCAGCGGGGTGAGAGCGCGGCGACGGTGTAGAGCGCGACCAGCCAGCCGTACCAGATGGGCTGGGGCGGCAGGTCGGGGTCGCGCAGCGAGTAGATGGCCGCGGAGGCGACACACAGGGTCAGCACGGTCAGCGGATACCGGCGGCGCACCAGCAGCGGCACCACCCCGAGCAGAACCGGCCAGTACTCGACCATGCTCCACGGCTCCGGGCCGAGCTTCCGCGTGGCGTAGAAGAAGGGCACGCTCTGCCCGACCAGCACCAGCAGGGCGATGGCGAAGTCGACGACGAGGGGCGGCAGCCCGCGTAGCCAGGCGGCGGCCCGCCGCTCCCAGCTACGGAACATTTCGGACACAAGGCCCCAGTATCCCCTTGCGGACGGCCGCCGAAATCCCCCGCGCGACCCAGTGCGCAGATCGCCCGCACCGGCGATGCCCGCGACGCCCGGTTTTCCGAGACTGGGTCTCCATGGAACTCCTCGCCACGGCTCTGCTGGCCCTGTCCCTGCACACCCCGGCCGCGCAGGCGGAGGTGAAGACCACCGACATCACCTTCACCACGCAGGACGGCCAGAAGCTCGGCGGACGCGTCTTCGAGCCCGCCGGCACCACGGGCAAGCTGCCGGGCCTGGTACTCGTGCACGGCGCAGGCGGCGGCAACAGCTGGCGGGACCTGGAGACGGAGGCGGACGCCTTCGCCCGCCAGGGCCTGGTGGTCCTGGCGCCGGACAAACGCGGCGCGGGCTATAGCTCGACCCGCCGCGACTACCACGAACTGGCCGGCGACGCCCTCGCCGCCTTCGCGGTGCTGAAGAAGCACCCGTCGGTCGGCCGGGCCGGGCTGTGGGGCATCAGCGAGGGCGGCTGGGTCGCGCCGATCGCCGCCAACCGGAGCACGTCCGTGGACTTCCTGGTCACCGTGGGCGGCCCCGGGCTCAGCCCGCTGCGCACCCAGTCGTGGAACGCCGCCAACAAGCTCGACCGCGCCGGGATCCAGGGCTCGCTGCGCAGCGCGTACGCCCGGACGTTCCACCGCCTCGCCGCCGACGCCGGGCTGTTCGCCTCTGCGTATCACGACCCGGCCCCAGAGCTGCGCCGGATCAAGCAGCCCGTGCTGGCCTTGTGGGGCGCCGCCGACAACCAGGTGCCGCCCGCCGAGAGCGCGGAACGTTTCCAGGCGAACATCCCCGCCGGGCTCAGCGTCAGGTTCTTCGCCGGGGCCGGCCACTCCCTGCACCAGGGCTCGGGCGCACTCACCCCCGGCTACGCCGACGCCGTGGGCTCCTGGGTGCGCGAGGTCGCCGCGGGCAGGGTGCCGGCCGCCGTCACCGAGCCGCTGCCCGCCCAGCCACGCAGCGCCGACACGCCGCCCTCGGCCTGGTGGGAGTCGTGGCAGGTGCAGATCGGGACCATGGCCCTGCTGTCGCTGGCGTTCCTCGCCTCCACCGTCCGGAGGCTGGGCCCCGGCGGCTGGCCCGCCCGCCTGGTCGCCATCGCCGGGTCGCTGTCGCTGGTGGCGTTCGCGTACACGCTGGTCTCGATGCTGCTGTCGTCGAGCTCGCGCGGCGTTCAGGCCGGTCCGCTGCTCATGGGCCGCCCGCTGACCTGGCTCGCCGCCCAGTCGCTCGCCGCCGTGGCCGCGGTCGCCACGCTCACCTGCCTCACGCAGTGGCGCGCCTCCTCCTTCCGGGTACGGCTGGCCGCCGTCGCCGGCCTCGTCTTCATCCCGTGGGGGGTCTACTGGGGCCTGCTCGTACCCTGATGTGGTGGAAGCCTGTGTATTCGACCTTGATGGCGTGCTCGTCGACTCCGAACCCGTCTGGGAGGAGGTACGGCGCGCCTTCGTCGCCGAGCACGGCGGCGCCTGGCAACCCGAGACCCAGTCCAGGCTGATGGGCATGAGCACCGGCGAGTGGGCCGCGTACCTGCACGAACTCGGCGTACGGCTCCCGCCCGACGAGATCGCCCGCGGCGTGATCGAGCACATGAAGGCCCGCTACCACGACAAGGGCGTTCCCCTGCTGCCCGGCGCCGTCGAAGCGGTGGCGCGGATGGCCGCGGCCGTACCGCTGGGCCTGGCCAGTTCCTCACCGCGCGCGCTGATCGACACGGTGCTGGCGGAGACCGGGCTCGGCGCGCACTTCGCGGCGACCGTCTCCACCGAGGAGGTCGAGCGCGGCAAGCCCGCCCCCGACGGCTACCTGGCCGCCGCCCGCGACCTGGGCGTGGCGCCGGAGCGGTGCGCGGCCGTGGAGGACTCCAGCAACGGCCTGCGCTCGGCGTACGCCGCCGGCATGCGGGTGCTCGCCATTCCGCACCCGGTCTACCCGCCCGCCGCCGACGCGCTGGCGCTGGCCTGGAAGGTGCTGCCTGACCTGGGCGCCCTGACCCCCGCCGCGGTGACCGAATGACCAGGTTCATGGACGCCGCGGTAAGCCGATGATCAGGTCCAGGCTTGAGGCGGACCTGGACGCCTGTGTCGAGGCGCTGGCCGAGGTTCAGAAGGCCGACGGCTACCCGGTTGCGTGGCCGGCGGATCCGCGGGGCTGGCTGGCTCCGCCGTCCATGGTCCGGGCGTGGATCGCCGTGGACCCCGGAGCGGTCGTCGGCCACGTGGGCCTGGTGCCCGCGGATCTGGATCCCGCAGTGGCCGAGATCGTCGGCGGCGCGCGGGCACTGACCGTCGCCAGGCTCTTCGTGACGCCGGGCGGGCGGGGCAGGGGGCTGGCGGAGAAGCTGATGGCGACCGTACGCGAGCAGGCGGACGGCCCGCTCGCCCTGGAGGTCTCCGACGAGGGCGTGGCCGCGATCGCCCTGTACGAGCGCACCGGCTGGCGGCGCGTCGCCACCACCAGGGCGACCTGGCTGAACAACGCCGGTCAACCGGCCGTGATGCACCATTACGTCATGCCGTGACCCGGACTTGAGCGGTCCTTGCCCCGTTTCCGGATAAGAACCCACTTATGGCACAAGCTACGAACATCCTGCTCGGCGCGCTCAACGCGTCGGCCACCGGCGACGCCTCGGCGATCCGGAAGTTCTACTCGCCCAACGTGGTCGGCTGGAGCGCGGGCGAGGACATCGCCTCGATCGAGGACCTCATCGCCGAGGCCGTCGGCAGGAGCGACGCCCTGTCGGAGATCCAGGTGCGTGCGGTGCCGGTCGAGTTTCCCGGCGGCCCGGTGGTGGCGGAGTGGACGATGACCGCCCTGCACACCGGCCCGCTCAAGCTCGACGAAGACCTGGAGATCGAACCCACCGGCCGCCGCCTGGAACTGCGCGGCGCGATCTTCGCCGAGCTTGCGGACGGCAAGATCGCCGACTTCCGCCAGTACTGGGACCCGGCCGACCTGCTGGAGCAGCTCGGTCTCATGGACGGGGAGTGATCTCCCGCCCGGCGACCAGGGGCGTGGCCCACCGGGTCGCCGGATCGGCGTCGAGCAGCACGGCCCGGACGAACGCGCTGAGCGGCACGGCCAGGATCGCGCCCAGCGCGCCCAGCACGTAGGCCCACACCAGCAGCGACAGCATGGTCAGCGTGGTCGACAACCCGGCCGAGGCTCCGGCGTACCTGGGCTGGATGACCGACTGGATCACGAAGTTGAGCACGCAGTAGACGGCGATGACCCACAGCATCGTGGCAGGGCCCGACGCCAGCAGCGCCAGCAGCGCCGGTGGCACCAGCCCGATGATGAAGCCGACGTTGGGGATGTAGTTGGTGATGAAGGCCAGCAGTCCCCACAGCAGCGGCAGCGGAACCCCGAGGATCGCCAGCGCCACCGTGTCCAGCACGGCCACGATCAGCCCGAACATGGTCGAGACGACCAGGTAGTTGCAGGTGCCCTTGGCGAACCCGGCCAGCGCCGAGACCAGCGGCGACGGCGACAGCCGTTGGATCGCCCCGTGCATGAACCTCGCGTCCAGGCTCATCCCGAACAACAGCAGCACGATCAGCACCACCGCCGACAGCACGCCGAGCAGCCCGGTCAGGATGCCCTGCGCGGCCTTGACGAGCTGGCCCATGTCCAGGCCGCTGAAGATCGCCTTGGCCTGCTCCGAGGTGATCCCGAGCCGCCCGAGCTCGGCCGTCAGCGACGCCAGCAGCTCCTGGTACTTGGCGGCGTAGGTGGGAACCAGCGTGGCGAGCTGGGCGAGCGCCACCACCAGCGAGAGCGCCAGCGCGCCCATCACGACGATGACCGTGGCCAGCGGCACGAACACCGTGACCCAGCCGGGCGCGCCCTTGCGCGCCAGCCACCTGCGCAGCGGGCTGACCGCGATGGTCAGCGTGAGCGCGAGGAAGGCGGGGCCGACGATCTGGCTCATGTGCTTGATCCCGGCGAGCGCGACGACGGCGGCGGCGGTGCCGATCAGCAGGCGCAGGCCACGGGACAGTTGCATGGCCGCTACGTTATGGCAGCTCACGACCGCAAAGCGTGGTCAACGCGCCGACCATTATCCTGCGTGGCGTGCGCGACATCACTGTGTTCAGCGGAAGTGCCCACCCCGAACTGGCCGAGGAGATCTGCGCCCATCTGGGCACGCCCTTGCACCCGGTCAGCGTGAAACGGTTCGCCAACGACGTCCTGGAAGTGCAGTTGCCGGCCAACTGCCGCGAGCGCGACGTGTATCTGATCCAGCCTCTGGTCCCGCCCACGCAGGAACACCTGGTGGAGTTGTTGCTCATGCTGGACGCCGCGCGCGGCGCCTCGGCCGCCAGGATCACGGTCGTCCTCCCCCACTACGCCTACGCCCGCTCCGACAAGAAGGACGCCCCGCGCATCTCCATCGGCGCCCGGCTCGTGGCCGACCTCATGGTGGCCGCGGGTGCGGGCCGCGTGCTGACGATGACGCTCCACTCGCCGCAGGTTCACGGCTTCTTCAGCGTGCCGGTCGATCACCTGCACGCGCTGCGGGAGCTGGCCGCCCACTTCCGGCGGTACGACCTGTCCAACACCGTCGTGGTCTCCCCCGACCTGGGCAACGCCAAGGAGGCGGCGGCCTTCGCCCGGCGGCTCGGCACCGACGTCGCGATGGGCGCCAAGCAGCGCTTCAGCGACGACCGCGTGGTGATCAGCTCGGTGATCGGCGACGTCGCCGGCAAGGACGTGATCGTGCTCGACGACGAGATCGCCAAGGGCACCACGATGATCGAACTGCTCGACCGGCTCAAGGAGCGCGGCGTCAACAGCGTCCGCGTGGCCTGCACCCACGGCCTGTTCTCCAGCGGGGCGATCGGACGGCTCGGCGACCGGCCCGAGGTCGAGGAGATCGTCTGCACCAACACCGTGCCCGGTCACAAGTCCGGCGGCAAGCTGACCGTCCTGTCCATCGCGCCCGCCCTGGCCGAGGCGATGCGCCGCATCCACGAGGGCGAGTCGGTCAGCGCCCTGTTCGGCGCCTGACGTGCATCCCGAGACGGACCGGCTGCTCACGCGCTTCCTGGGCGAGATCAGGCAGGAGGTCCCGCTGCTCGCCCTGTGGGCGCACGGCTCGCTCGGCGCCGGCGACTACCAGCCGGGCCGCAGCGACCTCGACCTGATCGCCGTCGTCGAGTCCCCGGTCGCCGACCCGACCCGCCTGGAGGAGATCCACGGCGGCTTCCCCGACCTGCTCCACTGCTCTTACGTCGTCCGCGACACGCTGCCCGACCTGACCGCGGAGCACCTCACGGCCGCGCACGGCGAGCTGTTCCACCGCTCCGTCACGGCCGTGACCCGCCGCGAACTGCACTCCAGCCCCGTCCAGCTGTACGGCGCCGCGGTCCCGGACCTGCTTCCCGAGGTCAGCGACGCCGAACTGCACGCGTTCATCCGCGCCGACCTGGCCGGCTTCTGGCTGCTCAAGACCGACGGCTTCAAGCGCTGGCTGCAGGACATCTGGGTCGACCTCGGCCTGATCACGGTGGCCAGGGCGACCGTCACGCTCAGGGACAACCGCCTGATCACCAAGCGGGAGGCGTTCGACGTGCTGGCCGAGCTGGGCGCGCCGGAGCGGGTGGTGGCCGACATCAGGGCCCGCCGCTACGGCACGCCCGGCCCCAAACTCGGCCGCGCCCGCCGGGCGATGCTGGCCCGCTCGTTCGTCCGCGCCACGATCCACCGCACCCTGACCTAGAAACCGGCGGTCAGCGCCAGAGACCGGCGGCCCCGCCCAGAGGGCGGCGGTCAGCGCCAGAGACCGGCGGCCCCGCCCAGAGGGCGGTGGTCAGCGTTCAGAGGGCGGTGGTCAGGCGGGCCAGGGCGTCGGCGATCTGCTTCTTCGTCAGGCCGCGCTCGCGCCGCTGGTAGGTGTACACCTCCGGGGCCAGCGGCGCGAGCAGGACGTCCACCAGCGCGTCGGGTCCCGGCGTGCCCGCGGCGGCCAGCAGCGAGCGCACGTGCACGCGCCAGAAGCCGTAGGCCCCGGTCTCGAAGCGCTGCCTGCCCACCTCGGTCCCCAGGACCAGGTGGGCGTGGTCCTCCAGCAGGTCGCACATCGCGGCGTAGAAGGCGGCCAGCCGCTCGGCCGGCGGCGCGCCGGGGCCCAGCGGCGGGGGGCCCTGCATGAGCCGCTCCTGCAGCGCGCGCTCGTGCTCGTCCAGCAGCGCGACGGCGATGGCGGCCCGGTCGGGATAGCGGCGGTACAGGGTGCCCCGCCCGACGCCCGCCGCCTTGGCGATCTCGTCCATGGTGACGTCCTGCGGCGGACGGCCGGCGAACAACTCCGCCGCCGCCAGCAGGATCTTGGCCCGGTTGCGGGCGGCATCGGCTCTTTCCATACCCAGGAATATATCCGGACAGTGCGTCCGTTTAAGCGGACAGTCCGTCCACTTAACTCCGGAGAGACCCATGCTGCTTCACCTGGACGCCAGCGCCCGCCGTACCTCCTTCTCCCGTGAGCTCTCGCGCGCCTACGCCGACGCCTGGCGCGCCGCGCACCCCGGCGCGGGATACCTCTACCGCGACCTGGCCGCCGACCCGGTCCCGCACATCACCGAGGCCTGGACCGAGCTGTGCGACCACGTGCTCCGGCACGAGATCACCGACATCTCCCGGTACGGCGAGGCCGTCTCCACCCCCGCCCAGCGCGAGGCCTGGCGGACGCTCAAGCCGCTGCTCGACGAGGTGGTCGCCGCCGACGTCGTGCTGATCGGGACCCCGATGTACAACTACTCGATCCCGTCGTCGCTGAAGGCCTGGCTCGACCAGATCACCTTCCCGAAGATGTCGCTGCGCGGCCGCCGCTTCGTGGTGACCTCCGCCCGCGGCGGCGCCTACGGTCCGGGAACCGTCCGCGAGCCCATGGACTACCAGGAGCGCTACCTGCGCGACTTCTTCAAGGGCCACTTCGACGTGGAGGACGTCTCCTTCATCAGCACCGAACTGGCCAACGCCCTGATCGACCCGCGGCTGTCGCATCTGCGCGAGCAGCACGAGGAGTCGCGCCGTGCCGCACTCAAGGAGGCGTCCAAGTGAACTGGCTCATCCTCGCCCTGGCCGGCCTGGTCGAAGTGGCCTGGTCGCAGAGCATCAAGCCCACCCAGAACTTCACCCGTCCCATCCCCACCCTGGTCAGCCTGCTGCTGATGGCGGCGGCGGTGTTCCTGCTGTCGCTGGCCATGAACACGCTGCCCGTCGGCACCGCCTACGCGGTCTTCACCGGCATCGGCGCCGTGGGCGCGATCGTCCTCGGCATCGTGCTCAACGACGACCCGGTGTCCGTGGGCAGGATGGCGGCGCTGGCGCTGATAGTCGGCGGGATAGTGTTGGCGCGAGTAACGACCTGACCCCTCCGAAAGGCATGCGCATGGGTGAGATTCGGGAGTCCTACCTGATCGCCGCCGGCTCGGCGGTCGCGCTGCTCGGCCACCCCGCGGTCGCCGCCGCGTGGGAGAAGCCGAGCGCGCTGACCGAGTTCAGCGTCCGCGGGCTGGCCGGACATCTGGGTCACCAACTGGTCAGGGTGGACGAGGTCCTCCCACGACCAGGTCTCCAGCCGCCCATCGCGCTCATCGACCACTACATCAGTTCGCCCTGGGTCGAGGCCGGGCTCGACCACGAGAGCAACATGACCATCCGGCAGGGTGGCGAGTCGATCGCCGCCTGCGGTCCCGGCGTGCTGGCCGGCCGGATGGCCGAGGTGCTCGCCCACCTCACCACGGCGCTGCCCGCCGAACCGGCCGACCGGGTCGTGCACCTCGACTGGAACGGCTGGTCGCTGCGGCTGGACGACTTCCTGCTCACGCGGCTCATGGAGATCGTCGTCCACTCCGACGACCTGGCGGCCAGCGTGGGTCTCGAGACGCCCGAACTGCCGGACGCGGTGATCGATCCGGTCGTCGACCTGCTGGCGCGGCTGGCCGTACACCGGCATGGGGCCACGGCGGTGATCCGCACGCTGAGCAGGGCCGAGCGGGCGCCCGCCACCATCAGCGCCTTCTAGAACAGCGCCTTCCAGGGCAGCTCCTAGGACACGATCGAGCGAAGGGCCGTGACGACGTCGCGGCCCTTCATCGCGCTCGCGGGGTCGAGCAGCCACTGGCCCAGCAGCCCGGTCAGCATGGCCTGGTAGAACGTGCCGACCAGGCGGGCGCGCTCCGGTTCGGCGGCCGGGTCGATGCCCTGGAACAACTCCGCCAGCCCCGTACGCGCCTCGCCCATGACGCCGATCAGCTGGGCGCGCACTTCTGGCAGATGGTCGACCTGCCCGAGCAGGTCGAACTGCGTGACCCAGAGCGGCCGCATGCGCTCGAACGACTCCACGACCCGGTCCCAGGCGCTCTCGAAACGTTCGAGCGGGGTGACGTCCGGCTTGAGGTCGGCGGTGAGCGTGGCCCCGAGCTCGTCGCCCCATTCGCGCATGGCGTCGAACAACGCCTCGTTCATGAGCGTGTCCTTCGAGCCGAAGTGGTAGCCGATCGCGGCCAGGCTCACACCCGAGGCGTTGGCGATGTCGCGCGCCGTCGTGCGCGAGTAGCCCTTCTCCAGCAGGCATCTCTTGGCACCGGCCAGCAGTTCCTCGCGATTTCCCATGGCAGAAGATTAGCACAACCGTCTTGCACAAATGTCTAAGACAAGTGTACCGTTCAGGGCATGACGAACATCCTGATCTCCGGCGCCAGCGTCGCCGGCACCGCGACCGCCTACTGGCTGCGCCGCCACGGCTTCACCGTCACCGTCGTCGAGCGGGCCCCCGAGATCCGCAAAGGCGGCTACAAGGTCGACATCCGGGGCGCCGCGCTCACCGTGATCGAGCGGATGGGGCTGCTGGAGGCCGTGCGGGCGCACAGCACCGAGATGACGATCGCGACCAACTACGACGCCCGCGGTCGGGTCATGGCCACCATGGACGCCGACCTGTTCGGCGGCCGCCTTGAGGACGACGCCGAGATCATGCGCGGCGACCTCACCGAACTGCTCTACGAGCTGACCCGCGAGGAGGTGGAGTACGTGTTCGGCGACTCCATCACCGCCATCGGCGAGGACGGGACCGTCACCTTCGAGCGCTCCGCCCCGCGCCGCTTCGACTACGTGGTCGGCGCCGACGGCGTGCACTCCAACGTCCGCGGGCTGGCCTTCGGCGAGGAGAAGCGGTTCGCCCGCGACCTCGGCTACCAGATCGCGATCGCCACCGTGCCCAACCACCTGGGCCTGGACCGCGAGGAGGCGGTGCACCTGGCGCCGGGCCGTACCGCCAACGTCTACAGCACCAAGCAGGACGGCGACGCCAAGGCGCTGTTCATGTGGTCGGGCGAACAGGACGTGCACGAGGCCTTCGCCGGGGTCGGCTGGGAGGTGCCCAAGCTGCTGGAGGCCGTGCGCCAGTCGGACGACTTCTACCGCGACACGCTCACCCAGATCCACATGGACTCCTGGTCGAAGGGGCGCGTGGTGCTGGTCGGCGACGCCGGTTACTGCGCCTCGCCCGCCTCCGGCCAGGGGACCAGCCTGGCGCTCGTGGGCGCGTACGTGCTGGCGGGCGAGCTGGCGGGCGGCTCGCTTGAGGGCTACGAGCGCGAGATGCGGCACTTCGTCGAGGAGAACCAGAAGCTCGGCCCGACGAACATCAAGGGCATCGTCCTGGCGTCGGCCGGCATGATCTGGTTCCAGCTCAAGATGATCAAGCTGCTCCCCCGCCTGCCCTGGAAGGACGCGATGATCGACCGCATCGCCGGTGGCATCGGCCGGGCGGCCAATGCCATCTCGCTGAAGAAATATGTGGAATAAAGCGTTCCGTTCTGTTAGAGTGATATCAGAACGTTCCGTTCCGCACTCTTCAGAAGGAGCTTCCCATGACTTTCCTCATCACCGGCGCCACCGGTACCGTCGGCCGCAACGTCGTCGCCGAGCTGCTTGAGGCCGGGCACCAGGTGCGCGCGCTGACCAGGAACCCCGAGAAGGCCGGTCTGCCCGAGGGCGTCGAGGTCGTCGCCGGCGACCTCGCGCAGCCCGAGACCCTCGACGCCGCCTTCGACGGCGTCACCGCCGTCCACCTGATCAACTTCGCCGGCGACAACTACGAGCCGCTGGAGAACGGCGACCTGATTGTCAAGCTGGCCGAGAAGCACGGCGTACGGCGGGCCACCGTCCTCGGCGGTCGCGCCGACGGCCCGCTGGAGCAGGCGCTGACCGGAAGCGAGCTGGAGTGGACGCTGCTCAGCCCGGTCGAGTTCATGTCCAACACCAAGCAGTGGTGGGCCGAGACGATCCGCGCCGGTGAGGTCATCAAGGAGCCGTTCGGCGGGCGGCTCAGCGCGATGGTGCACGAGCGCGACATCGCCGCGGTGGCGGCCAAGGTCCTCGTCGACGGCGGCTACGACGGCCAGGAGCTCGTGCTGACCGGCCCCGAGGCGGTCACCACCGAGGAGAAGGCCCGCCAGCTCGGGGCCGCGATCGGCAAGGAGGTCGCCTTCGAGGAACTGACCGAGGCCGGGGCCCGCGAGATGTGGGCCGCCAAGGGCATGGGCCCCGAGCTGATCGAGTTCCTGGTCGACGCCCTCGGCAACACCCCCGAGATCGGCTACACCGTGGTCGACACCGTCGAGCGCGTCACCGGCCGCCCGGCGCGTACCTTCGCCCAGTGGGCGCAGGAGAACGCGGCCGCTTTCTGAGCCATCGGGGGCTCTCTCCGGAGAGCCCCCGCTCACCTACTTCCAGCGCTTCACCACGGAGTCTTCCGGCCGGTCCAGCAGCGGCGCCTTCTCGCCGCGCAGGTGCCTGTCCAGGAAGGCTCCCACGTATGTCCGGGTCAGCAGGAGCCCGCGGGCGCCGCCGATCTCGGAGTCGGGCAGGCCGATCTGCGGCTGCAGGACGCCGTAGTCGGTGAAGCTCGCGTGGACGCTGCCGTCGATCGTCAGCCAGCGCTTCCAGCCCGTCATGTTCGCGAACGCCCGGCCCCAGGTCGTGTCCTTGCCCGCCGGCTCGTGCGAGGCGGGGTTGCCGAGCAGCAGGAACGGCCGCGCGAGCCGCCCGGGAACCGGGTTGAACGTGCCGTCCAGGTTGACGCCCGCCCTGATCCGCCGGTCGGCGCGCATCGCGTGCGCGGTGGTGTTGCCGCCGGCCGACATGCCCACCATCGCGACGTCGCCCACCCGCCACCGCTTCTTCACCTCGTCCAGCACGAACCGGACGTCCTTCACCCGGCTCGCCGCCACCTTCGCCAGGTCCTGGCCCTTGACGCAGGCCAGGCAGGTCGTGGTCCGGCCGTCGGGGAAGGTCGCGACGGCCTCGTAGGTGTGCTCGACCGCGGCCACGAGATAGCCGCGGCTGGCGAAGTCCTCCGCCAGCGTGGTCATCGTCGCCCTCGGCCAGCTGAACCCCGGCGACATCAGCACCAGCGGCAGCCGCCCCTTGCGGGGCACGGCGTCGGTGGTGGCGTGCGTCCTGGTCCGGGCGAGGATCTCCGGCGGGACCTCGGGGAACTGCTTGAGTATCAGCGCCGACTCCTCCGGGCTGAGGTAGCGCACCGGCTTCCCGCCCGCCTTCCTGGCCGGATACCAGACCGACACCAGCAGCTCGCGGCTCTCGGCCGCCGGGTTCCACGGATCGGGTCTGGAGGAGTCCACGAGATGCAAGGTGGACATGCCCACGGGGGCCTTGCCGGTGGGCCGCGGCAGCTCCGGCGTGGTGGCGGCCTGGGCGGCGGCGCCGTTCACGAGGGTCGGCGCGACGCCGCTCACGAGGGTCAGCGCGGCGGCGGTCACAAGGGTCAGCGTGCGTTTCATGGCCCCAGCCTCGCGGCGGCCCGCCCGATCGCGCCCGCC
Organism: Nonomuraea sp. NPDC050394; assembly: GCF_044459065.1. Lineage (NCBI taxonomy): Bacteria > Bacillati > Actinomycetota > Actinomycetes > Streptosporangiales > Streptosporangiaceae > Nonomuraea > Nonomuraea sp. NPDC050394. The sequence continues at coordinate 365,575 of NZ_JBITIO010000011.1, read as the reverse complement.
GCGAACGTCGATCGGCACCCCCTACTTTCGTCGTCATACGCGCAGGTCAACCGGCCGTACCCTCGAAGCATGCCCCGTGTCCTCCTCGGCGTCGCGATGTTCGCGCTCTCGCTCGGGCCCGCCACCGGTCAGCTCGGCGTGGCCTCCGGGCTGCCGTTGCCGGTACTGCTCGCGGTCGCCGGCGTCGCGGCCGTCGCGGCCTGGTACGCCCCGCGCGCGTGGTGGCCGCTGGCCGTCGTGGGCGCGGCGGCGTACGCGGGGCTGGGGATCTGGCCGCCGATCATGCTGGCCTCCTACTACGCGGGCACCACGCTGCGGCGCGGCCGTGACCTCGCCGCCTACCTCGGCGCCGCCGCGCTCGTCGTGGCGCTGTCGGTCGCGATCGGCCTGGCGGTGGGCGGCGAGCGGGAGATGGTGACGGCCACGCCGGTCAACGCGCTCTTCCTGGCCATGCTCACGATGGTCGTGCCGCTGCTGGCCGGGCTGTGGATACGGGCGCGGGCCGAGGTGCGCGCCGCCGCCCGCGAGCGCGCCGAACGCCTGGAGCACGAGCAGGTCATGCGCGCCGAGCAGGCCCGCGCGCACGAACGCGCGCGCATCGCCCGCGAGATGCACGACGTCGTCGCGCACCGCGTCTCGCTGATGGTCCTGCACGCCGGCGCGCTGGAGATGCGCGCCCCCGACGACGGTACGGCGCAGGCCGCCGCGCTGATCGGCGGCATCGGCAGGGAGGCGCTGGCCAACCTCCGCGACGTGCTCGGCGTCCTGCGGCACGACACCTCCCGCGACCCCCAGCCCACGCTCGCCGACCTCGACCGGCTGCTCGGCCAGTCCCGCGCGCTGGGCATCGAGGTGACCCGCCGGGATGAGGGCGAACCCCGCCCCCTGCGTGACGCGGTGGAGCGGACGGCGTACCGGATCGTCCAGGAGGCCCTCACCAACGTGCACAAACACGGCGGCGGCGCCCCGACCGCGGTGACCCTCCGCTTCGAGGGCGAAGACCTGGAGATCGAGGTACGCAACGCCCGCCCGGCCACGACCGCCCCGGCGCTCGCGCCCTCGGGGTGGGGCCTGGTCGGGCTCCGGGAGCGGGTGGAGCTGATCGGCGGCACGCTCGCGGCCGGCGCCACCCCCGACGGCGGCTTCCGGGTACACGCCAGGATCCCGGCATGATCCGCGTCCTGGTCGTCGACGACGAGGAGCTGGTCAGGTCCGGCCTGCGGATGATCCTGGAGGCGGCGGGCGGCATCGCGGTCGTCGGCGAGGCCCGCGACGGCGACGAGGCCGTCACCGCGGCGGCCCGGCTGCGTCCCGAGGTGGTGCTCATGGACGTGCGGATGCCCGGCACCGACGGCCTGACCGCCGCCGCCCGCATCCTGGCCGGTGAGGGGGCGCCGAAGGTGGTCATGCTGACGACGTTCGACCTGGACGAGTACGTCCACGAGGCGCTGCGGCTGGGCGCGGTCGGCTTCCTCCTGAAGGACACGCCGCCCAGGGAGCTCGCGGCAGCCGTCCGCACCGTGGCCGCGGGACAGGCCATGCTCTCGCCCACGGTGACCAGGCGCCTGATCTCCGCCTTCGTCGACCGGGCTCCCTCACGCGCGGACCGGGCCCGCAAGCAGCTCGCCCTGCTCACCGGCCGCGAGGAGGACGTCATCCGCTGCCTGGCCCGGGGCCTGTCCAACGCCGAGATCGGCCGCGAACTCCACTTGACGGAAGCCACGGTCAAGGCCCACGTCAGCCGCGTCCTGGCCAAACTCGGCCTCACCAACCGCGTCCAGGCGGCCATCCTCGTCCACGACGCCGACCTGAGCTGACCCGGATCAGGTGGTGGTCAGAGCCGCGTAGTGGCAGGCCTCCTGAGCGGTGGGTACGGCGGGCAGGATCTCCAGCGGTTCGGTCCTGCACCTGGCCGCCACCCCGGCCTCCTCCGCCCTGCCCGAGGCCAGCACCTGGCAGCGCGCGTGGAAGCGGCAGCCGCCCGGGATGCGGGTCGGGTCCGGGGGCTCGCCGGTCAGGATGACGCGTTCCGGCGACTCGGGCAGCACCGACATCAGCGCCTGCGTGTACGGGTGCCGCGGCGCGGTCAGGACCTGCTCGACCGGGCCGGACTCGACGATGCGGCCCAGGTACATGACCGCCACCCGGTCGGCGATGTTCCACGCCAGGCCCAGGTCGTGGGTGACGACCAGGGCGGACAGGCCGAGGTCGGCGCGGAGCCTGAGCATGAGGGCGAGGATCTCGCCGCGTACGGAGGCGTCCAGCGAGGCCACCGGCTCGTCGGCCACCAGGACGCGCGGGTTGAGCGCGAGCGCCCCGGCGATGACGACGCGCTGGCGCTGGCCGCCGGACAGCTCGTGCGGGTAGCGCATGAAGAAGCGCTCCGGCGGCCGGAGCCCGGCCCGTGACAGCGCCTCGGCGACGACCTTCTCCTCGTCGGGCAGGCCGTGGATGCGCGGGCCTTCGGCGACCGCCTCGTACACGGTGTGGCGGGGGTTGAGCGAGCCGGTCGGGTCCTGCAGGACGAGCTGCACCTCGCGCCGGTAGGCCTTGAGCGAGCGGGAGTCGTAGGACAGGGGGGCGCCGCCGTACCGGACGGTGCCGGAGCTCGGTCGCTCCAGGCCGAGCAGCGTGCGCGCGAGCGTGGTCTTGCCGCAGCCGGACTCGCCGACCAGCGCGACGATCTCGCCCTCGCCGATGGCCAGGTTCACGCCGTCGACGGCGCGGGCGCGCCGCCCGCGCGAGGCGAAGTCCACGTGCAGGTCCCGCGCCTCCAGCAGCGTGGTGCGGGTGGCGGCCGTCTGTTCCACGGGCGTCTCGGTCTCGGTCATGACGCCTCCTTCACGTGCACGCAGGCAGCGGAACGGCGGGCGCCGGCGGACCAGAGCTCGACGTCCAGGGTCGGGCAGGCCTCGACCGCCACCGGGCACCGGGGATGGAACGAGCAGCCGCCGGGCAGCTGCGTCGGATCGGGCGGGTCACCGCCGAGGCCCTTGGGCGCCATGCGGGAGACCGGGTCGCCGACGGTCGGGAAGGCGGCGGCCAGCGCCTTGCTGTAGGGGTGCTTGGCGTCGTGGAAGACCTCGTGGGAGGGGCCGTTCTCGACGATGCGACCGGCGTACATGACGGCCAGCTCCCCGCACACATCCGCCAGAACCGACAAATCATGAGAAATCATGATCAGGGAGATGTCCTGGGAGGCCATCAGCTCCTTGATCAACGTCAGCACCTGAGCCTGGACCATCACGTCGAGCGCGGTCGTCGGCTCGTCGGCGATGATCAGCCGGGGCTCGCAGGCCAGCGCCATCGCGATCATGACCCGCTGCCGCTGCCCGCCGGACAGCTCGTGCGGGTAGCTGCGCGCCCGCCAGGACGGCAGCCCCACCTGGTCGAGCAGTTCGGCGACCCGCTTGCGCGCGCCCTCCGGCTTGGCCAGGCCGTGCACCAGCAGCGGCTCGGCGATCTGGTCGCCGATGCGGCGTACCGGATTGAGGCCGTGCTGCGCGCCCTGGAAGACGATCGACGCCTCCGCCCAGCGCACCGCCCGCAGGCGGCCCCACTTCATGGTCAGCACGTCCTCGCCGTCGAGCAGGATCTTGCCGGTGACGCGGGCGTCGGCGGGCAGCAGCCGCAGAAGCGACATGGCCAGCGTCGACTTGCCGGATCCCGACTCGCCCGCGACGCCCAGGGCCGCGCCCGCCGCCAGCTTCAGCGAGACCCCGCGTACCGCCGGGACCTCGCCTGAGGCGATCCGGTAGGTGACGTGAAGGTCGTCCAGTTCGAGCAGGCTCATCGCAACCTCGGGTTCAGCACGGCTTCCAGGGCCCGGCCGACCAGCGTGAACGCCATCACGACGGCGACGATGCACAGGCCGGGGATGACGATGTACCACCAGGCGCCGACGGAGGCGGCGTTCCAGTCGTAGGAGCCGCGCAGCATGGTCCCCCACGACGTCCTGTTCGAGCTCACGCCGAGGAAGGCCAGCGTGGACTCGGTGACGATCGCGCTGGCCACCTCCAGCGTGGTGCTGGCCAGCAGCAGCGGCGCCACGTTCGGCAGCACGTGCCTGGTCATGATGTGCCAGTGCCCCGCGCCGAGTGCCTTCGAGCGCTCGATGTACGGCCGCGCCTCCACCGCCAGCGTCTGCGCCCTGATCAGCCGCGCCGTGGACGGCCACGCCGTGACCCCGATCGCCACGATGATCGTCGTCATGCTGCCGCCCAGGATGGCGGCCAGCACCAGCGCGGTCACCAGCGACGGCAGCACCAGGAACCAGTCGGTGACCCGCATCAGCGCGGCGCCGATCCAGCCGCGGAAGTGCCCGGCGGCGATCCCGATCACGGTGCCGATCACCATGGCGAGCACGGCGGCCAGGAACCCGATGAGCAACGAGGTCCGCGAGCCCCACCAGATCAGCTCCAGGATGGAGCGCCCGGACTCGTCGTTGCCCAGTGCGCTGTCCGTGCCCGGCGCCCCGAACCTCGTCCCGGTGCCCGAGATCACGCTGGTCACGCCGTCGTCGATGAACAGCGGCGCGATCAGCGCCAGCACGACGGCGACCAGCAGGATGCCCAGCCCGGCGACGCCGGCGGGCTGGCGGCGGAACGTGGTCCAGAACCGGCTGAACGCCATCTTCCTGCGGGTCCACGTGAGCGCGGTCATGCCGACCTCACCCTCGGGTCGAGGACGTGGTAGACCACGTCGGCCAGCGTGTTCATGAGGATCACCGAGACGCACAGCAGCATGAACGTGCCCTGCATCAGCGTGAAGTCCGGCACCTTGATCGCCCGGTAGAACAGCTGCCCGAGTCCCGGCCAGGTGAAGATGGCCTCCACCGTGACCGCGCCGCCCACGACGAACCCGATGCGCATGAAGACCAGCGTCACGGTCGGGAGCAGGGCGTTGGGTACGGCGTGGCGGCGCCGTACCTCGTCGTCGCGCAGGCCCTTGGCCCGTGCGGTGGTGATGTAGTCCTGACCGACCTCGTCCAGCAGCGACGAGCGCATGACCAGCAGGTACTGGGCGTAGACGACGCCGACCATGGTGAGGACGGGCAGCACCATGTGCATGCCGACGTCCAGGACGTAGGCGAAGCCGTCGGGTGCGTCCACGCTCTCGATGCCGCGGGTGGGGAAGATGCCCGGAATCGGGCCGATCCCGTTGCCCAGCGCCATGAGCAGCAGCAGCCCGAGCCAGAACGTCGGCACCGACCAGAAGATCAGCGAGGTGCTGGTGGAGAAGCGGTCGAAGCGGCTGCCACGCCGCCATCCCGCCTTGGTGCCCTGCCAGACGCCGAGGCCGACCGCGACGACGAGCGCGGTCCCGGCGAGCAGGATCGTCGCGGGCAGGCGATCCACGATCAGGTCGAGGACCGGGCGCTTGTACTCGTAGGAGGTGCCCAGATCCAGCCTGAGCGTGCCGGTCAGGAAGTCGAGGAACTGGTCGAACAGCGGCTTGTCGAGCCCGAGCCGGCGGCGTTCGAGGTCGAGCTGGGCCGGTGTCATGTTCCTGCCCTGGGCCAGGGCCCGCACCGGGTCGCCCGGCAGCATGCGGAACAGGAAGAACGTGCCGATGATCACCATGCCGATGCTGAGCAGGGCCCCGCCCACCTTGACCGCCGCGTAGCGCAGCGTTCCCCGGTAGGCGGGGCGCTCGTCACCGGGGCCCGCCGCCTGCTCGGCGGCGGGCTCGATGGCTTCGAGCGGAGCTGTCATTCGCGCTCGTCCGCGACGCCCTTGCGCCGCCTGGCCAGGAAGAATCCGGCGCCGCCGACCACGACCACCGCGGCCACGATGCCGATGATCAGGCCGGTGTTGGAGCCGCCGGCCCCCGAACCCGAGGCGCCCGCCGCGGTGGCCTTCGCGTCCAGCGTGTAGAAGGGCCAGAAGCTGCTGCCGCCGTAGATGATGCCGTCGCCCTCGGGGATCGAGGTGACGCTGGTGATCGTGTTCTTGCGGTAGCCCTCAAGGTCGTTCGGGTAGTAGATCGCGATCACCGGGGCGTCGGTGTAGAGCTTCCTCTGCATCTGCTTGATGATCTCGGCGCGCTTGGGGCGGTCGAGCTCCTTCAGCTGATCCTGGTAGAGCTTCTCGAACTCGGGGTTGCAGTAGAAGGACTCGGTGCCGCCGCCCTCGCCGGCCGCGTTCGGCCGCCGGCTGCACAGGTGCGTGGCCAGGACCTCTTCGGGGTCGGGGTTGACCGACCAGCCGCTGATCGCGATGTCGAACAGGCCGGTGACGCCGGTCTCCTCGGTGAACTTGCTGGAGTCCAGCCGGTTCGTGGTCAGCGTGATGCCGACCTCCTTGAGGAACCCGGTCAGGTACTCGGCCAGCTTGTCCTCGACGGGAGTGTCGGTGTGGATGCTGAAGCGGAACTCGAGCTTCTTCTTGCCGTCGGGCATCGTCCGGACGCCGTCGGCGCCCTTCTTGTAGCCGGCCTCGTCGAGGATCTTGTTGGCCGCGGCCGGGTCGTAGGAGATCTTCTCCTCGCCGGTGGCCTCCCAGAAGAAGTCCGTGTACATCGGCGGCACGATCGAGCCGTCGGCCGGCTTGGCCAGGCCGTTCTGCACGTCCGCGACGAGCTTGGCCTTGTCGATCGCGTGGTGCAGCGCGGTGCGGACCTTCGGGTCCTTCAGCGCCGGGTGGCCGTCACCGACGGGCTTGTCGTCGGTGGTGGTGGCGCCGTGGTTGATCTGCAGGTACGCCGAGCGCCTGCCCTGCTTGTTCCACTGCTCGATGTTGGCGTCACCGGCGAGCGCCTGGAAGTCGGAGGGGGCGAGGCGGCCGATGAGGTCGATGTCGCCCTTCTGCAGCCCGACGATCGCGGCGGCCGGGTTGTCATAGAAGATGACCTGCAGCTCGTCGATCTTGGGCTTGCCGCGCCAGTAGTCGGGGTTGGCCTTCAGCTTGACGTACTGGTCCTTCTTGTGTTCCGTCGCGATGTACGGCCCGTTGCTGACGGCCGGATACGTGTCGGCCTCGAACTTGGCGATGTCGGTGACCTTCTCCCACACATGCTTCGGCATGATCGGGATGGGGTTCTCCAGCATCGAGGCCTGCGGGGCCTTGAGCTTGATGGTGAGGTCCTGGCCCGAGGCGGTGACGCTCTCGAAGTTCTCGACGGCCGGGCCGTTGGCGGTCTTGGCCGCCTCGTCCGTCATGATCTTGTTGAAGGTCCAGGCGGCGTCGTCGGCGGTGACCGGCTTGCCGTCCGACCACTTCGCCTGCCGGATCTTGAACGTCCAGGTGAGGCCGTCCGGCGACGACGTCCACGATTCGGCCAGGTCAGGGCTGGGCTTCAAGGTCTTGGAGTCGGGAACCGTGAGGAAGCCGAACATCCAGCGGTGAACCGAGGTTGAGATCAGCCGGACCGCGAGAAAGGGGTTCATCGAGTCGACGGCCTGGGTCGCGCCAACGCGGACGATCTTCTTCCCCGCCGCCGGTTCCTGAGCAAGGGCCATTTGGCCCTGACCTGCTATGACAAGCGCCACGCTCAGCGCCGACAGGCGCGCGAGCCATTTCTTCATGTGTGCCTCACCTTCAGGCGGGGGGTTCCCTGTGTAGAGAAAGGCACACCATCCCGTAGTCGCGTGTCAACGAGTGGCGGAAAATTGTTTCATTCTCGTTTCCTGGAGCGGTGTTAATTTTCAAAGACCTGCCCGTGGTCGACCTTGAGATGGCGATCCACCTGCACGGCCTCAAGCATGCGCCGGTCATGGGTCACCAGCAGCAGTGTGCCGGGATAGCTCGCCAGCGCCGACTCCAGCTGCTCGATCGCCGGCAGGTCGAGGTGGTTCGTGGGCTCGTCCAGCACCAGCAGGTTGACGCCCCTGGCCTGCAGAAGCGCCAGCGCCGCGCGGGTCCGCTCACCGGGTGAGAGCGTCGCGGCGGCGCGCGGCACATGCCCCGCCCGCAGCCCGAACTTGGCCAGCAGCGTACGCGCCTCACCCGGAATCAGCCCGGCCTCGCGGGTGAAGGCGTCGATCAGCGGCTCCTCGCCCACGAACAGCCCTCTGGCCTGGTCCACCTCGCCCACCACGACGCCGGGACCCAGCGCCGCGTGACCCTCGTCCAGGGGAACACGGCCGAGGAGCGCGCCGAGCAACGTCGTCTTGCCGGAGCCGTTGGCCCCGGTGATCGCCACGCGCTCCGCCCAGCCGATCTCCAGGTCGACCGGGCCCAGGGTGAAGCCGCCCCGCCGGACCACGCCCTGGCGTACCGTGGCCACGACGGCGCCCGCGCGGGGGGCCACGGCGATCTCCATCCGCAGCTCCCACTCCTTGCGCGGCTCCTCCACGACGTCAAGGCGCTCGATCATCTTCTCGGTCTGCTTGGCCTTCGCCGCCTGCTTCTCGGTGGTCTCGATGCGGGCGTTGCGTCCGATCTTGTCGTTGTCGGGCATCTTGCGGCGGGCGTTCTTGACGCCCTTCTCCATCCAGGCCCGCTGCGTGCGCGCGCGGGCCTCCAGCCCGGCGCGGGTTTCGGCGTACTCCTCGTACTGCTCGCGCGCATGCCTGCGGGCCACCTCGCGCTCGTCCAGATAGGCCTGGTAGCCGCCCCCGTACAGGTTGACCTGCTGCTGGGCCAGGTCCAGCTCCAGCACCTTCGTCACGGTCCTGGCCAGGAACTCGCGATCGTGCGAGACCACCACGGTGCCCGCCCGCAGCCCCCGCACGAACGTCTCCAGCCGGTCGAGCCCGTCGAGGTCGAGGTCGTTGGTGGGCTCGTCCAGCAGGAACAGGTCATACCGGCTGAGCAGCAGGGACGCCAGCCCCGCCCGAGCCGCCTGCCCGCCGGACAGCGTCGTCATGGGCTGATCCAGGTCGACCTTCAGCCCCAGCTCGGCGGCCACCTCCTCGGCCCGCTCGTCCAGGTCCGCGCCACCCAGCGACAACCAGCGCTCCAGGGCGACGCTGTAGACGTCGTCCGCGCCCGCGGCCTGTTCCACGATGGCCTGAGTGGCCTCGTCGAGGTCCTTCTGCGCCTTGGTCACGCCCGTACGCCTGGCCAGGAACGCCCTGACCGTCTCCCCCGGCCGGCGCTCCGGCTCCTGCGGCAGGTGGCCGACGACGGCCGTGGCCGGGCTCAGCCGTATCTCGCCCTCCTCCGGCGCGTCGATCCCCGCGAGCATCCGCAGCAACGTCGACTTGCCCGCGCCATTGGCGCCGACCAGCCCGATCACGTCACCCGGCCCCGCCACCAGGTCGAGCCCGGAGAACAACACCCGCTCCCCATGCCCGGCCGCAAGGTTCTTCACTACCATCGTCGCGCTCACGTGCATTGATGCTAGCCAGCCGTACGCGCCCCGGTAAAAGCCATTTAGGCTCTGGGGAATGTCCCGCCTGCCCACCGCGGTAGCCGCCGCCGTCACCGTGGCCGCGGGACTGGGCGTACGCGCGCTGTTCTCCGGCCCCTTCGCCAAGTACTCCGGCGACGCCCTCTACACCGTGCTGATCTACCTGGTGATCGTCTTCATCCGCCCGCACGTGCGCCCCTGGATCGCCGCCCTGCTGGCCTGCGGCGTGAGCTGGGCCATCGAGTTCACCCAGCTCGCCGGCATCCCCGCCGTCCTGCGCCCGCTCCTCGGCAGCACCTTCAACCCGCCCGACCTCTTCTGGTACGCCGCCGGCGCCACCCTGGCCGCGGCGGCCCACCATCTCATCCTCAGCCGCGACTCTTCAGCAGACTGATCGGATGTATCACGGGTGCCGAGCCGACGCACTCCGGCGCCTCGACCCGCCGGCGGGTCGAGATCGGCTGAATCCCGGTGACCTCTGGTTGAACTGCGCAACGCCAGGACGGGTGATCATGCGCACCTGATGGCGAATCCTGCTGGTGGCCGCGGCACTCACCGGAGTCGCACTCGCGCTCGCCGAACTACGCGACCCCTGGGTGACGTTCACGGTGCAGAGCAACACCGTGCCGGCCGCGTATTACCTGTGGCTCCTGGCCGCCCGCCGCGAAGGCGGTCCCTCCATCCGCGGCGCCGTCACCCTCTATCTGGTCGTGACCGGAGTGGTCGCCTTCTTGGCCCTCCCCCTGCCCCAGTCCGCCCGCAACCTGCTGCTCCACTGGATCACGCCGTTGATGGTCCTGGTCGACTGGGCCGCCTTCACCCAAGTGGCTGACCTTCCCCTTGGGATACGCGGTACTGGTGGTACTCACCGCCCCGGAGCTACCGGTCAGAATGGCCCGCCGTCACCTGCGCCTGACCGAGATCGGCTCCTTCGAGTATGTGCTGGCGGGGCTGGGATTCAGCGCCGTGTTCCTCACGGCCGGGTACGCGCTGATCGCCCTCACGCATATCTCCACATCACCCGGAAAGGAGGCCCAAAAAGGGAGAAATCACCATGCAGGGAAAGATGATCGCATTCCTCGCAGCCCCTGAAGGCGTAGAGCAGATCGAACTGCTCGACCCCTGGAAGGCCGTCAAACAAGCCGGCGGCACCCCGCGCCTGATCTCCACCGCCTCCGGCTCCATCCAGGGCTTCAACCACCTCGACAAGGGCGACGTCTTCGCCGTGGACGCCACCGTGGACGAGGTGAGCGCCGCCGACTTCGACGCCCTCGTACTCCCCGGCGGCGTGGCCAACCCCGACCTCCTGCGCACAGTCCCGCGGGCCGTCGACTTCGTCCGCGGCTTCTTCGACAGCGGCAAGCCGGTGGCGGCCATCTGCCACGCGCCCTGGACCCTCATCGAGGCCGACGTGGTCCGCGACCGCACCCTCACCTCCTGGCCCAGCCTGCGAACGGACCTGCGCAACGCCGGCGCCACCTGGGTCGACAAGGAGATCGTGGTGGACACCGACGCCCCGAGCACCCTGATCACCAGCCGCAAACCCGACGACCTCAAGGCGTTCTGCCACGCCCTGGTAGACACGATCACCTGACGCAGGCCGTCACCGCCCTGGCAGACGCGCTCACCCCACGCGGGCCGTCACCGCCCTGGCAGACGCGCTCACCCGACGCGGGCCGTCAGCCCTGGCAGACGCGACCACCCGACGCGGGGCCGTCACGCCCTGGAGGACGCGATTACCCGACGCAGGCCGTCACCCGCTCGACCAGAGCCGCGATGTCCACCGGGCCCGTCGTGTCCACCCGATGCACCGGCCAGCGCTGTGGCCAACGTGGTCTTGCCCGAACCGGGCAGGCCGTTCACGAGGACGACGAGCATGCCCGGATGCTAGATCACCGCCTCCCACCCGAGCCGCGTATGTGAAGATGTCCAGCCATGGCGGACTTGTACGAACTGCTGGTGACAGCCGATCTTCCCGATGACCTCTCGGAAGCCGAGATGGCCGAACTCCGATGGCACCTCGGGCTCGGGCCGGAGCCCGAGGAGTTCACTATCGTGACCGACTTTCCCGCGGAGTTCGTCGACGACCTCGACGATCCCCAGGTCGCGGCGAGCGGGGAAGGCCACTGGGCGGCGGTACGGCTCCCGGCGCTGGCCCAGCGTGGGGCGGCCGCCAGAATCCGCGGGGTGCTCTTTTCGGCGCTTGAGCGCCGCGGCCCCGAAGAACGACGCCCCGGATGGGCGTTGACCTCGCGCCAGGAGATCCACGCGGACGAGTTCGACCTGGCGACACAATTCATCCGATGGCTTGACCGGAGGGTGCGCGACTCGGCGTTCGACCTCTCCCTGCACATGCGCTTCTACGAGGACGACGCCCTCGAACCGGCCTCTCTTCGGAACGGCGAACTCGTGACCCGCAACACCGCGCCCATCTCCCCTGGACCCTGACAAGGCCACCGGGGGGTACATCGACACGCCGCGGCGGAGGCGGGCGGCCTTGACCTGGTGCCTAGCGGGGAAGCGGTTCAGGTTATTCAGACACCGGGGGTTGAGGCTGGGCTCGAACCGGAAGCCGGGCTAGCCCCCATCGCGCGAAGCGCGCACCACAGCCAGACCAAGCCTGTCGGGCGGGCTCCAACCGGCCAACCACCCAGCCGGGCAACGGGTGGGACCCGGCAGAACGCGCGGAGCGAAGCGGAGCACCTCGCTTGTCGGGTGGGCTCTAACGGCCCAACCACCCAATCGGGCAAGGGGCGGGGCCCCAAGAAGACAGCCCGAGCGAAGCGAGGCCCAACACGGGGTCGAGCCCCCGGCTCGACTGGAAACACAGCCTTGCCCCATCGCGCGCAGCGCGCACCACAGCCAGACCGAGCCTGTCGGGCGGGCTCCAACCGCCCAACCACCCACCCGGGCAACGGGCGGGGCCCGGCAGAACGCGCGGAGCGAAGCGGAGCACCTCGCCTGTCGGGTCTCGTATGTGGGCGAAATACCAAGAGGATCTCTTACTACCTTGAAACTCTCGTGTAACCGCTTGATCGGAGGAACGAATTGGTCTAGAGGTAGACCAAAGAACCCCCCGAGGAGACCACATGACTGTGGATGAGGATTCCAAACGACTCGCCGAGCTGGGTTACAAGCAGGAACTCGCACGAACCTGGAGCGGTTTCTCCAATTTCGCCATCTCCTTCTCGATCATCTCCATCCTCGCCGGCTGCTTCACCACCTTCTACCAAGCCTGGAACAACGGCGGCCCGGTCGCCATCTCCTGGGGCTGGCCCCTGATCTCGATCTTTATCCTGATCATCGGCTTCTGCATGTCCGAGCTCGTCTCCGCCTATCCGACGGCGGGCGGCATCTACTGGTGGGCGACCAAGCTGGGCAAACCCATCCACGGCTGGTTCACCGGCTGGCTGAACCTGGTCGGCCTGATCGCGGTCACCGCCTCGGTCGACTACGGCTGCGCCACCTTCCTCGACCTCACGCTCACCCAGTTCTTCCCGAGCTGGGAACCGAGCCTGGCCAGGGTGTTCGGCTTCTTCGCGGTGATCCTCATTCTCCACGCGCTGATCAACATCTACAGCCACCGCCTGATCTCGGTGCTGCAGAACGTCTCCGTCTGGTGGCACGTGGTGGGGGCCGCGGTCGTCGTCGGGCTTCTAGTCTTCCTGCCGCAGCAGCACCAGTCGATCTCGTTCGTGTTCACCGAGACGATCAACAACTCCGGCTTCGGCGACGGGACGGGCGGCCTGCCGTTCTGGTTCTACGTGCTGCCGCTGGGCTTCCTGCTGACGCAGTACACGATCACCGGGTTCGACGCGTGCGCGCACGTCTCGGAGGAGACGCACGGCGCGGCCATGTCGGCGGCCAAGGGGCTCTGGAAGTCGATCTTCTACTCGGCGATCGGCGGCTGGATCGTGCTGCTGGCGTTCCTGTTCGCGGCCACGGACGTGAACGCGATCAACGAGAGCGGCGGCGCGGTGGCGACCATCTTCACGACCGCGCTCGACTGGGCTCCGGCGACGCTGATCCTGGCGATCTCTACGCTCGGCCAGTTCTTCTGCGGGATGAGCTGCGTGACCTCGATGTCGCGGATGACCTACGCGTTCTCGCGGGACGGCGCGGTGCCCGGCTGGCGGCTGTGGTCACGCGTGAACGTCAACCGCACCCCGGTCAACGCCATCCTCGCCGGCTGCGGCGTGGCGCTGCTGATCACGCTCCCGGCCCTGTGGGCCCCTCCCGGTACGGCCGCGCCGGTAGCTTTCCTCGCGGTGGTGTCGATCGCGGTCATCGGCCTCTATCTGGCCTTCCTGATCCCGATCTGGCTGCGGCTGAAGCAGGGCGCCGCGTTCGTGCCGGGACCGTGGACGCTGGGCTCGAAGTACAAGGTCCTGAACTGGATCGCCATCATCGAGATCATCGTCATCGCGATCTACTTCGTCCTGCCGGTCTCGCCCAAGGGGGTCCCGGGCAACGCCGAGTTCACCTGGACGGCGGTCAACTACGCGCCGCTCGCGGTGGGCGTGGTGCTGGCGGGTATCGCCCTGTGGTGGACGTTGTCGGCCAAGCGCTGGTTCACCGGGCCCCGCCGTACCGTGGACGAGATCCCCACTCCCTAGGAGGAGGCCTCGAAGGCGGTCGCGACGATCTCGCGGACCTCGGTCATGGTGGCGGCGGCCAGTTCGCGCTTGACCGAGGTCATGTCGACGTCCGGCATGCCGCACGCCACCGCCCAGTGCCAGGGTTCGAGGTCGCCGTCGACGTTGAGCGCGAAGCCGTGGCTGGTGACGCCACGGCTCTGCCGCATCCCGATCGATGCGATCTTGCGGCTGGTCTCGCTGGTCCAGACGCCGGTCAGGAGCTCGTGGCCGGGCGGGGTGTCGCGGCGCTCGGCGGGCAGGCCGAGCTTGCCCAGCGCCTCGACGAGGCGGAGCTCCACCTCGCGGACGTAGTCGACGATGCCCTCGTCCTCGCCGAGCTTGACGATGAGGTATCCGACGAGTTGGCCGGGGCCGTGGTAGGTCAGCTGGCCGCCACGGCCGGTCTCCACGACCGGCACCCCGCGGGCGGGGTCGGGCAGGTGCTCCAGCGGCGTGCGCCGCCCGACGGTGAAGACCATCGGGTGGCTCAGCAACCACAGCGTGTCGCGCCGCTCGTCTCTCTGCCGCTGACCGACCAGGTCGGTCATGCGATCCATCGCCTGGTCGTAGCCGACGAGATCGTCCTGGATGAGCGTGAGCGGGCGCGACTTCATACTAGTGAGCGTAGCTCCGCGGGCCGTTGGGCAGGACAATCCAGAGAATGATGTAAAGCACCCACATGGGGCCGGGCAGCAGCGACAGCAGCAGCCACAGCGCCCTCACGACAGTGGGCGACCAGCCGAGCTTGTCCGCGATGCCGCCGCAGACGCCGGCCAGAATCCTGTGCTCCTTCGAGCGGTACATCTCGCTCCTCCGTTGGTTGCGAACTCACCTGGTAAAACGGACAACCAGGTGATTCGCGTTCCACTATGGACCCTGAGAAAACCCTGACAGGGTGAGCCATTCGGCGGCGAGGTCGAAATGTTGCCTGGTCAGTCCCCTTTTCGGGTCGACCTGGACGAGGAAGAAGTCGCCGACGTCCGGGTGGTCCCTGAGGTAGTGCTCGTCGGCGGAGAACAGCAGGTCGTCGAACCACACGAAGGGCCGCCCCCGCACGTACGCGGCCACGTGCGGCGTCTTGAACATCTCCCCGACCTCGCTGGGACGATCCTGGGCCACCCGGATGACCGGCAGATTGGGCAGCCCGAGGCGGGGGGCGATCCATTCGTTGGCATGGTGTTCCCAGGTGGTCGCCCACACCAGTTCGGCGCCGGCCCGCACGGCCAGTTCGAGCAGCCAGATGCCGTGCCGCGGGTTGAGGTGGACCGTGTAGGTCTCGCCTTCGAGCACACACCGGTAGCGCCGGAAGTCCGCGGACGGCCGGCCGAGCGGGTTGAGCACGCCGTCGATGTCGACGAGCACCAGGGGTTTCATCCGACCTTGTATTCCTGGGGACTGATGCCGCGTACCCGTTTGAAGGCGGTGCTGAGGGCGAACGGGCTGCCGTAGCCGACCTTCCTGGCGACGGACCCGATGGTGGCGCCGGGCTCGCGCAGCAGGTCGGCGGCGAGGGCGAGGCGCCAGTCGGTGAGGAACGCCATCGGCGGCTCGCCCACGAGTTCGGTGAAGCGCCTGGCCAGCGAGGCGCGCGAGACGCCGACCTCGGCGGCCAGGGAGGCGACGGTCCAGGGGTGGGCGGGGTTGTTGTGGAGCATGCGCATGGCCTTGCCCACGATCGGGTCGCTCTGGGCGCGGTACCAGGCGGGCGCCTCGTGGTCGGCGAACCAGGAGCGCAGCGTGGAGATCAGCAGCAGGTCGAGCAGCCGGTCGAGCACGGCTTCCTGGCCGGGTTCGTCGCGGACCATCTCGGCGCCGAGCAGGCCGATCAGCGGCCCGCCCGGAAGCACGAGGAGCTTCGGCAGCGCCTCCAGCAGCCGCCGGCCGACCTCGGTCTCCATGGCGTAGGTCCCGACGATCATGATGGTGTCGCCGTCGGCGCTGTTTCCCCAGGTACGCACGCCCAGGTCCATGGACTGGTAGAGCGATTCGCCGTCCAGCGTGGTGCAGTGCTGGTCGGCCCCGATGATGATCTGGGGTGTGGTGTCCGGCTGGTCGGCGACGACGTACTCGTCCGGCCCGCGCACGATCGCCACCTCACCGGGGCTGATCCGGACGGGCCCGCCACCCCGCGGCACCACCCACGCCTCCCCCTTGACCACCCCCACCACGGTGAGCGGCGCCTGGTCCTCCACCCGCATCGACCAGGGCGGATCCAGGAGTGCACGCAGCAGGAAGGCGCCCCGGGCACGTGGCCCGTCGAGGAGTGCGGCAAGCTGGTCCATGATTGAGACGATCGCATATGGAATGGCGCGTTTCAACCATGTCCAGTCTCATTCGCGGCCGCTTAACTAGGGGACATGACGAACACGACACTGGTTCTGGGTTCCAACGGCAAGACCGGCCGCCGCGTGGCCGAGCGGCTTGAGGCGATGGGCCTCGACGTGCGCAAGGGCTCGCGCCCGGCGTTCGACTGGGAGGACGACTCCACCTGGGCGCCCATCGTCCGCGACGTCCACGCCGTCTACATCACCTACTACCCCGACCTCGCCTTCCCCGGCGCGCTCGACCGGATCCGCACCTTCACCGAGATCGCCGTGGCCGCGGGCGTGCGCAGGCTGGTCCTGCTGTCCGGCCGCAACGAGGAACTCGCCCAGGAGGCCGAGCAGGTCGTCCTCGACGCCGGCGTCGAGGCGACGGTCGTGCGCTGCTCCTGGTTCATGCAGAACTTCGACGAGGGCTGGCTCCTGGACCCGGTGCTGAGCGGCACCATCGCGCTGCCCGCCGGTGAGGTCACCGAGCCCTTCGTCGACGTGGAGGACATCGCCGACGTCGCCGCCGCGGCGCTGACCCAGGACGGCCACGCCGGCAAGGTCTACGAGCTGACCGGCCCGCGCCTGATCAGCTTCGCCGAGGCCGCCGCCACGATCAGCGCCGCGACCGGCCGCGAGGTCGCCTACGTCTCGGTCACGCCGGAGGAGTTCGCCGCCGGCGCCATCGCGGCCGGCGTGCCCGAGGACGAGGCCCATGGTCTCAACGCGCTGTTCGCCGAGGTCCTCGACGGCCGCAACGAAAACCTGGCCGACGGGGTACGGCAGGCCCTCGGCCGACCGGCCCGCGACTTCGCCGAGTACGCCAAGCAGGCGGCTCCGGCGTGGAAGGTCTAGGGCCGGTCGTAGACGCCGACCGACCAGGACCCGGGCTGTACGCCCAGGTCGGCGGCGAGCGAGAGGGCGACGTCATGGCGGATGAGCTCGGCGGCGGCGTACCTGCCATCGCAGAGCCCCTTCTCCTTGTCGGCCAGAACGCAGTCCTTGAGCGGCCGGTCCACCACAGGGGCGTGGGCCGGGAACACCCAGACGCGCACGCTCTTGGCCTTCCCGGCCAGCTCGAACCGGATCCCGTGTCCGGCGCACCGCATCGTGGTCCCCTCCCGGGCGCCGCCCTTGAACGACAGGACCACCCAGGCGCCCGGTTCCTCGCACCGCACCACCACGGCGGAGGACTTGGGGGTGAGTTTCAGGTCGTAGCCGACGGCCGACTTGTCGGAGGAGAGCGCGGCGGAGCGGTCCTTGCCGTCGAGGGTGAGGGAGGGCTCCCGCTCGGCCGTCCGCGACGGCGTCCCCGAGGGGGTCGCGGCGGCCACCGGGACCGGATCCGGGTTCGGGCTCTGCCCGGGGACCACCAGGAACGCGACCAGCGCGGCGGCCCCCGCCAGCACCGCGCCCATCCCCCACCGGATCATCAGGATCCGGCGGCCCCGCCGTACGATCTGGGTCACGTCTGTCGGCCTTTCGGGTGCGGGTGCGGTGCGCTCGTCCAGCAGCGCCCGCAGGTCGTCCTCGGTGAACGTCATCGCGCCGCCTCCTCGGACCGGATGCCCGGATGTACGCGCAGCTTGGCCAGCGCCCTGCCGAGCTGCGTCTTCACGGTGCCGAGCGAACAACCCAGCACATGGGCGCACTGCGGGAGCGTCAGCTCGTCGAAGTAGTGCAGGACGATCACCGCGCGCTGCCGTCCCGACAGCTCCCGGATCGCTGCCCACACCGCGGCCTTCTCCTCCGCCTCGGCCGAGAAGTCGCCGCCCGGGGTCTCGGGCAGCCGCTCGGTCGGCACCTCGCCCCGCCACCTCCGCCGCCACCAGGAGGCGTGGGTATGGGTGAGGATGCGGTAGACGTACGGATCCGGGTCGCCGTCGATCCGCCGCCAGGCCGTCCACGCCTTGGCCAGGGCGGTCTGGACGAGGTCGTCCGCAGTGTCCCAGTCGCCGGTCAGCACATAGGCGGTACGGCGCAGCCGCGCTGACCGCGTCATCACGTACTCGGCGAAAGTGTCCATCACAGTTACTACGGTCTGGACCACCGCCATCGGATGACACCCTTTTCAAGAAATTTCCGGACCCATCCGCTCCCCCACGAGCAACGCTGTCACCACCCAACCCCAACGACCGATAACCTCGCTTCGTCAAAGAGACGGGCGTGGGAGGGTATACGCGTGATCGGCTGGCTCGAAGCTGTTGTCCTGGGCCTGATCCAGGGCCTGACGGAGTTCCTCCCGATCTCCTCCAGCGCACACATCCGCGTCGTGTCCGAACTCGTCGGCTGGGACGACCCCGGCGCCGCCTTCACCGCGGTGATCCAGCTCGGCACCGAGACCGCGGTCCTGATCTACTTCCGCAAGGAGATCTGGGAGATCGTCTCCACCTGGACACGCTCCCTGTGGACACCCGCCCTGCGCGGCGCGTTCCACGCCCGGATGGGCTGGTTCATCATCGTCGGCTCGCTCCCCATCGGCGCGCTCGGCCTGCTGTTCAAGACCGAGATCGAGACCGTCTTCCGCGACCTGCGCATCATCGCCACCACGCTCATCGTCTTCGCGATCATCCTGTGGTTCGCCGACCGCACCGCCCGCAACAAGCTCACGCTGGAGAAGCACCTCAGCTTCACCCACGCCATCGTGTACGGCTTCGCCCAGTCGCTCGCCCTGATCCCCGGCGTCTCCCGCTCCGGCGGCACCATCACCGCCGGCCTCCTGCTCGACTACCGGCGCGAGGACGCGGCCAAGTACTCCTTCCTGCTGGCCATCCCGGCGGTGCTGTCGTCGGGCCTGCTGGAGCTGACCGAGATCGGCGAGGGCCAGGCGCCCGCGTGGGGCCCGACGATCCTGGCCACGATCATCTCGTTCGTGGTGGGCTACGCGGCCGTCGCCTGGTTCCTGCGCTACATCAGCACCCACCGCTTCACCGGCTTCGTCATCTACCGGATCGCGCTGGGCGCGTTCATCTTCCTGGCCCTCGCGCTGGGCTGGATCACGCCCCTGCCGCCCAGCTAGAGCGAGTAGCCCGGCGGGCGCACCGCCGGATGCGCGGTGGTCAGCTGGGCGGCGAGGCCGAGCAGGTGGGGTTCGCCGCCGGGTGGCGCGATGAGCTGGACGGCGATCGGCAGGCCCGTCGAGTGGGTGGCGATCGGCACCGACAGCGCCGGCCAGCCGCACATGTTCCACGGGCCCGTCGCCGGCGCGTACCTGGCGTTGGCCAGCACGTTGCTGAGCAGGCCCCGCTGTGCCCACCCGTCGGCTCGGGGCGGCACGGTGGCCAGCGTCGGGGTGACGAGCACGTCGGCGTCGCCGAACCAGCGGTCGGCGCCGTAGCCGCTCCAGCGGTCCCTGCCCTTCGTGCCGTCGAGCGAGAGCCTGGCCAGCACCCGTCCGGCCCGGCCGAGCGCGCGGCTGCGGCGCTCCAGGCGGCCGCGGTCCAGGCCGTCGGCGGCTTCGCCGGAGCGGGCCAGCCAGGCGGCGATCGTGGCGGGTCCGAGCCAGGCGGGCAGGCGCTCTCCGTGCTCCACGATCGTGTGCCCGGCCACGCGCAGCGTCTCGGCGGCCGCCTCCACCGCCGCCCGGAACTCCCGGTCCATGGACAGACCGGCGGGAAGCGGCTGCGGCGCGTAGGCCACGCGCAGGTCGAAGGGGCCGTTCGCGTCCGGCCGGATCGGACGGTGCTCCCAGGTCTGATCGTCACCGTCGTCGGCCCAGACCGAGCGGAGCATCGGGCGCGTCGGCTCCGTCCGCGAACCGGTGCGCCACGACTCGGCCAGGCCCGGATCGGCGGCCAGCACCGACAACGTCAGCGACAGGTCGGCCACGCCCCACGCCAGCGGCCCGTTCTCGGTCAGGCCCCGCCAGTCGTTGACCGGCGGCGGGACCACGCCCGGCCCCGGCTTCAGCGCCAGCACCCCACAGCAGGCGGCGGGGATGCGCAGGGAGCCCATGCCGTCGTTGCCGAGGGCGATCGGGACCATGCCCGCCGACACCGCGGCGGCGGCGCCGGACGAGGAGCCGCCGGCCGTACGGGAGAGGTCCCAGGGGTTTCTGACGGTGCCGTAGGCGCTGTCGCCGAAGGCCACCAGGCCCAGCTCGGGCAGGTTGGTCAGGCCGACCACGACCGCGCCCGCCGCGCGCAGGCGGGCGACGGCGGGATGGTCCTCGCGCGCGGGGGCGGCGGACGTGGCGGCCGAGCCGTGGCGGCACGCCTCGCCCGCCACCTCCAGGTTGTCCTTGACCGCCACGGGCACGCCGGCCAGCGGCAGGTCGGCCAGGTCGCGGCGCTTGCGCACCGCCCGAGCCTCCTCGACCGCGCGCTCCCTGACCAGGCGGAAGGCCCCGAGCCGTGGATCACGCTCGGCGATCACCTGGAGATGCTCCTCGACGACGGTCTCCGGCGCGACGTCCCCATGCCGTACGGCTGCCGCGATCTCCACGGCGGACCTTCCTGCCCACAACATGCATAGAGTCTGCAGGTTTCTAGCGTTCGGTGCGAGGCTCCCGACCGGCTTCCTTCAAGGCCAGGCGCAACGCGAACTCGATTTGCCCGTTCACGCTGCGCAGGTCGTCGGCCGCCCACTTGGCGATGGCGTCGTAGACGGCCGGATCCAGGCGCAGCAGCAGCTTCTTCTTGTCAGGCATAGAGGCTGCCGGCGTTCACCACCGGCTGGGTCGCGCGGTCGCCGCACAGCACGACCAGCAGGTTGGAGACCATCTGCGCCTTGCGCTCCTCGTCGAGGTCGACCACGCCCTCGGCGGCGAGCCGGTTCAGCGCGAGCTGCACCATCCCCACCGCGCCCTCGACGATGCGCGTACGCGCCGCGACCACCTGGGCGGCCTGCTGGCGGACCAGCATCGCCTGGGCGATCTCGGGCGCGTAGGCGAGGTGGGTGATGCGCGCCTCCAGCACCTCGACCCCGGCCAGCTCGGTGCGCTCGCGCAGCTCGGTGGTGAGCTCCTCGGCGACGGTGGCGCCGTCGCGCAGGCTGGTGCGGGACTCCTCGTGCGAGTCGTACGGATGGGTGGTGGCCAGGTGACGCACCGCGGCCTCCGACTGGATGGAGACGTACTCCTCGTAGTCGTCGACGGAGAACACGGCCCGCGCGGCGTCGGTGACCCGGTAGACGACGACGGCGGCGATCTCCACCGGGTTGCCGTCGGCGTCGTTCACCTTCAGCCTGGCCGTCTCGAAGTTGCGGACCCGGAGCGTGACCTTGCGCTTCGTGGTGAGCGGGAGCACCCACTGCAGGCCGGCGTCGGTGACCGTGCCGACGTAGCGGCCCATGAACTGCACGACATTGGCCTCGTTCGGGTTGATCACGGCGAACCCGGTGAGCATGAGCAGCACGACCAGCCCGAGGACGATCGCGAGCACCAGCCCGGACAGCCCGCCGTTGAGCAGGGTCAGCCCCGCCACCACGGCCAGCGCGATCGCCACGATCAGGGCCAGGAAGCCGTTGAGGCGGAAGGCACGTCGTTCCATCGCGACTCCTTGCTATCGAAGTGATATCACGATGATAGCCCACTAGGCTCGAACGCGTGACCGCTCCATCGCTTGCCATCGCCCAGCGCTCCCTGGGTGACTCCTCGATCAGCTATCCCCTCGTCCCAGCGCTCACCCGCGGCTGCCCCAAGACCAGCACCGACGCCCTGACCTACCCGCTCGACGTGGACTACGACTACGACCGGGTGCCCGCCGGGCTGTTCGAGCAGGCGCCGCTGCCCGACATCGCGCGGTGGTCGCCGCTGCTGCCGCCGCTTCACGCGCCCACCCTGGGCGAGGGCGGCACCCCGCTGCTGGAGCTCGACGGCGGCGTCCACCTCAAGGACGAGTCCCGCAACCCCACCTGGTCGCACAAGGACC
Source organism: Nonomuraea sp. NPDC050394 (assembly GCF_044459065.1). Classification (NCBI taxonomy): domain Bacteria; kingdom Bacillati; phylum Actinomycetota; class Actinomycetes; order Streptosporangiales; family Streptosporangiaceae; genus Nonomuraea; species Nonomuraea sp. NPDC050394. Next base: position 343,465 of record NZ_JBITIO010000011.1, on the reverse strand, counting down.
GGCTCAACCGCGTCACCGTCAGCGCCGCCCTCGCCGCGGGCGCCCCCGGCGTGGTCGTCGCCTCTTCCGGCAACCACGGCGCCTCGGCCGCCGCCTACGCCGCCCGCGCCGGGCTCAGGGCCGTCGTGCTCGCCTCCGCCGACTCACCGCCGGCCGTGCAGTCGTTCGTGCGCGCGTATGGGGCGAAGGTCCTGACCGTGGACGCGGACAGACGCTGGCCGCTGTTGCGCGACATCGTCGACGAGCTCGGCTACCACCCGGTCAGCAACCAGACCGTCACCCACACCGGCCACCCCTACGGCCCCGAGGGCTACAAGACCATCGCCTACGAGCTGTTCGCGCAGCTCGGCCGGATCCCCGCGGCGGTGTTCACGCCGACCGGCTACGGCGAGCTCCTCTACGGCGTCTGGAAGGGCTTCACCGAGCTGCGCCGCACGGGCGCGACGACGGACGTGCCACTCATGTTCGCCTGCGAACCGGCCGCCGGCGCCCCGACCGCGCGGGCGCTGGCCGACGGCGAACCCGCCGCGATCGTCGACGCCGCCCCTTCCGACGCCTACGCCATCCTGTGCACGGTCGGCGGGCACCGCGGCGTGCGCGCGGTCCGCGACAGCGGCGGCCAGGCGCTGCCGGTCGGCGACGACGCGATGCGCGCCGCCCAGCGGGAACTGGCCGATCACGGCATCTGGCAGGAGCTTTCTGGCGCCGCCGGCCTGGCCGCCTTCCGCACGCTGGGCCGTACCTTCGACGGGCCCGTGGTGTGCGTCGGGACGTCCAGCGGCTTCAAGGACCTCGGCGTGGGCGCGCGCCCGGCAGAGGTCCTCACCGACCCCACCTGGCGCGACGCCCTGTAGCACGCGCTTCAGAGCGCGTCTTGCAGCGGGCGTCTTGGAGCGGGCGTCCTTTGGCGCGGTACGGCGGGCCGCTACGAGCCCTCGTGGAGCCAGACGCGCAGCGGCCCGATCGCGGTGAACCCGTGGCGGGCCGCCGCCGCGACGTCGCTCTCGTACCCGACGAGCGCCCGGCCGGGGAACAGCCGGGCGGACATCGCGAGCACACCCGCCCATGCCTCGTCCACGTCGCGACCGGCGGCGAACACGTTCGAGACGCCCACCACCCGCTCATCGCCGCTGAGCACCGCGCCGCAGACGATCTCGCCTTCGGCCCGCCCGGCCAGCACCCGGGCCCCGTCCAGGACCGCGGGCAGGAACAGCTCGTTGTCACGCCCGCCGCTCCAGGCCCGCTCCCACGCGCGCAGGGCGGCGGCGTCCCCGACCTGCTCCCAGCTCACCTCGCCCGGCACGGCCACGTCCACGGGCGGCTCCCGGTGGATCCAGCTCGCCTCGAACAGCACCTCGAAGCCGCCGTCCAGCTCCAGCGTGGCGAAGCTGTCCTTCACCGAGGCCCACGGGCCCGCGTCGATGCCGTCCAGCACGTCGGCGGCGGTGGCCGCGGGGTCGAGGGTGACGGCGTCGGGGTAGTAGGGCGGCGTCCTGCGGTCGCTGCTCCACACCGCGGGGCCGAAGTGCCCGGTGATTCCGTGCGCCCGCGTCATCAGGTCGCACCACTCGGCGTTGTTGCGCGCCGCCGCCAGCACCCTCTCGTCGGTCATTTCCCCATTATCCGGGCATTGGTGTGGCGGGTGGCCTTCGCCGTCAAAGGGTCCTCCGGCCAGGGATGTTTGGGATAGCGCCCGCGCAGCTCGGCCCGTACCGCCCGGTAGCCCTCGCGCCAGAACGAGGCCAGATCCGCCGTGACCGCCGCCGGCCGGCCCGCCGGGGACAGCAGGTGGATGAGCAGCGGCACCCCGGCGATCTTCGGGGCGTCGTCCCAGCCGAACAGTTCCTGCAGCTTGACCGCCAGCACCGGCTGCCCGCCCGAGTAGTCGACGCGGATCCGCGACCCGCTCGGCACCTCGATCCGCTCCGGTGCGACCTCCTCAAGCCGCCGGCTCCACGGAATCAGCCTGCGCAGCGCCGTGGCCACGTCGATGCGTTCCAGGTCGGAACGGCGCCGCGCCCGCGACAACTCCGGCTCCAGCCACTGCTCGGCCAGGCTGGGCAGGTCGTCCATGTCCGGCCACGGGTCGCCGGCGGCCCGATGGCAGAAGGCCAGCCGTTCGCGCAGCGCCACGGCCTCGGGGGTCCAGGTGAGCACGTCCTCGGTACGCAGGCCGTACAGCAGGGCCTCCCGCACCTCGGCGCCCCGCAGCGGCTTCGACCCCAGCTCGATCGCGCCCATCCGCTCGACCCGCCGCGCCACCACGTCGCCGCGCCGCTCCCCGGGCGGCACCTTCCAGGTCACCTCGTCCTCGACCGTGACCTCGCAGGCCAGCCGGGCCGTGTCCGCGTCGATCACCACGGCCTGCCGGATCCGCGCGGTCGCCGACCCCGCCGGCCGGTCGGCCACCGCGATGGCCAGCCACTCGGCCTCTCCCAGCCGCGAGCCCTCATCGAGCCGCGCCTGCGTACCGGATGCCATGAGATAGGCCCCGCCCCTGCGTCGCGCCACCCGCTCGGGAAACGCCAGCGCCACGGTCACCCCGGCCACCGCGTCAGCCGAACCCCGCCGCCCTTCCGTCGCCGGGGCGGCCCGGGTCAGGCGTTCGACCTCCTTGCGCCAGCGCGGCAGGGCGCCACGGCGGGCCGAGCGCCAGACCTCGGCCAGGTCGTCGGAGGCGTCCCTGGGGAGCTGGTCGGACAGCAGGGCGACCACCTCGGCGGCGCCGGGCCCGGCGTCCAGGAGCGCCCTGGCCAGGCGCGGGTGCACGCCCACCCGCGCCATCCGCCGCCCATGATCGGTCACCCGCGGGGTTCCGGGTTCAAGGGCTCCAAGCGTTTGGAGTGTACGGGCGGCGGCGGACATCGCGGCCGGTGGCGGCGGGGTCAGGAGGCGCAGGCCGGTGGCGTCCGGAGTGCCCCAGCAGGCGGCCTGGAGGGCGAAACCGGTCAGGTCGGCCAGGGCGATCTCGGGTTGCGGATGGTCGGGCAGACGCTGGTGTTCGGCCTCGGTCCAGCAGCGGTAGACGGCGCCGGGCGCCTCGCGGCCCGCCCGCCCCGCCCGCTGCACGGCCGCCGCCTTGGAGGCGCGGACCGTGGTGAGGGAACCGAGCCCCCTCGCATGGTCGGTACGCGGTTCGCGGGCCAGCCCCGAGTCCACGACCACGCGAACTCCGGGCACGGTCAGGCTCGACTCGGCCACCGACGTGGCCAGCACGACCCGGCGGGCCGTGGCGGGGGCGAGCACGGCGTCCTGGACGTGAGGAGGGGCCTGGCCGTGCACCTGGAGCACCTGCACGTCCTCGTCTTCGAGCATCCTGGCGACCCTGCCGATCTCGGCGACGCCGGGCAGGAAGCACAGCACGTCGCCCTGCCGTTCGGCCAGCGCCCGCCGTACCGTCGAGGCGACGTGGGACAGCAGCGCGGGGTCGACCCGCAGCCCGTGGGGCGGCGCGAGTGGGCGGGGCGGCGGCGCCCACACGGTCTCGACGGGGTGCAGGGCGCCGGTGGCGGCCACGATCGGCGCGTCGCCGAGCAGGCGGGCCAGAGGCGCGGCGTCGGCGGTCGCGGAGGTGGCCAGCAGGCGCAGGTCCGGGCGGAGCGTCTCGCGGACGTCGAGCAGGAAGGCGAGCGCGGTGTCGGCGTCGAGGTGGCGTTCGTGGCACTCGTCGAGGATGACGACGTCCACGCCGGGGAGTTCTTGGTCGCGTTGGAGGCGCTGCAGCAACACGCCCGTCGTCACGACCTCGACCATGGGGTTGCGGCCGGCCTTGCGCTCGCCCCTGATCGTGTAGCTGACACCCATCCTCCGCGCGGCCGCCCGTACGGCCAGCCGCCGCGGCTCGGCCACCAGCACCCGCAGCCCTTCCCCGGCCAGCGCGAGGGGCACCACCGTGGTCTTGCCGGTGCCGGGGGGCGCGGTGAGCACCGCGCTGCCGTGCCGTTCGAGTACCTCCGACAACTCCCCCAACACCCCGGCGATCGGCAACCCACCCCCACCGATGACCGGCGAGCCCGAGACGTCCCCCGGCCCAGGCACCGCGGAGACCGCCGAGCCCGGCTTGGCCGACGACCCGGACGGCACGCCGGTGACCGGAGCGCCGGAGACCGGAGTGCCGGAGACGTCCCCCGACACCGCCGAGACCCCCGGGCCGGGTGGAGTGGTAGCCGGATCGGGCGTGTCCTGCGACCCCGCCGAAACCGGCAAACCGGGTGTGGCCGACGACCCGGACGGCACGCCGGTGGTCGGTGGGGTGGGGTCGGGTGAGGGGGTTCGGGGTGTGGTGGGCACGGGTTCAGGCGGGGTGGGCGGCGGTGAGGATGGAGTCGATCAGGCCGGGGAAGCGGGCGTCGAGGTCGTCCCTGCGCAGGCTGAGCAGGCGCTCACGACCGTTCTGCCGGGTCCTGGTGACGCCGGCCTCGCGCAGCGCGCGGTAGTGGTGCGACAGCGTCGACTTGTGGATGTCGAGGTCGTCCCCGGCGCTGGAGCACGACAGCTCGCGGCCGTCGGCGAGCTTGACGACCAGTTCCAGCCGCACGGGATCCCCCAGAACCCTCAACACCTCCGTGAGCTGGATGTCCTTCGCGTCCGGGTGCGGAAGCTGGCGCATGATGTCACTCTACTTCAGTTCCATTGTTTGACAACCATCCAACTATAAGCCAGCGTAGTGGGAGTGAATTCCAGGCTTTATCCACTTGCTGTGGGAAATTTCGCTGTTGGGACGGGCATGTTCGTCACGGCGGGACTTCTCCCCCCGATCTCCCGCGACCTGCAGATCTCCGTCGCGGCGGCCGGGCAGCTGGCGACGGTGTTCGCGCTGGCCTACGCCATCCTTTCGCCCGTGCTGGCGGCGCTCACGGCCAGGTTGCCGCGCAAACGCCTGCTGGTGATCGCGCTCGCCGTCTTCATCCTGGGCAACGCCTTGACCGCCATCGCCCCCACCTACCCCTTGATCCTGGCCACGCGGGTGATCGCGGCGGCCGGGGCGGCCATGTTCACGCCGACCGCCTCCGGCGTCGCCAACGCGCTGACCTCGCCAGAACGCCGGGGCCGCGCGCTCGCGCTGGTGATGGGCGGGCTGAGCGTCTCCTCGGCGATCGGGGTGCCGCTCGGCACGTGGCTCGGCGGGGCCGGGGGCTGGCGTTCGACGATCTGGCTGGTGGTGGCGCTCGGCGTCGTGGGCCTGATCGGCGTGGCCGTACTGGTGCCGGAAGTGGTGATCCCCTCCTCGGGACGGCTGCGCGACCGCTTCGCCCCGCTGGCCGACCGAGGCGTGGCGGCGGTGCTGACGACCCAGTTGCTGATCTTCTCGGCGGGATTCACCGCCTACACCTACATCGGCTCCCTCCTCGACCTGTCGCTCCCCGCGGTGTTGTGGGCGTGGGGGCTGGGCGGGATCATCGGCAACCAGCTCGGCGGCCGCCTCACCGACGCCTACGGCCCACGCCGGATGGTCTTCCTGGGCCTCGTCACCGTGACCGTCTTCCTCGCCCTGATCCCGGTCGCGAACCTGTCCCTTCCGATCGCCCTGGTCTGGGCCTTCCTCTGGGGAACGGTGGGCTGGCTGATGGCCCCCGCGCAGCAGTACCGGACGGTCGCCGCGGTCCCCGACAGCGTGCCGATCGGACTGGGGCTGCTCTCATCGGCCCAGTACGCGGGCCTGTTCGTGGCCGGCCTCACGGGCGGCCTCGCCTTGGAGTGGTACGGCAGAGCCGGTGTGATCATCCTCTCCACCGGACTGGGCGTGGCCGCGGTGCTGTTCACCTTGGCCACCTACCGCCGCGCACCGGCGGCCGTGGCGCGGGCGGCGAGCTAGCCCGGCCCGCCCATCGTCGCCCTGGCATGCTCGACCAGCGCACGGGCCGCCGGCCCCGCGGGCTGGTCGGTACGCCAGGCCAGCCCCATCTGCCCCCGCATGGCGGGCTCCCGGATCTCCAGCACGTGCAGGTCGCGATGCCGCGAGGTCGCCGACCGCGGCAGGATCGCCACCCCGAGCCCGTGGCCCGCCAGCTTGGCGAGAAAGTACGGCTCACTGGCCTCGAACGCCACCCGGGGCCGGAAGCCCGCACCGGCGCAGGCCGACTCGAGTATGGACCGCAACCCGGTCCCCGGCGGCAACGTGATCAGCGTGTGATCCCGCAGCTCCGGCACCGTGACGGAGTCCCGCCCGTCAAGCTCGTGCCCATGCCCGACCGCCGCCACGACGTCCTGGTCGATGACCACCTGGGTCTCCACCCCTGCGGGCAGCGGCGCCCCGAGCCCGAGCAGGGCCAGGTCCACCTGCCCGGCCGCCAGCGCCTCGGCGAGCGTGACCGGATCCATCTCGTTGAGCGTGATCTCGACAGCCGGATGCTTGGCGTGGAAGTCCGCCAGGAGCCCGGCCAGGTCCAGCGCCCAGGGCGCGGTCACCACGCCCATGACCACCCGTCCCCGCAGCAGCCCCGTGAACTCGTCCACGACGTCGCGCATCCCGGTCACCGCCCACAGCGCGGCCCGCGCGTAGGGCAGCACCGCCCGCCCCACCTCGGTCAGCGTCACACTGCGCCCCGACCGGTCGAACAACGGCTGCCCCAGCTCCCGTTCCAGCTGCTTGACCTGGGCGCTCACACCGGGCTGCGCCACATGCAGCTTGGCCGCGGCCTTGGTGAAACCGCCCTCCTCGACCACCGACACGAAGTACTCAAGCTGCCGCAGTTCCATAACTGTGGATTATAGCTACGAGCAGAAACAGCTCTTGGACTTATGGAAAGCCCCTCGGCAGGATGGCCGTATGGCTCACACCATCACCGCGGACTCCGACCAGTACGACAGCGAGCGGACCGGCTTCCAGCTCTCCGCCCGCCATCGCCCCGACGTGATCTTCGCCGCGGAGGACGCCGCCGACGTCCGCGCCGCCGTCTCCCACGCATCCGCGCACAACCTGCCCGTGGCCGTCCAGGCCACCGGCCACGGCCTGGCGGTCGCGGGTGACGGCGGCGTCCTCGTCACCACAGGAAGGATGAACGGCGTCCGCGTCGACCCGGCGGCCAGGATCGCCTGGATCGAGGCGGGCACGCCGTGGTCCAGGGTGATCGAAGCCGCCGCCCCCCACGGCCTGGCCCCGCTGTCCGGCGCCGCCCCGGCGGTGGGCGCGCTCTCCTACACCCTCGGTGGCGGCATCGGCCTCATGGCGCGCGAGCACGGCTACGCAGCCGACCACGTCAGGGCGATCGAGGTGGTGACCGCCGACGCCGAACTCGTCCTGGCCACGCCCGACAAGGAACCCGACCTGTTCTGGGCCCTGCTCGGCGGCAGGGGCAACTTCGGCGTGGCCACGGGACTGGAGATCGCCCTGTTCCCGGTGACGACCCTGTACGGCGGCGCACTGTTCTTCGACGGCTTCGACGCGGTGCACGCCTGGCGCGAATGGGTGGCGAACGTCCCCGAGGAGATGACCTCGTCCGTGGCCGTCATCCCGTTCCCCGACGCCCCGTTCGTCCCCGAACCCCTGCGCGCCCGCCGGGCAACCCACATCCGCATCGCCTACGCGGGCCCGGCGGAGGAGGGCGAGCGCCTGATAGAACCACTTCGCGCGTACGGCCCGCGCCTGATGGACAAGGTGGAGGAGATCCCCTACACCCGATCGGACATCATCCACAACGACCCGACCGACCCGGTGGCCTCCCAGTCCTCCCACAGCCTCCTGAGGGAACTGCCACCCCAGGCGGTCGAGGCGGCAAGGTCCCTGACCGGCACCATCGTGGAAATCCGCCACCTGGGCGGAGCCCTGTCCCGCCCACCGGTCACACCGAATGCCATAGGCAACCGGAACGCGTCGTTCCTCTATGGGGTCGTGTCCAGAGGCAGCGAGGTCCCCCCAGAGCACGCCCAGACCGAAGCCGCCCTACGCCCCTGGTCGACCGGCGGAAAGGCACTGAACTTCCTGTTCGCCGCCCACGCGACGGAAGAAAACGTGAAGAAGGCCTTCGAGCCGGCGGCATACGAACGCCTCAGGGACCTCAAGACGACCTACGACCCGGCCGACCTGTTCCGCCACACCCACCACATCCCACCCCGCTAGACCTCCCCGACAGGCCGCTCGAAGAAACCGGCCGAGGGAGCCGGCCGAAGAAACCGGTCGAGGAGGCCGGTCGAGGGGGCCGGCCGAAGAAGCCGGTCGAGGGGGCCGGTCGAAGGAACCGGTCGAGGGGGCCGGTCGAGGGGGCCGGCGAAGGCCGTGACGGCGGGCACCACGTCCGACGTGAGAAGCGACCCCCACGATCGGCGCCCGCCCACGCCGGCGGGTGGCGTGGGCGGGGGCTCGCCGTAAAGGATAAAAGCCCTTAAAGAGGGTCAGATCCCGATCGGGTGCCAGACGGTTTTGGTTTCGAGGAAGCGGGTCATGCGGGAAAGGGACGGGTCCGGGGACCAGTCCTCGGTGGTGGGGCGGAAGACGCGTTTGAGGTTTTCCGCGGCCTCCTGCTCGCACTTCAGCGCCAGGTCAGGATCCTCGACCCCGCCGAGGTCCAGGCCGTTGACGTCCATGTGCGCGGCCAGCCACGGGGCCAGTTCCGACTGGTGGCCGGTGAGGAGGTTGACCACCCCGCCGGGCAGGTCGGAGGTGGCCAGCACCTCGGCCAGCGTGATCGCGGGCAGCGGCGCGTTCTCCGCGGCCACCACCACGCAGGTGTTCCCGGTGACGATGACGGGCGCGATCACGGAGATCAGCCCGAGCAGCGGGTCGGCGGGCGCGACGACCGCGACCACCCCGGTCGGCTCCGGCGTCGAGAGGTTGAAGTACGGCCCCGCCACCGGATTCGCCGCCCCGCGCACCGAGGCGATCTTGTCCGACCACCCGGCGTACCAGACCAGCCGGTCGACGGCCGCGTCCACCCGCTCGGCCGCGGCCTTCTTGGGCCCGCCCAGTTCCTCGGCGAACTGCGCCCGCCGCCCCTCCAGCATCTCCGCGACGCGGTAGAGGATCTGCCCCCGGTTGTACGGCGTGGCCGCCGACCACCCGGGGAAGGCCTTGCGGGCCGCCACCACGGCGTCACGGGCGTCCTTGCGCGAGGCACGCGCCGCGTTGGCCACGAACTCGCCCTTGGCCGAGGTCACGACGTAGGACCTTCCACTCTCGGAGCGCGGGAACGCCCCGCCGATGAACAGCTTGTAGGTCTTGCGAACGGCCAACCTACTCATCGCCGCGCCCCCTCCACGTGATCTCCTGGGTCAGCTGCACAGGAGCGAAGATCTGACCACACCTGCTGACGCCGCAGCGGTGCGCGAACCACCCGGTACGGCCGGGCCGCCCGGCCCTGGCGAAGGCGTGTCCCCGGGTGGCCTGCCCGCGGCGGATCCTGCGTCTGCCACGCTTGTGCTCACACATCGAGGTAGGCCTCCAGCCCGGCGAGCCCGCCTTCCCTGCCGTAGCCCGACTCCTTGTACCCGCCGAAGGGCGAGGTGGGGTCGAACTTGTTGAAGGTGTTGGCCCACACCACTCCGGCACGCAGCCGGTCGGCCATCCACAGGATGCGCGAACCCTTCTCGGTCCAGACGCCGGCCGACAGCCCGTACGGGGTGTTGTTGGCCTTTTCCACGGCCTCGGCCGGGGTGCGGAAGGTGAGCACCGACAGCACCGGCCCGAAGATCTCCTCGCGGGCGATGCGGTGGGACTGGGCGACGCCGGTGAAGAGGGTCGGCGGGAACCAGAAGCCCTTCTCCGGGATGTCGCATGGGGGCGACCAGCGCTCCGCGCCTTCCGAGTCCCCAATTTCCGACATTTCACGAATCTTTGCCAGCTGCTCGGCGGAGTTGATGGCGCCGATGTCGGTGTTCTTGTCGAGCGGGTCGCCGAGCCGCAGCGTGCCGAGGCGGCGCTTGAGCGCGGTCAGCAGCTCGTCCTGGACCGACTCCTGCACCAGCAGCCGCGAGCCGGCGCAGCACACGTGGCCCTGGTTGAAGAAGATGCCGTTGACGATGCCCTCGACGGCCTGGTCGACGGCGGCGTCCTCGAACACGATGTTCGCGGCCTTGCCGCCGAGTTCAAGCGTGAGCTTCTTGTCGGTGCCGGCGACGGTGCGGGCGATGATCCGCCCGACCTCGGTGGAGCCGGTGAAGGCTACCTTGTTGACGTCGGGGTGGGCCACGACGGCGGCGCCGGTCTCGCCCGCGCCGGTGACGATGTTGACCACGCCCGGCGGCAGGTCGGCCTGCTGGCAGATCTCCGCGAACAGCAACGCGGTCAGCGGGGTGGTCTCGGCCGGCTTGAGTACGACGGTGTTGCCGCAGGCCAGCGCCGGAGCGATCTTCCAGGCCAGCATGAGCAGCGGGAAGTTCCAGGGGATGACCTGACCGGCCACGCCCAGCGGCCTGGTACCGAACCCGGCGTGCTCCAGCTTGTCCGCCCAGCCCGCGTAGTAGAAGAAGTGCGCCGCGACCAGCGGCACGTCCACGTCGCGCGACTCGCGGATGGGCTTGCCGTTGTCGAGCGACTCCAGCACGGCCAGCTCGCGGGCCCGCTCCTGGATGATGCGGGCGATGCGGAAGATGTACTTGGCCCGTTCGGAACCGGGCAGCGCGCTCCAGACGCCGAACGCCTTGCGCGCGGCCTGGACCGCGCGGTCCACGTCGTCGGAGGTGGCGGTGGCGATCTCGGCGAGCTTCTCCTCGCTCGCCGGATTGATCGTCTTGAAGGGGGTGCCGGACCCCTCGGCGAACTCGCCGTTGATGAACAGCCCGTAGGACGGCTTGATGTCGACGACATCGCGCGACTCGGGCGCGGGCGCGTATTCGAAGGCCATCATCAGTCCAGGGTGAAGTAGTCGGGGCCCGCGTAGCGGCCGGTGGCCAGCTTCTCTCGCTGCATCAGCAGGTCGTTGAGCAGCGATGAGGCGCCCAGCCGGAACCATTCGGGCGTCAGCCAGTCCGCGCCCGCGGTTTCGTTGACCAGGACCAGGTTCTTGATGGCGTCCTTCGTGGCGCGGATCCCGCCCGCGGGCTTCACGCCCACCTGGCGGCCGGTGGCGTCGCGGAAGTCGCGCACGGCCTCCAGCATGATCAGCGTCACCGGGAGCGTGGCAGCCGGGGCCACCTTGCCGGTGGACGTCTTGATGAAGTCGGCGCCGGCGATCATGGCCAGCCAGGACGCGCGCCGTACGTTGTCATAGGTCGCCAGCTCGCCTGTCTCCAGGATCACCTTCAGGTGCGCCTGGCCGCAGGCGGCCTTCACCGCGACGATCTCCTCGAAGACCTTGAGGTAGTCGCCCTCCAGGAAGGCGCCGCGGTCGATCACCATGTCGATCTCGTCGGCGCCCGCCGCCACGGCCAGCGCGGTGTCGCTGACCTTGACCTCCAGGGAGGAGCGCCCGCTCGGGAAGGCGGTGGCCACCGAGGCGACCTTCACCCCCGAGCCCTTGACGGTCTCGGCGGCGACGGCCACCAGGTCGGGGTAGACGCAGACCGCCGCGACACGGGGCGCGCCGCCACCAGGACGCATCGCCTTGGTGCACATCGCCCGCACCTTGCCGTGTGTGTCCGCGCCTTCCAGCGTGGTGAGGTCGACCATGGAGATGGCCAGGTCGATGGCCTGCGCCTTCGCGGTCGTCTTGATGGATCGGGTGCCGAGCATCGCCGCTCGCTGGTCCGCGCCGACCCGGTCGACGCCGGGCAGGCCGTGCAGGAAGGCCCGCAGGGTGGTGGCGGATGCCGCCACGTCCGCGAGCGAGGTAGTCACAGTTGACACCCCCACAGCATCGCCGACCGGGCAGGCTACCTCCAAACCGGATCAGGTCACCGATAGCTGAGGATCAGCTGGCGCGTCACTCCAGCCTCACGCGCTTCGGCCGTGGCCCACATCGTCCTGGTTCCCGGCACGTTGGCCAGGCCGTTGAGCGTGACCTTGCCGACCGGGGTCCGCGTCCAGCGTCCGCCCTGGTAGTGGGTGAGCACGTCCGGCAGGTCCTGGCGCCGCGTGGCCAGCCACAACCCTCCGGCGCCGTCCGGCGCGACCCTGGTATAGGACGTGCCGGCCGGGCGGTGGGCCAGCCGTACCCAGGAGGTGCCGTTCCAGCGCAGCACCACGGCCTCACGCATGACCCGTTCCTCGCCGATGATGAAGGAGATTCCGCCCACGGCGTACGCCTCGTCCGGCCCGAGCGCCACGATGTCGTGCAGTTCCGCGTAGGCGTCGCCGACCCGCGACCGGCTGGGCAGGGAGATCGACGGCACCGGCGAGCGCCGCCACCCCGCGTCCGTCAGCCGCAGGACGGACGCGGCGTGCGCGGGCGACTCGGCTCCCAGGCTGCTGAGCGCCCACACGTCCTTACGGGAGGAGGCGGCGAAGTCGGTGATCGGCAGCGGGGCGGCCACCTCCGTCCAGCGCCCGCCCCTCCAGTGCCACACCACGTCGCGCAGCCCGCGCGGGCCGAGCCGCAGCCCCGCCGCCCAGCACTCCGACGGCCCGGTGGCCAGCGCCGCCGTCGCGTGCGCGCCCTCGGCCTCGATCGGGCGCGCGTACCACTTGCCGCCGGTCAGCTGGCGGGCGTCCACCCGGGCCGGGCTCTGCACGAACTGCCAGGCCGTACCCCGTCCGGCCGCCGTCACCAGGTACGGCACGGCGCCGCCCGCCGTGTTCCGCCAGGCTTTGCCGTTCCATCGCAGCAGGGGCCGGCCGGTCCTGACCACCCAGGCGTCGTCGCCGCCGGTGGCGCCCACGTCCTGATAGCCGCCCAGGGATCCGTCCGTCCTGGAGACCCGCCAGGCCGCTTCCCCGGCCGCGGCGGGCACCGCCGCCACCAGCGAGAACAGCGCCAGCGCGGCGATCGCGATGCGTCTCATGGGCCATCATCGTGGCCTGCCTTAGGCAGGTGGCAGGCGTGTCCTAGGTAGGGGTAAGCCGATGGTTCGGCAAGAGATAAGGCATCCGACCGATGTGGCCGGCCGGGCCTTAGGAGGAGTGTTAGGGGTGCAGACGACAAAGGAGAAAGAAATGAACCCCGAGCTCGACTTCCAGCTGATGAAGAGCCAAGCCGGTGAGCTTCGGCGGGCCGCCGCCGAGCACCGCAGGGTACGTGAGGCGGAGCGCCGCAACAAGTCCGAGCGCCGCTCGGTCTTCGGCAAGCGCCGCGTGTCATGACCCCCACAAGAGTGCCCGGCCGCAACCTCCCTCGCGGCCGGGCCTCACACCCTCCTTGACCCGACGGGGCAAGCCCCTCGATACATCCCCCAACCCCGCCGCCTCCGGCCAAAAGCCATCCGGTCGGTCCCTGCGCCTCCGGTCAGCGCCTCCATAAATGCGGCGAAAGCTACAGGTAAGGCGTGACATGCTGGATGACATGCTGGGACGTATGGTGAGTCCCGTCTTCGTCGGGCGGGAAGCGGAACTCGCCCACCTCGCCGACGCCATGGACGCGGCCAGGCAGGGCACGGCCACGGCCGTGCTGCTCGGCGGCGAAGCCGGTGTGGGCAAGACCCGGCTGGTGCAGAAGTTCGCCGATCGGGCCGCCCAGGACGGCGCCCACGTGCTCTTCGGGGGCTGCGTGGAACTGTCCACCGACGGCCTCGCCTACGCGCCGTTCACCGCCGCGCTCAGGCAGCTCGTCAGGGAGATGGGCACCGCCAGGATCGCCCGTCTCCTGCCGGAGGGCGCCGAGCGCGACCTGGCCAGGCTGCTGCCGGAATTCGGCGAGCCCACCGTCGACGGTGACACCGACACCGGCCGCGCCCGGCTGTTCGAGCAGTTCCTCACCCTTCTGGAACGCCTGGCGGAGTCCCGCCCCACGGTCCTGTTCATCGAGGACATCCACTGGGCCGACCGCTCCAGCCGCGACCTCATCGCCTTCCTGAGCCGCAACCTCGCCGCCGCCCAGGTCCTGATCGTGCTCACCTACCGATCCGACGACCTGCACCGCCAGCACCCGCTGCGCCCCGTCCTGGCCGAGCTGAGCCGGGTCAGGGGCGTGCTCAGGCTCGACCTGCCCCGCCTGTCGCAGGACGAGGTGGCCGAGCAGATGACCGGGATCCTGGGCAGGACCCCCGAGTACGCCAGAGTCGAGAAGGTCTTCGAGCGCAGCGAGGGCATCCCGCTGTTCGTCGAGGCGCTGCTCGACGACCCCGACGGCGACTGCGCCTTCCCCGACTCCATGCAGGACCTCATCCTCAGCGCCGTCGAGCGCCTGCCCGAGGAGACCCAGCGCGTCCTGCGGGTGGCCGCCGCCGGCGGCATCCGGATCGGCCACGCCCTGCTCGCCGCCGTCAGCGGCCTGTCCGACCTGGAGCTGGAGTCCGCCCTGCGTCCTGCCATCGCGGGGAACGTGCTGCAGATCGCCGACAACCGGGCCTATGTCTTCCGGCACGCGCTGATCCGCGAAGCCGTACACGAGGAGCTTCTGCCCGGCGAGCACCAGCGGCTGCACGCGCGCTACGCCGAGGAGATCTCCCGCGACCGCAAGCTCGTCCCGCCCGGTCGCGCCGCCGTCGAGCTGGCCCACCACTGGTACGGCGCGCGCAACGACGAATGGGCCCTCATCTCCGCCTGGGAGGCGGCCCGCAAGTCGATGAAGGCCTTCGCCTACGCCGAGGCGATCCCGCTGCTCGAACGTGTGCTCATGCTCTGGGACAAGGTGCCGGGCGCGGCCGGGCGCATCGACGCCGACCACTCGTACGTGCTGGAGAAGGCCGCGCTGGCCGCGGGCAACAGCGCCGAGGTGGATCGCGGCGTGAAGTTCGTGCGGGCGGCGCTCGCCGGGCTCGACGAGGACACCCAGCCCGACCGCGTGGCCATGCTCATGGTGCGCTGGGCCGGGTTCAAGATCTCCAAAGGCAAGATGGGCGTGGTCGAGGACTTCCACAAGGCCCTGGAACTGGTCCCCGACCACAGCCACCCGCGCGCCGAGGTGCTGACGAAGCTCAGCCAGCACCTGATGCTGCAGGGCGAGGTCGAGGAGGGCACCGCCAGGTGCGAGGAGGGCCTGCTCATCGCCAGGGACATCGGCGACGAGCACCTGGAGGGCGAGCTCCTCATGAACCTCGCCCTCGGTCAGGCCATGGCCGGCGGCAGCATCGCCCAGTACGAGACCAACCAGCTCGCCCGCGAGATAGGCGAGCGCATCGACTCGCCCCGCCTCATCCTGCGCTCCGTCGGCAACAACATCGACGCGCTCAACGACCTCGGCCGCTCGGAAGAGGCGCTCGAACTCTCCTACGAGGGCGAGCGCATGGCCAAGAAGTACGGCCTGATCAGGACCATAGGCGTCTTCATCCTCAACAACCGCGCCGAGGCCCTCGAACTTCTCGGCCGCTGGGACGAGGCGCTGGAGACCGCGGAACGCTCACTGAGGTTCGGACCCAGCCTGCGCACCCGCCACCACATCCTGCGCGTCCAGGCCGACATCGCGCTGTCGCGCGGAGACCTGTCGACGCTGGAGAGCAGCCTGTCCGAGCTGGGCGTGCTCAAGGAACGTCCCGAGGACTTCGTCCAGGACATCACCTCAAGCTCCCGCCTGCACATGGGCTGGCACCTGCTGAAGGGCGAGCCCGAGGCGGCGCTGGAGGTCGCCCACCGGGTGCTGTCGCGGCCGTCGCAGTCCAGCAAGTCGGCGCTCGGCTGGCGGCTGCTCTCCCTCATCAGCCACGTCTGCGACCAGGCCGAAGCCCTCGACGCCACGCTGTCCGAGCACGTACGCGGCCACGCCGCCGAGGTCGCCGCCACGCTACGCATCTCGGGCCCGCCCGCCGAGGCCTACCGCCTGACCTACACCGGCGACTTCGACGCCGCCGCGGCCGCGTGGGAACGGCTGCGCCGCCCGCACGCCCAGGCCAAGGCGCTCCTGCACGCCGCGACCATCGCCGCCCAGTCGGGCGACCGCGAGGGCGCCGCCACGCGGCTGCGGGTCGCGCAGCCGCTGGCCGAGGCGCTGCGGGCCACCCCGCTGGTGGAGGAGATCGAGATGCTCAGCCGGCGGGTGGGCGGCGCCTCCGCGCCGTCGGCGACGTCGGAGCTGCTGACGCCCCGGGAGCTGGAGGTTCTCCGGCTGGTGGCGCTGGGGCGCAGCAACCGCGACATCGCCGCCGAGCTGTTCATCTCGGCGAAGACGGTCAGCGTGCATGTCTCCAACATCCTGGCCAAGCTCGGTGTCTCCAGCCGCGGCGAGGCCGCCGCGGCCGCGTACCGGCTGTCGCTGCTGTCGTCCTAGCTACCAGATGGCGTCGGCCAGCAGGATGATGCCGAAGACGGCGAACGCCGCGGCGGCGCCGTAGCGGATGGCCTTCTCCGGCAGGTGCTTGCCGAGGATCCGCCCGACCACGATGGCCAGGGCGTCCGCGGCGACCATGCCGACCGTGGAGCCGATCCAGGTGCCGAGCCAGCCGTGCTGCGTGGCCAGGACGATCGTGGCCAGCATCGTCTTGTCGCCCAGCTCGCTCAGGAAGAACGCGACCGTCACCGCGATGATCGCGTTCCTGGTGGTGCGCTGGGCCTTCTTCGACTCCTCTTCGGTCAGCTCGTCGCCGCGCAGCGTCCACAGTGCGAAGCCGAGGAAGGCGACGCCGGCCGCGACCGAGATCGCGGTCGTGGGCAGGGCGTCGCCGATGAGCCCGCCGACGGCCACGCTGAGCAGGTGGACGACGGTCGTGGCGATGGTGATGCCGATCAACACCGGCCAGGCCTTGAACCGGGTGGCGAACGTCATCGCCATCAGCTGGCTCTTGTCACCCAGCTCCGCCACGAAAATGGCCACAAGACTGATCCAGAACGCTTCCAACGGTCCTCATTCCTACGGACCGGACCGGAGCGCCTGCCGGGGCACGACTCTTCGGCCCGGCATGACAGCCAGGCCGAAGGTCTCGTCCGCCTGTGAAGGCCCACGTGACCGGGCGTCGGGACGCCAGTGTGTCGATCACGTGATTTGGGACTACTCCCCTTCGGAATATCTCGGCAATTTTAACAGGCCGAACCCCGCGAATGTTCCTCAGGCGAGGGTGTCAGAGCTCACAGCCGACCATCACCGGCTCGTTGACCAGCCGCACCCCGAACTTCTCCGCGACCCCGTCGCGCACCTCCCTGGCCAGCGCCAGCAGGTCGGCCGCGGTGGCCGAGCCGTCGGGGTTGGTGAGGGCGAGCGTGTGCTTGGTGGAGATGCGGGCGGGCCCGCGACGGTACCCCTTGGGGAAGCCGGCCTGCTCGATCAGCCACGCGGCCGGCACCTTGACCGTGCCGTCGGGCAGGTCCCAGCGAGGATGGCCGGGCGCGCGCAGCTCCAGCTCGGCGGCCTGGGCGGGGGCCAGGATCGGGTTGGTGAAGAACGATCCGGCGCTGCGGGTGTCGGGGTCGGCCGGGTCGAGCACCATGCCCTTGCTCCTGCGCAGGGCCAGGACGGCCGCGCGGGCGTCCGCGAGCCCCACCCGCTCGCCCATCGGCACCCCGAGGCGCGCGGCCAGCTCTTTGTAGGCCACCTCGCCCGACAGGTCGGAGATGTCCAGGACGTAGGTGACGCCCAGCACCACGTGCCGCGACAGGTCCCGCTTGAACGCGCTGTCGCGGTAGGAGAACCCGCACCGGCGGGCCTCGATGTCCACCACCTGCCGGGTCTTGCGGTCGTAGGCCCGCACGCAGCGGACGGTCTGCGACACGTCCTGCCCGTAGGCGCCCACGTTCTGGATCGGCGTGGATCCCACCAGGCCCGGGACACCGGACATGCACTCGATGCCGGACCAGCCCTCGGCGACCGCGCGGGCCACGAGCGCGTCCCAGTCCTCGCCCGCCTCGACCGTGAGCAGCACCTGCCCGCCGTCGCGCTCGGCCCGCACCCCGGTCGAGGCGACCTTGACCACCAGCCCGTCGAAGCCCTCGTCGGGCACGACCAGGTTGCTGCCGCCGCCCAGCACCAGCGTGGGAACCCCGTCGCGGTCGGCCTCGGCCACGAAGGAGACGAGCTGCTCCGCCGTACCGGCCTCGACGAACTCGCGGGCCGGGCCGCCCAGGCCCAGCGTGGTGTACGGCGCCAGCATCTCCATGGGGCCCTAGCTTATGAGCCCCCCGCGATGCGCGGCACCCGGCGCCCGCGTCAGGAGGGGCGCAGCAGGCGCAGGACCCGGTCGTAGGTGCGGCGGGACTCGCGTTCGCGGTAGTCCTGGTCGACGTCGTGGTAGCCGTGGTGGCGCGGGGCGTGCACGGGGAGCGTCTCCTGCGGCACCACCAGCTCGCCGTCCAGGCCGAGCGAGAGCTCCAGGTCGGCGTTGCGGTAGTAGCGGGCGTCCTGCGGCATGGCGGCCAGCGCCTCGGCCCGCCGTACCGCCATCAGGTAGCCCATGAGCGCGCGCACCCGTCCAGGACCGGCCTCGTGCCACGTGTGGCCGTCCGCGTCGGGGTCGGCGCCCTTCCACCCGGCCGCGACCGCGCCGTGCTGGATCGCCGCCGTCAGCGGCGTGAGCGCGTCGCCCGTGAGGATCGTGGAGGTCTCCATCAGGACGTGCACGTCCGAGGTGTCCAGCCGCATCAATGCCGTACGGCAGGCGCCCCACCCGGCCGACCCCCCGAACCAGTGCGGCAGCTCGGCCACGTGCCAGACGGTCACCCGCTCGGGCCGCCGGGCGGCGAACTCGTGCAGGACGTCGCCCACGCCGTCCCGGTTGCCCAGGTCGAGGGCGAGCACGGCGGCGTCGGTGTGCTCAAGCAGCGCCTCCACGCAGGCACGCACGTCGTCCGGCCGGCCGTCGGCGATCAGTCCCACCGAGACGGTGACGTCGGCGGTCTCGGCGCGTTGCCGCTCCTGGTTCACCCCGGCGTCGTCGAGCCGGTTGGCGGCCAGGCTGGCGTCCCAGATCCGCTGCGCGTGGAGCATGTCGTCCTCCGGCGTCCCGCTCGATCCGGGGTCGCCGGAGAAGCCCAGCTCGGCGGCGGGATCCTCCTGGGCGCCCGCTTGGGCGTCCGCTTGAGGATCCGCTTGGGCGCCCGTTTGAGTCCCCGTTTGGGGGCCCGCGTTGCCGCCGGTCGTGTCGCGGCCGGTGCCCGAGGTGGGGGCGACGGCCCGCGGGTTGAGATGGCGGGGCGGGCGGGCGTCGGTGACGGCGGTGATCGGGATCGAGCGGACGGTCGGCCAGATGGTGTAGGGCGGCTTCTCGCTCAGCGTGTAGCCGTCGGGGGCGTCCTTGACCAGCCACCCCTCGCGCTCGATCCGCGCGCGCAGCTCGTCGGCGAGCGCGTGGTCGCGCTCCGCCCTCGCCTTCACGCGCTGCTCGGCCAGCTCGATGACGTGGTGCGGCACTTCACTCATACCGACCGCCCTACCCCAGGACAGGCCGCCTCTATCAGGACAGCTGAACCACCGCACGCGCCTTGGACAGCACATTGGCGTCCGCGGACTTGGCCACCAGGGCGATGACGACCCGCTTGTCCTCCAGTTTCTCCTCCACGACGCCGCTGACGGTGATCGTCGCGCCCTCGTCGTCGTCGGGCACGACCACCATCGAGGAGAACCGCACCCCGTAGTCGACCACCGCGCCGGGATCGCCGGCCCAGTCGGTGACGAACCGCCCCGCCTGCGCCATCGTGAACATGCCGTGCGCGATGACGTCGGGCAGGCCGACGGTCCTGGCGAACCGCTCGTTCCAGTGGATCTGGTTGAAGTCGCCGGAGGCGCCCGCGTACATGACCAGGTTGAGCCGGCGCACCGGGTAGTCGGCCGCGGGGATCTGCTGGCCGACCTCGACCTCGTCGTACTTGACCGTCGCCGTCATCTCAGGCCGCCCCTCCACGCTCGACGATGGTGTTGTAGGTGGTGCAGACGGGTTCGCCGGCGACGGTGCTGACCTCGCTCCTGATCGTGAGCAGCTCGTTGCGCCCGGCGCTGCGGATGTCGGTGATCGTCGAGCGGGTGACCAGCTCGTCGCCGGGGTAGATCGGCCGCGCGTACTCGAACCGCTGCTCGCCGTGGACCACCATCGCGAAGTTCAGCCCCAGCTCGGGGTCGGCCAGGGCCTCACCGCCGCTCTGCAGGCTGAACACGATGGGGAAGGTGGGCGGCGCCACCACGTCCGGATGTCCCGCGGCCTGCGCCGCGTCCCGGTCGCGGTAGATCGGGTTGTGGTCGCCGATCGCCGCGGCGAACTCGCGGATCTTCACCCGGCTGACCTCGTACGGCGCGGCGGACGCATACGACCGCCCCACGAAATCACGGTTCAAGGCCATTCGTGCCCCTTCACGCGTTCCTGAGCTTTGACCCGACCGTAACAGAACAAGGTTCGGCTGTCGCCGTCTCGACTCCATCATGAACCGCCTGGACCCACGACTGCCCCGGCATTGCCGCACGATGACCCTGAGCACGGATGATGCCCGATCGCCCAACCGGACAGAAGTGAACAGACACTCCACTTAGGGCATGATCTATACCATGCGCCGTTTCCTTAACTGGACCACCGCCGTCCCCCTCCTCGCACTTCTGGCGCTGGCTCTGACATGGGGACGGGAACCGCCGATGGTCGTCGTGATCATCGTCGCGGTGCTTCTGGCCGGGGCGGTACTGGCGGCGGTGCACCACGCCGAGGTCATCGCGCACCGCGTCGGCGAGCCGTTCGGCTCCCTGGTGCTCGCGGTCGCGGTCACGGTGATCGAGGTGGCGCTGATCGTCAGCCTGATGATCAGCGGCGGCGAGAAGACCGCGACGCTCGCCCGCGACACCGTCTTCGCAGCCGTCATGATCACCTGCAACGGCATCGTCGGACTGTCCCTGCTCAGCGCCACGCTCCGGCGACGGGTCGTGGCGTTCCACGCCGAGGGCACCGGCGGCGCGCTCGCCACCGTGGCCACGCTCGCGACGCTCAGCCTCGTGCTGCCGACGTTCACGACCAGCGCCCAGGGACCGGAGTTCTCCCCCGGCCAGCTCGCCTTCGCCGCCGTGGCCTCGCTCGCGCTCTACGGCCTGTTCGTCCTCACCCAGACGGTACGGCACCGCGACTACTTCCTCCCCGTCACCCACGACGGCCAGGCCATGCCCACGGATGCCCACGCGCCCAGGCCCACCACCAGAACCGCGACCGCCAGCCTCGGCCTCCTCCTGATCGCCCTCGTCGCCGTCGTCGGCCTGGCCAAGGTCGAGTCACCGATCATCGAGAGCGCCGTCTCCGAGGCCGGGCTGCCGCACGCCGTCGTCGGCGTGGTGATCGCGCTGCTGGTCCTGCTGCCCGAGACCATCGCCGCGGTACGGGCGGCCAGGCGCGACCAGCTCCAGATCAGTCTCAACCTGTCGCTCGGCTCGGCGATGGCCAGCATCGGCCTGACGATCCCGGCCATCGCGCTCGCCTCGATCTGGCTGGAGGGGCCACTGGTGCTCGGGCTCGGCGGCACCCACATGGTCCTGCTCGCCCTGACCGTCGGCGTCTCCACCCTCACCGTGGTGCCGGGGCGGGCCACGTTGCTGCAGAGCGGCGTCCACCTGGTGTTGTTCGCCGCGTTCCTGTTCCTGGCGGTCAGCCCGTGACCTCTCGACGACCTGGCCGGACTTCGGGGGTTGGCTGCTTGGCCGGACTTCGGGGGTTGGCTGCTTGGCCGGACTTCGGGGGTTGGCTGCTTGGCCGGACTTCGGGGGTTGGCTGCTTGGCCGGTCTTCCGGGTTGACCACTTGGCCGGTTGACGTGGCGCCGTTGCGGCGGGCGCCACGTCCGGCGTGAGAAGCGATCCCCACGATCGGCGCCCGCCCACGGCGGCGGGTGGGGGTGGGGTGGCGGAGCCGTAATGGATGGTCCGCCCTTGAGTTTTGCCCCTTAGTTCGGCTATCCCATCGACTTCTGGCCGTCGATGGACTCGCGGATGATGTCGGCGTGGCCGGCGTGCTGGGCGGTTTCGGCGATGATGTGGAGCATCACGCGGCGGACCGACCAACGCACCCCCTGCTCGAACCACGGTGCCGCGGGCAGCGCGTGCGAGGTGTCGAGGTCGAGCGTGCGGGCGAGCTCGTTCGTGGCCTGAGCCACCGACTCGTAGTGCTTGAGCAGGGCGTCGAGCGTTTCGCCCGCGTCCATTCTGAACTGCCCCTCCCAGTCGACGGGCACGCTCTCCATGTGCTCGGCACCGCCGACGGCGAAGCGCGCCCAGCGCTCCTCCACGTTCGCGACGTGCTTGACGAGGCCGCCCAGGCACAGCGCGCTGGCCGTGGGCGTGAGGGCCGCCTGCTCGTCGGTGAGCCCCTGGACCGTGTGGCGCAGGAACCCGCGGTGCTTGTCCAGCGTCTGGACGAGGTCGTCGCGCTCGCTCGACATGTCCTCACCCCTTCCGGGGTCTAGATGCCCTTGCGCATCGCCCGGGTTCCGGCATAAAGCCCGATCAGGGCCACCAGGCCGGCGGCCGCTGCGCCGTACAAGACAGAGATATCACCCAGGTGACCGGAGAAGAGCGAACGTTGTGCGTCGACGAGATATTTGACGGGGTTCACGTACCCGACGATCCGCAACCACGTCGGACCGGAGTCCACGGGCAGCAGCACTCCCGACAGAAGGAGCAGCGGGAACAACGCCCACTGCGTGACCAGATAGAACATCGTGCCGTCCGGCGCCGACTTGAGCGCCAGCACGAACGACAGTGACCCGAGCCCCACCCCCAGCACGATCAGCAGCGCGAGCCCCAGGATCACCCCGGCCAGGTGCAGTTCGAAGCCGAGCGGCAGCGCCAGCAGGATGATCAGCACGGCCTGGAGGAACAGGACGGCCATCTCCTTCAGCGTCCGGCCGACCAGCATGGCGGTGCGGTTCAGCGGCGAGACCATGAGGCGTTCGAGCGAGCCGCCGATCGCCTCGGTGAGCAGGTTGTAGCCGGAGCCCATCGGCCCGGTCAGGCACATCATGACCAGGATGCCGGGCACGAACCACTGCCACGAGGTGTTCGTCGCCCCCTTCAGCAGCGAGCCGAACAGGAACAGGAACAGCAGCGGCTGCAGCATCTCGAAGACCAGGTTCGTCGGCTGCCGGAGCGACGGGGTGAACTCCCTGGTGAAGACGGTCGCGGTGTCACGCAGGAACGTCGTCATCGGCCAGGCTCCTTCCGGTCAGCGCGAGGAACACGTCGTCGAGGGTCGGGCGCTTCGTCTCGGCCGCAGTGACCTTGATCTCGTGCGCGTCGAGGGTTCTGAGGCATTCGGGCAGCGCGGCCGGGGCGTTGGCGACGCGTAGCTTCACGGTGCCGCCGTCCGGTTCGCCGCCGGTCAGCTCCGCTGCGCGGGCGGCGTCCGGGGTGGTCAGGATGATGTGGTCGCCGGCCAGGTCGTTCTTGAGCTGCTCGGCGGTGCCGTCGGCGATGATCCGGCCGTTGTCGATGATGATCACCCGCTCGGCCATGGCGTCGGCCTCTTCCAGGTAGTGGGTGGTCATGAAGATGGTCATCCCGATCGCTTCGCGCAGGCGCAGGATGTGCGACCAGACCTCGGCGCGGCTGGTCGGGTCGAGGCCGGTGGACGGCTCGTCCAGGAAGAGCAGCTTGGGTTCGTGCACCAGGCCGATCGCGAGGTCGAGGCGCCGGCGCTGGCCGCCGGAGAGCGTGCCCGGCTGGCGCTTGGCCATATGACTGAGGTCGAGCATGTCGAGCACCTCGTCGGCGCGGCGGCGCGCCTGCGGGATGGGCAGGCCGTAGCAGCGGCCCTGCGCGACGAGTTCGTCGCGGACGCGGTAGTTCTCGCCCGCGCTGTTCTTCTGGCCGACGTAGCCGATGCGGGCGCGCACGCCGGACGAGTCGGTGGCGATGTCGTGCCCGGCCACCGTGGCACTGCCCTTCGTGGGCGGCAGCAGCGTGGTGAGCATGCGCAGGGTGGTCGACTTCCCCGCGCCGTTCGGGCCCAGGAAGGCGACCAGCTGGCCGTCCTCGATGTCGAGGTCGATCCCGCGTACGGCGTCGACGGTCTCTTTTCGTTTCAATGTGAAGCTCCGGGTGAGTCCCCGGGCGCTGATGATGGGCATGGCAAACAGCCCCTTGCTTGGGAGGCGGGCGGATTTCCCCAAGCTTGCGCACGTCAGCGAGGTTTAGGCAAACGCGAACATTACATTCACATACGGCGCTGACCTGCGGAAACGCTATGTAGGCCGTGAAGCGAAACAGCGCTTCGACCTGGGATTTCAAGAAATTTCGGTGATGCCCCAGTGGAGCGGTTGCGGGGCCTGCCGTACTCCGCGAAAATCTTGGCCTCATCGGTGAAAAGAGGACCCCTCGTGAAGCGTGTTCTGGTGGCCGCGGCGCTCGCCGCGGTCGGTTACGGCGCGAACGCGTTACCCGCCCAGGCCGTCAACGGCGTGCCCGGCGTCGACGTCAGCAATTGGACCGGCGAGGTCGACTGGGCGAGTGTCGCGGCAGGTGGCGCGAAGTTCGCGTTCGTGATGGCCAGCGAGGGCGGCGACTTCGTCAGCCCCACGTTCTCCGCCCAGTTCGAGGGTGCCGCCGACGCGGGACTGATCCGCGGCGCGTACCACTTCGCCCAGCCACACGAGTCGGACGGCGCCGCCCAGGCCGAGTACTTCGTGCAGAACGGCGGCCGCTGGGCCGGCGACGGCATCACGCTGCCGGGTGTGCTCGACCTGGAGGACAACCCCTACAAGGACCGCAACGGCAAGGACAACTGCTACGGCCTGTCCCCCAAGGACATGGTCACGTGGGTCAAGGACTTCACGAAGCGCTACCACCAGCGCACCGGCCGCCAGGCGATCATCTACACCACGACGAGCTGGTGGAAGACGTGCACCGGCGACTCCGCCAAGTTCAAGGCCAACCCGCTCTGGCTGGCCCGCTGGGGCAGCGATCCGGGCGAGCTGCCGAAGAGCTGGGAGAGGCACACGTTCTGGCAGTCGGCCGACAAGGGCACGCTGGCCGGTGGGCAGAACTCCTTCAACGGCAGCGAGTCCGAGCTCAAGGAGCTGGCCATCGCGGCGGTCGAGCTGACGGTGTCCGGCCAGGCGAAGAGCCGCCGCTCGTACACGATCACGATCGCCAACACCGGCCCGCACCCCGCGGGCACGATCAAGATCTCCGGTCGGGCGTACGGCGGGCAGAAGGTCGTCAAGGCACCCGGCTGCAAGTTCAGCGGCACGGCCGTGAAGTGCACGGTGGCCAAGCTGAACCGGGGACAGAAGGTGCGGCTGACGTTCACCACCAAGGCGCCGGCCAAGGGAAGCGTGGGGATGCGCTTCACGGTCGGAACGATGGAGCTGGACCTGAAGGCCCGCTGACCGCCACGATCTCCCCGCGCTGACCGCCAAGATCTCCCCGCGCTGACCGCCAGGATTTTCCTCGCGCTGCCCGCCAGGTTTCCTCGCGCTGCCCGCGCGGCCTTGCGGCTTTTGGGTGAGGATATATCCCGACTTTCCCTATTAACGGAGGCGTGGGCGGGTGTCGGGACGGCTACGGCGGGGACTGCTGCCCGCGCTTGCCCTGGTCCTGCTGCTGGCCACCGCCTCCGCGCCCATCAGGGAGTGGGTGGCGCCGGACATCGTCCGGCTCGCCTACGAGATCGAGCGCAAGGACATCACCTACTCCTGGGGCGGCGGGCACGCCGACGAGCCCGGCCCGTCGAAGGGCACCTGCCTCGGCTACAAAGGCAAGATCCGGCCCTGTCCCGCCGCCAGGACCAAGGGGCTGGACTGCTCGGGGTTCACGAGGTGGGTGTACGCGCTCGCGCACGGCTCCGACGTGCTCGGTCCCGGTAACACCGACGACCATGTGCGGCGCATGTACCGGGTGAAGAAGCCGCAGCCCGGCGACCTCGTCTATTTCGGGAAAATCACGAAAAAGCGCATCAAGACGCACCACGTCGGGATCTTCCTCGGGAACGGGAAGATGATGAACGCCCCCGAGACCGGCGCCGAGGTCCGCCTCGACGACATCGCCGACAAGAAGGGCTTCGCCGGCTACTACCGGTTCTGACGCACGATGCCCAGGAGGCATGAGTCGCTGCGTGAAAATTGAGAGTCCTGAGGTCTACTCTGTGCCGCTATGGACAGGCGATGGGTGGGCCCCCGCGGCTACGAGGTCGTCCCCGCCACGCGGGCCGGCCGCCAGGTGCTCCGGATCCGGCGCAACGGCTGGCTGATCGCCGACTGCCTGTCCGTGGCCGACGTCGCCAAGCATGTGGATCTGGC
Organism: Nonomuraea sp. NPDC050394; assembly: GCF_044459065.1. Classification (NCBI taxonomy): domain Bacteria; kingdom Bacillati; phylum Actinomycetota; class Actinomycetes; order Streptosporangiales; family Streptosporangiaceae; genus Nonomuraea; species Nonomuraea sp. NPDC050394. Next base: position 317,383 of record NZ_JBITIO010000011.1, on the reverse strand, counting down.
CGAGTTGTGTGAAGTGATCGTGCTACCGATGGACCGCCGTTACAAAGCTGCCGGATAACCGACACAGGCTCCGCCGTAACCTCGTTGACATGCGAAAACAGGCTCTGACACTCCTCGCGCTCGCCCTGACGGCGGCCTGCGGCGCCGCCGGCGGAGTCCGGGTCGAGGGCCCGGCGCCGCCGTCGGAGTCCCGCGGTCCCGTCTACGTCATCGCCTACATGGGCGACGCCCTGCAACGCCCGTCGGACTTCGCGCTCACCGAGTTCAGCGGCATGAACGGCGTGCGCTGGCAGTCGTGGGGCGGCGAGCGCGCCGTGGGCACCGGCGAACTGAGCGGCACCTGGTGCCTGCCCGGCTGCGAGACCAAGGGCTACCCCGCCACGATCACCCTCAGCCGCCTGACGCGGTTGGAGCGCACCGGCTACTACGCCCGCTTCACCGTCACGTCCGGCCACGAGATCAAGGACGACCTGACCGACCAGAAGCTGGAGGTGCCGCCCCGATGACCGACGTCCTGCTCGTCGAGGACGACGCCGTGATCCGCGAGGCGACCCAGCTGGCCCTCGAACGCCACGGCCTGGCCGTACGCACGGCATCGGATGGTCTGTCCGGCCTGTCCGCCTTCCAGCGCCAGGCTCCCGACGTGGCCCTGCTCGACGTGATGCTCCCCCACCTCGACGGCGTCAGCCTGGCCAGGCGCATCAGGCAGGCGGGCGACGTCCCCATCATCATGATCTCGGCCAGGTCCGACGCCATCGACGTGATCAACGCCTTGGAGGCCGGTGCCGACGACTACGTCACCAAACCCTTCGAACTGGGCGTCCTGCACGCCCGCATCCGCGCCGTCCTGCGCCGCGCCGCCGCCGCGAGCACCCCCGCCGTCCTCACGTTCGGCGACCTGACGGTCGACACCCAGTCCATGGAGGTACGGCGGGGCGGCACCCTCCTGTCCCTGACCCCGACCGAGCTGAAGCTGCTGCTGGAGTTCGCGGCGAACGCCGGGATCGTCCTGTCCCGGGACACACTGCTGCAGAACGTCTGGGACTACGCCTGGGAGGGCGACACCCGCGTCGTCGACGTACACGTGCAACGCCTGCGCCACAAGATCGGCAACGACCGGATCGAGACCGTGCGCGGGTTCGGCTACAAGCTGAGGCGCTCATGAGCCTGCGCCTGAAGATCGCCCTGTCGCTGGCTCTCACCGCGGTGGCGGTGGCCACGGCCATCGGGCTCCTCGTCCACCTGCGAACCGCCGACACCCAGCTCGACACCGCGCGCCGTACTCTCGACGCCCAGTTCCAGTCGCTGCTGGCCCGCCAGGCGGAGGGCCAGGACGCCGGTCTGACCGTCGGGCCCGTCCCCGGGCCGCTGTCCCGCGAGATCACCACCCGCCCCGTTCGCGCCACGTACCTGGACGGCGACACCCTGTGGGCCGCCACCACCCTGGGCGGCAGGATCATCTCCCTGACCCGTCCCTACCACCCCGAGCGGGCCCAGCTCGCCGCACTCGACCGCACCCTGCTCACCTCGGGCGCCCTGGCCGCGGTGGTGGCTTGTCTGGCGGGGATCGCGGTGGCCACGGGCTTGAGCCGCCGCATCCGCCGCGTCTCCCGAACCGCCGCCACCATCGCGTCCGGCGACCTGACCGCCCGCGTCTTCCCGCCCCCGTCTTCCGCCTCCGGCCCAACGCCCGTGGGGCAACCGGTCGTGCCCTTGCCGTCCGGGGAGTCCTCCCTTCCGGGGCGCACATGGCGGGGGGACGAGGTCGTGGCGGTGGGCAGGGCGCTGGACCGCATGGCCGACGCGCTCCAGGCCAGGCTGGAGGCGGAGCGCCGCGTGACGGCCGACATCGCGCACGAGCTGCGCACCCCGGTCACCGGCCTGATGACCGCCGCCGAGCTGTTGCCTCCCGGACGTCCCGGCGAGCTGGTCCGCGACCGCGCCGCCGTACTCGGGAGGCTGGTCGAAGACATCCTGGAAGTGGCCCGCCTCGACGCCCACACAGAGCGACCCGCCCTGGAGCGCCGCCTGCTGAGCGCCCTGGCCCGCCGAGCCATCACCGCCGCCCACGCCCACGCCCACGACAGCATCCTGCCGGAGGCGGCTCCTCCTCCGGCGAGTGACGGCGTGCGGTTGGCGGTGGTGCGGGATGCCGAGGTGGAGACCGATCCGCGGCGGGTCGAGCGCGTTCTGGCCAATCTCGTGGCCAATGCCGTGCGCCATGGGAGTCCGCCGGTCACGGTCACCGTGGACGGCACGACGGTGCGGGTGGAGGATCATGGGAAGGGGTTCCCTGCGGACATGCTGGCCGTACTGCGAGAACATGGTCCTCAGCGGTTCGCCAGCGGTGCGAGCGCCCGCGGGACGGGGGTCGGACTGGGGTTGACGATCGCCGCCGGGCAGGCCCGGATGCTGGGTGCTGACCTGGAGTTCGGCAACACGGGCACGGGCGCCGAGGTGACCCTGAGATTGCCTGGAACCAGTTCGCATCATCGCTGACTGCCGTGTATGGTTACACCTGTCCGCAACGCAGACAGCGCCTGCGGACAGGCCCCTATAGCTCAGTCGGCAGAGCGTCTCCATGGTAAGGAGAAGGTCAACGGTTCGATTCCGTTTGGGGGCTCCAGCTTCACCAGGCCTCACCGGAAGTTTTCGGTCGAGGCTTTTGTTATGAGATCTGTGGTGAGGCATAGATGAGGTCAACCCGCCTGACCAGGTGATGTACGTATGTGCTCCTGAGGTCGGGTATCCTCTACGGGTCCGGGTTGTTTCGCCCGGCTCCAGGCGGAGTAGCTCAGTCAGGCAGAGCAAACGGCTCATAATCGTTGTGTCGCCGGTTCAAGTCCGGCCTCCGCTACGGCCCTTCTCAGGTCACCAGGCCTGGGCACGGGTATGTCCATGTCCCGAACGTAGAAAGGCACTCCCACGTGGCTGCCACCGACGTTAGGCCGAAGATCACGCTGGCCTGCCAGGAGTGCAAGCACCGCAACTACATCACGCGGAAGAACCGGCGCAACGACCCGGATCGGCTTGAGCTGAAGAAGTACTGCCCCAACTGCCGCACCCACCGCGCGCACCGCGAGACCCGCTAGCACTCGGCCGCGGCCAGGCCACCTCCCGATCCGGCCGACCGCGCCTCAGCCGCGATTCCACACGCGGCCCGGGTTCTCCGCAGGGCAGACACTCCTGCAACACACCGCACGAACCGGCACCTCCACCGAGGCGCCGGTTTGTCGCATTTCCACCCCGGCCCACGCGGCGCCTCCCGCATCCCGCTCCACCCGCAGACGCCCAGCCGAACTCCCGGCCTGCCCGCAGACCCCCGCGCCCGCACCCCCGGGCCCGCAGACGCCCCGCGGCCATCCCCGCCCCGTCGCACCCCCGGCCCGCCCGTAGACCCCCCGCGCCCGCCCGTCGCACCCCCGGGCCGCCCGCAGACTCCCTGCGGCCATGCGGGCCCTGGCCTGCGGATTCCCCGCTGTAGGGCGTCGCGGGAGCACGTCGCGACCATCCTCCGGTCAGTCCGCGGACACCGCGCCACCTGTGCCCTTGTGCCCGCGCGCCAAGGCCAGCCACCCACCTGCCCCAGGCCAACGGCCGTACCGGGTCACAGGGGTTGGCTGAGTTCTCTCAGGGCCAGGTCCCAGGGCTGGGTCTGTTGTTCGCCGTCCGATCCCGCCACCACCACGACCCCCTCGGCCCGCAGGCTCTCCACGCTCCGCACGAACGGCGCCCGCGCCGACAATGCCGCGTTGACGAAGGTCAGCACCACTACCGGGATCCCCAGCCCGGGCGCCTCGGCGAGCAGGCCGAGCGCGTACGAGTCGGTCATCCCCTGGGCGAACTTGTTCACGGTGTTGAAGGTGGCAGGGGCGACGATGATCGCGTCGGGCCTGGGCGGCTTGGGTTCGTGGGGTTTGCGGTAGCGGCTGCGTACGGCCCGGCCGGTCTGGAGTTCCAGCGCGGGCACGTCGATGAAGTCCAGGGCCTGCGGGGTGGCGACGATCTGGACGTCCCATCCGGCGTCCTGGGCCAGTTCGACCAGGCGGCCGACGTCCGAGGCGGGCGCGGCGGCGCAGACGATGACGTAGAGGACCTTCACCAGGCCAGGCTAGTTGCCCGTCCGGTTCGCGATGCATCGCCGACCTTGAAGGGCTCGGTCGGCTTACGGGGGAAATGCGGCTTAGGCTGTCGGTCGTGACGAAGATCCCACTGCGTCGGTTCACCGGACGCGTGCTCCCCATCAATGACGAAGGCCGGGTTCTGCTGCTGCACGGGTTCGATCCGGCCGTGCCGGAACGGCCGTTCTGGTTCACGATCGGCGGCGCGGCCGAGCACGACGAGACGCTGCTGGAGGCGGCGGTCCGGGAGCTGTACGAGGAGGCCGGGATCACGGCGCCCGCCGGAGAGTTCACCGGGCCGCTGGCGACCGGGACGATCTCGTTCAACTGGGCCGAGTACGCGATCACGCAGGACCAGACGTTCTTCGCGGTCCGGGTGACCGGCGCGGAAGTCTCGTTCGACCACATGGAGGACATCGAGAAGGACACCACGCTGGGACACCGCTGGTGGAGCGTGGAGGAACTCGAGGCGACCGACGAGGCCTTCTTCCCCGCCGACCTTCCGGCCATTCTCCGCAAGATCACACTGGACGGAGAATCCGGGTAGCTCCGGCGATCAGCGCGGTGGCCAGGATCCATCCGGCGGCGATCAGGCCGTACGCCAGCCCCTGGGTCCAACCGGCCGGATCGAACAACTCCCGCTGCCCGAACGTCGCGATCGGCAGCAGCAGGTCAAAGGTGTACGCGAACGCGTCGAACGCCGGAGCTTCTGAAGGCTTGAGTGCCCTGGGCGGGTTGATGGCGAAGACGACCGTGCCCACGACCAGCAGCAGAACGAACCAGATCGAGGCCAGCCAGGGGCGGTAGCCGTACCCGACGGTGATGTCGAGGAGATTGCCCCAGATACGGCCACTGAGCGGGAAGGTACGGCGGCGCGCCCGCAGCTTGGCCAGCTGGGTACGGCGGGCCAGATGCTCGTTCCCGTCGCGCAGGCACCACGCGGCGAGCTGCTCGTACGGCTGCGGCCGGAAGCCTGCCGGGTCCCGGCCGGCCCAGTCGATGCGCCTGGTGACGCCGCTCCCGCGCAGTGCTTCGTAGACCAGGCCGTTCAGGCGGAGTTTCTCCGGCCAGGTGTCGGGGTCGTCGCGGAGCGTGCCGACGCGGGAGTGGGCGAGGCTGACGACGCCCTCGATGGGTTCGGCGGGCTTCAGGACGAGTTCGCGGACCTCCATGTGGCTGGCGTGGAGCGCGTACGGCGTGTCGGGGCTGTGGATGGCGCCGGTGATCGACAGGGTGCCGTTGATGCGGGCGCCGCGCAGCCGTACGACCCCGAAGGCATGGAAATCGCCCTCGAAGATGTCCTCGACCGTGATGTTGTCGGCGGCCAGCGCGTCCTTGCCGGGGTTGCGGATGGTCGCGTTGCTCATGAACAGGCCGCCGTTGAGCCGTGCCCCGACCAGGCGCAGGCCGCCGGTGATGTCGGCATTGTTGAGGTAGAGGCCGGCGTCGACCACCATCGCGCCCGACCACAGCGCCCACTCCTCCGTGGCGGTGATCTTCGTGCCGCCGAGCCAGAAGCCGCTCTCGAACACCGCCCGCGCCACCCGGACCGTGCCGGTCACGACCGAACCCGACAGGCTCAGGTGCCCGGCCACCCGCATGCCGCTGCCCCGCAGTCCGGGCAGGTGACAGTCGGTGAACCGCAGCGTCTTGGTGGTCGCTCCCGCGCAGTCGACCGGTTCGTCCAGGTGGCAGCCGCTGATCGCGAGCTCATATGCGGTGTTCGCCCCTCTGAGGGCGATCTGGCCGGTGATGCGGGCGCCGCGCAGCCGTACGGCGGGGGCGGTGCCCGCGGCGGGTTCGTGAGCGCCGAGGAGCAGGGCCGAGATCACCTCGCCGCGCACGGTGCGCTCGGGGCCCCATGTCTCGCCGTCCGTGGGCGCGTTTTCGCCGGCGGTGCGACCGGGGCCGGTGATGGGGTCGGCGAACTCGGTCCAGGCGCCCGTCTCGAAGGCCTTCCAGACACGCTGCTCGGCCGCGTTGAGCCGCATACGTAACCCCATGATCCAATTGTGCACCACCGGGTGCCGGAACCTCAGCGCCGATATCCCGCCATTCGCTCCAGCCTCGCCACTCGCTGCGAGGTGGGCGGGTGGCTGGAGAACATCCGGCCGAGTCCCGATCCGCTGAACGGGTTGGCGATCATCAGGTGCGAGGCCGAGGTCAGACGGCTGTTCTCCGGCAACGGCAGTCGCCGGGCGCCCATCTCGATCTTGCGCAGCGCGGAGGCCAGGGCCAGCGGGTCCCCGGTCAGCCGGGCCGCCGATTCGTCCGCCTGGAACTCGCGTGTCCGGGAAATCGCCATCTGCACCAGGCCGGCCGCCACCGGGCCCAGCACCATCATCAGCAGCGCCCCGAGGAACCCGGGGCCCTCATCGTCGTCAGAGCCGCCGAAGAACACCGCGACGTAGCTGACCCAGGTGATCATCGTGGCCAGCGCCGCCGTAACGGACGAGAGGAGGATGTCGCGGTTGTAGACGTGTGACAGCTCATGCCCGATGACCCCACGCAGCTCCCGCTCGTCCAGCAGCCGCGTCAGCCCCCACGTCACGCAGATCGCCGCCCGCCGGGGGCTCCTGCCCGTGGCGAAGGCGTTCGGCTGGGCCGTGGGCGAGATGTACAGCCTCGGCATCGGCTGTCGCGCCTCCGTGGACAGCTCGCGCACGATCTTGTAGAGCGTCGGGTGCTCGACCTCACTGACCGGCCGGGCCCGCATGGCCGACAGCGCGATCCGGTCGGAGAAGAAGTACGCGACCCCGGAGCTCCCCAGTGCCATCAGCAACGCGACCTGCAGTCCGACCCTGCCACCCACCCAGGTGCCCACGACGAGGATCCCTGCCGACAATCCGCCAAGTAGCACGGCAGTGCGCACACCATTGCGACGCAAGGCTCCCCCTTCCGTGGTCTGGGTTCACCAGCTCCAACGTCCATCCCCCACCCCAACGTTCCCGCCCCACCATCCCGCACGCCGTACCGGAAATCTCCCGTTCCCGGACTTGACTGGACATTAGGGACGCTGACCTGCGCAAACCTGCAACCCCAACAGGACCCAACCTCCAGTCAGGGGGTACGGCGAGCAGTCAAGGGGCCTGTCAACAGGGGCATCGCCTGACCAGAGCAGCAGGGCGCGCTTCGGCCGGAGCAGCACGACGCGACCCGCACCCGAAGCGGCGCGAACCTCGGCCGACGCGACACAGCTCGGCACCGCAGGAGTCAGCACGGCCCGGCGCGGGGCCTGTGCGGCGCAGAGCTTGTCCGACGGCGACGCGGGGCCTGTGCGGCGCGGCGCGGGGCCTGTGCGGCGCGGCGCAGAGCTTGTCCGACGCAGCGCGGGCGCTGCCTTGGCAGGCACGGCTTGGCGCGGGGCGGATCGGCGCGTCAGTTGGCTTGGCAGGCGCGGGCTCGGCACGGCGCGGGGCGGCACCCGCACGAGGCGCGGTCGCTCAGCAGGCGGCGCGGCACGAGGCGGGGGCGGGGGCGGGGGCCTCGTGTGGTGGATGGGTGCGCCGTACCTCTGAAGGTGGCGGGTGAGCGGCTCGGGGCACGGTGTGCCCCGAGCGTCGCTAGCGGTAGTTCACGAACTGCAGGGCGACGTCGAGGTCCTTGCCCTTGAGCAGGGTGATGACGTCCTGCAGGTCGTCCTTCTTCTTGGAGCTGACCCGAAGCTCCTCGCCCTGGATCTGCGCCTTGATGCCCTTGGGGCCCTCGTCGCGGATCAGCTTGGAGATCTTCTTGGCGTTCTCCTGGTCGATGCCCTCCTTGAGGGCGATCATCATGCGGTACTCCTTGCCCGACAGCTTGGGCTCCCCGGAGTCAAGGATCTTCAGGGAGAGACCCCGCTTGATGATCTTCTCCTTGAACACGTCGAGGGCGGCGTTGGCGCGCTCCTCGCTGTTCGCCTTGATCTCGATGTTCTGCTGGCCGGACCAGCTGATCGAAGCGCCGGTGTTCTTGAAGTCGAAGCGGTGCCCGATCTCCTTGACTGTCTGGTTCAGCGCGTTGTCGACCTCCTGATGGTCGATCTTGCTGACGATGTCGAATGACGAGTCTGCCAATGCCCGAAACCTCTCAGACGGGCCAAGTCACGGCGGACTCGGCCTTCTTCACTCTCGATAGCCCGCACGGGCGCCGCGGCCCGATAGTCCTTGATAAGCCTGACAAGCCTAGCCAGCATCCGCGCGCGGCGCTCTGCCGGTCAAATGTCGTTTACCCGAGCCTTGGCCGGGGAGAGGGGGGTGAGCTGCGGGAATACCCACGACCAGGATGGTGAGAGGTGGAACCTTTGAACAAGCAGTCATTGACCGCGGTAGCCCGCAACCAGCTCGAAACCGCGCGTGTCGCCTCAAGCGGCCGCTCCGCCACCACCCTGTACGGCGGGCACGAACAGGTCCTACGCCAAACCATGATCGCCTTGGCCGCCGGATCCCGCATGGACGACCACAACAATCCCGGCGAAGCCACCCTTTACGTCGTTTCCGGCCGGGTCAGGCTCGTGTCCGACGGAGTGTCCTGGGACGGGATGACCGGGGACCTGCTGATCATTCCGCAGGCCGTACACGCGGTCGAGGCCGTGGAGGACTCAGCCGTCCTCCTCACCGTCGCGAAGCGCCGCTGACCCGCGACCACAAGCAGGACATTCTGATGTCACGTCCACCTCGAAAGTCCGCTATTCTTCTACCTGTCGCCGCGCAAGCGGGTCTGACAAGGCAGGTTGCCCGAGTGGCCAATGGGAGCGGACTGTAAATCCGTCGGCTTAGCCTACCCAGGTTCGAACCCTGGACCTGCCACACGCAGTACGAAGGGCCTCTGGTCTGCGCCTACGCGCACCAGAGGCCCTTCGCTTTGGTCGGCGGAGTCATGGCCTGCCACCGGCCCGTTGCCGGGCGGCGCCCTCCTGGCCATGGATCCGCCGGTCGTCGCTTGTCGTCAGAACTTGGCCGTGGTCAGCAGCCAGGACTCGACGGTGCCGTCGGGGGCTCCCGCGAGTGCCTCCGACTGCAGGGCGAACGCGGCGGCGCCGCCCACGAGAATGCCGGCGATGATCGTACGACGTGAGACTGATTCGGACATGGGTGTCCTCCGTTAGCGGATCTGTTGACGGATGAGGTTGAGCACGTCGGCGTCAACATGGCCCGCGGCGTGCCGCAGGAGTTCCTGGAGTGTGCGCGATTCGGGGTCGGCCAGCAGGACCATACGCCGATCGGCCGACAGTTCCAGCGCGACGACGCGCGGGGCCACCTTGGCCCGTGCCACGCGGCCGTGCGAGGTGTCCAGTCCGGTCACCTCGATCCAGCGGAAGCCGAGCCTGCCCTCGTCCGGCGGCTTGAGCCCCTCGTCGACCCGCAGGCCGTCCACCGCCGCCACCACCGCGGAGCGCGCGGACTTGTCGAGGGTCCAGCTCGGATTCGGCCGACCGGAGTAAATCTCGACTGTCGCCACGCTCGGCGAGCCGCCCTCGGCGCCAGAATTGCCGCAGGCGAACATGGACAGCGAAACTCCGATCACCGCGAGAACAAGCCGGACAGCCACTGGAACTCCCTGACTAGTTGATAGTGGATCGCGGATTTACCCGGGGATAGATGTACGGAGATCCGTCCACTGTATACGGACCCCGGTTACATGTCACCGGATTGGTAATGGCCAGCCCGGAATTGTCGACGTTCGTCGCCGGCGTGCTTCCTGGTTTGTGTGCCCAGCGTTGGAGGCTGCCGGAGTAATCGGCGATCCGGTGGTAGAAGTGAAAGTCCGTCCCCGGCCAGATGCAGAGATAGCTGACAAACCTGTCGTCGTTGCATGCGCTGGTGTAGCCGTCCCGGAACACCGCCGCCTTGATGTTGGCGATGGTCAGCGTGGTGAAGACGCTGCCGGTGCCGCGGCCGGGCTGCGCGAAGGTGCCGGTGGCGAGGCTGGAGGCGAAGTTGTAGCAGTTGTTCGTGGGACGGCGGGCGCCGTTCCAGAAGGTGTTGAGGTCTGCCCAGGTGGACGACCAGGTCGCGCAGGCCGCGATCTGGCCCGCCGCCCCCGACTCCACTTGTGCCGACGGGCTGCCGATGGTCAGGTCGGCCACGTCGCCGACCTCGGGCGAGATGGTGGCCTGCGCGCCGGGGGTGTGTAACAGCCAGCGTTCCGTGACGTCCGACACCCGCAGGCCGGTGGCCTCTCTGAGGCGGAAGCTCGGTGGCAGGCCGGATGCGGTGAGGCGTTCCTGGCTTGACCGATCGGCGGTCACGACCATTCCGCGATATCCCAGCTTGGACTCGACGTCGTTGACCGGGCGCAGCCCGGAACGATTGGCCTTGAGCCGTTCGATGAGTTCGCGTTCTTCGCGTGCGGTGAGCTTCCAGTGCGGATTCGGACGTCCAGAAAAGACGTCGAGTTCGATGTGGAGCATTGCCTCTCCTCCGCGATCGTTGATTCCACAGAGAAGTTAACAGGCAAGCAAGCACCTGGAAAGACACAAAATTCAGGCCGACGGAGCCGCCGCGGGAAATTCAATTCAAATTGAAACTTCCATTAACCGTACGGCCACATTTGCAAACCCCGCCGAAAAAGGGATGCGCGTTCAAAAATACCTTCCGTCGCGGCGCGCCTTCTCACCATGTGAGACCGCGAACGATGGAGCGGTCCCGTGGCGACCGAGGTGAGCAGGTGTGACGTGGCGGCCGCAGAGTGATCATCGTGGTCGGCCTGTCGCGCGGCGATCCGTGGTTTCGGTCGGCCATTCGCCCCATGCTCGCTATGCCAGGGTGTCAGCCCGTCAGCGTGGTCAGGGTGAGAACCAGTTGCGGGGCCGCGGAGAACAGCACGGCGACCGCAAGGGTGGCGGCGACGGCGATCCAGGTGGCCGGGTGGGTCCGGGCGAGTTCGCGGGCGGGGGCGGTGGCCGGGGTGACGACGCGGGCGGTCCAGGCCACGTAGTAGTACAGGCCGATGACCGTGTTGACGGCCATGACCACCGCCAGCCAGCCCAGGCCGCCCTCGACGATCTCGCGGAAGACCACCACCTTGGCGAACAGCCCCGCCAGGCCGGGCGGCAGGCCCGCCAGGCAGATCAGGCAGAAGGCCAGGGCGATGCCCGCGACCGGGCTACGGAAGGCCAGGCCCCGGTAGTCGTCCAGCTCGTTGCGCGGGGCGCTCCGGGAGACGAGCATGACCACGGCGAAGGCGCCCAGGTTCATGGCGGCGTACAGGACCAAATAGGCCATCGAGGCGGTGATGGCGGCACCCGACCCCGCGGCGATGGCCAGCGGGGCGAGGATGTAGCCGGACTGCGCCACCGAGGACCAGGCGAGCAGGCGTACGGCGGAGCGCTGGCGCATGGCCAGCAGGTTTCCCGCGGTCATGGTCAGCGCGGAGAGGATGGCGATCAACGGGGACCAGGTCGCCGCCTGGCCCCGCAGGGCCACCACGAGGACGAGGATGAGGCCGGCGAACCCGGCGGCCTTGGAGATGACCGACAGGAGCGCGGCGACGGGGATGGGCGCGCCCTGGTAGACGTCGGCGGCCCAGGAGTGGAACGGGACGGCGGCGATCTTGAACGCGAAGCCCGCCGTCACCAGGACCACGCCGACCGCGACCACCGCGGGCAGCGCGCCGGGGGCGCCCGGGGCAGGGAGCTGGCCGCTCAGGGTCGCGGCCAGGCGGTTGAGGTAGACGGTGCCGGTGATGCCGTAGAGCAGGGAGACGCCGAAGAGCATGATGGCGGTCGAGACCACGGACACCACGAACAGCTTCACCGCCGCCTCCGAGCCGCGGCCGTCGTAGCGTCTCAGCGCCGTCAGGGCGAAGACCGGCAGGGAGACCAGTTCGAGCGCGACCACGAGCATGATCAGGTCGCGGGAGGCGGGGAGGGCGACCGCGCCCACGAGGGTGCACAGGAGCAGGAAGTACCATTCGCCGACAGGGATGCCACCGCCCGCGAGTTCGGTCATCGACAACAGCACCACGACGACCCCGGCCACCAGCGCCAGACCGGCGAAGACCACGGTGAAGTGGTCGACGACGAAGGAGCACATGGGGGTCGGACCGGTGTTCAGGGCCTTCGGGACGCAGAACGTGGACAGGCCCTGGGCCGCCGCCGGGGCCTGGGCCACCACGAAGGCCAGGGCGGCGAGCAGGCCGGTCAGCGTGATGAGGCCGAGCGCGGCGCGTACCCGGCGGGTCGCGGGCAGGAAGGCGTCGAGCAGCAGCACCAGGCCCGCCACCAGCGCCAGGATCAGCGGGGCGGCGATGGCGAAGTAGTCGATCGACTGGATCACGACACGACCCCCAGCAGCGCCTCGACGGCGGGTGTGGTGAGCGAGAGCAGGAGGCCGGGCCAGAGGCCGAACAGCAGGATCAGCACGATCAGCGGCGCCCAGGCGGCCATCTCGTGGCCGCGGATGTCGGGCATGCGGGACAGGAGGCCGATCCGCTCACCGGACTTCTCCAGGCGCGTGTCCGCGAGCTCGTCGGACGGGCCGGGCTCCGGTGAGGGCGTGGCCCTGCCGCCCGGCAGTCCGTGGGTCACGCGGGAGAGCATGACCAGGAAGTACGCGGCGGTCAGCACCGCGCCGAGTCCGCCGATGACCATGAACGTCAGGAACAGCGGCCGGGAGAGCGCCTCGGCCGGATCGAAGGCGCCCAGCAGCGCGAGCATCTCGCCCCAGAACCCGGCGAGGCCCGGCAGTCCGAGCGAGGCGATGGCCGCGAACGTCAGCACCGAGCCCAGGTGCGGGAGCGTGGCCAGCATGCCGGTGATCGAGGGCATGTCGGCGGTGGAGTAGCGCTCCTTGATCGCTCCGGCCAGGAAGAAGAGCAGGCCGGTGATGAGGCCGTGGGCGACGTTGGCGAACAGGGCGCCGTTGATGCCCACGGTGGTCAGCGTGGCGAAGCCGAGCAGGACGAAGCCCATGTGGCCGACCGAGGAGTATGCGATCATCCGCTTCAGGTCACGCTGGGCCAGGCAGGCCAGGGAGCCGTAGATGATGCCGACCACGGCCAGCGCGCCCAGCCACGGCGCCAGGGCGGCGGCGCCCTCGGGCAGGACCGGGATGGCGATTCTGGCGAAGCCGTAGGTGCCCATCTTGAGAAGTACACCGGCCAGCAGCACCGAGCCGACGGTCGGCGCCTCGGTGTGGGCGTCGGGCAGCCAGGTGTGCAAGGGCCACATCGGGGTCTTCACCGCCAGGCCGATGCCGACCGCCAGGAACGCCACCACCTGGACGGCCCTGGACATTCCCGCGCCGTGCCCGGCGGCCAGCTCCACCATGTCGAGCGTGCCCGCCTGCGCCCAGATGAGCAGCAGGCCCAGCAGCATGACGACGGAGCCGAGCAGGGTGTACAGGATGAACTTGATCGCCGCCGCCCGGCGGGCCTTGCCGCCCCAGACGGCGATCAGGAAGTACATCGGGATCAGCACGATCTCGAAGAACACGAAGAACAGCAGCAGGTCCAGGGCCAGGAAGGTGCCGATCATGCCGACTTCGAGCACCAGCAGCGTGAACACCAGCGCCCTCGGCCGGCTGCCGCCCGCTCTGGGGCGGAGCAACTGGCCCTGGCCGCGGCCGTCGCCGACGCCCAGGTAGACGAAGCACAAGAACGTCAGCAGGGCGGTCAGCGCGACCAGCGGCAGCGAGATCCCGTCGACTCCCAGGTGGAACCTGAGTCCCAGGCCGGGGATCCACGGCAGGTCGAGGGTGAACTGCATGCGGGCGGCCCGGCCGTACTCGAAGGTCGCCACCATGATCGCGGCTAGCACGAGGACCGCGCCGGAGACCACGAGGCCGTAGAGGCGCAGCGTCCGCCGCAGCGCGGGCGGGGGTGCGAGCAGCACAAGAGCACCCAGCAGAGGTACGGCCAGCAGTGCGACAGGCAGCCAGCTGAGCCCGCTCATGCGAACATCACCGCCCCGACGACGATCAGGAGCACTCCGGCGAGTACGCCGCTGACGTAGAGCTGCACGTTGCCGTTCTGCGCGAGGCGCAGGACCCCCGACAGGCCACGGGCCGTGCGGCCGGAGCCGCGTACCGCGCCGTCCACGACCCGGTCGTCGGTGCTGACCACCAGCCGGGACAGCGCGAGGATCGGGCGGACGAACAGGGCCGCGTAGACGGAGTCGACGTAGAAGGCGCGCTCGCACGGGACGCGGAACGGCCCGAGGACGCGCGCGGGGTCGGCGACCGGATCGCCGCGCCAGAAGGCGTAGACGACTCCGGCGCCGAGCAGTGCCAGCACCACGCTGATCGTGGCCACGCCGACGTCGAGGTGGAGGCCGCCGGCGAAGCCCAGCAGGAGGGCGGGGACCGCGAGCAGGACGATGGGGATCAGCATCGTCGGCGGCGCCTCGCGGGTGTCGACCACGTGCGCCGTGCCGGGCTGCGGCTCGGGCAGGGCGATGGTGCGCGCGGGCCCGAAGAACGTACGCAGCCAGGCGCGGGCCGAATAGGCGCCGGTCACGACCACGGTGGCCAGGGCGCAGGCGTAGAGCAGGAGCGCGGCGGCGTCGGTGAGGGTGGCGGCGCTGACCGCCCCGTCCATGGCCAGCAGGAGGCTGTCCTTGCTGAAGAACCCGCTGGCCGGTGGCAGGCCCATGAGGGCGGCGAAGCCGATCGTGGTCGCGGCGAACGTGACCGGGAGCTCACGGCGCAGGCCGCCCATCTGGCTCATGAGGTTGGAGCCGACGTGGTGGATGACCGCGCCCGCGCACAGGAACAGCAGCGCCTTGAACGCGCCGTGCGTGAGCAGGTGGAAGATGGCCGCGTGGTCGGAGCCCGCGGCCAGGCCGCCGGCCATGTAGGACAGCTGGCTGATCGTCGAATAGGCGAGCACGCGTTTGAGGTCGTCCTGGGCCAGCGCGGCCAGGGCGGCGCCCAGCATGCCGAGCGCAGCCATGACGGCCAGCACGTCGAGCGTGGGCCCGGCCCCGAGGAACGCGGGGAAGAGCCTGGCCACGATGAAGATGCCGGCGGCGACCATGGTGGCGGCGTGGATCAGCGCGCTGATCGGCGTCGGACCGGCCATGGCGTCGGGCAGCCAGGTGTGCAGCGGCACCTGGGCGCTCTTGCCCGCCACCCCGGCCAGCAGCAGCATGGTCGCCGTGACCAGCGTGGCCGTGGACATCTCGGGCACCTTGGCGAGCACGTCGGCGATGCGGAAGCTGTCCGCCGAGATGCCGAGCACGAAGATGCCGAACAGGAAGCCGACGTCGCCGAGGCGCGTGACCAGGAAGGCCTTCACGGCGGCCCTGGAGTTGGCCCGGTCTTCCCACCAGTGGCCGATGAGCAGGTAGGAGCACAGACCCATGACCTCCCAGCCCACGTACAGGACCAGCAGGTCGCCGGAGTAGACGACGAGCAGCATGGCGCTGGTGAACAGGCTGATGAAGGCGCTGTAGGACGGGTAGCGCCGGTCGTCGTGGAGATAGCCCACCGAATAGACCTGTACGGCCAGCGCCACCAGGGTCACCAGGACGCCGAGAACCCCGGACAGGGCGTCGACCTGGAGGGTCAACGCGATGGGGACCGTACCGGTGACGATCGTGCCGTAGTCGGCGCCGACAGGGCCGGCGGCGCGTTCGGCGAAGAAGGCGAAGCCCTGGGCGGCCGCGAGCCAGAGCGCCAGAGCGGCCGAGACCGCGGTGGGAAGGACGGCGATCCAGGCCGCGCGCCGGTTGCCGCCTCGGTGTGGCCGCTCTTCCGTTTCGGCGCCTCCGGGCCGGCTTGCCCGCGGCCTTCCCGGCCAGCGGGAAAGGAGCAGGCCCGCGAAGGCCGCGAGGAACGGCAGCGCCACGATCAACAGGGGGAACGAGGACGTCGTGATCACGCGTTGCCTCCTCGCCTGGCGGGGTGACCGGGGCGGCCCACGCCGTCGCCCTGGTCGGAGGCGCCGTTGCCGCGCGCCGTGAGCTGGGGTGAGGTGACGGTGCCGAGTTCGGCGGGCTGGTGGTCGTCGGCACGCCCGCCGTTGTCGCCGCCCGCGCCGTTGTCGCCGTCGGCGGTGGTGGCCGGGTCGGCGGGTTCGGCGAGGTCGCGCAGGCGGTCGAGGTCGACGCTCTGGCGGTTGCGGAAGAGCGCGAGCACGATCGCCAGGCCGAGACCCAGCTCGGCCGCCGCGATCACGATGATGAACAGCGTGAGCACCTGACCGCTGTGGAGCACGTCGGCCAGCCACATGTCGAACGCGACCAGGTTGATGTTGACGGCGTTGAGCATGAGCTCGACCGACATCAGCACGAGGATCGTGTTGCGTCTGGCCAGCACGCCGTAGACGCCGATGGAGAAGAGCAACGCGGAGACGACCGCGGGGTACACGATGTGCACTAGGGCCCCCCGGGACCTTCAGCCGGAGCCGGATCGCCGCCGGCCTCGCCCGCGGACGGCGGGGCGCCGCGGATGTCGGTGCGGGACAGGACGATGGCGCCGATCAGCGCCGCGAGCAGGAGCACGGACAGCGCCTCGAACGGCAGCACCCACGTGCTGAACACGCTCGCGCCCAGCTCGCCCGCCGCGCCCTCGCCCGGCTTCAGCGGCGCGTAGGCCGTACGGAAGCCGTCGATCACGACCGTGACCAGGACCGCGGCCGTCGCCAGCGCGACGAGGGCGGCCACGACGCGGTTGCCGCTGTCGAGGTCGGCCGAGCGTCCGATGGGGGCGCGGGTCAGCATGATGCCGAACAGCAGCAGCACCACCACCGCGCCCACATAGATCAGCACCTGCACCCAGGCGACGAACTCCGCGGTCAGCACCAGATAGCCGCCGGCCAGCGCGCCGAAGCAGACGACGAGCCAGAGGGCGGCGTGGACGAGCTGCTTGGTGGTGACGACAAGCAGCGCCGATCCGACGGCCACCGCGCCCAGGAGCAAGAACACGACTTCTTGCGTGGTGGGTGGCAGGAAGGGCGCCGCCTCGGTCACGAATCCTCCTCGGACTCCTGTGTCTCGTCGGGTCGCAGCTGCCCAGGCGGACGGATGGACCGTGGATCGGCCATCCGGCGCCTGCGCGGGCTCGCGGCAGAAGTCTGCTCTCCCGAATCGGACGGCCGCGACGACTCGCCCGAACCTGTGGACAACTCTTCGCCGGACTGCTCGCCTGTGGACAACTGCCCGCCCTCGTCTGCGGGGCCTGTCTCTGGCGCGCCGTCAGGGGGTGCGGGCTTCTCGGGCGTGTCCTGTGCGGGCTCTGCGGGCGTGTCCTGTGCGGGCTTCTCGGGCATGTCCTGTGCGGGCTTCTCGGGGGTACGGCCGGCGGGGTCGGGCAGCGTGCCGGGGGGCCGGATGCCGCGGACGTTGGTCGCCGGCCTGCGCGGACGGCGACCGGCGGGCTCTTCCGCCGCTCCTGTGGACGGTTTGTCTGTGGACACGTCGGCTTCCGGTGTGCCGCCTGTGGACGCATCGGCCTGAGGCGTCTCGGGCACCTTGCCTGTGAGTTTCGCGCCGGTGGACGCTTCGCCGGGAGGCGGCTCGGGCGTGCCTGCGGCCTTCGTGCCCGCGGGCGGTTCCTTGGTGGGCTTCGCGCCTGTGGACGTTGTCTCGGTGAGCGAAGGCTCGGTGAGCGAAGCGTCCGTGGGCGTCACCTCGGGGAGTGAACCCTCTGTGGACGTTTCCCTGGGAGCCGGGCCCTCTGGGGGCGGTTTTCCGGCGGGGGTGTCGCGGGTTCGGCGCGGTGTGGGGGTGTCGGAGGGCGCCGGCCGGGCGGAGGGGCCTGCCGTACCGGATGGGCGGCGTGGGGCCGCGGTCAGTTCCTTGGGAGGCTCCGCGCCCGCGTCGTGGGCGGGCGGCGGCGGGACGGTCTCGACCCATGTCCCGAGCTGCTCCTTCTCGTGGAGAAGGTTGCGGATGTCGCCTTCCGCGTATTCGAACTCGGGTGACCAGAACAACGCGTCGAACGGGCACACCTCAATGCAGATGCCGCAGTACATGCAGAGGGCGAAGTCGATCGCGAAGCGGTCGAGGACGTTGCGCTGGCGGGGGCGGCCGCCTTCCGGTGCGGGGAGCGTCTCCTTGTGGGAGTCGATGTAGATGCACCAGTCGGGGCATTCGCGGGCGCACAGCATGCAGGAGGTGCAGTTTTCCTCGACCAGCGCGATGACGCCGCGGCTGCGGGGCGGGAGGGCGGGTTTGACCTCGGGGTATTGCCGCGTCACGGATCTGCGCAGCATGTGGCGCAGGGTGATGGACAGCCCTTTTGCCAGCCCTACTCCCGGTATCCGCACCATGGTTCAACATCATGACGCACTATGCGTCTGAGGTGAATGAGCCAGACTGTTGTCCCCAGTTTTTCCACAGACATCCACAGGCTGTCCCCGAGTTATCCACAGGCGAGCCGCCCCACCTCGCCCTGTCACCCCCGACCGATAGTGTTCCGGCATGCCACACCCCCACCCCGCCCGCCCCAGCGCCGGGATCTGGGCTGCCTTCGTGGGTTGGGCGATCCTCCCCTTCGTCAGTTGCGGCCTGGCCACTCCGCTCACCATCGGCTTCGCCGCCTTCTGGTTGCGCAGCACCTTCCACGCGATCGCCGCCGTCGTCTACACGGTGTTCGTGGGCTCGTTCCTGATCACCATCGTGGGGTACGAGGAGTTCGAGCAGATACCCGAGCCGATGCGTTCTCTGATCACCATCGGCTTCGGCATCAGCTGGCTGGGCGGCGTGATCCACAGCGGCATCCTGGTCCCCTTCATGGCCAAGGCCCGCGTCAAGCCCCCGATGGACCTTCACCAGCGGGTCACGACCCCCACCTACCATCCGCCGCCCGGCCACACCGGCTTCCAGAGCCAGCCGGGACATCCCGGCTGGATCGGGCCGTACCGCGTTCTCCATCTGCTGGGCCGCGGCGGCCAGGGCGCGGTGTATCTGGCGACCGCGCCCAACGGCAACCGGGTAGCGGTCAAGGTCCTGCACGATCTGGTGGACGAGACCGCCCGCGCGCGCTTCGCCCGCGAGGTCGACTCGGCGCGCAGGGTGGCGACCTTCTCCACGGCCAGGCTGCTCGATGTCAACATCACCGGCCGGCACGCCTACATCGTGAGCGAGTACGTCGAGGGACCGTCTCTGGAACAGCTCGTCAAGAAGCACGGCCCGCGCGATCAGGACAGTCTGGTACGGCTCGCGTTATCCACAGCCGGTGCATTGGCGGCCATCCACAAGGCGGGCGTCGTCCACAGGGACTTCAAGCCGAGCAACGTCCTGATCGGCTCGGACGGCCCCCGGGTGATCGACTTCGGCATCGCCAGAGCGCTGGATCAGGTCACGGTGACGCAGGGGAAGATGGTGGGGACGCCGCCGTACATGTCGCCCGAGCAGTTGACGGGGGAAGCGGTGGGCCCGGCTTCGGACGTGTTCAGCTGGGCGGTGACGATGGTGTTCGCCGCCACGGGGCGTCCGGCGTTCGGCGAGGACACGGTTCCGGCGGTGTTCAACAGGGTGCTCACGGTTCATCCTGATCTGTCGCCGCTGCCGCCCGCGTTGCGCGGGGTCATCGGGTCGTGCCTGAACAAGAAGCCCGAGGAGCGGCCGTCGGCCTCTGACGTGATGCTGGCGATCGTGCACTGACCGGGCGCGGGCTACGCGGTGACGTCGGCGGACAGGGCCAGATATGCGCGGTGGTGAGGCTGCGGATGGCGCCGCACGACTGGGCGGCTGACCGAGCGCGACTCGCTCAGAGCAGGACCTTCACGACCCCCGTCAGCGCCAGCTGGACCAGGGCCAGCGGCACCAGTCCGATCCAGGCCAGCTTCTGCAGCTGGTCCTCACGCAGCCGGGGGAAGCTGACGCGCAGCCAGATCACCACGAAGGCCAGCAGGAACACCTTGATCAGCGTCCAGATCCACCCGGCCAGGAAGGGGCCGTGCCAGCCGCCGAGGAACAACACGGTGGTCAGGAAGGAGAGCACGACGATGCCCGCGTACTCGGCGAGCATGAACAGGGCGAAACGCATCCCGGTGTACTCGGTCATCGGACCCATGATGATCTCGGACTCGGCGATGGGCATGTCGAACGGCGGGCGGCGCAGCTCGGCGAGACCGGCGAGGAAGAAGACGACGCCGCCGATGGCCTGCCACGGCAGCCACCACCACTGCCACTGGTCCAGGATGCCGGGCAGCGAGAGGGTTCCGGCGGCCATGGCGACGGAGGATGCGGCCAGCACGAGCGGCAGCTCGTACGACATGAGCTGGGCGGCCGAGCGCATGCCGCCGAGCACGGAGTACTTGTTGGCCGAGGCCCACCCGGCCATGATCGAGCCGAGCACGCCGATGCCCATGACGGCCAGCACGAAGAACAGGCCGAGGTCGAGGTTGACGCCGAAGCCGTTCTTGTCGATGGGGATGACGATCAGCACGACGAGGTACGGCACGAGCGCCACGCCGGGGGCGATCATGAAGACGCGGCGGTCGGCCGCGGCCGGGATGACGTCTTCCTTCTGGGCGAACTTGACCCCGTCGGCGATGAGCTGGGCCCAGCCGTGGAAGCCCCCGGCGTACATGGGCCCGAGCCGTGACTGCATGTGCGCCATGACCTTGTGCTCGGTCTGTCCGATGATGAGCGGCAGGAGCAGGAACACCGCGAGGATGGCGGCGAAGCGCAAGATCATGTCAAGCATGTGGCCTAACCTCCAGTGCCCCAGTCGGCGGGTACTCCGGGCGGGAGCGTCTTGCGGCGGCCGGGCGCGGATTCGCCTGGTTCCTTGGCGCCGGGCCAGGCCTTGGCCACGCGGGCGGCCAGGATGAAGTCCTTGCGCAGCGGGTGGCCTTCGAAGCCGTCGGGCAGGAGCAGCGGCACGAGGTAGGGATGGTCGTCGAAGGTGACGCCGAACATCTCGTACGTCTCGCGCTCGTGCCAGTTGGCGCCCCGGTAGACGCCGACGGCCGAGGCCAGCCTCGGTTCGGCGCGTGGCACCCAGGTGCGCAGCAGGAGGCGGGCGCGTTCGGCGGGGTTGTAGACGTGGGCGACGACGGAGAAGCCCTCCGGCGGGTCGTCGACGCCGGTCAGCCAGTCGAAGAACTCGTAGCCGAGTTCGTCGCGGGCGTAGGTGAGGGCCTCGGTCCAGTCGGCGGCGGCGACGTCGACGGTGTGCTCGCCGTACGACTCGCCGAGCTGGGCCCGCTCGCCCCAGGAAGAGAAGCTCACACGTCCTCCTTGTGGGCGCGCGACCAGATGTAGCGGTCGCTGAGCTTCTCCCCCGCGATCTTCTCCTGAAGCTTCATGATCCCGTAGAGCAGTGCCTCGGGCCTGGGCGGGCAGCCGGGCACGTAGACGTCGACGGGGATGATCTGGTCGACGCCGTTGGTGACGCAGTAGGAGTCCCAGTAGGGGCCGCCGGAGTTGGAGCAGGCGCCGAAGGAGATCACGTACTTGGGGTCGGGCATCTGCTCATAGAGCCGCTTGACCGCGGGCGCCATCTTGTCGGTGACGGTGCCCGACACGATCATGAGGTCGGCCTGCCTGGGCCCGTTGGCGAACGGGATGACGCCGAACCTGATGAAGTCGTGGCGGCTGGTCGAGGTGGCGATGAACTCGATCGCGCAGCAGGCCAGGCCGAAGTTGAACACCCACAGCGAGTAGCGCCGCCCCCAGTTGAGGATGAACCGCATGGGCTTGGGAGCCAGCCGCGAGATCGGCCCCACGGTGGGCATCGGAAGATCGGCCATGTTGACCATTCTCGCGCGGGTGGCGGCGGAAGAGTAGAGCCCCCTACATGTACAGCGCGGCGCGCGCGTTGTCGACGATCTCGCTCGCGATCCGCCTCGCGGCCCCGTCGAGCTCGCGGTCGATGGGTTCCATCCGTGGCGCGCGCACCATCGGTTCGGTGTACGGCCGGCCGGCCAGCAGGTCGCGGCGCAGGTGGGTGGGCGGATGGGTGGTGTCCACGCGTACCTCCCGCTGCCGCGCGGCGAGGCGGCGCCGGTCGCGCTCGTCCTCCGGTACCTCGGCCACGTAGGACCTGACCGCCGCCCACAGGTCGCCGCGTACCTGGTGGGCCTGGGTGCCGAGGTAGTCGGCGAGGTGGGGCAGCGCCCAGAGTCCCTTGTCGATCGCGGCGAGCGCGGCTTCCGACCCGGCCACGCGCAGGGAGATGAGGTCGGCCCGGTATTCGGCACGCTGCGTGGCCAGGAAGGTGATGCGTTCGAGCGCCGTGTGGAACAAGCCGGCGACGAGCCGCAGCGGGGCGACGGCGATCTTGCCGAAGGTGATGGTGTCGCCGTCCGTCCTGGTGGTCTCGCGCAGTTCGGCCAGCGCGCCCAGCGCGGAGCCGACGACGAATCCGTGCCGGGTGTCCTGGTTGACCGAGTGGGCGACCTCGTGGCCGAGCATCGCGATCCGCTCCTGCGGGGTCAGCGCGAGCCAGAACGGGTAGCCGAGTTCCAGGAAGTGCCGGCGCTGCAGGCCGTACGTGCCGTAGGAGGCGTTGACCTCGCCGGTGACGACGATCATGTGCGGGCGGGGCGCGCCCAGCGCCGCGGCGATCTCGTCCACGAGCCGGAAGAGCTCGGGCGCGTCGGTACGGCCCAGCGCCATCCCGTCAGGCAGCTTCCCCGGCCGCGGCGCCATGAGCCAGGCCAGCCCGAGCGCCCCGGCGCCGAGGATGATCCCGATGAACCCGGGCCGTGTGATCAGCCAGATCCCGGCGGCGACGAGGGCGAGCGTCAGCAGGTGCACCAGCAGAGCGGCGGCGTAGGAGGCCAGGCGGACGAGGCTGCCACCGGCGGCGGAAGCGTCGCCGGCCTCGTCGTGGAGCCCTTCGGCCGGCCGCGAGCGCGGCCGTTCCCGCCATGACGTCATGGGGCACTTTATCCGGGGCTAGGTCCAGGTCAGGACGCGCTTGCGCCAGGCGTACAGGATGCCGAGGGCGATGAAGCCGAGGAAGACGAACATCTCCACGAGCGTGGTCATGCCGTAGCCGGGGGCGGCGAAGACCGTGGCCCAGGGGAACAGGAAGACGGCGTCGACCGCGAAGACCACGTAGAGGTAGGTGAAGACGTAGTAGCGGATCTGGGACTGGGCCCAGCCATCGCCCACCGGGTCCACGCCGCATTCGTAGGTGGTCAGTTTCTCCGCGGTCGGGCGGGTGGGGCGCAGGAGGCGGTTGGCCATGAGCGCGCCGGCGACGATGGCCACGCCGATGAGCAGCAGCGCGGCGACCAGAGCGTAGTTGCCGTAGTAGCTGTCCATGGGCTGATCGTAACCGCCGTCAGCGCACCCGGCGAGGGGCGGCGCGGCTGCGGAGGGCGGGGGCCACCGGGGCTCCCTTGAGGAATCGGCCGATGCCGTCCTCCAGGGCCTTGCCGTACACGAGCAGGGCGGCGCGCGCGGCCTCGACGGTGAGCTCGATGTCGTCGGGCGTGTGCGCGGCGGAGACCACGAACGACTGGCACAGGATGCCGTGCCGCAGGAGTTCTTGCAGGAAGAGCGTGCGGAACGGCTGCGACGGCTGCCCGGCGGCGTCCTTGGTGGTGAA
Source organism: Nonomuraea sp. NPDC050394 (assembly GCF_044459065.1). NCBI lineage: Bacteria > Bacillati > Actinomycetota > Actinomycetes > Streptosporangiales > Streptosporangiaceae > Nonomuraea > Nonomuraea sp. NPDC050394. The sequence continues at coordinate 293,829 of NZ_JBITIO010000011.1, read as the reverse complement.
GATCAGGCAGGAGGGCCGGCCGACGACCGCGACGTGGGCGGCGAGGCCGAGTTCGCGGGCGGCGGAGTTGACGCCGTCGGCCAGCGCGCGCCCGCGTTCCTCCATGACTGCGACGGGGTCGTGCTCGGCGTAGGCGCGGATGACCGCGCGCAGGGCGGTCAGCGACACCGTTTCCGCGCCGTGGGTGGACGACAGCAGGAAGACGCGGTCCCGGTCGGTACGCAGGCCGCCGAGCTCCATGACTTCGCGGCGGCCGGTGAGCGCGGACACGGGGAAGCCGTTGCCGATGGCCTTGCCCCAGCAGGCGAGGTCGGGGCGGACGCCGTAGAGCTCCTGGGCGCCGGGGTAGGCCCAGCGGTACCCGGTGATCATCTCGTCGAAGACCAGGAGCGCGCCGCGTTCCGTGCACAGGGCGCGCACGCCTTCGAGGAAGCCGGGCTCGGGCTCGGCCAGGGCGGTGGCGGCCTCCATGATGACGCAGGCGATCTGCCCGGGGTGCCGGTCGAACAGCGCGCGCAGCGAGCCGAGGTCGTTGTAGACGAAGCGGAGGGTCTGCTTCCTGGTCGACTCCGGCACGCCGGCGTTCATCTCCAGCGCGCCGACGAACCAGTCCTCGGTGGCGAAGAACGGCTGCGCGCAGACGGCGACCAGGTCGCGGCCGGTGTAGGCGCGGGCCAGCCGGACGGCGCCGGAGGTGGCGTCGGAGCCGTTCTTGGCGAACTTCACCATGTCGGCGCCGGGCAGCGGGGCGAGGAAGTCCTCGGCGGCCCGCAGTTCGAGCTCGGTGGGGCGGCTGAAGCTCAGGCCCTGGTCGAGCACGTCGCGCACGGCGTCGAGCACCGGCCGGTAGGCGTGCCCGAGCGTGACCGAGCGCAGGCCCATGCCGTACTCGACGAAGCAGTTGCCGTCGGCGTCCCACACCCGGGCGCCCGCGCCGCGCACGAGTACCGGCGCCATGCCCTCCGGGTACTGGTCGTCGCCGCGCGCGTAGGTGTGCGCGCCTCCCGGCACCAGGTCATGGAGCTTGCGCTGCAGAAGGGTCGACTGGATGAACCCCGTAGACGGTCCTAGATCCCGCACCCATCACATCGTAGGCACGCAACTCCTTTACGTACATACCCCGCTAAAGGCTCGACTCCAAGATTCCCAAGGGAAGGTAAAGCGCTCAAAGGGCACCCATAACCTGGCCCGCATGCACAAAATGCGATTCTTCGGAGGAATCGCGCTGATTGTCGCATCCGTCGCCGGTTGCGGCATGACCTCCGCCTCCCCCGAGGGCGACCTGAAGGTCCCCGCCGAGCCGACGAAGATCGATTTCGTGACCCCGTCGGCAGTCAACGGGCTCGTCACCAAGACCCTCGGCGAGGGGGACGGCGGCGGCCGGTACGTGCACATCACCTACCCCGAGATCAAGGGAGCCGACCCGCTCAACGACAAGGTCAGGCAGGAGGCGGAGCGCCAGCTGCGCGCCTTCCGCGGATCCACCGTCAAGCACGGACCGGCCCCCCGGCCCGAGCTCAACGTGGACTGGCAGCTGCCCGTCGCCTCCGACGCGGCCATCGCCGTACGGCTGCGCACCGGCGAGTTCTACGGCGCCAACTGGGGGAACGCCAACCGGACGTTCTGGTACGACGGCCGCACCAAGCAGGCCTTCCCCTCCACCGGGCTGCTCGACGGCGAGGCGGCGCTGGGCGGGCTGGCGGAGAAGGTGAGCCGGCGGCTTGAGGCCCGCGGGTCGGGCCAGGTGGAGGCGAATTCCGAGCTGTTCGACTCCATGGCCTTCAACCGCGACGGGGATCTCGTGGTGGAGTTCGACGACTGCCAGGTCGGCGCCTGCTCCTTGGGGAGGGTGGCGGAAGCCGTACCGGCTGCCGAGGTGGAGCCGCTGCTGTCCGCGGCGGGACGGCGGGCGCGGGAGGCGGCCCGCGCGGCCGCGCCGCCGACGCCGGAGACCACGCCGAAGGTGACGCCCACGCACAGCCCGGAGGCGACCAGCAACCAGGCGGGCACGGTCGACTGCGCGAAGACGAAGTGCGTCGCGCTCACCTTCGACGACGGGCCGGGGCCGCACACGGCGCTGCTGCTGGACACGTTGCGCGACGCGGGGGCGCGCGCGACGTTCTTCACGGTCGGCGTCAACGCCGCCGCCCGGCCCGACCTCCTGCGCCGGATGAGCGGCGAGGGACACCTGGTGGGCAGCCACACCTGGGCGCACCGGGACCTGTCGAAGCTGTCGAGCAGCAAGATCGCCGACTCGATGGTCCGGACCGAGGACACGCTGACGGCCACGCTCGGTGAGCGGCCGACACTGGTCCGGCCGCCATATGGGGCGATCAGTAAGGATGTTCTGGCGGTTTCGAAAGAGCTGGGGGTCTCGCTGGTCAACTGGGATGTCGACACCCTCGACTGGCGTGACAGGAAGGCGGCGGTCGTGGCCAAGCGGGCGGTCAAGGGCGCGCATCCTGGGGCGATCATCCTGATGCACGACATTCACCGCACGACCGTTGACGCGGTTCCGGACATCCTCAAAAGACTGCGCGGGAAGGGTTACACCTTCGTCACCGTTCCAGAGTTGTACGGCTCTGCTGGGATGCAGGCCGGACGCCTGTACCTGTCGGGGGCGAGCGGTTCGCGCAAGCAACCCCTGACGTAGCCTGAGCTTTGGGGGGACGTATAGTTGGCGCTCGTGACCCGAACCACCCTCTTCGCCCGCCTGCACGTCGATCTCGGCAGGCTCGCGTCCGGGCTGTGTCACCCTTAGTCGTTCTCCCCCGCCACCCCTAACTTTCAACGCGTTTACCCGCATTGTGCGGCGAGGAAACGTCTTGACCCTCCCGAGGATCTAGCATGGAAACAGAGACCGCGCCCGCTCCCGCGCAATGGCGCGTCGAGGAGGACTCGTGACCGAGCGTAGCGAGGGCACCAGCGAGCACACCGCGCCGACCAAGGAGGCGCCGTGACGAAGCAGGTTCAGCAACTCGACCGTGTGATCATCAGATTCGCCGGTGACTCCGGCGACGGCATGCAGCTCACCGGCGACCGCTTCACCGCGGGCACCGCGGAGTTCGGCAACGACCTGTCCACGTTGCCCAACTTCCCCGCCGAGATCCGCGCCCCCGCAGGAACGCTGCCGGGTGTGTCCAGCTTCCAGCTGCACTTCGCCGACCACGACATCCTCACGCCCGGGGACGCTCCGAACGTCCTGGTGGCGATGAACCCCGCCGCGCTCAAGGCCAACCTCGGCGATCTTCCCCGGGGCGCGGACATCATCGCCAACACCGACGAGTTCACCAAGCGCAACCTGCAGAAGGTCGGCTACGAGGGCAACCCCCTCGAGGACGACACGCTGTCGGAGTGGCGGGTGCACGCGGTGCCGCTGACCTCCCTCACGGTCAAGGCCCTGGAGGGCTTCGACCTGTCGAAGAAGGACGCCGAACGCTCGAAGAACATGTTCGCGCTCGGCCTGCTGTCGTGGCTCTACCACCGGCCGACCGAGCACACGATCACGTTCCTGGAGCAGAAGTTCGCGAAGAAGCCCGAGATCGCCAAGGCGAACATCGCGGCCTTCCAGGCGGGCTGGAACTTCGGCGAGACGACCGAGTCGTTCTCGGTCTCCTACGAGATCAAGCCGGCCAAGCTGGCGCCGGGCGTCTACCGCAACATCTCCGGCAACCAGGCTCTCGCCTACGGCCTCATCGCCGCGAGCGTGCAGGCCAAGCTGCCGCTGTTCCTGGGCTCCTACCCGATCACCCCGGCCAGCGACATCCTGCACGAGCTGTCCAAGCACAAGAAGTTCGGCGTGCGGACGTTCCAGGCCGAGGACGAGATCGCCGGCGTCGGCGCCGCCCTGGGCGCGGCCTTCGGCGGCGCGCTGGGCGTGACCACCACGTCGGGTCCCGGCGTCGTGCTGAAGGGCGAGACGGTCGGCCTCGCGGTCATGACCGAGCTGCCGCTGATCCTGGTGGACGTGCAGCGCGCGGGTCCCTCCACCGGCATGCCGACCAAGACCGAGCAGACCGACCTGCTGATGGCCATGTTCGGCCGCAACGGCGAGTCGCCGGTGCCGATCGTGGCGCCCAGTTCGCCGAGCGACTGCTTCGACGCGGCCATCGAGGCCGCGCGGATCGCGGTGAAGTACCGCACGCCGGTCTACCTGCTGTCCGACGGCTACCTGGCCAACGGCTCCGAGCCGTGGCGCCTGCCCGAGGTCTCCGACCTGCCGGACATCTCCACCGAGTTCGCGGTCAAGACCGGCGACGAGGAGTTCCTGCCCTACAAGCGGAACACCGAGACGCTCGCCCGCGCCTGGGCCATCCCCGGCACGCCGGGCCTGGAGCACCGCATCGGCGGCATCGAGAAGGCCGAGGGCAGCGGCAACATCTCCTACGACCCCAACAACCACGACCTCATGGTCCGGCTGCGCCAGGCCAAGATCGACGGGATCGACGTCCCCGATCTGGAGGTCGACGACGTCCACGACGGCACCAAGGTGCTGGTGCTGGGCTGGGGCTCGACGTACGGGCCCATCGCGGCGGCGGTGCGGCGGATCAGGAAGGCCGGCGGCAAGGTCGCCCAGGCCCACCTGCGCCACCTCAACCCGCTGCCCGCCAACGTCGGCGACGTGCTCAAGAGCTACGACAAGGTGCTGCTGCCCGAGATCAACCTGGGACAGCTGGCCCTGCTTCTGCGCGCGAAGTTCCTGGTGGACATCATCAGTTACAACCGTGTGCGCGGGCTTCCGTTCAAGGCCGAGGAGCTGGCCGGAGTCATCCAGGACGTGATCGAGAAATGACTGAGCTGGTCAACGGCAAGGGGCTGAACCTCATCCCCAAGACCGACGTGAAGCAGACGCTCAAGGACTTCAAGTCCGACCAGGAGGTGCGCTGGTGCCCGGGTTGCGGTGACTACGCGATCCTGGCCGCGGTGCAGAGCTTCCTGCCCGAGCTGGGGCTCAAGCGGGAGAACATCGTCTTCGTCTCCGGTATCGGCTGCTCCTCGCGGTTCCCGTACTACCTCAACACCTACGGCTTCCACTCGATCCACGGCCGCGCGCCGGCGATCGCGACGGGGCTGGCGGCCAGCCGTCCCGACCTGTCGGTGTGGGTGATCACGGGCGACGGCGACGCGCTGTCGATCGGTGGCAACCACCTCATCCACGCGCTGCGCCGCAACGTCAACCTGAACATCCTGCTGTTCAACAACAGGATCTACGGTCTGACCAAGGGCCAGTACTCGCCCACCTCCGAAGTCGGCAAGATCACCAAGTCGACGCCGATGGGCTCCCTGGACAAGCCGTTCAACCCGATCTCGCTGGCCATCGGCGCCGAGGCCTCCTTCGTGGCGCGCACGATCGACTCCGACCGCAAGCACCTGCAGTCGGTACTGCGCGAGGCCACCGCGCACCGGGGCACGTCGCTGGTGGAGATCTACCAGAACTGCAACATCTTCAACGACAACGCCTTCGAGCCGCTCAAGGACCCCGAGGTCCGCGACGACATCACGCTGCGCATGGAGCACGACCAGCCGATCGTGAGCACCTCCAAGGCCGTGGTCAGGGCGGCCAACGGCGGCATCGAGGTGGTCGCGCGCGATTCGGTGAGCGAGGAGGAGATCCTCGTCCACGACGCGCACAACCCGGACCCGTCGCTCGCGTTCGCGCTCAGCAGGCTCGACGAGCCGGCGTTCGAGCACGTGCCGATCGGCATCTTCCGGCAGGTGGACCGCCCGGCCTACGACGTCCTCATGGCCGAGCAGCTGGAGCAGGCGGCGGCCGGGAAGGGCCCGGGCGATCTCAGCGAGCTTCTGCTGGGCGGAGACACCTGGCGCATCGGCTGAGCCGAGCCGACAATGTCTCCGTAGCGGAACCTCTGTCGCGGAGACTCACTTGGCTGCCAAGAGCGTGCTGTCTGCCGTCTTGCTCTTGGCGGCCGCCTTTCTCGGTTTACCGGCGGTGGCCGTACCGCCGGCGGTAGCCGCGTACGTCATCGTCGTGGAGTCCGAGCAAGCGCCGGTCGAACCCGACTGCGGCGGCCACTCGTGCCGCCTGACCAGGACTCCACGGCACGCTTGGCCCGCGCACTGCTCGCCCAAGCGCTCCTCGCCCATCGTCCCGGCCACCGCCGTCGCGCGGCCGCAACGGCGGCGCCAGGAGATCCGCAGGTACGTCCCGCGACGCCGCACGCGAAGCCACCGCCGCCTCGCACGGGCGGGACCCGACCCCGATCCGCATAACCCCGGCCACCCCCCGCCCAGTCCGAGGGGGCCGCCGCCCCTCCGTTCAGGCACGTTCCGACATGTCATGAAGGAGGGAAAAGAGAATGCCGCAATGGCAAGGAACTCGCGCGCTGGTCACCGGCGCCAGCGGGTTCATCGGATCGCACCTCGCGCGCAGGCTCGAACTGCTCGGCGCCGAGGTGCACGCGGTGAGCAGGCAACCACAGCCGCAGGTCGGAGCCGAGATCTGGCACCAGTGCGACCTGCGCGAGGCCGCGCCCACCGCCGACCTCCTGGGCACGATCCGGCCCGGCCTGGTCTTCCACCTGGCCAGTGAGGTCACCGGGATCAGGGACGTCGGCATGGTCAGAGCCATGCTGGACGGCAACCTGGTCGCCGCGGTCAACCTGCTCACGGCCGCGGCGGGACAGCCCATGAAGCTGGTCTTCGCCGGGTCCATCGAGGAAACGCGCTCCGGGGAGAGCGCGCCGCACTCGCCGTACTCCGCGGCCAAGTCCGCGGCCACGGTCTACGCACGGCTCTTCCACCATCTGTGGTCGGTGGACGTGTCCGTGCTGCGCATCGCGATGGTGTACGGCCCCGGCCAGCGGGACATCGCCAAGCTGGTGCCGTACGTGACCACGGAACTGCTCAACGGGCGCTCAGCCCGGATCGGCAGCGGCTCCCGGCTGGTCGACTGGATCTACATCGACGACGTGATCGAGGCGTTCGTCGCGGCGGCGGAGAGCGAGAAGGCCGCCGGTGGCATGTACGACGTGGGCAGCGGGGTGGGCGTGTCCATCAGGGACACGATCGAGCTGCTCCATCGCCTGGCCGCCAGCCCGATCACGCCCCAGTACGGCGCGCTGCCCGACCGGCAGCTCGACCGCGCCCATATCGCCGACGTCGGCCCCGCCGGGACGACGCTCGGCTGGCAGCCCAGGACCTCACTCGTCGACGGGCTGAAGAACACGATCGCCTGGTACGCCGAGCAGCAGAGAAAGTCCTGATCCAGGGGGTGGCAGACCGGTGACCCCCGGCCTGCCACCACTCAGACGCCCTCCGGCGCCAGTCGCCGGAACGACGGCAGCTGGCTGAGCTGAAGGACGCTGTAGCCGAACAGCAGCACGCCCAAGGGAAGATGCAGGGTCACCGCCTGCGCGATGCCCAGGGCGATCTGCGCCAGGACGAGAACGAAGAACCCGGCCGAGTACAGGACGGGCCGAGGGCCGCCGCCGCCCCGCCGCCACACCAGGATCACCGCGACGAGGTGCACCAGCCCCGCGGCGAACACCGAGTACGCCGAGGCGCTGTGCAGCGCCCGTCCGCTTGGCGCGGTCAGCAGCAACCCGGCGGTGATCGGGGCGCTGAGAAGGGTCACGGCTTGCAGGACGATCGCGACACGCAGAAACACGGGTGACTCCTCGACGGCCAGGACGGAGCTGGATGGATCTGTCATGAGTCCGACGCCGTAGCCCGTCGAAATGTGAGGCCTCACATTCCCCTCGGCTGTGTCGTCGGACCTCCAAGACATCCGCCGATCGTAGGGAGAAGCCCCATGTCCGCATCCTTTGAGTCGCGCCTGCCCGACCCCATGCAGTTCTTCCCCGAGGTGGGGACGGTCGCCGGCGCCATGAACAAGGCCACCCACAACGGTGCGATACCGGCCGTCACCACCATCCTGGTCCAGCTACGCGCCGGGCAGATCGCCGGCAGCACGTACCACACCGTCCGGCAGACCGAACTGCTGCGCAAGGCCGGGGAGACGGAAGAACGCATCGCCGCCCTGCCGTCCTGGCGGGACGCCCCCTACTTCACCGACGCCGAACGGGCCGCGCTGGAACTGGTGGAGGCCGTCCTCACCCCGAACCCGTCCGGGGAGCGCGTCTCCGACGAGCTGTACGCCAGGGCGGCGGCCCTCTACGACGAGAAGGCGCTCTGGACGCTCATTCTCACGATCGGCCAGATCTGCTTCTTCATCCCGGTCGCCCTCATCGCCAAGCCGATCCCCGGCAGGCCGCTCGGAAAGAACTACAGCAAGCTGGCCGAAGGTGGCCTACCTGGGTAGAAGGCTGGCGCGGTGGCAGTCCGTAGGCGAAGATGACGCGGTGGGATCTCCCTTGCGGAATTTATTCGTCGACGGTCCTAATTCCGTCGCGGCAAAGGCGCGGGCGCGCCGCTGGCGTTGGGTGGCAGAAAGCTTTCCCGACCTGGGACAGATGAACGTCATCGACCTCGGCGGCACCGCCACCGCCTGGATGCGCGCCCCGATCAAACCGGCCGGCGTTCACGTCATCAACCTGGCGCACGATGACCAGGAGCTGCCGAGCTGGCTCAGGACCGAAGTAGGTGACGCCTGTGACCTGCCCAAACGCATTCTGGGCGGCGACTACGACCTGGTCTTCTCCAACGCGGTGATCGAGCACGTGGGCGGCTACGCCAGGCGGCAGGCGTTCGCGGACGCGGTGCACTCGCTCGCCGGGCGGTTCTGGGTCCAGACGCCCTACAGATACTTTCCGGTCGAGCCACATGTGCTTTTTCCTTTCTACCAATTCCTGCCGCTGAACGTCCGGGCCCGGATCAACCGGCGCTGGCCGCTGGTGCACACCAAGTCCCCCGACTGGTCGGCCGCGCTTCAGGACGCGCTGGAAATCGAGCTGATCGGCCGCGCGGAAATGGCGCTGCTTTTCCCCACCGCCCGGATGAGGGCCGAAAGGGTGGCGGGGCTCACCAAGTCGCTGATCGCGATCAAGGCGTGACGGTCTCGGTCGGGCTGGCCGGCGCCGGGCCGTGGGCGCGGGCGTTTCACGCGCCGACGTTCGCGGCGGGTCCGGAGACACGGCTGGCGGGTGTCTGGTCACGCGATCCCGGCAACGCGGCGCGGGTCGGCGTGCCGGTGTTCGCCACGTTCGACGAGCTTTTGGAACGTTGCGACGCCGTGGTCTTCGCCGTGCCGCCGGACGTGCAGGCGACGCTGGCGGTCCGGGCGGCTCGGGCGGGCCGGGCCGTACTGCTGGAAAAGCCGCTCGCCCTCGACGTCGCGGCGGCGGAGCGGGTGGCGGCGGAGGTCGGGCGGGCGGGCGTGCCGAGCATGCTGACGCTCACCAACCGCTTCCGTCCCGGCGTGCGCGCGTTCCTGCGCGCGTGCGCCGGGACCAGCCTGTACGGCGGGCGGGCCTGCCAGCTCACCAACGAGTTCCGCGACGGCACGTTCGCCCACAGCCCATGGCGGAGCAGGGGCGGCGTCCTCTACAACACCGGCCCGCACGGCCTCGACCTGCTCGACGCCGCCCTCGGCACGATCAAGGAGGTCAGCTCGGCCGGCTCGGCCGTGCACATGCTGACCTGCCTGCACGAGGGCGGCGCGGTCAGCCAGCTGACGCTGTCGGGCCAGGTGCCGGGCGTCGGCAAGCGCACCGTCTACGAGATGTACGGCCCGCACGGCGAGCTCCGCCTGGACCTGGCCGACCTGGCCGGCGACTCCGAGCCGACCAGGGCGGCGCTGCGCGCGGAGTTCGCCGCTGCGGTGCGTGAGTGGCGTCCGCATGAGATCGACGTGAACAGAGGTCTGCACCTGCAGAAGCTGCTGGCCGCGGTGTAACGGGGTCATCCGCCGCCCGATTACCTAAAGCTGACCTGGGAGGGGCATGTGGGGGATTCGGTCGTCAACCTGACCGTGCACGGCATCGGCGAGACCTGCCGGACGCTCGATCCGGGCGAGGATCTGACCTGGGTGAGTGTGGAACGGTTCGAGCAGGTCATGGACGCGGTGGTGAGCCGGCCCGACGTGCGGATCACCTTCGACGACGGCAACGCCTCCGACCTGGAGATCGCGCTGCCGAGGCTGCTGGAGAGGGGACTGCAGGCGGAGTTCTTCGTGCTGGCCGGCGAGCTCGGCAAGCCGGGCCGCCTGGACGAGGACGGGGTGCGGACGCTGGTGGCCTCCGGGATGCGGGTGGGCTCGCACGGCTGGGCGCACCGCGACTGGCGGCGCGTCTCGGCGCGTGAGGCCGAGCAGGAGCTGGCCCAGGCGCACGAGGTGCTGAGCGAGGTGTCCGGGCGCCGGGTGTCGCGGGTGGCGATCCCGTTCGGCTCCTACGACCGCCGCGTGCTGGCCAGGCTCAGGCGGGCGGGGGTGAGCCGGGCGTACACCAGCGACGGCGGACGGGCCAGGCCCGGCGGCTGGCTGCAGGCGCGCACCAGCCTCAAGCACGATCTGGACAGCGCGTGGATCGAGCGGGTCCTGCGCTCCGGGACGTCGCTGCGCGATCTGGGCGCCCGCCTCTACAAAAGGACACGCGGATGAAGCGGGTCGCGGTGGTGATCGTCACCTACAACAGCGCCGGCGTGATCGACGGCTGCCTGCGCTCGATCGTCGCGGGCTCGGAGGGCGTGAAGCTCATCGACGTGGTGGTGGCCGACAACGCCTCCAAGGACGACAGTGTGGCGCTGGCGAAGGCGGGCGGGGCACGGGTGGTGGAGGTGGGCTCGAACGCGGGGTACGCGGCGGGCTTCAACGCCGCCGTCGCCGCGCTCGACCTGGAGGAACTGGACGCCGTCTACCTGATCAACCCGGACTGCCGGCTGCGGCCGGGGTCCATCCTGCCGCTGGCGGAGGCGGCCTGGCGGGGGATCGCGGCGCCGTACATGGTGAATCCGGACGGCTCGCTGCAGCCGTCGCTGCGGCGGATGCCGTCGATCGGCCGGGCCGCGGTGGAGGCGGCCATCGGCGGGATCAGGGCGGGCCGGCTCGGCAGGCTGGGCGAGCTGGTGACGCACCCAAGCGAGTACGCCGAAGCGCGCGAGGTCGCCTGGGCGACCGGCGCGGCGCTGTGCATGTCGGCGCGGATGCTGGCCGAGCTCGGTCCGTGGGAGGAGTCGTTCCTGCTCTACAGCGAGGAGACCGAATACTGCCTGCGCGCCGCCGACCACGGCTGGGCCACCTGGTACGAGCCGGCGTCGGTGATCGAGCACATCGGCGGCGACTCGGCGGTCAACCCGTCGCTGGCGGCACTGCTGATGATCAACAAGGTGACGTTGTTCCGGCGCCGGCGCGGCCCTCTGGCCGGGGGCCTGTACTTCCTGATCGTGCTGCTCGGCGAGGCGGCGCGGGCGCTGACGGGACGCAGGACCTCGCGCGAGTGCGTGGCCTGGCTGCTGCGGCCCGCGCGGCGCTGGAAGAGCCTGCCGCAATGAGGCTGCTGCCCTTCCACGAGCTCTCGCTGGAGCAGCTCGACACCTGGCACGGGCTGCGCGCGGCCAATCCGGCGCTGGACAGTCCCTTCTTCCATCCGCGCTTCGCCGGGGCGGTGCACGCGAGCGGCCGGGCCGTACACGTGGCCGTGGGCGAGGACGCGCTGCTGGCCTGCCATCTGATCGGCTCGACGCTGCGTCCCGCCGGGTGGCCGGGCGCCGACTTCCAGGGGCCGCTGCTGGCGCCGGGGACCGCCTTCGAGCCGCTGCGGCTGCTCGGCAAGGGGGTGACGGGGTTCGAGTTCGACCACCTGGTGGAGGGGGTGGCGGGGTTCGACCGATGGACGGTCACCCGGCGGGCCTCGCCGTACGTGGAGGTGGAGGGCGGGCTCGACGGCTACCTCGCGCGCGCGTCGAAGGCGGGCAAGGACAACATGGGGCAGGCGCGCAGGCGCGCCGCCAAGGCCGGGCGCGAGCTGGGGCCGGTGCGCTTCGCCGCCGACAGCCTGGACGAGGACGCGCTGGCGCGGGTGATCGAGCTGAAGCGGGCCCAGTACCGGGCGACGGGCGCGCGCGACTACTTCGCCGAACCCGGCCGCGCGGACCTGCTCAAGCTGCTCCTGCACACCCGCGAGCCGGACTTCTCGGGCATCCTGTCGACCCTGCACGCCGGCCCGCACCTGCTGGCCGCGCACTTCGGGATCAGGTCGGGCGGGGTGCTGCACTGGTGGTTCCCCGTCTACGACCCCGGCCACGCCAAGCTGGCGCCGGGCTGGATCCTGCTGCGTGAGCTGGTGCTGGCCGCGCCGTCCCTGGGCGTGGAGCGCATCGACCTCGGACGGGGCGACGACGAGTACAAACGCCGCGCCAAGACGGGCGAGACGACCGTGGGTCAGGGTCTGGTCACCCGCAATCCGGTACGGCGGGCCGCCCGCACCGCCCTGGAGCGGGCCAGGCCCACGCTGAGCCGGATGAAGCGCCGCCTGACCTAGCGGCCTAACGCAGCCGCCGCTCCAGCGGCCGTTCGACATACCGGTACAGCGCCCACGAGGCGGCGAGCGCGAGCGCGAGCATGCCCGCGACCGCCAGCAGCACGACGGCGACCGGCCGGTCACCACCGACCAGCCGCCCCGCCACCCTGATCACCGGCTGGTGGACGAGGTAGAAGGCGAAGGAGACCTCCCCCAGCCACACCATGGGCCGCGAGGCCAGGAACGAGACCCGCTCCCCCAGGTTGTCGCTGGTCGCCGCGGCCGCGATCAGCAGCGCGAACGGCCCCGCCGTCCAGGCCACCCACCCCCAGCGCTCCCACACGAACGGCACCGTGGCGTAGGCCGCCAGCGCGATCACCGCCGCGACCGGCAGGCTGGGCCCCCGCCAGCGCCCGGAGGCGACCAGCAACGCCAGCGCGATGCCCAGCGCGAACTCCAGCGCCCGCGTCACCGGGAAGATCCAGACGAACCAATAGGCGATCTCGTCACCCATCGGCTGGGACAGCAGCGGCACCGCCCAGATACCCGCGAGCATCCCACCCGCCACCCAGCCCAGCAGGTGCGCGGGAACCCGCCGGAGCAACGGCAGCAGCACCGGGAAGGCCGCGTAGAACGCGAGCTCACACGACAGCGACCAGGCAGGGGTGTTGCCGCCGAAGTAGTAGCCCTCGACCGGCACCCAGCTCTGCAGCAGCACCAGCCCGCTCAGCGCCGGACCGGCGGAGACGGCGGCGCCGGACACGGCCAGCAACGCCAGGACGGCGAGCCAGGTCAGGACGTGGTTGGGCAGGACACGCGCCGCCCTGCGCCGCCAGAAGACGCCGGCGGAGGTGCCGGGCCGGGCCGACCAGGTCAGCACCATTCCGGACAGGATGAAGAAGAAGGGGACGCCGGCGGCGCCCGCGGAGAAAAGGGCGGACAACACCGCCTTCAACGCCGGGTCACTGGTCAGCCCGGCCGCGTGGATATGGAAACCGAAGACCGCGAAGGCGGCGATCCACCGTAACCCGGTCAGCGAATCCAGCCTCTTGCGAGTTACCACGAGCTCGCTCATCACCCGTAAATATCACGACCTGCCGCCTCTCGTAACGTTCCAAGCGCAGGTATCGATATCCGAGACGTGGGCGGGGGGATGCGCTGCCCTTGCTTGTCTGGAGGGCAGATGAGGATCAGCGTCTTCGGCCTCGGATACGTCGGCTGCGTCTCGGCCGCGTGTCTCGCTTCGATGGGCCACGAGGTCGTCGGAGTGGACGTCAATCCGGAGAAGGTCGAGCTCATCTCCCGCGGGCTCGCACCCGTGGTGGAGGAGCGGATCGGCGAGCTCACGCGGGAGGTGGTGCAGGATGGCAGGCTGCGCGCCACCACCGACGCGGTCGCGGCCCTGGCGGCCAGCGACCTCTCGCTGATCTGCGTGGGAACGCCGTCGGCGGCGAACGGAAGCCTGTCGACGGCCTTCCTGGAGCGGGTGGCCGAGCAGATCGGGCGGGCGATCGACGGGACGCGCAGGCACACGGTCGTCTTCCGCAGCACCATGCTGCCGGGCACCTGCGAGGACCTGCTCGTCCCGATCCTGGAGCGCGCCTCGGGGCTGAAGGCGGGGACCCATTTCGGGGTGGCGGTGAATCCCGAGTTCCTGCGCGAGGGCACCAGCGTGCGTGACTTCTTCGATCCGCCGAAAACGGTGATCGGGGAATCCGATCGCGAGACGGGCGATCTGGTCGCCGCGTTATACCGGGATTTACCGGGTGAGGTATTCCGCGTCCCGATTCCCGTCGCCGAGATGACGAAATATGCCGACAACGCGTTCCATGCGGTGAAAATTGGTTTCGCCAATGAGATCGGCGCCGTCTCCCAGGCCCTCGGCATCGACTCCCACCGCGTCATGGACATCTTCCTGGCCGACAGGAAGCTCAACGTCTCCCCCGCCTACCTGCGCCCCGGCTTCGCCTTCGGCGGCTCCTGCCTGCCCAAGGACCTGCGCGGCCTGGTCTACGCCGCGCGCCGGGCCGACGTCTCCGTACCGCTGCTGTCGCACGTGCTGCCCGCCAACGAGGCGCACCTGCGGCGCGCACTCGACCTGGTCATCGGCGCCGACCGGCGCAAGGTCGGATTGTTCGGGCTGTCGTTCAAGCCCGGCACCGACGACCTGCGCGAGAGCCCGCTCGTCGAGATGGCGGAGCGGCTGCTCGGCAAGGGCTACGACCTGCGCATCTACGACGCGAACGTCACCCTGTCGCGGCTGATGGGCGCCAACCGCGCCTACGTCGAGCAGCGCCTGCCGCACCTGGCCGACCTGCTCACCGACTCCGCGCAGGAGGTGCTCGACCACGCCGAGGTGTGCGTGGTCGGCTGCAAGGACCAGGCCGTGCTCGACGTGCTCACGCGCGCCGGGGACCGCCCGGTCGTCGACCTCGTCCGCCTGCCCGACGCCGAGCGGCGGCGGGCTGAACCTGGATACGTGGGCCTTGGCTGGTAGGAAAGCGCTGATCCTTGTCGAGAACCTCTCCGTGCCGATGGACCGGCGCGTCTGGCAGGAGAGCACGACGCTGCGCGACGCGGGCTGGGAGGTGCACGTCATCTGCCCGCAGGGCGCCAAGCAGGACACCGAGCCGTACGCCGTCATCGACGGCATCACCATCCACCGCTACCCGCTGACCGCCGCGACCGGCGGCCCCAAGGGCTACCTCAAGGAGTACGGCACCGCCCTCTGGCACACGTTCCGCCTGTCCAGGCGCGTGGGCCCGGTCCACGTCGTCCACGGCTGCAACCCGCCCGACTTCTTCTTCCTCGTCGCCCTCCTGGCCAAGCTGCGCTGGCGCAGCCGCTACGTCTTCGACCAGCACGACCTCATCCCCGAGCTGTACGAGTCCCGCTTCACCCGCGGCCGCGACCTGCTCTACCGGGCGGTCTGCGCCCTGGAGAGGGCCACCTACCGGGTCGCCGACGTCGTCATCGCCACCAACGAGTCCTACCGGCAGGTGGCGCTCACCCGCGGCGGCAAGCGGCCCGAGGACGTCTTCGTCGTCCGCAGCGCCCCCGTCGTCGAGCGCTTCCACCAGGTGCCGCCCGAGCCCGAGCTGAAGAAGGGCCGCCCCCACCTGCTGTGCTACCTGGGCGTCATGGGGCCGCAGGACGGCGTCGACTACGCGCTGCGCGCGCTGGCCAAGCTCCGCGACGAGCTGGGCCGTAACGACTGGCACGCGGTCTTCGTCGGCGGCGGCGACACGTTCGAGGCCATGGTCGAGCTGTCGAGGACGCTCGGGCTGGAGGACGTGGTGGAGTTCACCGGCCGCATCCCCGACGCGGACCTGCTGCGCTATCTGTCCACGGCGGACGTCTGCCTGGCGCCCGACCCGCTCAACCCGCTCAACGACGTCTCCACGATGAACAAGATCATGGAGTACATGGCGATGGCCCGGCCGATCGTCTCCTTCGACCTGCGCGAGGCCAGGGTCTCGGCGGGCGAGGCGGCCCGGTACGCGCCGCCCAACGACGAGTCGGAGTTCGCCAAGCTGATCGCACTGCTGCTGGACGACCCGGACGAGCGCCGCAAGATGGGTGAGATCGGGCAGGCCCGGGTGTCGGGCCCGCTGTCCTGGGCGAACTCGCGCACCGCGCTGCTGGCCGCCTACGAGGCCGCCGTCGCCCGGTCATGAGCCTGACGGGAGCCGCATGGTGAGCCTCGTCGTGAGCTCAGCGGCTGCTGGCGTCGGTGCCCCAGTCGGCGGGGCGGCCGCGCCGTACCCGGGTCAGGAGACGGTCGGCGAGGAGGACGGCGAGGTAGCAGCCGGCGTCGAGCACGCTCACCCGGCCGGCGCGCAGCAGCGCGCCCAGATCGCCCAGCCGCAGCGGCACCGCGTTGACCGGCCGGCCGAGCTCGGCCAGTTGCCGGTTGCCCAGCCGCACCCGCACGCGGCGGCGCAGGTGCGCGCGGACCGAGCGCGCGGGACGCACCACCGAGCTGGCGCCGTCCACGACCACGCGCTCGTGCGGCGCGAAGCTCGCGTGCACCCAGCCGTCGTCGGACAACACGTCGGGCAGCGGGAAGACGCGCGCGTGCCCCTCCTTGCCCAGCGCGTAGACGCCGACGCCGGCCAGCGCGCGGTGGGGCGCGACGAGCGCGTCGTGCACGCGGTGCACCCGCCCGGCCACCCACGTGGCCCCCTCCAGATCCCAGACGGGCCTGGGCGCGGCGGCCAGCACGCCCGGCCGGGCCAGCGCGGCCGCCAGCGCGCGGGCGGAGTCCGCGTCGAGCCCCACGTCGGCGTCGGCGTAGATCCGCGGAAAGGTGCCGCAGGCGGCGTCTCCCATCCGCAGCGCGCCGGCCTTGCCCGCGACCGGCGTCTCCAGCACCCGCACGCCGGGGCGCGCGGCGGCCGATACGGTGGCGTCGGCGCAGGCGTTGGCCACCACGATCACCTCGAACTCGCCCGGAGCCGCGCCGCCGAGCAGCCGGTCGAGTCCGGCCGCGATGACCGCTTCCTCGTTGTGCGCGGGGATGACGATGCTGGCGACGGGATTCACCTGTCGTTCCCTTCGGAAGGCCGACCATGAGAGTAGAGCGGACCGCCCTGGACGGGGTCCTGCTGTTCGTTCCGACACCGCACCGTGACGATCGGGGCCTGTTCACGCGGACGTTCGACGCGGTGCTCGCGGCCGAGCACGGCATCGACCCGGCAGCGTTCATTCAGGACAGTCAGTCGCGCTCGCGCCGGGGCACGATTCGCGGAATGCACGGGCGGGCCGGGCGCGGTGAGGCCAAACTGGTGAGATGTGCGCGAGGGGCGGTGCGTGACATGCTCGTCGACATCCGGCCGGGTTCGCCGACGTTCGGCCGGAGCCAGGCGGTCACGC
Organism: Nonomuraea sp. NPDC050394; assembly: GCF_044459065.1. Taxonomy (NCBI): domain Bacteria; kingdom Bacillati; phylum Actinomycetota; class Actinomycetes; order Streptosporangiales; family Streptosporangiaceae; genus Nonomuraea; species Nonomuraea sp. NPDC050394. Next base: position 276,577 of record NZ_JBITIO010000011.1, on the reverse strand, counting down.
TCGACGACGAAAGCTTCGTGACCCTTTACGTGCCCGCTGGATTCCTGCACGGTTTCCAGGCCCTGACCGAGCAGACCGACGTCTGCTACCGCATCGACCGCGAGCACGACCCGTCCGAGGACCTCTCGGTCCGCTACGACGACCCCGACCTCAAGATCGACTGGCCGCTGCCCGCCGCGGCGATCAGCGCGCGTGACCTCGCCGCCGGATCGTGGGCGGGGCTGCTCGACCGCCTGACCTGAAGGAGTGGCTGCGATGCGACGGTTGTTCAAGGGCCTGCCCGTGCTCGCCGCGCTGGTGACGGCGGCGGCGTGCACGGCCGCGGGCGGCCAGGTGCCGTCGAGCGGTGCCCTGACCCCGGCGGGCGGGCCGACCGTCACCGTCACGGTGACCGCCTCCGCGAACCCGTCGCCGAGCGCCTCCCCGCTGACCGGCACCGGCAAGCCGCAGCCGACGCCCAAGGCCACGAGCAGGCCGGCCGCGCTGGGCCCGCGCCAGGTCGTCGCGCCCGACGGCCGCGCCTGCCCCGACCACCCGACGGCCGCCTGCACCGGCGTGCCGCCCGGCACCAAGCTCACCGAGGCGGTGCTCAACGACAGCGGCCAGGCCCACCGCGTCGACGTGGCCGGTCGGCGGCTCGACCGCGTGCACATCAAGGGCGACCTGGTCGTCCTGGCCGACGACGTGGTGATCACCAACAGCGTGATCGACGGCCGCATTCTCAACGAGAAGGACAGGAAGCTCAAGCGCTTCACGATCAGCGACAGCACGGTCGGTCCGGAGCAGGGCTGCGACAGCCTGCCCGGCATCGGGGACGGCGAGTTCACCGCGGTCCGCGTGCACGTGCGCAACCACGGCGACGGCATCCGCTTCTCCGGCGACAACATCGTCGTCCAGGACTCCTTCATCGACCTGTGCTCCAACCCGAAGGACCACTCCGACGGCATCCAGGGCTACTACGCCAGAAGCAACCTGGTCTTCGACCACAACACCATCGACCAGCGCGACGTCGTCGACCACAACGCGCCGATCTTCATCCCGCGCACGCAGAACCCCGACGTGGAGAACGTCGTGATGACCAACAACCTGCTGATGGGCGGCACGTTCAGCATCCAGCTCTGGGACATCGGCGGGTACGTGATCTTCCGCAACAACCTGCTTGTCGACAACACCTGGGACTACAAACCGGCGGAGGTCGAGTGCGCCACCGTCGACTGGCGCGACAACAAGCTCGTGACCATCGACGACGCCTACCGGGTGACCGGGGTGGTCGGGCCGCTGGCCTGCATGGGCTGAGCCTCCCGTCCGAGACGATCCTCCTGCCTTGCGACGCGCAGCAGCGCGCCGCATGCCCCGATCAGCAGGAACGTCAGCCCGGTCACGGTGGCGAAGGCGAGCAGGTCGAAGGTGGCCGAGGCCACGATCGGGGCCAGCATGACGCCTCCCAGCGTCAGTCCGAGGTCGCGTACGTGCGGGTCCTTGCTCAGCCGCCTCGCCCAGATCCCGGCCGCGATGCCCAGCGCCATCATGGCCACGTAGACGGCGACGCCGATCAGCCCGAGGTCGATGGCGGTCTGCATGTACTGGTTGTCGAACACCTGATATTTCGGGAAATACCAGCTGCCGGTGCCGCGCCCCAGCCACAGATGCCGCTCGATCTCGGCGATGGCGATGCCGTAGTCGTGCGTGCGGTACTGCACGCTGGAGTCATTGAAGAAGTTGACGAAGAGGTCGAGGAAGGTGCCCAGCAGGCCGGGCACCGCCACCTTCATCATCGCCAGGAAGCCGGCGAGCACCGCCAGCGCCCGCAGCCGCCGCTTCCACGTCCATCCGCACACCAGCACCGCGCCGATCGCCACCAGGCTCAGTACCGCCGAACGCGAGACCGAGAACATCAGCCCGGCCCCGATCATCGCCGTACACGCCCACCAGCGCAGGAACGGCTGGCCCAGGGCCTTGGCGCGCAGCGCGTAGTGTGCGGCGATCGGCAACAACATCGCGCTGATCACGCCGAACTCGATCGGGTGGGCGGTGGTCGCGGCGACCCTGCGCACCGAGCCGCGCTCGAAGACGTAGAGGTCCTCCCAGCTCAGCCGGAGACCGGGCAGCACCAGGTAGCGCGTGATGTCGAAGCCGGTCACGAACTGGATCGCGCCGATGACACCGATGATCGCGCCACCGGCCACCGCCGCCTTCAGCACGAGGTTCAGCCGCTCGATCCCGCGTACGCCGTCGCAGACCAGCAGCCCGATGCCCAGGTTGGCCAGCAGCAGGAAGAGGTTCTGGTCGGCCAGGTTCAGTTCGTCGGAGGGCAGCCAGTGGTAGGTGCCGTAGCCGTAACTGACCAGGTTCGCGGTGAAGAACAGGAACAGGCCGGAACGTGCCATGTTGCGGCCCTTGGCCGCCCCGAGCGTGGTGGTCAGCTGGGTGATCAGCCACAGCACCAGCCCGATCATGCCGACGATCGCCGCCGGCGTGACCGACAGCGGCAGCCCGCGCACGATGAGCGCGGCCGGCGTCGTCAGCAGGATCACGATGTAGATGCAGGCGATCGTGGCCCCGTCGGCGCGCGGACCGGCGAACATCCCGTCGATGTCGGCCACCCGCACCGGCCGGTGCCCGTTGAGGCTGGGCGGCCCGGCGGGCCGGAAGTCGATGGCCATGGTCAGGGCACCCGCTCGGGCATGACCACCTCGGGCAGGCCCGCGTCCCCGGCCACCCGCCTGCGCCGGGCCAGCGCGAAGCTCTCCGCGGCGTAGGCGGAGGTCAGCGCGGCCATGCCGCCGAGCGCCAGCGCCACGACCATGGCCCGCGACTTGCGGGCCAGCCGGGGCTCCGGCGCGGTGGGCGCCACGACGTCGGTGACCACGATGTAGGTCGTGGCCGGGGCCGCGACCTGCATCTCCCGCTCGCGCAGCTCCACCCGCGCGCGGGCGCTGACCCGCTGCACGAGCTCACGCGACAGGTCCGGCGACGGGCTCTCCACCTCGATGTACACCAGCGGCCCGTTGGCCATCGCCTCCAGGTTGCTGCTGCCGTTGTTGACGCTCAGCTCGACCGCGCCGCCCGGGGGCGCGCCCAGGTCGGTGGCCACGTCGGGCGAGTTGAGCGCGGCGATGAGGATCGAGGCCGTGGCCGTCAGCCCGCGCTCGGTGACGATCAGCGGGTTGAGCTCCGGGTTGGGCTCCTTGGGGTTGTACGGCAGCACCCCGCCGTTCTTGGGCAGGGTCAGGGCGATCACGGCGTTCGAGGCGTACTGCACCGGCACCGTGCGGTAGACCGCGAGCGAGGCGAAGATCGCCAGCGCGAACGCGGGCAGCACCACATACCAGCGCCGGAACAGCACGCCGATCGTGCTCCAGAAGTCCATGGCGCTCCCGTCAGCCGCCGCGCTCGGTGGCCACGGCGTCCTCGGGCTCGCTGTCGTCCTCTGGCTCCTCCGCCTTGGCCTTGCCGTTGCCGTTGGAGGTCTCCTCCGCGACCACGGCGGGGAAGGAGTCGGTCGGCATGTCGTCCTCGTCGGCGGTGGGCGCGGGCTCCGGGCGCTTCTCGGGGATCTGCGTGTGGAGCACGAGCTCCTCTCGCGGAAGCTCCCTCTCCGGTACGGCCGGCGCCCGCGCCACCCGCCTCCGGGCACGGCGGCGCTCCAGCCCGTACACGATGCTGATCCCGAGGAACATCGCGATCACGAAGCCCATCGCGGCGCCCATGAACTTGTCCATGGCGTCCGCCTCGGGCGGCGTGGGCGGCACGATGTCCATGAGCACCACGTACGTGGCCGTCGGCGCGCCCAGCTCCCGTTGCCGGCCGTCGAGGTCGCGGATCAGCCGCTCACGCGCCTTGGCCACGACGTCGGCCGACGCCTTGGCCGAGGTGCTGGTGACCTCCACGTAGAGGAACGGTCCGTCCATGCCGATGAGCCGGGGGCTGGTGCTGCCGTCGTTGACGACCAGTTCGGTGGGCCCGTCCTTGGGCGCGCCCAGCTCGACCCGCGTCTCCTCGACGCTCAGCGCGAGCACCAGCGTGGCGACGGCGGTGCTGAGTCCTTCGGTCTGGATGAGCAGCGGGTTGCCGCCGCCGCCCGGGTTGACCGCGTTGCGGTTGACGATGCCGCCGTTGACCGGCGGGGACACCATCATGATGGTGCTCGACATGTAGCGGACCGGGATGACGGCGAAGGTCGCCGCCGCGACGCCTACGGCGGCCAAGGCGACGGGGATCCCAATGCGCTTCTGCAGGAGGAGGCGCAGGAGCGCCTTCCAGAAATTCACGTGCCGGTCTCCCCCTCAGTGCCCGGGACGCAGGCCCCCAACACGATTTCATCGTTCCAATGGGGCTTGTCGTTACATAGCACGCGCGGCTTCCGGTATCCGCTCAAGGTCGCTCGCCCGCATGAAATCGCCCAGCGTGGTGCCTTTGCATGCGGCGTCCACGTTCGGCGCGCCCCTTCCGGCCAGCACGTCGTCCAGGTTCACGGTCCTGAAGTCGACGCTGAACCTGGTGCGCCCGGAGGTGTTGGGCACGGTCGAGTGCAGTTGCGCGCCGGAGAACATCAGGATCCCGCCGGGCTCGGGCACGATCCTGATCTCGGGCAGCAGGTCGAGCGGTTCCTCCGGCTTGGGCTGCTCGCGGGTGTCGGAGTGGATGTGGCGCGCGGCCGTGGGCCGGCCGACGCGGTTCCACTCGCCGTAGTCGTAGCGGGCGCTGCCGTTGGCCACGGGCCGGTCGAAGTAGCGCGGATGGAAGGCCATGACGTTTTCCGGCACCACCTCGAACACCGGGATCCACCAGTTGACCTGGCTGAAGGGTGCCGAATACCAGCAGTCGCGGTGGGCGTGGTAGGCGTAGGAGATGCCCGAGTCGAGGTAGTGGTCGGAGGTGGACGTCCGTAATCGGGGGACGTCGAAGTAGGTGCGCTCCAGGTTCATGCCCATCTCCTCGAAGATCTTGGGCAGGATCTCCTTGCACCGCCGGTGGTGGATGAACCGCGGCTTCAGATCGGACAGCAGTCCGGCGAACTCTTCTACGGGCATCTCGAACTGCGCGGTCTCCGGGTTCCTGCCCGCGAAGGCCTCATCGATCAGCTCTCGCGCGAACGCGATCAGCTCGGCCGAGGCCGCCGTGGCCGGAAAGGTGAAAATCTCCCCCTTGAAGATGAGATCCCGGCGAGCGTCGTCGTCAAAGGTGCTGCTGGAGAAGACTGACGTCATGGGTTGAACCTTCTCGTGCTCCCCGCCCCAATTAATTGCTATATACCTCGGCAATATGGGGCGATCCGTTACATGCCCGGAATGAGGCGCATGAGACGGCGCGTACGGCGCCGCAGCAACATCCGCTGCCGGGCCGCGTAGTGCTTGTAGACCGCCGCCCGCGCCCGGCGGCGCTGGTCGGCGTCGAGCCCGGCCTCCTCGGCGGCGCGCAGCAGCTCGCGAGTGAAGATCACGTTGGCGAAGACGCCGCGCCAGGTCGGCAGCTCGTGCCGCTTGGACATCTTCAGCATGCGGGCCGGAATCCAGATCCGGGCCGCCAGCACCTCGTTGACATGCGCCCACGGCCCGGCCAGGGCGTAGCGGGCCGCCGCCAGCTCGTCCTCACGCACCATGATCGGCCGCGGGATGCTCACCGCCACGTCGCGCCGCATGAGCCCGTAGAGCGGGTCGATGATCGTGTAGCTCTCGGTCAGCAGCCGCAGAAGCTCGGCGAAGCGCTCGACCGGGTCGTCGGAACCCAGCTCGGTGCCCTCGTAGCGGGCCGTGGTGGTCACGCCTTCCGTGGTGTACGCGGTCTGGTGCGTCACCAGGATGACCCGCGGGTCACGCTCGAACTCGCGCAGCACGCGCGAGACGTAGTTCGGCTCGATCCGGTCGTCGTCGCCGATCCAGCGGAAGTACTCGCCCGTCGACAGCTCCATCGCGGTCATGAAGTTGGGGATGGTCCCCAGGTTGCGCGGCTGACGGTGGTAGAGCACACGCTCGTCGGCCGCCGCCATCTCGCGGCAGATCTCCTGCGTGCCGTCCGTGGAGGCGTTGTCGGAGATGACCAGCTGGATGTCGGTGTGATCCTGGGCCAGGATCGATCGCAGGGTCTCGGCCAGATGCTCGGCGCCGTTGTAGACGGGCAGGCCGATGGAGACGGTCATGACGCGACTTCCTTCTTCCCGAACGAGGGCATCTTCCTGAGAACGGGCACGACGACAAGGGTGTAGACGAGCATGGCGGCGCCGCCCGCGGTGATCAGCTCGACCACCGCCGGGCCACTCACCAGGCGCTCGATCACGTACGCGGTGGCGGTGGCGAGCACGGCCGCGAGCGTCGGACGCAGCAGCGACGGCAGGACGCCGTGCAGGTCCACGCCAGCTCTGCGCAGGAAGAACACGGCCAGCGGCATCGCCGCGGCGACCGAGGCGATGGCCTGGCCGATGGCCGCGCCCCGAATCCCGTCCAGATGCGCGCCGGCGATCAGCGCGGGCAGCAGCACGAAGGCGTGGCCGAGGTTCATCCAGACCGTCGCCTTGGTGGCGCCCTGCGCGGTGAGGATGTCGTAGGTCAGCGCGACCAGCATCCTGACCACCATGACCACCGCCAGCCAGCGCAGCACGCCGGCCGACTGGCCCCACTTCTCGCCATAGAGGAGGTCGATGAGCGGGTGCGCGAGGGTCGCCATGATCACGGCGAAGGGCAGGATCGCGGTGTAGAGCAGTGGGGTGGCCCGCCGCACCCCGTCGGACAGGCGTTTGCCGCCGTCCTCGGCCAGGCGGGAGAACCCGGGGATGGCCACGTTCCTGATCGCGTTGCCGATCAGGCCGGGCACCCAGCTGGAGACGTTGAAGGCGAGCAGGAAGTAGCCGAGCCAGTCCGGGCCCATGACCGCGCCGACCACGATGTAACCGGCGTTGAGCAGCACGCTCTCCAGCCCGACGCCCGCCGCGGAGGGCAGGCCGAACTTCATCAGCTTGACCGCGATCGGCCGGTCGAAGGCGATCCTGCCGGGCAGCTTGGCCCAGAAGAAGACGATCACGCCGGTGATGACCGCCGCCACGACCTGGCCCCACGCGAAGCTGTACGCGCCCGCGCCCGCCTTGGCCAGCGAGATGGCCACGGCCGCGTTGGCCACGAAGCCGATCGCGATGGCGGTGGTCAGCTTGTCCTGCTCGAAGCGGCGCAGCATGGCCGCGCTGCGTACCGCGGTGAACGCCTCCACCAGGATGATCGCGGTCAGCAGCCGGACCACGCCGGTGGCCTCCGGCGCGCCGGAGGCGGCGGCGTAGTAGGGGGCGCCGAGCCAGAAGATCCCGTAGAGGATGATCGCCGAGACGAACGAGAGCAGGGTCGCGGTCGGCGTGACGTCTTCGAGCTTGCCACGCCACTGCACGACCGCGGCCATGATGCCGAGGTCCTTGACCGTCATGACGAACGCGGTGGCGGCCATGGCCACCGCGAACACGCCGAAGTCCTCGGGGGTCAGCAGACGGGCCAGGACCAGGCCCATGGTGAACGACCCGGCCCGGGTGATCAGGTTCCCGACCAGGCCCCAGCGCAAGCCGCGACCGGCCTGCTGACCTATGGATGTCACAGATGGTTCTCGCTCTCGTTGACACGTTCCAGCCAGATCTCCCGCCAGAACGGCACGAACTCCCGCGGGCAGTTGACGCTGTAAGCACCCGCGCAGACGATGTCCTCAAGCGTGATGCACGGGCTCTTCATGGTCAGTAGCTCGCCTGTCCGCTCGTCGACGCAGACCTCCACCCGTGAGCGAACCCTGGTCACCTTGCCGCAGTGCCTGGCCATCTCCTCTTCGAAACCCAGGCCCCTGTTGTTACGGTTGGCGTCCAAGGTCGCGAGGATCTCGGCCTTCGGCCGGACGCGTACGAGCTCGCCCGGCTTGAGGTCGAGTTCGCCGGACGGGGTGCGCTTGAGCGTGCCGGGCGGCACGAAACCCCAGTTGATGCCGTTCTTGATGCGCAGGCGCCGGGGCAGCTTGCGGGAGAAGCGCTGCCAGTGGTTGAACAGGCCGACCGTGATCGTGCGCACGGTCGCGAGCACGCCCGCGTTGCCGCTCTTCACATCGGTCACGTACTGGCCGACGTCGCTGAAACGCACGCAGGTCGGCGCCGCCCGCAGGAGTTCGGTGGCCTGGCAGGCGAAGCGGTCGGGACCCTTCAGCGTGTTGGCGTCCAGCAGCGGCAGCAGCTTCGGCGCCGGCCTGGCCGCCCCCACCGGATCCGCGGGCGTGACCTTCTTCAGCCAGTCGTGCTTCCAGTAGATGGAGCAGGCCGTCCCGCACCCGCCGTGCGCGCCGCCGTCGCAGCGCGCCCCGGTCAGATGTACGGCATGCTCCATCCTGCGCATGCGTCCCTTCTCGATCGTGTCGCAAAGCTTGTGCGCCACTTTGTGCACGGTCATGCGCTGCCCGCAGTACTTGAGCATCTCCGGCATGAACGGCAGGCTGTCCAGCTCGCCCCGATCGTCCAGGGTGGCCAGGATCTCTTCTTCGCTCCGAACTTCCACCAGGTCCCCGACCCGGAGCTCCATCACGTCTTCTCCTTCAACAAGCTCGCGCCATGCAGCGCGACAGCGGCCTGGGCCACCGCCGAGAACGGCAGGTTCGCGCGCTCGGCGATGTCGAGCAGGGTGTGTTCGCCGTCGGAGAGGTTCAGCACCCATAACATCGCCATCTGGGCCTGTTTCGTGTCACTCCTTCCGCCCAGTGATGCGTAGAGGCCCCTCCGGCCTAGTTGCGGCTCGCCGTACGGGCTGAGGTTGAGGTAGGCGCGGTTGCCCTCCAGGACCTCGACCACCTGTTTGAGGGTGTCGAGGGTGTCGGCCATGGCCTCCTCGGTGACGAAGCCCGGGTTGTCGCCCGAGGTGTGGTACTCGGGGTAGCCGGCGTACGGGGTCCTGGTCAGACCGCCGACCGGCAGGTTGAAACCGGGCGAGCAGTACTGGCGTTCGTCGTAGCCGTAGGGCGAGAAGTCGAGCAGAGTGTGCGGTCGTTCGCGCAGCACGTGGGCGACGGCCCGGTCGATCGTGGCGTCGCCGCGCCTGCTGCGTTTGTACGTGAGCGGGCCGGGGTCGCCGGCGCAGGCCAGGGTGAGGCCGTGCTTGATCCGCTCGGTCCGCCCGCGGTTGCGGGCCAGCCAGGTGATCGCGCCGATGGTGCCGGGCGCGAAGATGAACCGGTAGGTGTAGCGGGGGCTGACCAGGCTCTTCGCCAGCTCCACCGCGACCGCGACGCCGGCCAGGTTGTCGTTGGCCAGCGACGGGTGGCAGGTGTGGCAGGAGATCAGCACCTCGTCGTCGAGTTCGCCCGGGACGACGTGCTCGGCGTAGGTCAGGCTGCCGTCGCGCAGCGTGGAGTCGACGAGCACCTCGTAGGGGCCCTCGTCCATCGCGTCGAGTGTCTCCTGCGTGAGGCAGAAGCCCCAGGTCCGGCTGTAGTAGCTGGTGCGGTAGGGCACCAGGCCGGGCAGCGTGTGCAGCCGCGGGCGCAGTTCCTCCAGCGTGAAGGTGCCGCGCACGGGCACGCTGTAGCCGACCACGTGCAGGTTGAGCTCCCGGAAGTCGACCACCTTGCGGCCGGACCCGTCCTTGATCCAGGCGTCGCGGATGTTCCACTCCTGCGGCACGGTCCAGTCGAGCACCTGGGTGCCGGTCGGCACCTCGGAGACCGTCAGCGGCAGGTGTTCGCCGATGATCGACAGCGTCTCGCGGACGCCGTCGCCGGTGATGCTGCGGCAGATCGGATAAAGGCGCTCGACCAACTCCTTCACGGACGCAACGTCCCGTCCACCGTGCCCGCCCCCTGCCGATCCGCCAGGCGGGCCAGGCGGGTGAAGCGGCGCTCGAAGGCGTGCTTGTCCAGGCCGTGCCGCTGGTAGGCCTCGACCAGCTCGGCGGCGCCCGCGGCCACGGTCCAGCCCGCGTCGAATCCGGGCATGGCCTGCCGGATCCTGGCGAAGTCCACGCGGTAGGAGCGCGGGTCGTTGCCCGCCTCGCCGGTGATCGTCAGCCGCGAGCCGGGCACCGCGTCCGCCACCTCCCGCGCGATCTCGGCCACCGTCACGTTGTTGCGCTCGGTGCCGACGTTGAAGGGCTGATCGTGTACGGCCCCGCGCGGCGCGACCAGAGCGAGGGCGAAGGCCTGGGCGATGTCCTGGGCGTGCACCAGCGGCCGCCACGGCGTGCCGTCCGACAGCACGCGCACCTCCCCGGTCAGGAACGCGTGCCCGACCAGGTTGTTCAGCACGATGTCGGCCCGGAGCCTGGGCGAGAAGCCGAAGGCGGTGGCGTTGCGCATGTACACCGGCGAGAAGTCGTCGTCGGCCAGCTTGGCCAGGTCCTCCTCCACGCGCACCTTCGACTCGGCGTACGGGGTCACCGGCTTCAGCGGGGCATCCTCGTTGACCAGGCCGTCGCCGCCGGAGGCGCCGTAGACCGAGCAGGTGGAGGCGTACAGGAAGCGGCGCACGCCCGCGGCCTTGGCCAGTTCGGCCAGCCGTACCGAGGCGTGGTGGTTGATGTCGTAGGTCAGCTGCGGCGCCAGGGAGCCCAGCGGGTCGTTCGACAGTGCCGCCAGGTGAGCCACCGCGTCGATGCCCGCGAAGACCTCGGGCCCGACGTCACGCAGGTCGACGGTGTGGCCGGGCGGGTCGTCCGGCGCCGGGCCCAGCACGCAGTCGGCGAACAGGCCGGAATCCAGGCCGGTCACCTCATGGCCGGCCGCGCGCAGGACCGGGGCCATCACGGTGCCCAGATAGCCTTGGTGTCCGGTCAGAAGAACCCGCATGTCAGTCTCCAGCCAGGTCGATCGTCAGCTTGTTCACATGGAAGGCCTCGGCGTAGCGGCTGTTGCACTCGATGCCGCGAAGGCGCATCAGGCCGAGGAAGGCCTCGCGGTCGAACCAGGCGCGCCGGCGCTGCGAGGGGTAGAGCAGGTGGAGCAGGTCTATCTTGCGCTCGGCCAGCTCGGGCACGATCGGATGGTAGGCGTTGGGGCGGCCCATGTCGCCGTCCCACTTGGCGATCTCGTAGCCGAGCGTGAGGTGGTCGCGGAACGTCGTCGGCACGAGCTGGGCCAGGCCCCGGTGGTCCTGGTGGGCGTCGCCCGTCCAGGGAGCCAGGATCAGGTCGGGGTCGGTGGCGGCGCGCAGTTCCTCCAGCGCGTCCTTGGCGCGCTCCCAGTGGGAGGGCAGCCGGCCGTCCGGGATGTCCAGGACGGTGACGTGCACTTCCGCCTCCGGGCAGAACGCCTTCAGCGCGGCCCGCTCCTCGTCCTCCCTGGAGGTGCCGCCGCCGGACAGGACGAGCGCGTCCACACGGGTCGCGCCCAGCGTGAGCAGCGTGGCGCCGGCGCCGATCGCGAGGTCGTCGCAATGGGCACCGAGTGCCACGATCCGCCCGGCCCGGCCCGGCCTGAGCCCGATCATGCTTCCCACAGCGCCCATGGACGCTCGCCCCGGCTCCACGAACCGTCCAGCTCCAGGCGCTGGTTGACGGTGTCGCTGGGACGCCAGTAGCCGCGGTGCCGGTAGGCCAGGAGGCGGCCGCGCTTGGCCAGCTCCATGCAGCCGTCGGCGACCAGGTCGCCGCCCTCCGGAATGTGGTCGAAGATCTCCTGACGCAGCACGAAGAAGCCGCCGTTGATCCACAGCGGCATCTCGCTGACCGGGGTGATGCCGCCGACCAGGCCCTCCTCACCCATCTCGATGACGTGGAAGGTGTTGGACGTCGGCGGGACCACCATCATGGACGCGCCCGCGCCGGAGGCGGCGAAACTGTCGATGATCTTGGGCAGGGGCGCGTCGGCCACCACGTCGGCGTAGTTGGCCAGGAACATCTCATCGCCGTCCAGCCGCTCGCGCACCCGCCGCAGCCGCTCGCCGATCGGCGAGTCGAGGCCGGTGTCCACCAGCGAGATGCGCCAGTCGGAGATGTCCGTCTCCAGCATCTCGACCGTGCCGTCGCGCAGCGCGAACTGGTAGGTCAGGAAGAAGTCCTTGATGTGCTGGGCGCCGTAGCCCAGGCACAGGATGAAGTCCTTGTGACCGAAGTGCGCGTAGTAGCGCATCACATGCCACAGCAGCGGCCGGGGCCCGACGAGCTGCATGGGCTTGGGGATGTCACCGCCCACACCCTCGTGCCGCATACGCGTGCCGCGCCCTCCGCAGAACAGGACGACCTTCACTCGACGACCTCCAGCCTGGGGATCGGGAAGACCAGCCGGCCACCCCACTCGCGGACGAAGGAGAGCTGCTCGACCAGCTCGTCACGCAGGTTCCACGGCAGGACCAGCACGTAGTCCGGCCGGTCGGCCTCGATCGCCTCCGGGGGCAGGATCGGGATCCTGCTGCCGGGAGTGAACCTGCCGTGCTTGTACGGGTTGCGATCCACCGTGTACGCCAGCAGGTCCGGCCGGATGCCGCAGTGGTTGAGCAGCGTGTTGCCCTTGCCCGGCGCGCCGTACCCGACGACGGTCTTGCCCGCGTCGGCGGCGTCGATGAGGAAGCGCAGCAGGTCGCGCCGGACCTTGGCGACGCGGGCCGCGAAGTTCGCGTACCCGGAGATCTCATGTAGTCCGGCGGCCTTCTCCCTCGCCAGGACGTCCGCCACCCGCTCCGACGGCTCCCCCGACGGCTTCGCCCACAGCCGGATCGAGCCACCGTGCGTCGGCAGCAGCTCCACGTCCACCAGCGTCAGCCCGCCGCTTGCCAGCGCGCGCTGCGCCGAGGCGACCGTGTAGTACTGGAAGTGCTCGTGGTAGATCGTGTCGTACTGGTTCAGCTCCATGAGCGTGAGCAGGTGCTGTACCTCGATCGCGACCAGGCCGTCGTCGGCCACCAGCGCCCGCAGGCCCCGGGTGAAGCCGGCCACGTCCGGGATGTGCGCGTAGACGTTGTTGGCGACGACCACGTCGGCGGGGCCGTGTTCCTCGCGCACCCGCAGCCCCACCTCGGGCGAGAGGAACTCGGTGAGCGTCGGCACGCCCTTCTCCACCGCGGCCGCGCCCACGTTGGCCGACGGCTCGATGCCCAGGCAGCGCACCCCGCGCTCGACCACGTGCTGAAGGAGGTAGCCGTCGTTGCTGGCCACCTCCACCACGAACGAGTCCGGCCAGAGCGTCAGCCCGTCCACGAAGCGGCGGGCGTGCTCCACCCAGGAGGAGGAGTAGGAGGAGAAGTACGCGTACTCGGTGAAGGTGTCCTCGGGGGTGATGAGCGGCGGGAGCTGGGCCAGCCAGCAGTCCGTGCACACCCGCAGGTGCAGCGGGAAGGTCTGCTCGGGCTGGTCGAGGCGGTCGGCGGTGAGGAACAGCTCGCAGGGCGGCGTCGCGCCGAGGTCCACGACACCGGCCATCGCACCCGACCCGCACAGACGGCAAACGATCATGTCAACTCACTCCCGCCACGTGGTCCACCGCGAGTTCGTCGGACACAGCGGGCAGATCGTTACAGCGCGGCGTGCTGCCCGTGGAGGAGACGGTGGTCATTTCGACCTAGCCCTTTCAGGAGTGTTTGTGTGATGCTGCGCCCCATGAAGCCCCTGAGCATCGACGGTGCGTGGGAGTTCACCCCGCGCGTCCACGCCGACCCTCGCGGCGCCTTCCTGGAGGCCTACCGAACCGCCGACCTGCCCAGGCCCTTCGACACCGTGCAGGTCAACTGCTCGGTCTCCAAGGCGGGCGTCCTGCGGGGCGTGCACTTCGCCGACGTACCTCCCGGGCAGGCGAAATACGTGATGTGCGTATCCGGCGCGATCCTCGACGTCGTCGTGGACCTGCGCGAGGGATCCCCGGACTTCGGCCGGTGGGAGGCCGTGCGGCTCGACTCCGACGAGCGCAGGGCCGTGCTCATCGCGGAAGGGCTCGGACACGCCTTCCTCGCGCTGAGCGAGCAGGCCACGGTGCTCTACCTGTGCTCCTCCGGCTACAACCCGGGCGGTGAGCGCGGCGTCCACCCCCTCGACCCCGACCTGGGCATCACGTGGCCGGTGGACGAGCCGCTGCTGTCGGACAAGGACGCGGCCGCGCCCACGCTGAAGGCGGCGCTGGAGTCCGGGCTCCTGCCTTCCTACGCCGTGTGCCAGAAGTTCTACGCGGGACTGCACTGACGACCAGCTCTCGAGGCCAGCACCGGCCAGGCGGCGTGGAGCGCGGCCCGCCAGTCGCGCAGCGGCTCGCCCCTGGTGCAGGCGAGCAGGCTGTTGGCCGGGCGCGCGGCGGGCATCGGGTAGTCGGCCGTGGTGATCGGCCTGACCCGGTCGGGGCTCGTGCCGAGCAGCGTGAAGATCTCGCGGGCGAAGCCGTACCAGGTGGTCTCGCCGGCGCTGGTGCCGTGGTAGACGCCCGGCGGCTGGTCGGACTGGGCCAGCCGGACGAGGTAGTCGGCCAGGTCGGCGGTCCAGGTGGGCTGGCCGCGCTGGTCGTCGACCACGTTAACGAACTCGCGTTCACCGGCCAGGCGGATCATGGTCTTGACGAAGTTACGGCCGGCCGAGCCGTACAGCCAGGCGGTGCGGACCACGTAGTGACCGGCGGCGGCGACCTCGCCGGCGAGCTTGCCGCGCCCGTAGGCGTTGAGCGGATTCGGTTCGTCGTCCTCCCGGTACGGCCGCGCCGACCGCCCGTCGAAGACATAGTCCGTCGAAAGCTGGACTAATCGGGCCCCCGCCCGCACACAGGCGTCGGCCAGCACCTCGACCGCCCTGCCGTTGACCGCCATGGCCACGTCCTCGTGCTTCTCGGCGTCGTCCACGGCCGTCCAGGCGGCGCAGTTGACCACCACTCTGGGCCGGTAGGCGCAGACGAAGTCGCGCACCGCGCGCGCTTCGCACAGGTCGAGGTCGGCGCGGGTGAGCGCGATCACCGGCTCCCCGGTGAGCGCGATCCGCTCCAGCACGTCGGTGGCGAGCATGCCGCCGCCACCGGTGATCAGCCAGCGCATCAGTCGTTCCACCGGTCCCCGTGCTCGGCGTACCAGCGGACGGTGTCCTTCAGGCCCAGGTCGAAGGCGACCTCGGGCCGGTAGCCGAGCGCGCGCAGCTTCGCGTCGTCGAGCGAGTAGCGCCGGTCGTGGCCCTTGCGGTCGCTCACGTACTCGACCATGTCCCAGTCCTTGCCGCAGGCGTCGAGCAGGCGGCCGGTCAGCTCCACGTTGGTCAGTTCGGCGGTGCCGGCGATGTGGTAGACCTCGCCCGGCTCGCCCTTTTCCGCCACGAGCCGGATGCCGGCGCAGTGGTCGCTCACGTGGACCCAGTCGCGGACGTTGCCGCCATCGCCGTACAGCGGGACCTTCTTGCCCTTGAGCAGGTTCGTCACGAAGAGCGGGATGAGCTTCTCCGGGTACTGGCGCGGGCCGTAGTTGTTGCCGCAGCGGGTGATGGAGACGTCCAGGCCGTGGGTGATGGCGTAGGCGCGGGCGATCAGGTCGCCGCCGGCCTTCGCCGCCGCGTACGGCGAGCGGGGCTGCAACGGCGCGTCCTCGGTCCACGAGCCGATGTCCACCGAGCCGTAGACCTCGTCGGTGGAGACCTGGACCACCTTGCGCGTACCGGCCCTGTGGCAGGCGTCGAGCAGCGTCTGGGTGCCGAGCACGTTGGTGCGCACGAACTCGGCGGCGCCGTCGATAGAGCGGTCCACGTGCGACTCGGCGGCGAAGTTCACCACCAGGTCGTGGCCGGGCACCACCTCGTCGAGCAGGGCGCCGTCGCAGATGTCGCCGTGGACGAACGTGTGGCGCACCTCGTCGAGGTTGCGCCGGTCGCCGGCGTAGGTGAGCTTGTCGAGGACGGTGATCTCGGCCCGGTCGTCCACGCACATGCGCGCGTACGCCGAGCCGATGAAACCCGCTCCCCCGGTGATCAAAATCTTCATGAGCCCGACTCCGTCGGCCTCATGAGATTCATGCCGCGTGTGATCATTCCCTCGCTACGTTCGGTCATGGATCTGGACCTTGCTGTGATCGCCCAGCACGAGGCGGTGGGCTCTGGGGGTGTTGGGGGCGGGCGTGACCTGGACGTCGTGGCCGATGAGCGAGGCCTCGATGCGCCGCACGCCCTCGATGGAGGCGCGGGGCAGCACGATGGAGTACTCGATCTCGCTGTCGGCGATGACGCAGCCGGCGCCGATCGAGGTGAAAGGACCGACGTAGCTGTCGGCGACGCGCGCGCCCGCCCCGATGACGGCGGGCCCGACGATGCGCGAGCGCTCCACGCGGGCGCCGTCCTCCAGCCGCACCCGTCCGATGAGCTCGCTGTCCAGGCTCTCCCCCTGCACGGACGGCTCCATCGACTCCAGCACCAGCCGGTTGACCTCCAGCATGTCCTCGACGTTGCCGGTGTCCTTCCAGTAGCCGGTGACGGTCGTGGACTCGACGTGGTAGCCGCGGTCGATGAGCCATTGGATGGCGTCGGTGATCTCCAGCTCGCCGCGCCAGGACGGCTTGAGCTCGGCCACCGCCTCGTGCACGGCGGCGGTGAAGAGGTAGACGCCGACCAGGGCCAGGTCGCTCTTGGGGTGCTGCGGCTTCTCCTCCAGGCTCTTGACGCCGCCGTCGGGATTGAGTTCGGCAACGCCGAACTGGCGGGGGTCGCCGACGCGGGTCAGCATGATCTGCGCATCCGGCTTTCTGGCCATAAATCCGGACACGATGTCGTTGATGCCGCCGACGAGGAAGTTGTCCCCCAGGTACATGACGAAGTCGTCGCCACCCAGGAAGTCGCGGGCGATCAGCACCGCGTGCGCCAGCCCGAGCGGCGCCTCCTGCCGCAGGTAGGTGACCTCCAGCCCGAACGCGGAGCCATCGCCGACCGCCGCCTCGATCTCGGCGTGCGTGTCACCGACCACGATGCCCAGCTCCCGGATGCCCGCCGCGGCGATCGCCTCCAGCCCGTAGAACAGGACCGGCTTGTTGGCGACGGGCACCAGTTGCTTGGCCGAGGTGTGGGTGATCGGCCTGAGCCGGGTCCCCGACCCTCCGGCGAGGACGAGTGCTTTCACGGCTAGTAGGCCCCTTCTCCACGGGTGACGACCGACCAGGTCTTCCAGAGGATCTGCAGGTCGAGAATGAGCGACCAGTTCTCGACGTACCTGAGGTCGAGCCGTACCGACTCCTCCCAGGTTAGGTCGGAACGGCCACTGACCTGCCACAATCCGGTCATACCCGGCTTGACGACCAGGCGCCGGCGTACGTCGATGCCGTATCTCGCGACCTCTTCCGGCAGCGGCGGGCGCGGGCCGACCAGCGACATGTCCCCGGCGACGACGTTGAGCAACTGGGGCAGCTCGTCGATGGAGTATCGGCGCAGGAAGGCGCCGACCCGGGTGATCCGTGGATCGTTCCTAATCTTGAAGAGCACGCCGTCGAACTCGTTCTCGTCGAGAAGCGTGTCCTTGAGTTGCTCCGCGTTTACCACCATGGTCCGAAATTTCAGGACCTTAAAGGTCGTGCCGTCCCTGCCCACCCGCGTCTGGCGGAACAACGCGGGCCCGTGGCTGGTCAGCCGGATCGCGAGCGCGATGCCCAGCAGCGGAATCGACAGCAGCAGCACCGCGAGCGCCGCGACCACCCGGTCGAAGGCGTTCTTCACCACCCGCTTGGCCCCGCCGAACTCCGGATGCTCCACGTGCAGCAGCGGCATCCCGGCGACCGGCCGGATGCTGATGCGGGGTCCGGCCACTTCCATGAGCGCCGGCGCCACGAACAGATCGGTCTTGGTCGTCTCCAGGCTCCACGCCATCCTGCGCAGCGTGGTGCCGTCGAGCTCGGGACAGGCCAGCACCGCGACGGCGTCCGCCCCGGCCTCGGCCACGACGCCGGCCACGTCGGTGAAGGAGCCGAGCACCGGCGTCCCCTCAAGATCGGCGTCCAGCGTGCCGGGCGGCAGGCACGCGCCCACGACCACCATGCCGTGGTGCGGCTGGCGGCGGAAGGTCACCACCAGGTCGATCACGGCCTCCCGGTGGCCGACCGCGATGACGTGGCGCATGTAGTCGCCGACCGCCCGCCTGCTGTGCAGGCGTTTGCGCATGCGGTAGCGGAAGAACAGCGTCGCCACGATGGCCAGCGGCAGCGTGGCCATGACGAAACTTCTGGCGACGGCCGTCTGGGTGGCGTAGGCGCCGATGGCCACCGCGGCCATCAGCCCGACACCGCCGTTGAACACCGCGCGGAACTCGTCAGTGCCCTCGCCGTGGGCTCGCTGACGGTACGCGCCGCCCAGCATCAGGGCCAGTGGCCAGGCCACCAGCAGCCCGATGCCCAGGGCGAACTCCTCGGTCGGGATGTACGCGCCGAAGCCCAGCCGCACCCCGAACACGAAGGCACAGCAGACCACCGCACAGGCGACGTCACCCAGCAATAAGAGCCGTAGATACGCTCGCGTCCAGATACTGGATGCGTGACGCGGCACGGCATGGAGGAGCACGACATCGGACTCCCCTATCCCCACCCTCATAACACCCCACCTGCAACTCTCGGCACCGCAATAACGTGACGTTCCTTGAAGCGCATGGGTTTACCCACATCCCACATGAACTCAAGGGCGGCGGCCCCCACTAAAGAGTAAAGATCGATTCCATGCTGGGGAATAACGCACTATGTCCACAATCGGACGTCGGGGCGCAGATTTCTGACCTTGACGGAACGATCCAAAGATGCAGCGAGGAACAGGGGGAATGTCTGTTTGACCACTGGAAACCCAGCGATAGCGCCAGAATTCAGGAGCTAGTCATACTCAAGATCTGGCAATGCGGACGGCGGATCCGGACTGCGCCACACGACCACAACCCCGTCCTGCACGGACTCCGCCGCGACGGCCAGTCGGTCAAGATCGAAATCCGGCAGATACCGCAGGCGCGCCAGAAACGTCGCATCGGTCGCCGACCTCGGCACGACGCAGCCCTCGCCGTCGCGATCCAGCAAGATATAGAGGACGTCGGCTCCGGGCTCGGTGACAACCCTCACCTCGACCACGTCCTCCCACGCCAGCGCCTCGACGCTGCCGTCGGCGTAGTGGCGGGTGACGCCCTCCTCGGTGACGTACACGTAGGAGTCCGGCATCGGGTTGCCGTGCATGGGCGCGATTCTCGCGACTCGGGGCCTCGTCCCGCAAGGGCCTGCGCTTATAGGTGCTTATGGGACCACCGGCAACCGCGTACCGGCGATCATGGGCTGTCGACGAGCCCCAGCGTGGCCTCGAACGCCGTCACCATCTCCTGCGGCGCCGTCAGGCACCACGCCTCGGCGACCAGCTCCCACAGCTCCTCGGCGTCGATCCGGTCCAGGTGCACGACGACCCAGCCGAACCGCCCGGCGGTGAACTGCACCTCGAACACCTCGGGCCGCTCGGCCACGAGCGCGAGCTGCTCCTCGATGGTGGCCTTGAGCCCGACCGTCTCCGTGCGCTCCCACAGGTAGCCGAACCCGCGTCCGTGGACCTTCATACTGGTCCACTCGCCGCCGTCGCCAAGCTTGTGCTCAGGCAGCCGCCGCAGCATCTCCAGGAACTCGTCAACGGTTACGCCCATGCCAACAGGTCTAGCAGAGCCGTCCGACATTTGCCGCATCGAAGGCGAGAAGCGGCCTTTGTCAGGCTGAGGTAATGTCTGTCCGGTGCCGGAGCCTCTTGACGACACGGAACTCGATCGGCTGATGGCCGACACCCGCGCACTGATCGACTCGTTGCGCACGGGTGCGGCGGACGCGGCGCCGTACGGCAATGGCACGGGCGAGGACGGCCGGGTACGCGTCACCGTCGGACGCGGCGCCGTCGAGGACATCAGACTGGACCCGCGCCTGCTGCGGCTGCCGCCGGGCGAGGTGGCGGAGCTGGTGCTCAGGGCCGTCAACGAGGCGATCGAGCGGGCGCGAGGCGCCCACGGCACCCCGGACGTGCCCGATCTGGCGGCCATGTCACAGATGTTGCGCCTGGCGCGCGACGAGGCCCTGTTCCGGATGGACACGATCTCCCGCGGCATCGCCTCGGCGATGGCCGAGCTGCACGGCCGCACCCGGGTCGAGGGTACGGCCGACGCGCGCAACCTCGGCCTCGACCAGCTCCTCGAACTCACCCAGATCTACCTGGACGCGGCGGCCGAAGGACCGGAACGGCCGGTCGAGCCGCCGCGCGGCGAGGGCCTCGCGCTCAAGGGCCAGGTACGCGCGCTCGCCGCCGACGGCCGGCTGGAGGCGCTGGAGATCGGGGCGAAGGCGATGTCCGCCGGTACGCACGAGCTGGCCGGGCACCTGCGCACCGCCGTCAACGAGGCGTTCGCCGACCTGCGCGCCAAGCGTGCCGAGAGCGAGGCGGCGGCCGGCGTGCACCGCGAGGACCTCGACCGGCGGGCCCGCCAGCTCCAGGACCTCAGCCTCGACCAGATGCACCGGGCCACGCGGGCGCTGCGCGACATCATGTCCAGTGTCCGGGGCCCGGACTAGGGAGGTGGCCGTGGAAGACAGCCTGCACAGACCCGCGCGGACGTACGGCGCGGCCGGCGAGGTCGGCACCTCGGCCGACGAGCTGCGGGCGCGGCTGGACGCCTTCCGCCGCGAGGTCGAAGGCGACGGCGGCGCCCTCGGCGGCGACGACCTCGGCATGCTCATCGGTGCCGTCTACGCGGCCATCCACGAGATGGCGTTCGGCTCCTACAGCGAGAACACCGACGATCTGAAGACCGTCGCCGCGGACATCCAGACCATGGGGGCGAACCAGCAAATGGGCGAAGAGCTGAATCTCATCGAGGTCAACAACGTCAAGAAGATGCTCGGGTAGACGTCATGGGTATGCAGCCCCCGGCCGGGCTCGGCAAGGTCATGTACTCGCTGGGCCGCCACTGGCCGATGACCGACGAGGAGTATCTGTTCAAGATCGGCCTCGCCTGGATGGCGCTGGGCCGGGACATGGGCACGGCGGTGAACAAGAGCGAGACCCCCGCCGCGGGGGTGTGGGCGGAGCAGAAGGGCGACGGCGTCACCGCCTTCCGCCAGGCATGGAACGCCGAGGACTCCCCCCAGGGCAACCTGCGCGACGGCACGACCGGCGCCGGCGTCATCGGCCTCGGGCTGATGATCCTGGCCGCGATCGTCCTCATCCTGAAGATCAACTTCATCGTCCAGCTGATCCAGCTCGTCATCCAGCTCCAGCTCGCCATCGCCGCGGCCCCGGCCACGATGGGCGCCTCGACGGCCCGCATGCCGATCATCATGGAGATCACCGGGCGCCTGCTCGACCTGTGCGTCACCATCGCGATGAACGGGGTCATCGGCGGCTGAGGCTCAGGGCGCTCGCCCGCTCTCGTAGGCCTCCAGCGCGGACTCACGGGTGTGGAAGGACGGGAAGTCGATGATCCGCCCGTCCTCACGCAGCACCAGCAACGGCCCGGCGCCGGCCAAGCCCTCGCCGGGGTCACGGGTGCGCAGGTAGGACACCGTCGTATAGGTGAACAGCCACCCGTAGGGCCTCTCGATCGTGGCCGCGTCGTCGACGGCGACCTCCTCGGCGCCGTCCAGGTCCGGGAACTCCCTGGCGACGAAGTCGCGCGCGACACGCTCGGCCGCCTCTCTGCTGATCATCGGTGGCCCCCTCCTCACGCGGTGCGGAAGAACTCGAACGAGGTGAACTGGCTGTGGGGATTCGTCGGCGACACCAGCTTGTACTGCCCATCCAGGTAGAGCACCCTGCCGTTGACGTTGGCGACATTGTAGATGTGCGCGTTGCCGCTGGTGCCGCTCGCCATGACGATGCCGCGCGATCCCGGGTTGGCGGCGATCGTACGCTCCGCGGCGTCGAGGGAGTCGCTCCGCGTCGTGCCCTCGATCGCCCTCCTCTGGTAGACGCCCCGGGCCTGGCCCATCGGCGCGCCCGGGAGCGGACCGGCGACCGCGACCCGCCTGGCGAGCACGTCGTCCACGGCCAGGGCCATCTCGGGACAGTTCCTGCGGCTGCCGGTCGGGTTGATGTGCTGCAGCATCTCCCGGATCCTGATGTACGACAACGGCCTGCCGGCCGCCTCCCGCTGGATGCGGGCGATCTCCTGGTGCGCCCGGCGCATCGCGGCCTGCTCGGCGGCCGACAGCGGCGCCACGGCGCGCTCGAACTGATCGGTGTGCCGCGGGCGCAGGTTCGCCAGCGGCACGGGGCCACGGCCCGGCACCCGGGGCGGGACCCGGCCCGGCCCGGCCGCCATCTGCGGGCGGCGGCCCTTGCGTGCCGCGCGACCGCGTTTGAGCCAGGGAGCGGCGACGCGGAACAGCCCAAGGCGCACGACACCACCGAACTTCGCCATTGGGGATTTATAGCAGTCAGTAGTCTGGGGGCATGTCGGCTCCCCGGTTCGGAGTCCTGGGGCCGTTGGAGGTCAGGGGCGAGGATGGCGAACCCGTCGCGCTCGGCGGCCCGCGTCCCAGAGCGCTGCTGGCTCTCCTCCTGCTGGACGCGGGAAGGCTGGTCAGCACCGAGCGTCTCATCGACGGCCAGTGGGGCGAGGACCCGCCGGCCGGCGCGGTCAACGCGATCCAGGCCCACGTCTCCCGGCTGCGGCGGCAGCTCCCGCCCGACCTGATCGAGTTCCACGGCAGCGGCTACCGGCTCGCGGTCGACCCCGACGACGTGGACGCCCACCGCTTCGAGCACCTGGCCGCCGAGGGCCGCGCGCTGCTGGCCGCCGCCCAGCCCGAGCGCGCCGCCGCCACGCTCCGGCAGGCCCTCGCGCTGTGGCGCGGCCCCGCCCTGCCGGAAGTGGCCCACGCCGCCGCGCAGATCGCCCGCCTCGACGAGGTACGGCTGGCCGCGACGGAAGACCTGATCGAGGCCGAGCTGGCCCTCCCCGCGGGCACCTCGGTCGGCTCCCTGAGGCAACTCGTCTCCGCGCACCCGCTGCGCGAGCGGCTGCGCGGCCAGCTCATGCGCGCGCTGCACGCGGGCGGCCAGCAGGCCGCGGCCCTGGAGGTCTACGAGGAGGGACGCAGGCTGCTGGCCGACGAACTGGGCGCCGACCCCTCGCCCGAGCTGGCCGGACTCCACGTGGCGATACTGCGCGCCGACGCGCCCCGAGCGAGCCGCCGGCTGCCCGCCCCCCTGACCAGCTTCGTCGGCCGCGAGGCCGAACTGGACCGGCTCGCCGCCCTGGCCGCCGCCCGGCTGGTCACGATCACCGGGCCGGGCGGCACCGGCAAGACCCGCCTGGCCGTGGAGTCCGCCGGCCGGGATGGCCGGGACGTCTGCTTCGTCGACCTGTCGGCGGTGGCCGACGACGGGCTGGTCCCCCATGCGGTGATGGCCGCGCTGGGCGTGCGCGAGACCGGCCTGGGGCTGCTCCAGCCGCCGGATCCCGTCGAGCGGGTCGTGTCCGCGCTGGCCGACCGGAACCTGCTGCTCGTCCTGGACAACTGCGAGCACGTCGTCGCCGCGGCCGCGCTGCTGACCAGGCGGCTGCTCGACGCCTGTCCGAAGCTGTCCGTCCTGGCCACCAGCCGCGAGCCGCTCGGGCTGACCGGCGAGGTACTCGTCCCGCTGGCCCCGCTGGCGCTGCCGGCCGCGGGCGCGCAGCCGGGCGAGTGGGCGCGGGCCCCGGCCGTGCGGCTGTTCACCGAGCGGGCCACGGCCGTGCGTCCCGGATTCGAGCCGGGCCCCGAGGTCGTCGAGATCTGCACGGCGCTCGACGGCTCGCCACTGGCGATCGAACTGGCGGCGGCGCGCCTGCGCTCCTTCACCGTGGCGGAGATCGCCGCCCGGCTGGCCGAGCACGGCCGGTTCAAACTGCTCTCCCGCGGCGACCGGACCGCCGCGGCCAGGCACCGGACGCTACGCGCCGTCGTCGACTGGAGCTGGAGCCTGCTCAGCCACGAGGAGCAGGTGGTGGCCAGGCGGCTGAGCGTGTTCGCGGGCGGGGCCGGTCTGGAAGCCGTCGAGCGGGTCTGCGGCGACGGCGAGGTGCTGGCCGACCTGGTGGACAAGTCCTTCGTGGAGGCGGCCGACGGGCGGTACCGGATGTTCGAGACGGTCCGCCTGTTCTGCGCGGAGAAGCTGGAGGAGGCCGGCGATCCCGCCCGGGACGTGCATGCCGCCTATTTCCTGGAACTGGTGCGGGAAGCCGACCCCTGGCTGCTGCGGGCCGAACAGCTCGACTGGCTGGCCCGGCTCTCCGCCGAGCAGGCCAACCTCCAGGCGGCTTTGCGGCATGCCGTACGCCACGATCCGGGAACGGGGCTGCGACTGGTCGGGGCGCAGGCGGCCTACTGGTTCCTGAGCGGGCGGCGCGGGCAGGCCGCCGCGTCGGCGCGGGAACTGCTGGACCGGGTGGGTGAGCCTCCGGCCGAGCTGGTTGAGGAGTACGTGCTGTGCGTGCTGCTGGCCGTACCGGATGTGCGGCAGGAGCAGTGGGCGCGGGCGGAGGCGATCATGAACGTGCTGGACCGCACGCTGCGCCACCCGTTCGGGACCGTCCTGTGGGGCATGGTCGCGGGGCCCGGCAGTCCCGGCGTCGACCGGAGCCGGCGGGGGCGGATGCTCGGTCCCGAGCCGTGGAGCAGGGCGGTGGCCGTGCTCGGCGAGGCGCTGGTCGACCAGCTCGACGGGCGGCTGGCCGAGGCCGAGCGCGGGCTGGAGTCGGCGCTGGCCAGCTTCACCTCCCTGGGCGAGCGGTGGGGCATGGCGCAGGGCCTGGAGTCGCTGGCCACGCTGGCGAGCTGGCGCGGCGAATGGGCGCGGGCGCGCGAGCTGTGGCAGCGGGCACTCGACCTGATCGGCGAGCTGGGCGCCGACGACGAGGTCGTGGACATCCTGTGCCGCAGGGCCGGCGGGCTGCTGCGCGAGGGCGACCAGGACGCGGCCGCCGCGGACCTGGCCAGAGCCGCCGAGCTGGCGCGCAGGACCGGGCGGCCGGCGATCGTGGAGTTCACGCTGGGCGAGCTGGCCGACCGGCGCGGTGACCCGGCCGCGGCCCGCGAACACTACGAGAACGCGCTGGCCGTCGCCCAGCCCGGCGTCTTCGCCACCGAGGGCCTGCGGCCGCACGCGCAGACCGCCCTCGCGCGCCTGGCCGTGCGGGACGGCGACCACGCGCGGGCACGCGCGCTGCACGCCGAGGCGCTCGCGGGCATCTCGCGCTCGCTGGCCGGCGACCTGGCCACCGTGGTCGAAGGCCACGCCGACCTGGCCCTTCTCGACGGTACGGCGGAGCGTGCCGCCTACCTCCTGGGCGCGGCCGCGACGCTGCGCGGCATGGCCGTCACCGGCGACCGGGCCGTGGCCGAGGTGGCCGCGGCGGCGACGCGGGCGATCGGCGCCGAGCGGTTCGCCGCGCAGTACGCGAAGGGCGCGGCGCTGAGCAGGGACGAGGCGCTGACAGTGCTGCCGTGACCGTCAGCCGGCCGTCGCCGGACTGTCAGCGCCCGCGCCGAAGCTCGTGGACATGAAGAACAGCAACATCCTCATCTCCGGCGCGAGCATCGGCGGCCCCGCCCTCGCCTACTGGCTGGCCCGCCACGGCTTCAACGTGACCGTCGTGGAGAAGTCGCCCGTGCTGCGCCCCGGCGGCCAGGCCGTCGACTTCAAGGGCGAGACGCACCGGCTCGTGCTGGAGCGCACGGGCATCCTGCGGGAGGTGTCGCGGCGCCAGACCGGCGGCACCGACCAGCAGATCGTCGACGCCGGCGGGCGTGAGCTGGCCGTGATACCCGGTTCCTTCACCGGCGGCGACCTCGAGATCGAGCGCGGCGACCTTTCCCGCATCCTGTACGACATCAGCGTGGCGGCCGGCGCG
The DNA here is from genome assembly GCF_044459065.1 of Nonomuraea sp. NPDC050394. NCBI lineage: Bacteria > Bacillati > Actinomycetota > Actinomycetes > Streptosporangiales > Streptosporangiaceae > Nonomuraea > Nonomuraea sp. NPDC050394. The sequence goes on along the minus strand of NZ_JBITIO010000011.1, from coordinate 250,822 downwards.
CGCTACGTCTTCGGCGACTCCATCACCTCGCTGACCGAGACCGAGAGCGGCGTGCACGTCACCTTCGAGCGGGGCGCGCCACGCACCTACGACCTGGTCGTGGGCGCCGACGGCATCCACTCCAACGTCCGCAGGCTGGCCTTCGGCCCCGAATCCGACTATGTCACCCATCTCGGCCACTACTACGCGCTGGCCGACCTGCCGGAGCGGTTCGACGGGCCGGCGCGGATGTACAACGAGCCGGGGCGGATGATCGCCTCGGGCGGGCCGAAGGCCGGGGCGCTCTTCGTCTTCGCCGCCGGTGAGCTGTCCTTCGACCGCCACTCGGCCGAGGACATGAAGCGGGTCCTGGTGGAGGCCTACCGCGGCATGGGCTGGCGGGGCACGGAGATCGTGGCCGCGGCGGAGGACGTCTACCTCGACTCCATCAGCCATGTCCGCCTCGACCACTACGCCAAGGGCCGCGTGGCGCTGATCGGCGACGCCGCCTACGGCAACACGCTGGGCGGGTTCGGCACCGGTCTGGCGATGGTCGCGGCGTACGTGCTGGCGGGCGAGTTGGCCGCGGCCGGCGGCGAGTACCGGGCCGCCTACCAGGCGTATGAGGACGCCTTCCTCGGCTACGCCAAGATCGCGCGCACCGGCAACGCCGGCTCCTTCCTGGCGCCGACCACCAGGCGCGGGATCAGGATGCGCAACTGGATCTTCAAGTACCGCTTCCTGCTGCGGGCCATGAAGAAGATCGGCGACCGGGCGGCCACGGACATCGAGCTGAAGGACTACCCGAGCCCGGAGCCGCCGCCCGACAGCCGCTCGGCGTCGGCGATCACGTCGAGGACGAATTCCGCGGCCTCGCCGGGGCGCACCTCGGCGGGCGGGCCACCGCGCCAGTAAGCGAGGGCGCCGCGCAGGAAAGGGTGCCAGCGGGCGTCGAAGACGTCGAGCGCGTACTCGCCGGCGGCCTCCTTCGAGATCACCCCGCCGGTGACGATCGTGTGGTGCAGCCGCGGCGGGCCCAGCGCCGTCCAGGCCATGCCCGTCTTCCGTCCGACCAGCGACGGCTTCGCGCGGCGGGCCGTCCGCTCCGCCAGGCCCTTCCAGTAGCCGCGCAGGTTCGCCAGGTTCCACTCCATCAGCCGCGCGGGCTCAGGGTCGAGACCCAGCTCCGCCGGCTCGGCGCCGCGTACCGCGATGCCGTGTTCGCGCAGGACCTTCCAGGTGACCGGGTTCACGTCGAAGGCGGCGCCGGCGCTGAAGTCGGAGCCGCTGTGGGAGGCGACGGGCCTGATCTGGGTGACGGGCCGGGTGAGTTCCTCGCGGGGGACGAACACGCCGTTGACGGTGCCCGGGATCGCCCAGTTTCCGCGGGCGAGCTGGCGCAGGCCGCCCGGGGTGTTGGCCGTCCATTGCAGGGCGCGCAGGCGGGGCAGGCCGATCGTGCCCTCGGTGACGGCCACGAAGTCGATGTCGCTGCGGCCCCGGCGGAAGGCGCCGAGTGCGGTGGATCCGACCACGTAGAAGCCGGTGATCCTGCCGGGGAGCAGGCGGTCGGCGATCGAGAGGTAGCGCCGGACCTCTGGCACGATCATCCGCGGGTCGCCGCCTTGCGCAGCCGGCCGCGTACGGCCCGCCGTACCAGAGGGCCCATCTCGTCCAGGACGCTCACCAGCACGGCGAGCTCTTCGAGCGAGTCCAGCGCCTTCGCGGCGCCGTCGGCGTCGACTCCCTCGTACAGTTCCAGTCCGATGAAGGCGGCGGCGACCGAGCGCGCCAGCCCGGAGACGTCCACCAGTTCGGCCAGCGGCGTCTCGCGCAGCACCCGCGCCAGCGTCCGCTCCAGCTCCACGACCCACAGGTTGAGTCCGGCGGCGGTCGCGGGGGCCAGCTTGGCGTCGGTCTGGCTGCCGGCCAGCAGTTGCGCGAGCACGGCGATGTTGCCGGACTCCTGCTCCTCGTCGTGGATGGCGCGGCCGAGCGCGAGCAGCTCGGCCAGGGTCGTGACGGCGGCGAAGCGCTCGCGGTAGTGGGCCACCCGCTCGGTGGAGCCGTTCTCGCACGCCTCTGCGAGCAGTTGGTCGACACTGCCGAAGTGGTAGAACACCAGCGCCTGGTTGACTCCGGCCGTGGCGGCGATCGTGCGGGCGGAGACACCTGCGATGCCCTGGGCGCGCAGCGTCGCCAGGGCCGCGTCGAGCAGCTTGGCGCGGGTGGTGGTGGACATCGGCAGCGGCACTCCTCTTCGGGTTTCCCAGAGTAGATGGGGCTGAGCGACCGCTCAAGTCGACGCTGTGATGGGGTATATCGGTATATGTCGGCAGTAGGGGGATATTTCTTGACAGGGATAGAGCTGCGAGAGTGGCGGGACGCGGACGCCCCCGTGGTGCTCCAAGCCTTTCAGTCCGAGGACATGCGCAGGCAGGCGCCGTGGCCCATGGTCACCCTCAAGGACGCCCAGGGCTGGATCGCCGCCTGGGAGGGAGCCGGGCACGCGTTCGCCGTGACCCTGGACGGCCAGGTCGCGGGCAACGTCGCCGTCACCGGCATCGACCGCCACCTCAACGGCTGGGTCTCCTACTGGACCATCCCCGAGGCCCGCGGCAGGGGCGTGGCCGCCATCGCCACCTCCATGCTGGCCGACTGGGCGTTCAAGGAGCGCGGCCTGTTCCGCCTCGAACTCGGCCACCGCGTCAACAACCCCGCCTCCTGCAAGGTCGCCCTCAAGGCCGGATTCCCGGCCGAGGGCATCGAGCGCGCCAAGCTCAGCTACGACGGCGTCCGCTACGACGTCGAACGCCACGCCCGCCTGGCCACCGACTAACGCAGGTCCTCCAATAACCGGTCGAGCAGCCGCACCGCGGGCCCGGCCACCTCGATCGTGTACTCATCGAGCAGGACCAGCGCCTCCTCCAGCGTCGGCACGCTTGTGCGCGGCAGCTCAACGAGCGCCTCGTCCTCCGCGATCACCTCGCCGTCCACCCGGTAGGCGCCGTCGGCCACCGCGACCGAGACGGCGAAGCGCACCTCCCGCCCGTCGGGCAGCGTGAAGACGGTGCCCGCGACCGCACCGGCGGGCGGGGCGAGGTAGGTGAACGGGGCGCTCCGCACGAACGGATGACGCAGCTCGGCGAGGGTTCCCGCGGCCCGGCTCAGCGCCGAGAGCAGGGCGGCCGCGGCCAGACTCTCGCTGTCCACGCACCTGAGCGTAGATCAGCTACGTCACTCCCGCCACCTGATCCCCTGGACAGGATTGTCTGTTTGTCAGACAATCCTGGTATGCGCAATGGTCCGTCCGCCGTCGTCGGCGCCGCCGTCCTCTGGGGTACGGCAGGCACCGCCGGCCTCCTCGTCTCCGCGGACTCGGTGGCGCTGGCCGCCGCCCGCCTGGTCATCGGCGGCGCGGCGCTGGCCCTGCTGGCCTCGACGGAGCTGAGATCCGCCCTGCGACCAGGCCTTCTGCTGGGCGCGGCGGCGGTGGCGGCGTACCAGCTGTGCTTCTTCGCGGCCATCGGCCGCACCGGCGTCGCGATCGGCAGCGTCGTCGCCATCGGCAGCGGTCCCGTCTTCACCGGCCTGCTGTCCTGGCTGCTCCACGGCCAACGCCCCAGCGCACGCTGGTCGGCCGCCACGACCGCCGCGATCGCAGGCTGCGCGGCCCTGATCGCCGGCGGCGGCGCCCAGACCGGCGGACAGGTGCTCTCCGGAATCCTGTTCGCCCTGGCCGGCGGCCTCCTCTACGCCTACTACGCGGTCACCGCCGCCCGCGCCATCTCCCGGGGCCTGCCGTCCAACGCCGTGATGGGCGTCCTGTTCGGCGGCGCCGCCGCGATCATGCTCCCCATCCTCCTGTGGCAAGGCACGGACTGGCTCGCCACCCCGAGCAGCCTGGCGGCCGTCCTGTACCTGGGCCTCGGCACCACCGCATTCGCCTACTTCCTGTACGGCAGAGGCCTGCGCACCACCCCGGTGGCCACAGCCGCCACCCTGGCCCTGGCCGAACCCGCGGTGGCCGCGCTCCTGGGCGTGGTCGTCCTGGGCGAACACCTGGCCCCGCTCTCCATCCTCGGCCTGGCCCTGCTGGCGATCAGCCTGGTGACCGTAGCCCTTCCCGAACCCCGTACGGTGAGCCGCTAGAGTGCCATGGTGCCGTTCAGACCCGTGTCCACCGTCGACGCGCTGGCCGAAGCGCTACGCGGCCGCATCCTGTCCGGCGAACTGGAACCCGGCACGCCTCTCCCCGAACAGGAGATCGCGGCAACCTATGGCGTGGCCCGCCCGACGGTCCGCGAGGCCTTGGCCGTACTGGTCCACGAGGGCCTGCTCCGCCGCGAACGCAACCGCAGCGCCCAAGTCCGCCTGGTCACCCTGGAAGACCTGAGCGACCTCATGTACGTCCGCCGCCCCCTGGAAGACCTGATGGCCAGAGCGCTGGCCGGCCGGAGAGTAGAGGCGGCGGAGTCCGCACTGGCGAGGCTGGAATCCCTCCCGGAAGAAGCCCCATGGTCGGCGATAGTGGCCGAACACATGGCGCTCCACCAGGCGCTGATAGAGGCGGTGGGCAGCCCCCGCCTTGAACGCCTCTACGGCGCCTTGGCCGCCGAAACCCAGCTAGGGGTGGTCCGCCTGCGCGAGGTCTACAAGGACCGAGACCTCCTGATCACCGAACACCGGGACCTCCTGGACGCGATAGCCACCGGTCCCGCAGAAGCCGCCCAAGCCGCAGTAGCCACCCACCTCAACCACTCCTGGGGCGAATAGAAAGGTGCTCCGCTCCGCTCCGCGCGCTCTTCCAGTCGGGGCAAGCCCCGACCCCTGAAGGACCTCCCTCCGGTCGGACGCCCCACTCAGGCCCCACCCGTTACCCAGCTGGGTGGTTCACCCGTTGGACCCTGCCCCGATCAATGGGCCTCGCTCCGCTCGGAGCTTTGACCGTGCGCACCTCCGGCGCTTTCCGGCGGCAGGTTCGTGCGCACAAATACCGAGCGCTACCAGCCGGGCACCTTCTCACCGGGTCGCCTCAATGGCACTCAACCAAGCCGCGTTAGGCAAGACCGAGCCGTCAACAATGACATTCCACCAAGCGTCCCCGTGCGACCCCTTAGGCACCATGCAGCAGGCGCTTCCAACGGCGGCACGTCATCTCACGCGATAGATCAAACTCAGGCTGCGGGCGCGCGCGGACTGATTCGTACCTCCAGATTGGCGTCCAGAGCCCTGGCCGGCCGGCCGAGAACCGGCAACGTGGGAACGGTGCCTCCTCCTTCGAACCGGGCCACGACTGACTGTGTCATGTCAGCCGCACGAGCCAGTTCGCTCTGGCTCCACCCACGAGATTCCCGCATCTCTCTTACCGCCCGGCCAAGCGCAAAGGCGAGATGGGCAGCGTCGTAGGCCTCTGTCGCCCCGGGCTCAGACAGTCGTCGGTCCCGGAGATCGGCCCAATCGGTCCGCTCGGTCATCAGTACTCCTCGTCCGCCGAGTGCGCCTCATCCTTGCAACGGAACAACGCCCGCCGTGCCCGGTCCACTTCTCATCGGGCGCATGATTGGCGATCGGTCTGCGATCCATGACCTGACTCCGCGTCCTCCGAGATCGGTTCGTGTACTGGGTCAGCGCGCGACCACGGAAGCGATTCATGCCGACCCAGACCCGTCACCCGCCGTCGTGGAGCAGCCAGACGATCTGGATGAGGTCGGCTACTTCGGTGGGGGTGCCAGAGGTGCCACGCTGTCAGGTGCTGCCAGCTGGGCTGAAGTCGGTGCAGGCGCGGTTGGACGAGGATGAACTACACACCTTCACCCAGATCTTCTTGCCCTCCGTGTAGTTCTGCTTGTGCTTGCCCTCGCCGTAGAAGACCGCGGTCCCGCTCCCGGCGACCTTCACGTAGGCGACAGGCGCTTTGCCGCCGTTGTCGAACACCTCGACGACGTCACCCTTGTCGGTGTACCGGACTCCGGCGACCACGTTGGAGCCGGACTCACAGGACCGCCTGCAGATCCATGCCTCTGTCTGCCCGGAGCCGGTGCTCCCAGAGCAGACCCAGTTGGGCTTGGACGGATAGCACTTGTTCGGGTCGGCCTGGGCCGCCCCACTGCCGCCGATCAGCATCGCGGCCCCCATGAGGGCTCCTGCGCAGGTCGCGGCGAACTTCTTGATCATCTCATCTCCCCATACATTCGGCTTGAGCGATGAACATGGGGAGTCTAGGGAAACCGGCTTTCGATCCCCTTTTCCGGCGCACGGACCAGGCGCTGTGATCGCCGCAGGGCGTGGAAGTGGTGCACCGCACGCAGCGCACCGGTCAGGACCGCGTACGGCAGGCGCGCAATAGCCACGGACCGGGACGCACAAACCGTGGAAGAGACAGCCCGAACGTTGCCCGCTCTCAGAGACACACTGACCTTGGCGGCCGGGCCGTCTCCCGGGGCGAAGTCTCGCTCTGGCACGCTCATAGGCTCAGTTTGCTACGTGAAATAGCAAAAATGCTGGCCCCCGCTCCACGCAAGGACCAGCCGCTACGCATGCCTACGCCTCGCCGGAGGTCAGGCCGATCGGGCACGCGACTCCGGTGCCGCCGATGCCGCAGTAGCCGTTGGGGACCTTGTACAAGTACTGCTGGTGATAGTCCTCGGCGAAGAAGAACTCCGGGGCCGGGGCGATCTCGGTGGTGATCTCGTCGTAGCCGGAGGCCTTCAGGACGGCCTGGTAGGCGTCTCTTGATGCCAGAGCGGACTTCTCCTGCCCGGGCGAGTGGTAGTAGATCGCGGACCGGTACTGGGTGCCGACGTCGTTGCCCTGGCGCATGCCCTGGGTCGGGTCGTGGTTCTCCCAGAAGAGCTTGAGGAGCTCCTCGTATGACACCTTCGCCGGGTCATACACCACGCGGACCGCCTCCGTGTGGCCGGTGGCGCCGGTGCAGACCTCTTCGTAGGTGGGGTTCTCGGTGTAGCCGCCCTGGTAGCCGACCGCGGTCGTGTACACGCCTTCGGTCTGCCAGAACTTCCGCTCGGCGCCCCAGAAACAGCCGAGGCCGAAGTCGGCGATCTCCAGCCCCTCCGGGTACGGCGGAGCCAGCGGAGCATCGAGTACGGCGTGCCGCGGGGGCACCGGGATCCGGGCGGAGCGCCCCGGCAGGGCCTCCTCCTGACGGACCATCGATGTCTTGTTGCCGAACAGCCAACCCATGGTGCACCTCCTGGTTTCAACCATACAGAGGTGCCAACCGTTAAGACGGCCTAAATAGTCCCACATAGTAGTACGCGTTTGTGTTTAAGCATGTAATGTCCGAAAATGGGCTACATGCCTGACGAGAAGCGTGGTGTGTTGTTCGGGGTCGCGGCCTACGCGATGTGGGGGCTGTTCCCCCTCTACTGGCCGCTGCTCAAGCCCTCGGGGGCGCTTGAGATCCTCGCCCACCGCATGGCGTGGTCGTTGGTTGCGGTGGTCGTCATCCTCGCGGTCAGGCGGCACTGGTCGTGGTTCAGGGAGTTGCTGAAGCAGCCCAGGAAGCTCGTCCTGCTGGCCCTGGCCGCGGTGATCATCACGGTCAACTGGGGCACCTACATCTACGCGGTCAACACCGGCCACGTCGTCGAGGCGGCCTTGGGGTACTTCATCAATCCGCTGGTCAGCGTGCTGTTCGGTGTCCTGCTGCTGCGCGAGCGGCTGCGGCCGCTGCAGTGGGCCGCGGTGGGGTTCGGCATGCTGGCGGTGGTCGTGCTCACCCTCGACTACGGCCGGCTGCCGTGGATCGCGCTCACGCTGGCCGTCAGCTTCGGCGTGTACGGGCTGGTCAAGAAGCAGGCCAACGTCGGCGCCGCCGAGAGCCTCACCGTCGAGACCCTGGTCCTGCTCACGCCCGCCCTCGGCTACCTCGTCTTCCTGGAGGCCACGGGGCAGGCCACGTTCGGCCACACAAACCCCGGCCACGCGCTTCTGCTCGCGGGAGCGGGGCTGATCACCGCGGTTCCGCTGCTGTTCTTCACCGCCTCGGCGATCCGGGTGCCGCTGAGCACGATCGGCGTCCTGCAGTACATCGCGCCGATCCTGCAGTTCCTGTGCGGCGTTCTGATCGTCAAGGAGACCATGCCGCCGAGCCGCTGGATCGGCTTCTCGATCGTGTGGCTGGCCCTGTCGGTCTTCACCTACGACAGCATCAGCGCCGCGCGGGCCAACCGGAAGCGGGCCAGCGCCGAGCTGGTCAAGACGGCGGCCTGACCGTGCTCGACGGCATCTACGCCGGGGACGAGCAGGTCTTCCGCTTCTATCCCGACGGTCTCGTCCTGGATGTTCTGGTACGGCCCGCCCCCACCCCCCAGAGCGGAGCGCTCATCGCCACCTGGCTCCGCCGGGAGGATCCGCCGGCCGGTGTCCACACGGCCCGCTACACGCCCGACGGCGGCGCGTACACCTTCGAGACCAGAAGCCATCTCAGCGACGAGCAGGTCGTCGTCCGGGCGACCAAGGCCAAGGACCACCTGGTCGTCGACCGCCGGGACGGCGGTCGACCGCGCCGCAACCTCCGCTTTGATCGTATTTATCACTAAGAAGCCCGAAAAAGCCCGAAAAATCAGCCTGAGCGCTCCACCACGTAGTCGCACAAAGCCAGGAACGCGTCCTTCGCCGGGATGTCCGGCAGACCCGAGAGATCGGCCCGCGCCCGGTCCACCCACGCGTCCAGTTCCGCACGGGCCTGAGCCATCGCCGGGTGCGCCCGCAGCAGCGTCAGCGCCTCCTCCAGGTCCTCCTCCGCCACCGGCCCCGACAGCAGCGTCTTGAGCCGCGAGTCCTCGGGCGAGGCCAGCAGGTAGAGCACCGGCAGCGTACGGATGCCCTCGCGCAGGTCCGTCCCGGGCGTCTTGCCCGACTCCGACGAGGTCGAGGCCACGTCGAGCAGGTCGTCACCGAGCTGCCAGGCCACGCCGATCGCCTCGCAGGCCCGACTCAGCCGCTCTTCCACGCCCGTGGGAGCGCCCGACAGCAGCGCTCCGAACCGCCCGGAGGCGGCGATGAGCGAGCCCGTCTTGTCGGCCAGCACGTTGATGTAGAAGGAGATCGGGTCGTCGCCGGGACGCGGGCCGATCGTCTCCCTGATCTGGCCCTGCACGAGCCGGGAGAACGTCTGCGCCTGGACCCTGATCAGGTCCGGGCCGAGGTCGGCCAGGAGGTCGGAGGCCTGGGCGAACAGATAGTCGCCGGTCAGGATGGCCACGGTGTTGTCCCACCGGGCGTTGGCCGACGGGGAGCCACGCCGTACCGGAGCCTCGTCCATGACGTCGTCGTGGTAGAGCGAGCCGAGGTGCGTGAGCTCGATCACCACCGCGCCCGGCACGACGCCGGGCGCGGACGGATCGCCGAACTGGGCCGCCAGCAGCAGCATCAGCGTGCGGAACCGCTTGCCGCCCGCCTCGATGAGGTGCTTGGACGCCTCCGTGACGAAGGCGTCCTCGCTCTCGACCGACGAGCGCAGCAGCTTCTCGACCGCGTTCAGCCCACTGGCGATGTCCTGCGCCAACCGCTCGTCCTCAATGGGCAGATCAACAACCGGTGGCGCGGACATAGGTACCCCTATCTAATGAACAGGCCGGACGCAGCCTGGTTGGCGATGTCGAGTGCGGGCTGCGGGAAAAGCCCGACTCCTACCGTAACCAGCAGCGCGACGCCGATGACCACCGCGGTGCCCATGCTGGGCGCGACCACGGTGGGGCCGTCGGCGGCAGGCTCGCTGAAGAACATCAGCACGATGACGCGGACGTAGAAGAAGGCCGCGATCGCCGAGGCGATGACACCCACGACGACCAGGCCGGTCATCCACGCGCCCATCGAGTCTCCGGTCTGCGCGCCACTGCTCACGGCAGCCGCGAACACGGCGTACTTCCCGAAGAACCCGCTGGTCAGAGGGATACCAGCGAAAGCCAGCAGGAAGAAAGCGAACACACCGGCAAGCAGCGGAGATCGCTTCCCGAGTCCGGCCCAGCGGGACAGATGACCCGCCTCGCCGCCGGGGTCGCGCACCATGGTGACCACGGCGAACGCGCCCACGGTGGTGAAGCCGTAGACCAGCAGGTAGAACAGGATCGCCGACAGCGAGGCGGCGTTCTTCTCCGCGGCCTCGAACGTCGCCATCACGCCGATGAGCAGGAAGCCCGCGTGCGCGATCGAGGAGTAGGCCAGCATGCGCTTGATGTCGGTCTGCGTGATCGCCAGGATCGCACCGACGATCATCGTCAGCGCCGCGACCACCCACATGACCGGACGCCAGTCCCAGTCCAGGTTGCCCAGAGCCACCCAGAACACCCGCAGGACCGCGCCCATGGCCGCCACCAGCGTGCCGGAGGCCATCAGGGCGGTGACCGGCGTGGGGGCGCCCTGGTAGACGTCCGGCTTCCACGCGTGGAAGGGAGCCGCACCGATCTTGAAGAGCAGGCCCACGCCGAGCAGCGAGAGGCCGAGCAGCAGCAGCGGGTCCATGAGCGAGCCGGTGGACATCGACTGGCTGATCCCGGGCAGGCTGACCGTGCCGGCGTAGCCGTAGATCATGGCCATGCCGTACAGGAAGAAGGCCGAGGAGAACGCGCCGAGCAGGAAGTACTTCAGCGAGGCCTCCTGCGACAGCAGGCGGCGCCGGCGGGCGAGACCGCACAGCAGGTACAGCGGCAGCGACATGACCTCAAGGGCCACGAACATCACCAGCAGGTCGTGCGAGGCCGCGAACAGCAGCATGCCGCCGACGGCGAAGAGCACCAGCGGGTAGACCTCGGTGTGCGCGCCACCGCTCGTCTCCGCCTCCTCCTCATCCGCACTCCCGGGTACGGCCGCCGCCGACGCGACGAAGTGCCCGTCGTCGTTGACCATCAGCACGGCGCCCAGCGAGAGCACCAGGATGACGCCCCAGATGAACAGCGAAGGACCGTCCACCGCGACGGCGCCCATCGCCGAAGCCGTGGTCGGCACGCCGCCCCTGGCCACCTGCACGATGACCAGCGCGAAGGCGCCGATCAGGCTCAGCAGCGAGAGCGGCACCTGGATGGACTTGCGCAGGTAGCGCGGCGCGAACGCCTCCACCAGGACGCCGATGCAGGCCGCGCCGAAGACGAGCAGCAGCGGCGCGAGCTGCCCGTACTCGATGGTCGGCGCCTCGAAGCCGTTCACTCTCCGGCCCCCTTCTCAGCGATGGCGGGGTTCTTGACGTCCACGTTGGTGAGCGTGTGCTGCACCGACGGGTTGATCACGTCGAGCAGCGGCTTCGGGAAGAAGCCGAACCCGATGATCAGGGCGACGAGCGGGGCGAGCACCACGACCTCGCGGACGTTGAGGTCCTTGAAGCCCTTGACGGACTCGGCCGTCGGGCCGTTCAGCGCCCGCTGGACCATCCACAGGATGTAGACGGCGGCGAGGATGACCGCCACCGCGGAGACGATCGCCGCCACCGCGAGGGCGCCCGATCCGAACGCCTCGCTGGAGTACGTGCCGACCATCACCATGAACTCGCTGACGAACGACGACAGCCCCGGCAGCGACAGTCCGGCCAGACCGGCGATCAGGAAGAACCCGGCCAGGACCGGGGCGACCTTCTGCACGCCTCCGTAGTCGGCGATGTACGGCGAGCCGCGGCGGGAGATGAGGAAGCCCGCGACAAGGAACAGCGCGCCGGTGGCGAAGCCGTGGTTGACCATGTACAGCGCGGCGCCGGACTGCGCGACCTGGGACATCGCGAAGACGCCCATGACGATGAAGCCGAAGTGCGAGATCGAGGTGTAGGCGATCAGGCGCTTCATGTCCGTCTGCCCGATGGCGACGATCGCGCCGTAGATGATGCTGATCACCGCGAGCACCACGATCGGCATCGTGAACGCCTTGGCCGCCTCCGGGAAGAGCTCCAGGCAGAAGCGCAGCATGCCGAACGTACCGACCTTGTCGAGCACGCCCACCAGCAGTACGGCCGCGCCCGCCGGAGCCTGGGCCGCCGCGTCGGGCAGCCACGTGTGCACCGGCACCAGCGGCGCCTTGATGGCGAAGGCGATGAAGAATCCGGCGAACAGCCACTTCTGCGTGGCCGGGTCCTGGATCGCGCCGACGAGCTCGGGGAACATGAACGTGCCCTTGCCCGCCGCGAAGTACAGCCCGATGACCGCGACCAGCATGAGCAGGCCGCCGAACAGCGAGTACAGCAGGAACTTCACGGCCGCGTAGGACCGCTGGGCGCCGCCGTAGGAGCCGATCATGAAGTACATCGGGATCAGCATGGCTTCGAAGAAGATGTAGAAGAGGAAGATGTCGGTCGCCGCGAAGACGCCGATCATCATCGTCTCCAGCACCAGCAGCAGCGAGAAGTAGGTCTTGACCGACCGCTTCGGCGCGATGACCGTGCCGTCCGCCGCCTTCACGCCGTCGGCGTCGTTCCACGAGGCCAGCACCACGATCGGCACCAGCACCACGGACAGGGCGATCAGCACCAGCGCGACGCCATCCACCCCGACGCCGAACTTGACCCCGAAGCTGGGGATCCAGTTGTACTCGGCCACGAACTGGAAGCGGTCGCCGCGCGGGCTGAACTGCACCGCCATGACGAGCGTCAGCACCATGACGACCAGGGAGACCAGCAGGGTCACCTGCTTGGCCAGCTTGTCGCTGCCCTTGGGAAGCAGGGCCACCACGACGGCGCCCAGGACGGGCACCGCCATGAGGATTGGGAGCCAGGGTGACATCAGATGTTCCCAACGAGGAGCAGGGCGCCGGCCAGGAGGGCCGCACCGAACAGGATGGACAGCGCGTACGTTCTGGCGAAGCCCGTCTGCAGCCGCCGCATGCGGCCCGAGGTTCCGCCGATCGCCGCCGCCAGCCCGTTGACCAGGCCGTCGACGCCGCGGTTGTCGAAGAAGACGGCGATCCTGGTCAGCCACTGGCCGGGGCGCATGAACAGCGACTCGTTGAGGGCGTCGCCGTACAGGTCGCGCCGGGCGAAGGCGGTCAGGAACGAACCGCGCGGCGCCAGGACCGGAACTTCGGACTTGCCGTACTTGTACCAGGCGAAGCCGGCGCCGAGGGCGACGAGGGCCAGCGACGACAGCCCCACCGTGGTGGTGCTGAACAGGTGGAACTCGGGCAGCCGCTCAGGCAGGCCGACCGCCGGGGCGAGGAACCTCATGAACCGGTTGTCGCTGATCAGGTAGTAGCCCAGGCCGATCGAGCCAAGCGACAGCACGATCAGCGGCACCGTCATGACCGAGGGCGACTCGTGCGGGTGCGCGTCCTTGTCCCAGCGCTTCTCGCCGAAGAACGTCATGAAGATCATGCGGGACATGTAGAAGCCGGTGATGCCCGCGCCCAGCACGGCCAGCCAGCCCATCCACTGCCCGTGCTCCATGGCCGTCTCCATGATCCCGTCCTTGGTGTAGAACCCGGACAGGAACGGGAAGCCGATGATCGCCAGATAGCCCACCATGAACGTGGCGAAGGTGATCGGCATGAGCTTGCGGAGCCCGCCGTACTTCCTCATGTCCACTTCGTCGTTCATGGCGTGCATGACCGAGCCGGCGCCGAGGAACATGTCGGCCTTGAAGAAGCCGTGCGCGATGAGGTGCGCGATCGCGAAGGCGTAGCCGGCGGGGCCGAGGGCGGCGCCGAGCATCATGTAGCCGATCTGCGACATCGTCGAGCCGGCCAGGCCCTTCTTGATGTCGTCCTTCGCGCAACCGATGATCGCACCGGCCAGCAGGGTCGCGACGCCGACGATGGCGACGACGAGCGAAGCCGTACTGGATGCCTCGAAGAACGCGCCCGAGCGGACCACCAGGTAGACACCGGCGGTGACCATGGTCGCGGCGTGGATGAGGGCCGAGACCGGGGTCGGGCCCTCCATCGCGTCCAGAAGCCAGGACTGCAGCGGCAGCTGGGCCGACTTGCCGCACGCGCCGAGCAGCAGCAGGAGCCCGATCGCGGTCAGCGTGCCCGAGGAGGCCTCGCCCACCTTGCCCTGCAGGTCGCCGAAGGCCAGCGTGCCGAAGGAGGTCCAGATGATGAACATGCCGACCAGCAGGCCGAAGTCGCCGACGCGGTTGACGATGAACGCCTTCTTCGCCGCGACCGCGGCCGACGGCTTGAACTGCCAGAACCCGATGAGCAGGTAGGACGCGAGACCCACGCCCTCCCAGCCGATGAACAGCCCGACGTAGTTGTCGGACAGCACCAGCAGCAGCATCGCCGCGACGAACAGGTTCAGGTAGGCGAAGAACCGGCGGCGCTCGGGGTCGTGCGACATGTAGCCGATCGAGTAGATGTGGATCAGCGATCCGACACCCGTGATCAGCAGCGCGAAGCTGATCGACAGCGGGTCGATCAGCAGCCCCATGTTGAGGGCCTCGCCGTTCAGGCCCATGCCGGGGATGAACTCATACAGGTGTACGGCCTGCCGCCGCGCGTCCTCGGGAAGCCCGAGCAACTCCACGAACCCGAGCACCGCCACGACGAACGAGGCGAGCGACATCGCCACGCCCAGCAGGTGTCCCCACTTGTTCGTGATCCGGCCGAGAACCAGCAGAATCGCGGCGCCGAGGAGTGGCAAGGCGATCATCAGCCATGACACACCGATCGCGCCGTTGCCGGCGAAATCGGCGATCTTAACGGGATCCACCAGTCACCCCTCAGTACTTCAGCAGGTTCGCGTCGTCCACGGACGCCGACCTGCGGGTTCGGAAGATCGTCACGATGATGGCCAGACCGACCACGACCTCGGCCGCGGCCACCACCATCACGAAGAACGCGATGATCTGGCCTTCGAGGTTGCCGTTCTGCCTGGCGAAGGTGACGAACGCGAGGTTGCAGGCGTTGAGCATCAGCTCCACGCACATGAACACCACGATCGCGTTACGCCTGATCAGCACACCGAGCGCGCCAATGGCGAAAATCAGCCCCGAGAGGATCAGGTACTGCGTCGTCACTTCGAGTCCTCCTCGACCTCGACCGAGTGCTTGATCGCCTCGGCGAGCTTCGGGTCGGCGGGCAGGTGGCCGTGCTCGACGTCGTAGCGCGCGATGTAGCGGTTGACCGACTTCTCGGAGACCGAGCCGTCGGGCAGCAGCGCCGGCATGTCGATGGCGTTGCTCCGGGCGTAGGTGCCGGGACCGGGCAGCGGCGAGGGCTGGTCGCCCTGGAACCGGGCGCGCGAGAGGTCCTTCTGCGTGGCCTTGGCGGTGAGCCGCTCACGGTGGGCGAGGACCATCGCGCCGAGCGCGGCGGTGATCAGCAGCGCCGAGGTCACCTCGAAGGCGAACACGTGGCGGGTGAAGATCTGCCCGGCCAGCGTGCGGATGTAGCCGCCCTGACCGGTCGCCGCGGCCAGGCCCTTGGCGTTGCCGAAGACGGCGTTGCCGACGGCCAGGATGATCAGCGAGGCGAAGCCGAGCCCGGCGATCGCGGCCCAGAAGCGCTGCCCCTTCAACGTCTCCACGAAGGAGTCGGAGGAGTCGACGCCCACCAGCATGAGCACGAACAAGAAGAGCATCATGACGGCGCCGGTGTAGACGATGATCTGCACCGCGGCCAGGAACGGCGCGTCCTGCGCCGCGTACAGCACCGACAGGCAGAGCATGACGCCACCGAGCATCAGCGCGGAGTAGACCGCCTTGCGGCTGAACACCACGCCCAGGGCGGCCGCCACGGACACGACGGCGAGCACCCAGAAAGTGACTTGCTCACCCATTGGTCCGTCCCAGGCGGTAGTAGTCCTCTTCGGTCTCACCGAGCCGCATCGGGTGCGGCGGCTGCTCCATGCCCTGCGTCAGCGGTGCGAGCAGCATCTCCTTGGTGTAGATGAGGCTTTCACGGTTGGTGTCGGCCAGCTCGTACTCGTTGGTCATGGTCAGCGCGCGAGTCGGGCAAGCCTCGATGCAGAGACCGCACAGGATGCACCGCAGATAGTTGATCTGGTAGGTGCGCCCATAGCGCTCGCCCGGGGAGAAACGCTCCTCCTCGGTGTTGTCCGCGCCCTCGACGTAGATCGCGTCGGCCGGACAGGCCCATGCGCACAGCTCGCAGCCGACGCACTTCTCCAGCCCGTCGGGCCAGCGGTTGAGCTGGTGGCGACCGTGGAAGCGAGGGGCCGTGGGCCGCTTCTCCTCCGGGTAGTTCACCGTGACGGGCTTCTTGAACATCGTGTGGAAGGTGACGCCGAAGCCCTTGACGGGGTTCAGCCAATCAGTTAGTCCCACTGGGAACCTCCTTGTGCTGCACCCCGTGGTAGTGCGGCAGATCGAGCGGCGGCACCGGGAATCCGCCGGCGGTCGGCTCGCGGTCCAGCTCCTCGAACTCCGCGGCGACCTTGGCCTTCTCGGCTTCCTTGCGGCGCTGGTTGACGGTGTCGAACCGGGCCCAGATGCCGAGCGCGCCGAGGACCACGACGGCGGTGATCGTCAGGACGACCGCCATGCTTCCCTCGAAGCCGGAGGTCGGTCCCTCCTTGACGTACATGATCGCCCGGACCGAGGCCACGAGCATGATCCACGCCAGGTTCAGGGGGATGAGGACCTTCCAGCCCAGCGACATCAGCTGGTCGTAGCGGACACGCGGCAGCGAGGCCCGTACCCAGACCACGAAGGAGAAGACCAGGACGAACTTGATGAAGAACCAGAGCAGTCCCCACCAGCCCTCGTCCGGCAGTCCGAAGGGCGCCTGCCAGCCGCCCAGGAACAGCGTGATCGCCATCGCCGACGCGGTGAACGTGTGCAGGTACTCGCCCATCATGATGAGGGCGAACTTCAGCGAGGAGGAGTACTCGGTCTGGAAGCCGCCGACCAGCTCGCCCTCGCCCTCGGGCAGGTCGAACGGGATACGGGCCGCCTCGCCGAAGCCACAGATCACGAAGATCAGGAAGGACGGCAGCAGCAGCACCACGTACCAGGAAGGCATCGGGATGCCCCAGAACTCCCCGCCCGTGGCCTGCGCCTTGACGATCTCCGACGTGGACAGCGTCCCCGCGAACAGGAACACGCCGACGAAGGACAACCCCATGGCGATCTCGTAGGAGACCACCTGCGCCGCACTCCGCAAACCACCCAGCAGCGCGTACGGCGAGCGCGACGACCACCCGGCCAGCACGACGCCGTACACGGAGATGGCGCCCATGGCCAGCATGAACAGCACCGCGACCGGAAGGTCCACGAGCTGCAACGGCGTCTGCACGCCGAACAGGTTGACCATGCCGGCGAACGGCGTGATGGAGAAGGCCAGGAACGCGGGGATCACCATGATGACCGGAGCCATCAGGTAGAGCACCTTGTCCACCGTGTTCGGGAACAGGTCCTCCTTGAGGCCCATCTTCAGGCCGTCGGCCACCGACTGCAGCAGGCCGAACTTGCCCGCCCGGTTGGGGCCGATGCGGTTCTGCAGCTTGGAGATGAGCTTGCGCTCGTACCAGACGCCGAACAGGATCCCCAGCATCAGGAAGACGAAGAGCATCAGCGCCTTGACGATGGTGATCCAGAGCGGATCCTTGCCGAAGTCGGCAAGGGTCGGTTCCGTGGCGAGGAGGATCATGAAGCGCTCCCGATCGTGACGATGTCGCCGGACACCGCGCGCAGGTCGCGGGTGACCGAGCTGCCGCCGGAGTTCGCCGGCACCCACACCACACGGTCGGGCAGTTCGGCGATGCGCACCGGCAGCGTGATCGCGTCGCCGATGACGAGCTTGTCGCCGTCGCCCACGCCGATCTCGGCCGCGGTGCTCTCGGAGACCAGCGCCTCGGCCGCGCGGGAGGTGCCCGCGAGGTAGGGCTCGCCGTCCTGCAGGCGGCCGTCGTCGAGCAGCAGGTGCCAGGTCGCCAGCAGCGCCTGACCCGCCTGCGGCACCCCGGCGGCACCGCCGCCGGCGTTGGGCGCGGCCACGTGGCCGCCGCGCCAGGCGCCGACCGAGCCGAGCTCGCGGCGGGCGGCCTTGGCGTCGGGCAGGCCCAGGTGCACGTCCAGGCGGTCGGCCAGGTTGCCGATCACGTGGAGGTCGCTCTGCAGGCCGGGCACCCTGATGGGCGCCTCGAACGAGCGGCCGCGGCCCTCCCAGTTGACGAACGTGCCGGACTTCTCCTGCACGGCCGCGACGGGCAGCACCACGTCGGCGCGGTCGGTGACCGCGCTCGCGCGGATCTCCAGGCTGACGATGAACGGCGTGTTCTCCAGCGCGGCCAGCGCGGCGGCCGGGTCGGCCAGGTCGTAGGGGTCGACGCCGGCGATCACCAGCGCGTCGATCTCCTCGGCCCTGGCGGCGGCCAGGATGCCGTCGGTGTCGCGGCCCGGGGTGGCCGGGAGCGAGGCGACGTTCCACGCCCTGGCGATCTCCGCCCTGGCGCTCTCGTCCTCGACCGGGCGGCCGATCGGCAGGAGGTTCGGCAGCGCACCGGCCTCGATGGCGCCACGCTCACCGGCCCTGCGCGGGATCCAGGCGACCTTGGCGCCGGTGGCGGCGCTCAGCCGTACCAGAGCGGACAGGGCGCCCGGGGCGGTGGCGAGCCGCTCGCCGGCGAGCACGATCGTGCCCTCCGCCAGCGTGCCGATGAGGTCGCCGATGGCCTCGGCCTCGCCGCCGGGGGCGGTGCGGATGAGCGTGCCGCCCATCTTGGCCAGCCCCTTGGCGGCGAACGGCGCGATCGCGGTGACCTTCAGGCCGTGCTTCTTCCAGGCCTTGCGCAGGCGCAGGAAGACGATCGGCGACTCCTCCTCGGGCTCGAAGCCGACCAGGACGACGGCCGGGGCCTTCTCCAGGTCGGCGTAGGAGACCTCGATGCCCTTGCCGGCGACGGCGTGGGCGAGGAACTGGGTCTCCTCGGCCGAGTGCGGCCGGGCGCGGAAGTCGATGTCGTTGGTGCCGAGCGCGAGCCTGGCGAACTTGGAGTAGGCGTAGGCGTCCTCGACGGTCAGCCGGCCGCCGAGCAGGACGCCGGTCTTGCCGCGGGCGGCGGCCAGGCCCTGGGCCGCGACGGCCAGCGCCTCGGGCCAGGAGGCCGGGACGAGCACGCCCTCCTCGTTGCGGACCAGCGGCGTCTTCAGCCGGTCGGGCTGCGTGGCGTAGGTGAACGCCCAGCGGCCCTTGTCGCAGTTCCACTCCTCGTTGACCTGCGGCTCGTCACCGGCCAGCCGGCGGGTGACCCGCCCGCGGCGGTGGTCGGTGCGCTGGGCGCACCCGGAGGCGCAGTGCTCGCAGACGCTCGGCGTCGAGACCAGGTCGAACGGCCGGGCGCGGAAACGGTAGGCGGCGCCGGTCAGCGCGCCCACCGGGCAGATCTGGACGGTGTTGCCCGAGAAGTAGGACTCGAACGGCTGGCCGTCGGCCACCCGTACCTGCTCCTTGGCCCCGCGCTCGAAGAAGTCGATGAACGGGTCGCCGGCGATCTGGTCGGAGAAGCGGATGCAGCGCGCGCACTGCACGCAACGCTCGCGGTCGAGCAGCACCTGCGTCGAGAGCGGCAGCGGCTTGGGGAAGGTCCGCTTGTGCTCGTGGAAGCGGGACTCGCCCTGGCCGTTGGACATCGCCTGGTTCTGCAGGGGGCACTCGCCGCCCTTGTCGCAGACCGGGCAGTCGAGCGGGTGGTTGAGGAGCAGGAACTCCATGGCCGCCCGCTGCGCCTTCTCGGCCACCGGCGAGGTGAGCTGGGTCTGCACGACCATGCCCTGGGCGACCTCGATCGCGCAGGAGGGCTGCGGCTTGGGGAAGCCGCGGCCGTTTCCGGCGTCGGGGATGTCGACCAGGCACTGGCGGCAGTTGGCCGCCGGGTCGAGCAGCGGGTGGTCGCAGAACCGCGGGATCTGGATGCCCAGGAGCTCGGCGGCCCGGATGATCAGGGTGCCCTTGGGGACGCTGACCTGGAAGCCGTCGATGCTCAGGGTCACCAGGGAGGTTTCTACAGCGGTGGTCGTCACTGGTCACCCCAGACAGTGGACTTCTTCGCGTCGAACGGGCAGCCGCCGACCTCGAAGTGCTTGAGGTACTCGTCGCGGAAGTACTTCACCGACGAGTGGATCGGGCTGGCCGCGCCGTCGCCCAGGGCGCAGAAGGACCGGCCGAGGATGTTGTCCGCGATGTCGGTGATCGTGGACAGGTCCTCCTCGGTGCCCTGACCGGCTTCCAGGCGCTTGAGCACCTGCTTGAGCCAGTAGGTGCCCTCGCGGCAGGGCGTGCACTTGCCGCAGGACTCGTGGGCGTAGAACTCCGTCCAGCGCAGCACGGTCCTGACCACGCAGGTGGTCTCGTCGAAGATCTGCAGCGCGCGGGTGCCGAGCATCGAGCCCTTGAGCCCGACCTGCTCGAAGTCGAGCGGCACGTCCAGGTGCTCGGCGGTGAAGATCGGCGTGGAGGAACCGCCCGGGGTCCAGAACTTGAGCTCGTGGCCCGCGCGGATCCCGCCGGCCATGTCGAGCAGTTCGCGCAGCGTGATGCCCAGCGGCGCCTCGAACTGGCCGGGCCGCGTGACGTGCCCGCTCAGCGAGAAGATGCCGAAGCCCTTCGACTTCTCCGTCCCCATCCCGGCGAACCAGTCGGCGCCGTTGGTGACGATCGAGGGAACACTGGCGATCGACTCCACGTTGTTCACGACAGTAGGCGAGGCGTACAGGCCCGCCACGGCCGGGAACGGGGGCTTGAGCCGAGGTTGACCGCGACGCCCTTCGAGCGAGTCGAGCAGCGCCGTCTCCTCGCCGCAGATGTACGCCCCCGCGCCCGCGTGCACGACCAGGTCGAGGTCATAGCCGGAGCCGAAGACGTCCTTGCCGAGGTAACCCTTCTCGTACGCCTCGCGCACGGCCGCGTGCAGCCGGCGGATGACGTGGAGCACCTCGCCGCGTACGTAGATGAAGGCGTGGCTGGCGCGGATGGCGTAGGACGTGATGATGATGCCCTCGACCAGCGAGTGCGGGTTGGCCATCATCAGCGGGATGTCCTTGCAGGTGCCCGGCTCCGACTCGTCGGCGTTGACGACGAGGTAGTGGGGCTTGCCGTCACCCTGCGGGATGAAGCCCCACTTCATGCCGGTGGGGAAGCCCGCGCCGCCGCGACCGCGCAGGCCGGAGTCCTTGACCGCCTGGATGACCGCGTCGGGATCCATGCCGAGGGCCTTCTTCGCCGCCTCGTAGGGGCCGTAGCCCTCAAGCGTGAAGGAGTTGGGCTGGTCCCAGTTGGCGGTCAGGACCGGCGTCAGCGTAGTCGTCATGCCTCAGGGGCCTTCCATCCGTTGGCCTTGGCGACCTTGAGGCCCTCCAGCGAGGCGCCGGCGGCCGAGGGGCCGTCGCCCGCCAGCTCGTCGGGCAGCCCGGCGAGCACGCGCGAGGCCTCCTTGAAGGTGCAGAGCTTCTTCGGGCCGCGGGTCGGCGAGACGCTCTTGCCGTCACGCAGGTCGTCGACGAGCTGCTTGGCCGAGCCGGGCGTCTGGTTGTCGAAGAACTCCCAGTTGACCATCATGACCGGGGCGAAGTCGCAGGCCGCGTTGCACTCGATGCGCTCCAGCGAGACCTTGCCGTCGGCGGTCGCCTCTTCGTGACCGACGCCGACGTGCTCGGACAGCTCTTCCCAGATCTGGTCGCCGCCCATGACGGCGCACAGGGAGTTGATGCAGACGCCGACGTGGAAGTCTCCGGCCGGGCGGCGCTTGTACATGGTGTAGAACGTCGAGACGCCCACCACCTCGGCCTTGCTCAGGCCCAGGATCTCCGCGCAGAACTCGTGGCCGTCGTCGGAGACGTAGCCCTCCTCCGACTGCACCAGGTGCAGCAGGGGCAGCAGCGCGGAACGAGTCTTCGGGTAACGCCCGATGATCTCCTTCGCGTCCCGCTCAAGACGCTCGCGGACCTCCGGTGAATAACTCACCGGTCAACACCTCCCATAACCGGGTCGATAGAAGCCACCGCGGCGATCACGTCGGCGACCTGGCCGCCTTCCGTCATGGCGGGGAAGGCCTGCAGGTTCGTGAAGGAGGGCTCGCGGAAGTGCACGCGGTAAGGCCGGGTGCCGCCGTCGCTGACCACGTACGCGCCGAGCTCGCCCTTGGGCGACTCGATCGAGGCGTACGCCTGGCCGGCCGGCACCCGGAAGCCCTCGGTCACCAGCTTGAAGTGGTGGATCAGGGCTTCCATGGAGCTGCTCATGATGTGCGCGATGTGGTCGGGAGAGTTGCCGAGGCCGTCGGGGCCCAGCGCGAGCTGCGCCGGCCAGCCGATCTTCTTGTCCTCGATCATCACGGGCTTGCCCTTGAGCGGACCGGCGATCCGGTCGAGAGCCTGCTCGATGATCTTGAGGGACTCCTCCATCTCCTTCATGCGCACCAGGTAGCGGGAGTAGACGTCGCAGCCGCGCTCGGTGGCGACCTCGAAGTCGTAGGTCTCGTAGCCGCTGTAGGGCTGCGACTTGCGCAGGTCCCAGGGCAGGCCGGCGGCGCGCAGGATCGGGCCGGTGACGCCCATCGCCATGCAGCCGGTCAGGTCGAGGTAGCCGACGTCCCTGGTCCGGCGGACGTAGACGGGGTTCTCGTCGAGAAGCTTGCGGACGTCCTTGATCCGCTTGGGCATCTCCTTGAGGAACTCGCCCACCTTGTCCACGGCGCCCGCGGGCAGGTCGACGCTGACGCCGCCCGGCCGTACGTAGGCGTGGTTCATGCGCAGGCCGGTGATGTACTCGAACAGATCCATGATCAGTTCGCGGTCGCGGTAGCCGAACAGGAACGGCGTCGTCGCGCCCAGCTCCATGCCGAACGTGCCCATCGCGACCAGGTGCGAGGCGATGCGGTTGAGCTCCATCATCATCACGCGGATCGCCTGGGCCCGCGCGGGGACCTGGTCGGTGATGCCGAGCAGCTTCTCCACGCCCATGCAGTACGCGGTCTCGTTGAAGATCGGCGCGAGGTAGTCCATGCGGGTCACGAACGTGGTCCCCTGGGTCCACGTCCGGTATTCCATGTTCTTCTCGATGCCGGTGTGCAGGTAGCCGATGACGCCGCGCGCCTCGGTGACCGTCTCACCGTCGAGGGTCAGGACCAGGCGGAGCACGCCGTGCGTGGACGGGTGCTGCGGGCCCATGTTGATGACCAGGCGCTCTTCCTCGGAGTCGCGCGCGCTGGTGACGACCTCGTCCCAGTCGCCGCCGCTGACCGAGTAGACCTTGCCCTCGGTCGCCTCGTCGTAGCCCGTGCTCACGAGTGATCCTCCCTTCGGCCGTCAACGCATGAAGCTCGACGCGGCTCGCTCATGCGTACGACCTCCTCTCATCCGGCGCGGGGATCGTGGCGCCGCGGTATTCGACCGGGATGCCGCCCAGCGGGTAGTCCTTGCGCTGCGGGTGACCGTCCCAGTCGTCCGGCATCATGATCCGCGTCAGCGCGGGGTGGCCGTCGTAGACGATTCCGAAGAAGTCGTACGCCTCGCGCTCGTGCCAGTCGTGCGTCGGGTAGACGGCGACCGACGACGGGATGTGCGGGTCGTCGTCCGGCGCGCAGGTCTCGACGCGCACCCGGGTGTTGTGGGTGATCGAGACCAGGTGGATGACCGAGTGGAGTTCCTCGCCCTGCAGGTGCGGGTAGTGCACGCCGGTCACGCCGAGCGACAGCTCGAAGCGCAGGCCGGCGTCGTCGCGCAGCTTCTGCAGAACCTCCACCAGGCGCTCGCGCTTGACGTGCAGGGTCAGCTCGCCCCTGTCGACGACGACGCGCTCGATGGCGTCGTCCAGGTCGAGGGTGTCGACCAGGGCGTCGAAGTAGCCGCCGAAGGGGCGGGGGGTGGACAGTTCGGGGGCCCGCCGTACGACGAGGCCGCCGTAGCCGGAGGTGTCACCGGTGTCATGGGCGCCGAACATGCCCTGCCGGGCGATCGGCGTCTGCGGCGGCTCGGTCCCCGGTACCTCGGGGAGGTTGTCGCTCACTTGCCCGCCCCCTGGTCGATCAGCGGAAGGGTGCGCAGGGCCTGCAGTTCGAGCTCGTCGATCTGCTTCTTGCGGTGCGCGCCGAACTTCATGTTCTGGATCTTGTCGTGCAGCTTCACGATCGAGTCGATCAGCATCTCCGGCCGCGGCGGGCAGCCGGGCAGGTAGACGTCGACCGGGATGATGTGGTCCACGCCCTGCACGATGGCGTAGTTGTTGAACATGCCGCCGCTGGAGGCGCACACGCCCATGGAGATGACCCACTTGGGCTCGGCCATCTGGTCGTAGATCTGGCGCACGACCGGCGCCATCTTCTGCGACACGCGGCCGGCGACGATCATCAGGTCGGCCTGGCGGGGAGACGCCGAAGCGCGCTCCATGCCGAAGCGCGCCAGGTCGAAGTGGGGGCCACCGGTGGCCATCAGCTCGATGGCGCAACATGCGAGGCCGAAGGTGGCCGGCCATACGGAGTTCTTGCGCGCCCAACCGGCGGCCTGCTCGACCGTGGTGAGGATGAACCCGCTGGGGAGTTTCTCTTCAAGTCCCATAATCAGTCCCAGTCCAGACCCTTGCGGCGCCACACGTACGCATAGGCGACAAGCACGGTGACGATGAACAGCACCATCTCGACCAGCGCGAACACCCCGAGGCCCGAGGCGATCACCTGGCCGTCGGCGCCCTTCAGCGGGGCGAAGGAGACCGCCCACGGATAAAGGAAGATGATCTCGATGTCGAACACGATGAACAGCATCGCGGTGATCATGTATTTCAGCGGGAAGCGTCCGCCACCGACAGGCTGGGGCGTCGGCTCGATGCCGCATTCATAGGCGTCAAGCTTGGCGCGGTTCCAGCGCTTGGGACCGGTGAAGGGAGCGACCGCGACCGAGAAGATCGCGAAGCCTCCCGCGAGAATGGCGAGCACCAGGATGGGCACATAGAGGTCCATCGCTACGCCTCCTCTTCTGTCGCAACGCGCGCGGGCGCGCAGTCTGACCTATAAGTTTGCCGGGTGGGTCTGCGGTTCATGCTGGTGGGGCGACCTTCGAGAGTGCGTTGATGATCCTGTCTGACGCATCGCCTCGCCGGTCGGTGAGATTACCAAGGAGTTTGAGCGCGAAGCGCATCAGCCTCGGGTGAGGCAGCCCGTGCCTCGTACCGAAGCTCATCACACCTGGCTTCCCGATCGCTTCGACGAACAATCTGCCCAAGGTGAAATATCCGCCATACGCGTCCTTGAGGACCTGCGGGTACGTGCGCAGGATACGTTCCTGCTGCGCGGGGGTGGTACCGCGAAGCGCCTTCGCGATCACCTCGGCCGCGATCTCGCCCGTCTCCATGGCGTAGGCGATGCCCTCGCCGTTGAACGGATTGATGGCGCCGCCGGAGTCGCCGACGAGCACCAGGCCGCGGGTGTAGTGCGGCTGCCTGTTGAAGGCCATCGGCAGGGCCGCCCCGCGGATCGGCCCCGTCATGTTCTCCTCGGTGAAGGCCCATTCGGCGGGCATGTTCCTGCACCACCGCTTGAGGAGCTCACGGTAGTCGATCTTGCCGAAGGCGTCACTGGTGTTGAGCAGGCCGAGCCCGACGTTGCTGGTGCCGTCGCCGACGGGGAAGATCCACCCGTAGCCCGGCAGCAGCGTGTCCTGGTCCCACAGTTCGAGCCACGTCTCCAGGTAGTCGTCGTCGTGGCGCGGGCTCTGGAAGTAGGTGCGTACGGCCACGCCCATCGGACGGTCCTCGCGCTTGTGCAACCCCATCCCGAGCGCCATGCGCGTGCTGTTCCCGTCGGCGGCGACCACGAGCCGGCTGCGGTAGGTCGCGCCGTCCTTGGTGGTGACACCGGTCACGTGCCCGCTGCGGTCGTCCAGGATCGGGCCGGTGACGTTGACGCCCTCCATGAGGCGTACCCCGGCCTTGACCGCGTGGGCGGCCATGATCTGGTCGAAGTCCTGGCGGGTGCGGACGAGGCTGAAGTCGGGGAAGCTGTCGAGCTGCGGCCAGTCGAGCTCGAAGCGGAGGCCGCCGCCGACGACCCGCAGGCCCTTGTTCCTGATCCAGCCGGGCCCGTCGATGTCGACGCCCATGTTCTGCAGTTGCTTGACCGCGCGCGGGGTCAGGCCGTCTCCGCAGACCTTCTCCCTGGGAAAACGCGTCTTCTCCAGGAGGAGCACGTCCAGCCCCGCTCGGGCCAGGTAGAACGCGGTCGCGGAGCCCGAGGGGCCGGCGCCGACGACGATGACGTCCGCGTCAAGTGTGTTCATGATCGCGCCCGCTCACCACTCGTTGGCATCGTGCCTCGCTCTCTCGTGGCGAGCTCCTGCGCTTTGCGTTTGGCTGCTGGCACGGTCACTGGACTTTGTCCTGTCCTACACGCTCGAAGGCCGTGGGGTATGGCGCCTTCGTTCCTTTGTGAACCCCTTCACAAACTTGTCGGCCCGCAGTCTAACGCTTTTACGGGGCAAAGGGGCAGTCGGGGGGTTCGTTCATGAGGCGGGCTTGAAGCCGCGGTGCATGGCGACGATGCCGAGGCTCAAGTTGCGCCAGGCGACACGTTCCCAGCCGGCCTCCTGGATGATGCTGGCCAGCGACGGCTGGTCCGGCCAGTCCCTGATGGACTCGGCCAGATACTCGTAGGAGTCGTCGTTGGAGCCGAGGACCTTGGCCACCTTGGGCAGCATCCTCATCAGATACTCGCGGTAGAAGAGGTCGAACGACTTGACGGTCACGTGCGAGAACTCCATGATCACCAGCCGGCCGCCCGGCTTGGTGACGCGCAGCATCTCGCGCAGCGCCACGGGGGTGTCGTGCACGTTGCGCAGCGCCACCGAGATCGTCACCGCGTCGAAGCTGTCGTCGGCGAACGGCAGCCGCATCGCGTCACCCGCGACGAACGGGATCCCGGGGCCGCTGAGGGCGTTGCCCCCGTGGCGGCGTACGCCGGTCTGGAGCATGCCCAGCGAGAAGTCGGAGGCGATCGCCCGTGCGCCCAGCGTGGTGAAGCTGTCGGTGGAGGTGCCCGTCCCCGCGCCCAGGTCGAGGACCACCTCTCCCGGCCCCGCGTCCACGGCCGCGGCGACCGCCTTGCGCCAGTAGCGCACCTGACCGAACGAGATCACATCGTTGACGAGGTCATAGCGCCGGGCCGTGCGATCGAACATCGCGGCGACCTCGTGCGGCTGCTTGTCCAACTGAGCGCGGGTCATGCGGCAAGCCTATTGCCCCCGCCCGTAAGGCCCTCATCGCGTGTGCCCTATCCCGACAATGAACGGAAAGTAGCCACTCCATAACGCACCGTCTGCTAGAACTTGGCGAATGTTCGCGCGTGTCACCCTTGCAGCGGTCATCACGATGGCCCCTGTCACGCACACCCGCGTGGTGTCCGCCAACCCGGCCGACACCACCCCCCACGTCCTCGACGGCATCGTCAACACCATCGCCCTGGTGGGCGGCACCGTGGTGGTGGGCGGCTCGTTCAGCGAAGTAGCCGACGCGAGACGCACGACCATCTTCCCCCGGAGCAATCTCTTCGCCTTCGACCTGGCCACCGGCGCCGTCCTGGCCGGCTTCGCCCCGGACGTCGCCGGTCCGGTCCACGCGCTGGCCGCCGGCGCCGGCGGCACCGTCTACGTCGGCGGCGACTTCCCGTCCGTCAACCGCACGCGGGCGCGCGCGCTGACCCGCCTGAGCCTGTCCGACGGCTCGACGGTACGCGGCTTCGCCCCGCGCGTGTCCGGCGGCGTCGTGACCACGCTGGCCAGGCGCGGCGCCCACCTCTACACCGGCGGCGACTTCACCTCGCCGAGAACCGCCCTGGCCAGGCTCGACGCCACGACCGGCGCCGCCGACCCGCGCTTCACCATCGAGCCCGGCCTGCCCCGCACCCCCAAGGTCAAGGTCCACGCGCTGGCCGCGAGCGCCGACCGGCTGGTGGTCGACGGCAGCTTCACCACGCTCGACGGCGAGCCGCGGCCCCAGCTGGGCGTGATCGACATCTCCACGCCGGCGCCCCGGGTGGCCAACTGGCGCACGGCCGCGTACGAGCCGCGGTGCCAGGACGTCTTCCCCTCCTATGTACGCGGCCTCGACCTGTCACCCGGCGGCGACTATTTCGTGGTCGTCACGACCGGCGGCAACGGCGACACGCGGCGCCTGTGCGACAGCGCGGCCAGGTTCGAGACCCACACCAGGAGCCAGCGCGTCAGGCCGACCTGGGTGAACCACACCGGCGGCGACTCGCTCTACTCGGTCGCGGCGACCGGCGCGGCCGTCTACGTGGGCGGGCATCAGCGCTGGATGAACAACCCGCGCGGCCGTGACTCGGCGGGGCCCGGCGCCGTGGCCAGAGAGGGCATCGCCGCCCTCGATCCACGCACCGGAAAGGCGCTGGCGTGGAATCCGGGACGTGAACGCGGTATCGGCGTCAAGGCATTTCTGGCGTACAGCCGCGGACTACTCGTTGGTAGTGACACAACTCGACTCGGACGGGAGTACCATGCCCGGATTGGCATGTTCCCTCTGCCCTAGTCGTCCTGCGGCTTAGGCCGGTTGATCTTGTCGCTGATGCGGGCGCTCATGGCGTCACGCTGCTTGGACAGCAGGACGTAGCTGGCCACACCGCTGATCAGGAAAGCCACCAAGATCAGCACCAGCGGATTTTGCAGGCCGAGCAAGTACAGGACACCAAGGGTCACGATGAACAAGCCGATGCGCGACGCGGTGTAAACGAGAACGGGATGCACAGGTCAGAGGCTACTCGCTCCTGGTCGTGCCCCCGCGGGCCGTACCGGCTGCCGCTCTTCGCATCGGGCGCGAGCACTGCTACTGTTCCCAGTCAGGGTGTTTCGTAAAGAAACACCCACGAGAGCCCCAAAGAGGCTCTATCATATAACAATCGGGCAGTCAGCCGATAACAACCCGTGATCTTTGTCGAAAACCACGGATAAATCAGGCTTCGCTCGACACACTGGTTACCTGTCCGCCCGCTGGCAGGAAGCGGGATGCGAGGGGGAGAGATTGGTGGAGAGTAGCAGCGAGCGTCTGCTGACCCCAGGAGAGGTTGCCGCCCTCTTCCGGGTAGACCCAAAGACGGTTACACGCTGGGCTGCGGCAGGCCGCATCAGCAGTATCCGCACCCCCGGAGGGCACCGTCGCTTCCGCGAGTCGGAAGTGCACGCCCTTCTTAGAGGCGAGGACGTTCTTACGGCCGAACGGCCGGCAGGTGAGTCCCCGCGCGTTTGACGTTCCGTCAGGTCGGTGATCCTGCGCCGCAGGATCACCGCCACGGATCCCACAGGCACGCTCTTCTCGCCGGTACGGCCCGGCCCCCGTGGCCGAGGACCGAAACGAGCGCCCCACCCCGCGCTGAATCCCGGCACGCGTGCCCACGCCCTCTACATACATTGCCCGGACGACCCGAACCACGACCCGGCCTCCACCCCTCAGGCCGTCGCGGTGACCACCACCCCCCGTCGGTCAGGGTTGTCCCCCGATGTCAGGCGTCCTCCTGCTCCGCCTTGAAGGCCAGGAACTCCTGTTCAAGCTCGTCGTTCTCCGCCGCCCAGCGCGCACGCCGCTCGGCCGCCTCCTCCTCGGTGCACGACTCCGGCAGCCATCGCTCGTAGTCGGGATCCCCGGGCTCCAGTTCCACATACGCGTTGCCGATGAGACGCCCGTCTTCACTGGTCAGGCTCTGCGGCACGCGCAGGGTCCCGTCAGCGAGCCGGATGACGTACATCGCTCATCACCTAGATTCCGTAGCGCCGGTTGAAGAACAACATGACGTCGAGGGCCATCCGCGTGTCACCGCCCAGCATGTCGACCAGCGCGGGACGCTGGCGCGAGGAGATCGCGGCGAAGGCGTCCGCGAAGAACTCCTTGCGGCCGAGCCCCCCGCCCTGCCGGTGGAAGGCGGAGGCCAGCATGGGAGCGGCCTTCTCGTAGAGTGCCACGAACTCGGGCAAGTCGGAGACCCAATCGCCATGCGGGGAGTCGATGTCGTCGAGGGCGTGGCCGACCTCGTGCATCATCACGTCGGGGGTGGGAGAGGGCCGATCGCCGACGACGATCTTGCGGTCGCCGTACGCGCCGGCGCAGATGTCCCAGGAGGCCTTGCCGGAGGGCAGCGGGGCGCCGCGCAGGTAGCCCATGTCGTCGAGGTCGGGGACGCCGCCGGCGCCCACGTAGATGCCTTCGAGTCCGATGGCGAGCTTGCGCTTCAGCCGTTCGGGCAACCGGGCGAGGCTTTCCACGGCGCGCACGGCCTCCGGCGAGGGCGGACCGAGCCGGGCGTCCCACTGGCGGTGCAGGACGGCTTCCAGCTCGCCGCAGTGGCGTAAGCCGTCCGCCTGGACGGGCGCGTCGGGCCGGTTGGGCTGCGCGCGCGGCGGCAGGTCGGTGAGCTCGAAGTCGTGCCAGGTGTACTGCGGCCGCTCCACGACCGCGGCGGGCAGCCGCTCGCGCCGCCAGCCGGGCTCGTCGGCCCGCTCGGGTCGCCGCGCCTGCTCCGCCTCTTCCGCGCGCTCGACGCGCTCGCGTCTTCGGAACGGCCACACGCTCCGTTCGGCCTGCGGCTGAGCGCGGAAGGACGGCCCGTCTCCTCCGGATGACCTCTCCGCACGCTTCCGCTCGGCCTCGCGGAAGCCCTCGGCGGGCGTGTCACGGGACCAGAACGAGCGGTCCGCCTCCGGCGGCGCGTCACCGCGGCGCGAGAAGAGGTAGGACCCGCGCCGCCACCAACGTCCACGTCGATGCCGGCCCTTGTCGCTGGAGAAGGCCATCTCACCCCTAGACACCCTGCCCATCAGGTGAAACCCCTCCGCTCCACCTGATCCGGTTCCACGGTACGCGGCCGATCTTCCCGAGTCATCCGAAATGGGACACCGAGCAAGCACGATCACGCCTCGGATGGCTTACAGTTCGGGCATGGCAGGTGTCCTGGTCACCCTGACGGTGCTGGCTTTCTGGCTCTACTCCCTGTTCGACGTCATCACGACGCCGGAGGACGAGGTGCGGAACGTGCCAAAGACCCTCTGGGTGCTCGTCATCATCCTCGTCCCCGTGGTGGGCGGGCTTCTGTGGTTCCTGCTCGGCAGACCCGTCCGTGGCGGCGCCGCCGAAGACGGTCCCCCGCGCATGCCGCGGCGCCCGGCGCCGCCGCGCCAGGATCCGCCCAAGGGACCGGAGGACGACCCGGAGTTCCTGCGCGACCTCGACAAGCGGATGCGCGGGGAGGAGTGAGCGTCCGCGGCTAGTTGCCGACGTCGGCGTAGCTGTGCATGCCGCCGAGGAAGATGTTGACGCCGACCAGGTTGAACATCAGGCAGCCGAAGGCGACCAGCTGCACGATCGTGGCGGCCTTGCCGCGCCAGCCGGCCGTGACCCTGGCGTGCAGGTAGGCGGCGTAGGCCACCCACGTGATGAACGACCAGACCTCCTTGGGGTCCCAGCCCCAGTAGCGCCCCCACGCCTTGTCGGCCCACAGCGCGCCGGCGATCACCGCGAAGGTCCAGACGGGGAAGGCCACGACGATCGCGCGGTGCGCGACCCGCTCCAGGTCGGCGCGCGTGGGCAGGCGGGAGAGGCCGTCGCCCCGGATGAGGTAGAGCACGCCGGCCGCGCCGGCCACGATGAACAGGCCGCTGGCCAGGATCGCGGCGGAGACGTGGATGGCGATCCAGTAGGAGTTGAGCGCGGGCACCACGGGACCGGCGGCGGTGTAGAGGAACTTCACCGCGGCCCCGAGCCCGAGCACCGCCACGACCATGACGAACGGGCCGAGGAAGCGCACGTTGGCGCGCAGCTGCGTGGCCAGGAACGCGGTCACGGCGGCCAGGCAGATGGCGACCACGAACTCGTACATGTTGCCCCAGGGCCAGCGCTCCACTGCAAGCCCGCGAGTGACGATGGCGGCGGCGTTGGCCCCCCAGCCGACCCAGGCCAGGGCCATCCCCACCTTGCCCGCGGTGCCCGCCCAGGCGGGCGGCTCGGGCTCGGCGGGAGCCACACCCAGGTCGGAAGCCACACCCTGGTCGGGAGCCTCGTCCTGCGGGGCGCCGACGGTCGCGGGCTGCTTGACGCGGCCCTTGGCGGGCGCGTCGGTACGGGCCTTGCCGTAGGCCAGCTCCAGAGCGAAGCCGATCATGGCGGCGAGGTAGAGGAGCACGGCGCCGACGACGAGCTGGTCGCTCGCCTCGGCCAGTACTTCAGCGGACATCCTTGTCTCCAGCTGATAGGACCTTGACGATGTCGGCGAACTCCTCGGTGAAGCCCGCGGCGGAGCCCTCGGTACGGGTGAGGCCGCCCACCTCGGCCGCGCCGTCCTTGACCCGGACGAACACACGGCGGCGGCGGATCACCAGCGAGAACACGATGGAAACGGTGGCGAGACCGGCGGCGAGCAGGGCGGGCACGCGGCCGGGATCGTAGGCGATCTGGAGCGTCATCCACTCCTTGACCTCGACGAACTCCAGCTTGCCGAGTCCGTCGGGCAGGTCGAACGACTGGCCGGGGGCCAGCGGCTTGGGCGCCGTGGAGCCCATGACCAGCGGCTTGAGCTTCCTCATGACATCGGGCGGCGCCAGCTCGTACACCGACTGGGGTCGTCCCGAGCGCACCCCGAAGTCGCCCGTGAAGGCGCCGAGGACCTGGACCCTCGGCATGAGGTCGCCGGGGAAGCTGGAGGTGAAGCCGCCGCCCTGGGCCGGCGCGATGGTCGGCAGGAAGCGCATGAGGAAGCCGAGCTGACCCGGCTGGGCGTCGGGCGCCTTGAGCACGCAGCCGGAGACCCGGGTGGCCGGGAACTCGATCAGGCACGGGACCGCGCCCTCGAAGGCGACCTGGCCCTTGCCGTCGGTGATGCGGAAGAAGGGCGCGTAGCCGTTGCCGATCAGGTAGGTCTGGGTGCCGTTGATCTCCAGCGGCTCGTTGACCTTCAGCTCGTAGTCGCGCTTGGGCGCGCCGGGCGCGTCGCTGACCTTGAGGTGGGCGGAGAAGTCGAGCGGCTGGCCGACCTTCGACGGGTCGCCGCCGACCTGGTAGGAGGCCTTGAACTCGTCGAGCGTGAAGGAGAACGGCTCCAGCGACTCGGCCGAGACCTGGTTGCCCGGCATGAACCGGTCGTAGGCGGCGACGGTGTTGGCGAAGCCCTCGTCCTCCACGACCAGCACGTTGCCCCGGTAGCCGAACACCGCGCCGATGCCCACGGCGACCAGCAGGCCGAGCAGGGAGACGTGGAAGAGCAGGTTGCCGGTCTCGCGCAGGAAGCCCTTCTCGGCCGAGACCCAGCCGTCGCCGGTGTCGACGCGGAAGCGCAGCTTACGCAGCCGGCGGGCGGCCACCTCCACGGTGAGCCCCTCGTCGAGGACCGTGTGGTGGGGCAGGCGCGACAGGTGGCGGGGCGCGGCCGGCGGCTTGCGCCGCAGTTCCTTGAAGTACGTCGTGGTCCGCGGCACGATGCAGCCGACCAGCGAGGTGAACAGCAGCAGGTAGATCGCGGCGAACCAGACCGAGTTGAAGACGTCGAAGAGCTGGAAGCGCTCGTACCACTCGGCGCGGACCGGGTCGTTGAGGTAGATCTGCGCGACCTTGTCCGGCTCGACGCCGCGCTGCGGGATCAGCGAGCCGGGAATCGAGCCCAGCGCGAACAGGAACAGCAGGAGCAGCGCCGTCTTCATCGAGGTGAGCGTGCGCCACGTCCAGCGCAGCCAGGCCACCGGGCCGAACCCGGGCGGCTTGGGCGCCTGCTTCTCCATCTCCTGAACGGCCATCAGATCACCGGCTGGAATCCGCCGATGAGCCCCTGCAGGCTCGCGATCATCTGTCCCCACAACCCGGTGACGAGAAGGACTCCGACGGCGACCATCATGCCCCCGCCGATGCGGGTGATGAGCTGGGAGTGCTTCCGGATCGCCGCGAACGTCCGCAGCGCCCTGCTGTACGCCAGCGCCGCGCCGACGAACGGCAGCCCGAGCCCCAGCGCGTAGAAGACGGCCAGGGTGGCGCCGCGCGCCGCGCTGCCCTCGTTCAGCCCGAGCGCGAGCACGACGGCCAGCGTCGGGCCGATGCACGGCGTCCAGCCGAGCCCGAACACGATGCCGAGCAGCGGCGCCCCGGCCAGCCCGGCGGCGGGCTTGCGGTGGATGCGCACATCCCGCATGAAGCCCGGCACGAGGCCGAGGAAGGCCAGCCCGAGCACGATCGTCAGCACCCCGAGCACCCGCGTGATCACCTGGGCGTTGCCCAGCACCAGCGAGCCGAGCCCGCCGAACAGCGCCCCGCTGAGCACGAACACCACCGCGAAGCCGGCCACGAACAGAACGGTGCCCAGCACCAGCCGCCCGCGCTTGGGGTCGGCGCTCATCCCCGTCACGTACGACAGGTAGCCCGGCACCAGTGGCAGCACGCACGGCGACAGGAACGACACGATCCCGGCGAGCACCGCGATCGGCACGGCCAGCAGCAGCGACCCCGAGGCCACGACCTCATTCATCGCGGACCTTGGTGACGGTGTTCATCAGGTCGGTGAACTTCACCGCGCCCAGCGCCCTGGCCGCGATCCTGCCCTGCTTGTCGATGATCAGCGTGGACGGGATGGCCGCCGGCGGCACCGTGCCCTGGAAGGACAGCGCCACCTCGCCGGGCTGGTCGAAGATGCTCGGGTAGCCGGACTGCTCGGTGCGCTCGAACGCGATCGCGTCGGCCTTGCGGTCCTTGAAGTCGATGCCGAGGAACTCCACGCCGCTGGCCTTGGTCTTGGCCGCGACGTCCTTGAGCACCGGCGCCTCGGCCCGGCAGGGCCCGCACCAGGAAGCCCAGAAGTTGATCACCACGACCTTGCCCTTGTGCCCTGCCAGCGACGCGGTGCCGCCGTCGAGCGTCGGTCCTTCGACGGCGGGGGCGGGCTTGCGCTCGGCGGCGGGGAAGACCTGCATCTTCCCGTCGCCGGCGATGAAGCGGGTGTCACCGGCCTGCGGCTGGCCGCTCTGGTTGCCCGCGCACCCCGCGACCAGAACAGTCAGCAGGGCGAGGGAGAGGGACGTCGCGCGCACGGGAGGATGATCTCCTTGTACTACAACCGGTAGAGCTTGCAACTCTACCGGCGAGGACGCACGCCCCGAACACCAGGGCTCAGGCTCCCGGCGGACCATGACCTTTCCGCAGGGAACCGGCGGGCTCGCTGTAGCCGACGCTGATCAGCCGGTCCTCGTCGAAGGTGAGGCTGGTGAGGCTGGCCAGGGAGCACTGGCGGCGCCGCGGGTCGTGCCACAACCGGCGCCCCTCGGCCGCGAGCCTGATCGCCCAGATCGGGAGCTGATGGCTGACCAGCACCGCCTCGTGCCCGCGCGCGGCGGTGCGCGCGTCCTCGATCACCGTGCGCATCCGCTGGACGATCTCCAGGTACGGCTCGCCCCACGACGGCTTCCACGGGTTGTAGAAGTAGCGGTAGTTACGCGGGCTGCGCAGGATCGCCAGGCCCGCGCCCACGGTACGGCCCTCCAGGAGGTTGCCCGCCTCCACCAGCCGGTCGTCGGGCTCCACGGGCAGGCCCAGCGCGGTGGCCAGCGGCGCGGCGGTCTCGCGGGCACGTTCCAGCGGGGAGGAGTACAGGGCCACGATGTCGCGGCCCGCGACGGCCTTGGCGACCATCTCGGCCATCTGCTGACCTGTCTCGGACAGGTGGTAGCCGGGCAGTCTGCCGTAAAGGATGCCGTGGGGGTTGTGCACCTCACCGTGGCGCAGCAGGTGAACGACGGTGGTCTCAGCCATGGTGTGGCACAGCCTATCCGTTTCGATGGCGCCGATAGGCGACCCGGTCTCGTCCGAAAAGGGCACCGACGGTAAAGTCGCCTTGACTGCGCCTAGGGTTCCGCGTTCCGGTCCGCCCTGATGAACCACAACCAGGGCCGGGAGACAGGTCCGAGCGGCGCCGCGGCCCTGGGCCGTACAGCTGACGGGACAAAAGCCTGGAGGCTCCTATCCGCACACCCGGAAGGAGCTCACCGCTTGAACGCCTGGGCCCTCGTTCTCGTCCTTGTCGCCGCCGTGGCGCACGCCACCTGGAACCTCCTCAGCAAGAAGGCCTCCCAGGCCGACGGCCTGATCTTCCTCTGGCTGGTCGCGGTCGCCTCGACCGTCATGTGGGGCCCGGTGTTCGCCGGGTTCCTGCTCCTCACGGGCACTTCGGTGCGGTGGAGCGACGTGGCGGTGGTCTGCGTCAGCACGGCGCTGCACCTCGGCTACTTCGTGCTGCTGCAGCGCGGCTACCGCCACGGCGACCTGTCGACGGTGTATCCGGTGGCGCGGGGTACCGGGCCGATGCTGGCCAGCCTGGTGGCGGTGCTGTTCCTGGGCGAGCGGCCCGGGATCGCGGGGATCGCGGGCATCGCGCTGGTCGGGATCGGGGTGTTCATGATGAGCGGCGGTGGCAGGGCCGACGTCCGTGGGCTGGGGTTCGGGCTGGGGACCGGGGTGTTCATCGCGGCGTACACGGTGTGGGACGCGCAGGTGGTCGGCGTGTTCGCGGTGGCGCCGCTGGTGCTGAACTACCTGGGCGAGGCCGGGCGCGCGCTGGCGCTGACCCCCGCGATGCTGAAGGGCGGGCGGCGGCTGCTGATCGGGGCGATCTGGCGTGAGCACCGCCTGCGCGTGCTGGGCGCGGCCGTGCTCATCCCGCTGTCCTACCTGCTGGTGCTGTTCGCGTTCACGATGGCGCCGGTCAGCGTGGTGGCGCCGACGCGGGAGATCAGCGTGCTGATCGCGGTCCTGCTCGGCGGCAGGCTGCTGGCCGAGGGCGACCTGCGCCGCAGGCTCCTGGCCGCCGGGGTGATCCTCGGCGGCGTGGTGACGATCGCCCTCAGCTGAGGGTTCCGGCTTCCTTCAGGGCTTCGACCATGGCTCTGATCGCGGGGCGGCGGGCGGCGTCGGTGCGCCAGATGGCGTAGATGCGGCGGGTCTGCCGGGGCAGGGTGGGGATCGCGCGCACCCGCGACGGCATGCAGTCACGGCCCAGCCTGGGCACGATCGCGCAGCCGAGACCGCCGGCGACCAGCGCCATCTGCGTCGGGTACTCGTCGGCCATCGAGACGATCTCCGGTTCGAGGTCGGCGCTGCGCAGGGTGTAGACCAGCCAGTCGTGGCAGATGGTGCCGGGCGAGGAGCTGATCCACCGCTCGCCGCTCAGCTCCGCCAGCTCGATCTCCTTGCGGCCGGCCAGGGCGTGGTCGGCGGGCAGGATCACGTCGGCGATGTCGTCGAGCAGGATCGCCTTGGACAGCCCGTCGGGGATGGCCATGGGCCGGTTGAGCCAGTCCTGAACGACGCCCAGGTCGAGCTCGCCCCTGGCGACCTCGCGCACCACCCGCTCCGGCTCCCGCTCGTTGAGCTGGACCAGCAGGTCGGGGTGGCGCTCGCGCAGCGTGCCGAGCGCGGGGGGCATCAGGCCGCGGGCCGCCGTCGGGAAGGAGCCGACGTGGAGCTTGCCGACCACCTCGCCGCGCAGCGCCTCGAAGTCGGCCTCGGCGGTCTCGACCAGGGCCAGAATGCGCTCGGCGTGCTCGGCGAGCAGTCCGGCGGCGTCGGTGAGCCGCACCCCGCGCCCGTTGCGCTCCATGAGCCGCGAGCCGGTCTCCCGCTCCAGCTTGGCGATCTGCTGCGACACCGCGGAGGGCGTGACCATGAGGGCGTCGGCCGCGGCGCCCACGGAGCCGTAGACGTGCACCGCGTGCAGCGCTTTGAGCCGATTCAGATCCAGCATCCGATGTGAGCCTCCTCTCGTAAGCCATCCTAAAGGGTTTAGCGTAGAAAGTCTCGCTTGTGGTTGATTGTGTAGCGAGAGAAAATATATGCATGAGAAACAACACCGCACAGAAGACCGAGACCTCCTACCTCAAGAAGCTCGCCGAGCAGGCCCGCGAGCAGCGCATCCGCGCCCAGAAGCCCGCCTCCAAGTAGTGAGGCCGCGCCATCTGGCCCTCGCCGTCGGCCTCGCGGCCGTGTGGGGCTTCAACTTCGTCGTCATGGAAGTGGGCCTGCGCCACTTCCCGCCTCTGCTGTACGCGGCGCTCCGGTTCGCCCTGGCCGCCTTCCCCGCGCTCTTGTTCGTGGGACGGCCGGGCGTACCGTGGCGCTGGGTCGCGGGTGTCGCGGCGGCGGTTGGAGTGGGTCAGTTCGGCTTTCTGCTCATCGGCATGCGGGCGGGGATGCCGCCCGGCCTCGCCTCACTGGTACTGCAGGCCCAGTCGCTCTTCACCGTCGTCTTCGCGGTAACCCTGCTGGGCGAACGGCTGACCGGCCGCCGGATCACCGGGCTGACCCTCGCGCTCGGCGGCCTCGTCCTCGTCGCCGTCGACTTCGGCGCCTCCGGCCCGTTCGGCGCCTTCGCGCTGTGCGTGGCCGCCGCCGCCTCGTGGAGCGTCGGGACGATCATGCAGCGCCGGGCCGCGCCGCCCGACTCGCTGCGTTTCATGGTGTGGGTGAGCGCCCTGTCGGCACCGCCGCTGTTCCTGCTGTCGTTCGCGGTCGAAGGCGTGCCCGTGCTGAGCGCCCCGCTAGAGGGCTGGCTGTCGCTGGGCTACGTGGCGTTCATCTCCACGCTCGGCGGCTTCGGCATCTGGGGCTGGCTGCTGCACCGCTACGACGCCTCGGTCGTCGCCCCCTACACGCTGCTCATCCCAGTGTTCGGGATGTCGTCGGCCGCGCTGTTCGTCGGCGAGCCCATCGGCTGGGTGAAGGCGGGCGCGGCCGTTCTCATCGTCTGCGGCGTCCTCTACGCCGGTACGCGACCCCGCTCGGCCCCTTCGCCGTCACCCTCGCCGGTGCTCGCGCCCGCCGGGCGGTCGAGCCGGTAGATGACGTGGTCCCGGTCGTCGACCGGGTTGTCCGGCTCCAGCTCGCCCTCCGCCACCCGGCGCAGGCCCGCCTTCTCCAGCGCCCGCCACGAGGCCCTGTTGGCCTTGGACACCGGGACGATCACGCAGGTCGCCTCCGGGTCCGCCCAGGTCGACTCGACGATCGCGCGGATCATCGACGGGCCCAGGCCCCTGCCCACCTGCTCCTCGTCGCCGATCAGGTAGTCGATGCTGACCGCGCCACCGGGCACTTCGAGGATCGGGGCCAGCTCCTCGGCGTACTCGGGGTAGTCGGCGTACCGGGAACGCTGCACCAGACCCAGCGGGCGGCCGTCGAGGAAGACCAGCAGGTCCTCCGACGGCTCCTCCCCCCGGGCCGCCGGGCCGAAGTCGCGCTCCACGGCCTCCGCCGAGGTCTCGTGGTTCCACCACCGGGCCACATGCGGCCGCTCCAGCCACTGCTTCACCAGCGGGAAGTCGTCCTCGGCGAGCCGGCGCCAGGTGATCACCATGTGTTCGACGGTACCCGACGCGCCGGCTCGCCGCCTGTGAATATCCGGCCGGGTCAGGCCACCGCGGCGGCGGCCTTGGCGGCGGCGGGCAGGGCGTCGCCGATGCGGTTCAGCGCCTCGTCGTCGTGCGACGCCGACAGGAACCACGCCTCGTACGCCGACGGCGGCAGGTACACGCCGCGATCGAGCATGGCGTGGAAGAAGGCGGTGAACGCGGCGGTGTTCTGGCTCCTGGCCCCGTCGAAGTCGCTCACCTCGCGGTCGGTGAAGAAGATCGAGAACAGGCTCCCCGCCGCCTGCAGCCGATGCGGCACGCCCTCGGCCGACAGCGCCTCGGCGGCCGCCTGGGCGACCGTGGCGGCCGCGGCGTCCACGCGGGCGTACGCGTCCTCGTCGAGGTTGCGCAGCGTGGCCAGGCCCGCGGCGCAGGCCAGCGGGTTACCCGACAGCGTGCCCGCCTGGTAGACGGGGCCCTCGGGCGCCAGGTTGGCCATCACGTCGGCCCGCCCGCCGAAGGCCGCCGCCGGCAGGCCGCCGCCCATCACCTTGCCGAAGGTCATCAGGTCGGCGTCGACCGGGTCCAGGCCGTACCAGCCGGAGCGGGAAACACGGAAACCCGTGAGCACCTCGTCGACGATCAGCAGGGCGCCGTTGCGGGCGCATATCTCCTTCAGGAACGCGTTGAAGCCGGGCGCGGGCGGCACCACGCCCATGTTCGCCGGGCACGCCTCGGTGATCACACACGCGATCTCGGCGGCGGCGAAGGCCTCCTCGACCGCCTGGCGCGAGTTGTACGGCAGCACGATCGTGTCGGCCGCCGACGCGCCGGTCACGCCGGGGGTGTCGGGCAGCCCGAAGGTCACCACTCCTGAGCCGGCCGAGGCCAGCAGGGCGTCCACGTGGCCGTGGTAGCAGCCGGCGAACTTCACCACCTTGGAACGGCCGGTGAAGCCGCGGGCCAGGCGCACCGCGCTCATCGTGGCCTCGGTGCCGGAACTGACCAGCCGGATCTTCTCCACCGGGGTCACCCGGGAGACCAGTTCCTCGGCCAGCTCGACCTCGCCCGGGGTGGCGGTGCCGTACGACATGCCGTGGGACAGCGCCGCGGAGACGGCCTCCACGACGGCGGGATGACGGTGGCCCAGGATCATCGGCCCCCAGGAGCAGACCAGGTCGACGTAGCGGTTGCCGTCGACGTCGGTGATGTAGGGGCCCTGGCCGTCGGCCATGAAGCGCGGCGTGCCGCCGACGGCGCCGAAGGCGCGCACGGGCGAGTTCACGCCTCCCGGCACGATGGTCCTGGCGCGGTCGAACAGGCTCTCAGACTTGTCAGTGCGGCTCACCCCTACAGGGTAGAGGCCGGCCCCCGAGCCCGGTCAGTCGGTGAGCTGCTCCAGAACGCGCAGCGGGTCGGGAAGCGGGCGGCCGTCCGGCGGGCGCAGCCAGGAGACGGGCTGGCCGGTGGGCAGCGTGGACGGCGGCGCGAGGACGTAGCTGTCGCGGCAGTGCCAGCGCAGCCCCGGGTTGTCGTCGATGGTCGCCGGGTCGCAGTCGAGCTGGCAGGACCACCACTCGTCCTCGTCGTCCGGATTGCCGCGCGTGGCCACATAAAACAGAACCCGGTCGCCGTTGGCGGCGACCGGGCCTGAGTGGGAGCCTGCTTCGTCGAGGCGCGTGAGCGCGGCGAGTCCGGCGGCCAGGGGTACGTCGAAGACGTCGAAGACGCGTCCCGTGGGGAGAATCACATTGGCGTCGGGCTCGTGCTGCCACCAGCGGGTGAGCTGCGTGGCGTCGGTCGTGGCCTGGAGGTGCCAGGCCGGGGAGAGCGGATGCGCGCCGGGGTCCGGACAGCCGAGGCGGTCACAGGAGCACGCGCGCGACCCGTGCCGCAGCGGATGCGCCCCCGGCGCGCTGGGCCACCCGAGAGCGGCATAGCCCAGCACCGCGTCGATCCTGGTCGGGCGCGTGAGTTTCGCGGCCCGCTTCCGCGTACGCCGAGCGAGTGGTACCCCGACCATGGTGACTCCCGTTCAAATCCCGCGCGCCTGAGGAGGTCCCTGACCCCGGGGCTCCAACGCGCCACCTGGGACACACCAGCACTTGTTATCGCACTCTAACGCACAGGTCGCAGGGGCGAGCGGGAAACCCCCACCTAGAGACGCCGAGCCACCTCGGTGGCCCAGTAGGTGAGGATCAGGTCGGCTCCGGCGCGCCGGATCCCGATCAGCGACTCCATGATCATCCGCTCGCGGTCGATCCAGCCGTTGGCCGCGGCCGCCTCGATCATCGAGTACTCGCCGCTGACCTGGTAGGCCGCCACCGGCACGTCCACGTTGTCGCGGAACTGGCGGATGACGTCGAGGTAGGACATCGCCGGCTTGACCATGACCACGTCGGCGCCTTCCGCGAGGTCCAGACGTACCTCACGCATGGCCTCCTCCAGCGGCCCCGCGGGGTCCTGCTGGTGGGAGGCGCGGTCGCCGAACTGCGGCGCGCACTCGGCGGCGTCGCGGAAGGGGCCGAAGAACGCCGAGGCGTACTTGGCCGTGTAGGCCATGATCGGCAGGTGGGAGAAGCCCGCCCCGTCCAGGGCTGCGCGGATCACGCCAACCTGGCCGTCCATCATCCCGCTCGGGGCGATCATCTGGGAGCCGGCCTCGGCCTGGGCCACCGCCATCGAGGCGTAGCGCTCCAGCGTGGCGTCGTTGTCCACCTCACCGCCGGGAGTCAGCAGCCCGCAGTGCCCATGGTCGGTGAACTCATCCAGGCAGGTGTCGGCCATCACCACGATCGCGTCACCGACCTCGGCGTTCACCTCGCGCAATGCCTGCTGGAGAATCCCGTCGGGGTCGTCGCCCGCCGAACCGCGGGCGTCCTTCACCGCCGGGATGCCGAACAGGATCAGCCCGCCCACGCCCGCCTCCGCCGCCTCGTGGGCGGCCTTGCGCAGCGACTCGCGGGTGTGCTGGTAGACGCCGGGCATCGAGGCCACGGGATGCGGCTCGGCCAGGCCCTCCTTGACGAAGGCCGGCAGGATCAGCTGCGACGGGTGCAGGCGCGTGCCCGCGACCATCCGTCTCATGACGGGGGTACGGCGAAGCCGCCGCGGACGTGCGGCGGGAAACTCAGCACTCATGTGACGAAACTCCTATTTGCGGCGGCGTGCCCCACGGCGGTTCTGCGAGGGCTTACGCGGGGTGTCACCCGCGGCGATCGCCGCCTGCCTCTGCTTAGCACCGTACTCGGCGAGGGCGGCGGCCAGCGCGGAGGCCGATGGTTTGTCCGCCATGACATCCACGCGCAGGCCGAACTCCTCGGCCGTCTTGGCCGTCTGCGGGCCGATGACCGCGATGACGGTGACGTTGTGCGGCTTGCCGGCGATGCCGACCAGGTTGCGCACGGTCGAGGACGAGGTGAACAGCACCGCGTCGAACCCGCCGCCCTTGATCGCCTCGCGGATCGGCGCGGGTGGCGGCGCCGCCCGCACGGTCCGGTACGCCGTGACGTCGTCGCACTCCCAGCCCAGCTCCGTCAGCCCGGCCACGAGCGTGTCGGTGGAGATGTCGGCCCTGGGCAGCAGCACCCGGTTGATCGGGTCGAGCATCGAGTCGTAGGGCGGCCACTCGGCGACCAGGCCCTCCGACGACTGCTCGCCCGAGGGCAGCAGGTCGGGCTTGACGCCGAACTCGACCAGCGCCTTCGCGGTCGCCTCGCCCACCGCGGCCACCTTGAGCCCGGCGAAGGCCCGCGCGTCGAGCCCGTACTCCTCGAACTTCTCGCGCACCGCCTTGACGGCGTTGGAGCTGGTGAAGGCGACCCACTCGTAGCGGCCGGTGACCAGGCCCTTGATGGCCCGGTCCATCTGCTGCGGCGTACGGGGCGGCTCGACCGAGATGGTCGGCACCTCGTCGGGCACCGCGCCGTAGGAGAGCAGCTGCTCCGACAGCGCCTTGGACTGCTCCTTGGTACGCGGCACCAGGACCCGCCAGCCGAACAGCGGCTTGGTCTCGAACCACGACAACTTGTCGCGCAGCCCGACGGCCTCGCCGACGACGATCAGCGCGG
The DNA here is from genome assembly GCF_044459065.1 of Nonomuraea sp. NPDC050394. Lineage (NCBI taxonomy): Bacteria > Bacillati > Actinomycetota > Actinomycetes > Streptosporangiales > Streptosporangiaceae > Nonomuraea > Nonomuraea sp. NPDC050394. The sequence goes on along the minus strand of NZ_JBITIO010000011.1, from coordinate 207,519 downwards.
GCTCGGTGAACCCGGCGTGCTTGAGGTCGGGCTGCAACCTGCCCAGCGTGGTCGCCACGGTGAACTGCTCGGTGGTGGTGCCGCTGCTGCTGACCGCGACCGGCGTGCTGTCGGGCTTGCCGCCCGAAACGAGCGCCTTGCCGATGGCCACGGCGTCGCCGATGCCGTTGTAGATCACCAGAGTGCCGGGACAGGCGGCGTGCGAAGCCCAGTCCTGATCCTGCGCGGCGTCGACCACGCGGAACTCGGGCACATCGTCCGCCGGCGGGATGCCCGCGTAGGTGAGCACCGCGGTCGCGGGCGGCACACCAGGCACGATCTCGAAGTCCACCCCGGCGGCGGTGCAGGCGGCGACCTCCTCGGTGATCGAGGAGAACAGCATCGGGTCGCCCTCGCACAGGCGTACCACCAGCCCGCCGTCACCGGCACGCTTGAGGTAGTCGCCCTCGACCACTTCGACGCCCTCGCGGCAGTGCTTGAGCAGGGGGCCGAACAGGTCCTCGTCGAGGACCACCGCGTCGGCCTTGCCTAGCAGCTCGGCACCGCGCAACGTCAGCAGGTTCGGGTCACCTGGACCCGCACCCACGAACGCCACGAAACCGGAGGTGGGACTATCGGCGCTCAATGGGAATGCTCCCCCATCAATCTGTCGGCCCCCTCGGCGAGCATCTCGGCCGCCAGAAGGCGGCCCAGGCGATCGGCGTCCGAGGACGGGCCGGCGGCGGACTTGCGGACCGCAGCCTGGCCGTCGAGCGAGACGACGGCGGCGGTCAGGTTCAAAGTCTGCCCGTCATCGGCGGCGAAGGCACCCACCGGAGCGGAGCACCCTGCCTCGAGAGCGGACAGAACGGCGCGCTCGGCCGCGACCGCGGAGCGGGTCCGCGGGTCGTCGAGCACACCAAGGAAGGCGATCAGGTCGGCGCGGCCGGCGAGGCACTCCACCGCCAGCGCGCCCTGGCCGGGCGCGGGCAGCATCTCCTCGACCTCGAAGATCTGGGCGATCTCCGTGTCGCGCCCGATCCTGGTCAGACCCGCCGAAGCGAGTACGACGGCGTCGAGCTCGCCCGAGGTTACCTTGCCGATCCGGGTGTCGGCGTTGCCGCGGATCGGGACGTACTCCAGGTCGGGCCTGAGCGCGCGCAGCATCGCGACCCGGCGCGGCGACCCGGTGCCGACCCTTGCGCCGGGCGGCAGGTCGGCCAGCTTGTGCGCGCCGACCAGCGCGTCGCGGTGGTCGTGGCGGGTGGGCAGCGCGGCCAGCGTGAAGCGCTCGTCCCGCTTGGTCGGCAGGTCCTTGAGCGAGTGGACGGCGAAGTCGATCTCGCCGTCCACCAGCTTGTCGCGCAGCGCGCTGACGAACACGCCGGTGCCGCCGAGCTGCGCCAGGTGCGCCTTGGTCACGTCGCCGAAGGTCGTGATGCCGACCATCTCGATCTCCCGGCCGGTCGCGCGGGTGTAGCCGTCGGCGACCATCTGCGACTGCGTGGTGGCCAGCAGGCTCCTGCGCGTTCCCAGCTTCAGGGTCACAGCTCCACCTCCCTCACGGCCTCGGGCATCTTCGGATCCAGGTCGAACAGCTCGCGCAGAGCTTCCGCATAATGATCGCCCCCTGGGGAGGTGGCGAGCTGTTTGACACGCACAGTGGGCTCATGAAGGAGTTTGTCCACCACGCGCTGCACGGTCTGCGTCACTTCGCCGCGCGCCTTGTCGTCGAGTTCGGGCAGGCGCATGAGCAGGCGGCCGAGCTCGGCCTCCACGACGTTGGCGGCCTTGCTGCGCAGCGCCACCACGGTCGGGGTGACCCTGGCCGCGCGCTCGGCGTTCAGGAAGGCCGTCAGCTCGTCGGCGACGAGCGCGCGCACCGTCTGTACGGCGTCGCCCTCCCGCGAGCCGATGCCCGACTCCTGAATGGTCTCCAGGTCCACCAGCGTGACGCCGGGCAGCTCGCGTACCGCCGGGTCCACGTCGTGGGGCAGGGCCAGGTCGAGCAGGAACAGCTCTCCCGCGGGCTTGCCGGCGAGCATGGCCGGGGTGACCACGTGCGACCCTCCGCCGGTGCACGTGATCACAAGGTCGGCCGCGGCGAGTTCACGGGGAACCTCGCGCAGCGGCACCGCCCGGCCGCCCACCCGCTCGGCGAGCCGTACGCCTCGCTCGAAGGTGCGGTTGGCCACCACGATCTCGCCGGCGCCCGCGCGGGAGAGCGTGGCGGCGGCCAGCGCGCTCATCGAGCCGGCGCCGACGATCAGCACCCGCTTGCCCTCCAGCGGGCCGACGAAGGCCAGGCCGGCGGAGACCAGGGACGCGCCCGCCTGGTCGATCTCGGTGTCGGCGTGGGCCCGCTTGCCCACGCGCAGCGCCTGCTGGACGAGCTCGTTCAGCGTGGCGCCGACGGTGCCGTGCTTCTGGGCGAGCTTGAGCGCCCCGCGCATCTGGCCGAGGATCTGGCCCTCGCCGACCACCATCGAGTCGAGGCCGGACACCACCGAGAACAGGTGCTCGACCGCGCGGTCCTCATAGTGGACGTACAGGTGTGGCGTCAGCTCGTCGACGGGCACCCCGGAATGGACGCTCAGCAGCCTGCTGATCGCCGTCACGGCCGCGTGGAAACGGTCCACGGCGGCGTAGACCTCGACCCGGTTGCAGGTCGAGACCACCATCGTCTCCGCGACGCAGGCGTCCTGCTGCACGTCGTGGATGAGTTTGGAAAGAGTGTCCCCCGACACCGAGACGCGTTCGAGCATGGCCACCGGAGCCGTCCGGTGGCTGAGCCCGATCGTCAGAACACTCATTGACTGTCCACGGCCATGAGTGGCCCCCCAGCTTTGCGTTGCTCATGGAACGCAAGGATCTGCAGTTCTATTGATAGGTCAACCTTACGGACATCGACGCTGTCCGGCACAGAAAGTACGACAGGAGCAAAGTTCAGGATGCTGGTCACGCCCGCGGTCACCACGCGGTCGCACACTTCCTGAGCCGCCGCCGCGGGTGTCGCGAGGACCACGATGGAGACCCCGCGCCGCCCGATCACGGCTTCCAGTTCGTCGATGTGTTCAACATTCAACCCCGCGATGTCGTCGCCCACGATTTCGGGGTCGGCGTCGAGCAGGGCGGCGATCCGGAACCCCCGGGACACGAATCCGCCATAGTTCGCGAGTGCGCGGCCGAGGTTGCCGACGCCGACGATGGCGACGGCCCAGTCCTGGGTCAGGCCCAGCTCCCGCGAGATCTGGTACACGAGATACTCAACGTCGTAACCCACCCCCCGCGTGCCGTACGACCCCAGATGCGACAGATCCTTGCGGAGCTTGGCCGAATTGACGCCGGCGGCGGCCGCCAGGTCCTCAGACGAGACCGTGGCGATCCCGCGCTCGGCCATCCCGTTCAGCGCCCGCAGATACAGCGGGAGCCGTGCGACCGTCGCCTCGGGTATGCCTCGGTCACGGGGCTGGGACGGGCTCTTCACGTGCCGGAGCTCCAGGGGAACGGGCGGCCTCTCGGCCGCGTCATGGGAATCGAACCGTCTTTCAGGTTAATCCCTTTGTGAACCGACGCACAAAGTCGCCACTACCGTGGACCCCATGCACGAGATCACTCTGTACGGCCGGCAGGGCTGCCACCTGTGCGACGACGCCCGCGCCACCATCGCGAAAGTCGCGGCTGAGCTGGGGGTCAGGTGGACCGAAGTGGACATCGACAGCTCCGCTGAGCTCCGGGAAAAGTACAACGACATGATTCCGGTCACGCTCGTGGACGGAGTGCAGCACGACTTCTGGCGCGTGTCGGAGGAGCGCCTGCGGGCGGCCCTGGAGAGCTAGGCGGGTCAAGGCTCAGAAGAGCGCGGTCGGCAGCGGGACGACCTTGGCGGCGTTGACGTTGAGCTCGATGATGTTGGTCGCCAGGACCATGGCCTGGCGCTCGTTGACGAAGCGCTCGACGTGGGGCTGGCGCTGGTGGTCCTGGAAGGCCACCTCGTCGCGGTAGAGCTCGTAGACGATGCGCTGCAGGGGCGCGGACTTCACCGCGTGGCAGGCGTAGACGAGCGTGTCGGGCTCGCTCCGGCGCACGGCCTCGACGGTCTGGTCGGCCAGGCGGTCGAACATGTCGCCGGATCCGTCCATCAGCGTGAAGACGGTCAGCAGGCCGTAGATGCTGGGCGAGGGGCGCCCGCCGACGGCCGGCTGGGGCGCGCTGGGCTGGAAGACCTCGGCGCCCGGGTAGACGACGCCGGTGTTCGGCATGTTGTAGTTGTCCGGCTGCTGGGGCTGGGGCTGGGGCGGGCCGCCGCTGTGGCGGCCGAACGCCTGCTCCGGGCTGCCGTTCATGATGTAGCCGGTCGAGGGGCCAGGGTCCATCGTGGGCGCCGGGTTCATCGGGTTCGCCGGGTTCGCCGGGTTCGCCGGGTTCATCGGGTTCATCGGGTTGACGTGGCCGGTCGCCGGGCCCGGTTCCATGCGGGCGCCGAAGCCCACGTCCTGGTCGCCCGCGCGGTACTCGGCGACGAGGTCGCTCAGGCCGGAGGGCCTGGCCCGCGGGGGCTCCAGCGGCGCCTGGGCCTCCATGCGGGCGGGCGTGCGCTCAGGCACGGCTCTGCGGCCCGTCGAGGCGGGTTCCCAGCTCTCGCTCTTGATGTCGTCCTCCTCGTCCTCGTACGGCGCGAGCGGCCGCAGCACGGCGTACCAGATCGCCGCGGCGGCCACCACGAGCAGCGCAGTGGTGAAGACACCCGGCACGGCGAAGCGCACCGCGCCGATCAGGGCCAGCGCCGAGGGCGCGATGACGGCGGCGGCGTGCAGGTTGTCGGTGTCGTAGTCGTCGCCGTCGCGCCAGCGCAGGGCGGCCACCACCACACAGCCGAGCAGGATGAGCGCGTCGATCACGTGCGCGCCGACGAGGACGGAGCTGGCGATCAGGCTCCAGTGGGACGAGCCGGGCGGCAGCGCCTTGGCCATCTCCGTGGCCTTGAGCACGGGGTCGAAGACGATCACCACCGAGCTGACGATCGTGAACGCGATCCCGAGCAGCCAGGCGAGGAACTTCGGGGGCGTCTTCTCCGCCAGCAACTGGACGAGGCCGATCGCCATCCACAGCGGAGCGATCAGGGATCCGGCCAGTTGGTAGATCCTGAACGTCCCCTCGCCGAAGCCGATAAGGTAGCCCGTGCCGATCGCACCCAGTGCGAGGCAGAGCATCGCCGTGGCGACCGTCCAGGCGATGAGCCACCCTTCGCGCTCCTCGCGAAGACTACGGATCAAGGCACCGGTTGCGATCGCGGCGAGGAGCGCGCCCGCGAACGCGATGACAGCAACAAGGATCTCCATGGTGACTCCAATGCTGCCGGACGATGCCTCCCAGCCGGTAGCCGAAGAGGGAACGGGTCGGTCCACACCGTATCCGCCGATTACGGCTAGTGACGCCACCCTGAAGCGGATTGTGGAATTTCCGGTTGATTTCTAGAGTGTTCGAGCACGCCGCAGCCCTTACCCCCAGGGACACCGGATGCCTGACTCGTGGCCGTTCGCCGGGCTTCTGTCGCCAGCGGTCGCTGGCAACACCCGGTCGAGCGAGCTTGCTGTGCGCGAAGAGATCCCAGATGACGTGCGTACGCTCGTGTTGCGGGCGAAGACCGGCGACACGGAAGCCTTTGGCACGCTCTATGACCGCTACGTCGATCTTGTCTACCGCTACATCTACTTCCGCGTGGGCTCTCACCCCCTGGCCGAGGACCTCACCTCAGAGACATTCTTACGTGCCCTCCGCCGTGTGGCGGACTTCACCTGGCAGGGCCGCGACTTCGGCGCCTGGCTGGTGACGATCGCCCGCAACCTCGTCACCGACCACTTCAAGTCCGGGCGCTACCGTCTGGAGATCACTACCGGCGAGGTGCTCGACGTGCCGCTCGACGGGGCTTACATCCCGGAGAACGCGGTGGTCACGGCCATCATCAACGACCGCGTCCTGCGCGCCGTCCGAGACCTCAATCCCGAGCAGCAGGAGTGCGTGGTCCTGCGCTTCCTGCACGGCCTGTCTCTCGCGGAGACCGCGTTGATCATGGGGAAGAAGAGTGGAGCGATCAAAGCCCTGCAGTTCCGTGCGATCCGGGCGCTGGCCAGGGCTCTCAAGCACGACCTCGCGTAACCTCCGCACGCGGCGCCTCGTTAGGCAGGTGTCACACCGGACGGGGGCCACAGGGAGCAGTCATGGGTAGGGCGCGACCTAGCCGATGGCCGTTCGGAGCCACGCGAGGGTCGCACGAGCGGCTTCTCGGCCATCTGGACGAGCTGCGCAGCCTGCCTCAGGGCGGCGGGCCGGACGGCGATTTCCGCGAGCGGCTGAGAACGCGGCTGATCTCGGCCGACGCCGACGCCGACGCGCTCGCCGTGCCCGAGGCTCAGGCGCCGCCTGGCAGGGCTCGGCACGCCAGGCGTACCAGGAGGGTGCGGTTGTCGTGGCCGTCGCAGCTCGCGACGCTCGGCCTGGCCGCGGGCATGATGATGTCGGCCTTCTTCACCTACCAGTCGGTGCCCGGCGACACGCTCTACCCGCTCAAACGGGCCGCCGAGCACACGCTCGTACGGCTCAGCACCGACGACAGGGAGCGGGCGGAGCGCGAGATGGTCTCGGCCAAGGAACGCGCCGCCGAGGTGGCCGTGCTGCTCGGCGGCTCCGGTGATGGGCCCCTCGTCTCGGCTACTCTGAGTGACATGGCCGAATCCACGAAGTCGGCCATCAAGCGGATGGAGCGGGTCGAGCCGCGCTCCCCCAAGCTCAACAGTTTCGCCCAGGACCAGCGCGACATGGTCGAGCCCATGCTGGAGCAGCTCAACGGCCCAGAGCAGGACCAGGCGAGTACGTATTTGCACTACATCGAAGGCCTTGCGGTGCCTAGGTAAGCTGCTGTCCATGAGGCGGCTACTTCGACGACGACACGAGACGGAAGCCCAGGTCGCCGGCGAGGTCGCCGCCGCGGCGGCGGTCGTGACCCAACCTGCCGACCCCGACCCGGAGGCCGCCGCGTTCTTCGACGTCGACAACACGATGATGCGCGGCGCCTCGATCTACCACTTCGCCAGAGGCCTGGCCACGCGTGGCCTGTTCACCACCTCCGACCTGCTGAAGTTCGCGGTCGGGCAGGCCGCGTTCCGGCTGCGCGGCAACGAGAACCCCGAGCACATCGCGGTCGCCCGCGAGACCGCGCTGGCCTTCGTCGCCGGCAGCAAGGTCGACGACGTCGTACGGCTCGGCGAGGAGATCTACGACGAGGTCATGGCCGACCGCATCTGGGCGGGCACCAGGGCGCTGGCACAGTCACACCTGGACACCGGCCAGCGGGTCTGGCTGGTGACCGCCACCCCGGTCGAGCTGGCCCACGTGATCGCCCAGCGTCTCGGCCTCACCGGCGCGCTCGGCACGGTCTCCGAGACCCGGGACGGCGTCTACACCGGCCATCTGGTGGGCGACCTGCTGCACGGCCCCGCCAAGGCGGAGGCGGTGCGCGCGCTGGCCCGCAGGGAAGGGCTCGACCTGACCCGCTGCACCGCCTACAGCGACTCGGCCAACGACCTGCCGCTGCTGTCGCTGGTCGGGCACGCGGTGGCCATCAACCCCGACTCCGAGCTGCGCGAGCACGCCAGGAAGCACGGCTGGCCGATCAAGGACTTCCGCACCGGCAGGAAGGCCACGATGGCCGCGCTGCCGATAGCGGCGGGCCTGGGCGCCGTCGCGGGCGGCATCGCGGCCGGGATCGCGCTACGCCGCCACTACCGGTCCAAGTGAGCGCCGGATCAGGGCCTTCAGCGCGGCGTTGACCAGTTCCGGACGTTCCAGCCCCAGCATGTGACCGGCGCCCGGCGCGACGACCAGCGTGGCGCCCGGCAGCGCGCCGGCGATCCTGCGGGCGTGCGCGGGCGTGGTGAGCCGGTCGCGCTCGCCCACCATGATCAGCGTCTCGACCCGGCTCAGCGCCTGGAGGGCGGCGAGCTTGTCATGGGCCAGGATGGCGTGGAAGTAGCCGACCATGACCTCGGTGGGCGTCGCGGCGACCATCCTGTTGACGAACCGCACGTGATGGCCGCGCGCCTTCGGCCCGAAGGCGGCCAGCCGGGTGACCGGCCAGTTGGTCCCGGCGCGCAGGAGCGCCGGGCTGGCGTCGATGAGCGCCGCCCTGGCCTTCAGCCGGTTCAGCAGGACGGGGGCGGTTCTGCCGGCCAGCCCCTCCGCCAGCCTTCCCGACGAGGTGCTGATGAGCGCCACGGCGACGACCCGGTCGCCGAACAGCTCGGGCCGCCGGGCGGCCAGTCCCATGATGGTCATGCCGCCCATGGAGTGGCCGGCCAGGACGATCGGCAGGCCCGGCGGGACCGCCGCGTCGATCACGGCCTCCAGGTCGGCGGCGAGCCGTTCGATCGAGCAGGGTCCTGCCGGACCGGCCGTGGAGGCCCCGTGCCCGCGCTGGTCGTAGCCGACCAGCATGGCCTCATCGGGTAGGGCCTCCCGCTGGTAGTGCCAGCTGTGCCGGTTGAGCACCCAGCCGTGGGCGAAGACCACGGCGTAGGCGGGCGTGCCGGACTCCCTGACGTCGACGTCGATGACGGCGCCGTCGTCCGTCTCGACGGGCAGCCGGCGGCCTTGGCCGCCGCCGAGCGTCTCGCTGGACCTCTTCCGGGCGACGAGTCCCACGGCGACGCCGAGGAGCAGCCCGGTCACGAGCACCTTGTACCGCATGCCCGCGACTATAGGACTTTTTGTCTAATAAGACTATCGGAGCTTCGCGAAGAGCTTCTGGGCGTCGGGCTGCTTCCAGAGCAGGCGGTTGGGGTCCTCGGGATCGGGCGTCCAGGGGACGGTCAAGAACGCCGGCTTGCTCTGCCGCAGATCGACGGCGAGCTGGTACATCTCCTCGACGTTGAGGTCCGACGTGGTGGCCGTAGTCACGGCGGCCAGGAACTCGCGGAACCCGGCCGGGTTGGCGACCAGTGCGGTCTTCGCCTTGGCCAGCATCGCGTAGAGCAGGCTCTGCTGGCGCTTGATGCGCTGAATGTCGGAGCCGTCGCCGTGGTCGCGCAGCCGGAAGTAGCCGAGCGCCTGCTCGCCGCTGAGCACGCTCCGCCCGCTGGGCAGCTTCAGCTTCGACTTCGGGTCGTCGATGGGACGCTTGATCGTCACCTCGACACCGCCGAGAGCGTCAACGACCTTCTTGAATCCCGAAAAATCCACTTCTGCGTAGTGGTCCACCCGGACGTCGGTCAGCTTCTCCAGCGTCTTGGCCAGGCAGCCGACGCCGCCCGTGGTGTAGGCACTGTTGATCATGTCCCGGCGCGCGGGAGAGTCGCCACACGCGGGGATCTGCACCATCGAGTCGCGCGGAACGTTCACCACCGTCGGCTTGCCCCGGTCGGCGGGCAGGTGCACGAGCGCGATCGTGTCGGCCCGCGCCTTGGACTCCGTTCGCGCCTCCAGCGGGCCGTACTCCTCGTTCCCCGGGCCCTGGCGGGTGTCGGAGCCGATGAGCAGGATGTTCTGGACGCCGGAGACGTTCACCGGCCGGTTCCCCGATCCCACCGGCAACGCCCGGTCCCGGTTGCCCAGCAGCAGCGTGGGCACCGCGACGGCCAGCGCGGTCGCGACGGCCACCGCGCCCATCATCGCCCAGCCGGTACGGACGCGCCGCCTGGGCGCCGTCCCCATGTACCGGCGGCGCTGGCGGACCAGCGTGGCGGGCGGCTCCTGCTCCAGCTCCCTGCCGAAGTCACGGAGCAACTTCAGATCGTCCATCGTCACTCCTCCTCGATCATCGGGTTGGTGTCGCCGAGGGCCGCGCGTACCTTCCGCCTGCCCCGGTTGAGGCGGGAGCGCACGGTGCCGATCGGGATGTCGAGTGCCCGTGCGACCTCGTCGTAGGTCAGATCGCCCCACGCGATGAGCAGAAGGACGTCGCGGTCCTTGGCGGGCAGTTTGGCCAGGGCCTCGGCCAGCTCGGGCCTGGCGGCCTGCGCGGTGACCCCGGCCGCCACGCGGTCGGCCGGGGACTCCACGTCGCCGTCGAGCGGCGCGCGCCGCATGGCGCGGTAGCGGGCCGCCTCGCTGCGGTGGTGGCGCGAGATGAGCTTGGTCAGGATTCCGAACAACCAGGGCCGGGCGTCGGAGTAGCCCGTGTCGTAGCTCCTCCTGCGGGAGAAGGCCACCAGAAACGTCTCGCCCACCAGGTCCTCGGCGGGCTCGGGGCCCAGCCGCTTCACGACGTACCTGTAGAGCATGCCGGAGTAGCGGTCGAACAGCTCGGCGAACGCCTCCGGATCGGTCCAGGACGCGCTGACGAGCTCTGCGTCAGCGGCCCTGGTGGCGGGTTGCGTGATCATCTCCGCCCTTCTGTGGGGAGTCGGTCAGGGATGTCTTGCCGCAACCCGCCCATCCGGTTCACAGCTCCTTGAGGAAGCCTCCGTCGATCACGAAGTCGGCGCCGGTCGTGCTCGCGGAGCGCGGCGAGGCCAGCAGCGCGACGGCGTCGGCGATCTCCTGCGGCTCCACCAGGCGTCCGGTGGCCAGCCGCATCATCTCAGGCGCGGCCCGCTCGATCACGGTCGCGGTGTCGCCGCCGGTCATCGAGGCCAGGACCTCGGCCGCGCCTCCCTCCTTGGTCCACCAGGCGGTCAGGGTCGGGCCGGGCGAGACGGTGTTGACCCGGATGCCGCGCGGGCCGTACTCCTCGGACAGGGCCTTGCCCACCGAGTTCAGCGCCGCCTTGGCGGCGTTGTAGTCGACGTTCATCGGCGCGGGCTGCCGCGCGCCGCCCGAGGAGACGTTGACGATCGAGCCGCCGCCGCGCTCCAGCATCAGAGGTACGGCCGCGCGCATCGCCCGCACCGCCGAGTAGAGGTTGAACTCGAACATCGCCCGCCAGTCGTCGTCCCCGGGCGTGAGGAAGCCGAAGCGCGGCAGGGTCACGCCGGGCGGCGGCCCTCCGGCGTTGTTGACCAGGATGTCGAGCCCGCCGAACCGCTCGGCGGCGGTGGCGATCACGTGCGCGGGCGCCTGCGGGTCCATGAGGTCCACGGGCACGTGCACGATCTCGGGCGGGAGCTCGGAGGTAGGGGTGCGCGAGGCCGCCACGACGTGGGCGCCCTCCTCGGCAAGGGTGCGGGCGACGGCCAGGCCGATGCCCTTGGAAGCGGCGGTGACGACGGCCACACGGCCGGAAAGCTGCAGGTCCACGAGGGTTCCTTTCTTGGATGACGCCTCGTGAACACCCGCGGGACGGGATCGGTTGCAGCCTTCTCAGGCGAAGGCGTGGCCTCTTCTCAGCCGCAGCTCGTTGAGCATCTGCTGGATGACCTCGCGCACGTGGTCGGTGAGGTTGAACACGAGCATCGGGTCGTCGGCCGCGCCCGGCTCGTACTCGTCGGTGCGGATGGGCTCGCCGAACTCGATCATCCACTTGGACGGCAGCGGCAGCAGCCCCAGCGGCCCCAGCCAGGGGAAGAGCGGGGTGATCGGCAGGTACGGCAGGCCAAGCGCCCTGGCCAGCGTCTTCATGTCGCCGAGCTTGGGATAGATCTCCTCGGCGCCCACGATCGCGGTGGGCACGATCGGCACCCCGGCCCGGATCGCGGAGGCGACGAAGCCGCCCCTGCCGAAGCGCTGGAGCTTGTACCGGTCGGCGTACGGCTTGCCGAGCCCCTTGTAGCCCTCGGGGAAGACCCCGACCAGCTCGCCCTTGCGCAGCATCCGGTCGGCGTCCTCGCGGCAGGCCAGCGTGTGGCCGGACTTGCGCGACAGGTGGCCGAGCACCGGGAGCTGGTAGACGAGGTCGGCGCCGAGCAGCCGCAGCGCCCGCCCGGCCTCGTCGTGCAGCGCGACCTGGGTCATGAGCGCGTCGACGGGCAGCGTGCCGGAGTGGTTGGCCACGACGAGGGCGCCGCCGTCCTGCGGGACGTTCTTGACGCCGGCGGTCTCCACCCGGAACCAGCGGTGGTAGATCGGCCGCAGGAGTTCGAGCAGGACCTTGTCGGTCAGCTCGGGGTCGTAGCCGAACTCGTCGACCTCGTAGTCGCCGTTGAGCCGCCTGCGCAGGAAGGCCAGGATCTCGGCCAGCCGATCGGGCTCGCTCATGTCAGCATGGCTCCAAGCCCGCGCGAGCGGAGAAAGTCGTCGAAGGCCGCCGCGGTGGTGAACTTGGGCTTCCAGCCGAGCTCGGCGGCGAGCTTGGCGGGGTCGACGGCCCTGCCGTGGCTCATCAGCCGCAGCTGCTCGGGTGAGAACTCGACCAGCCCGGCGCGCCTGGCCATCTCACCCATCACGCGGAAGGCGGGTGAGAACAGCGGCAGCGAGAACCGGCCGGCACGGCGTACGCACTGCGAGAGCAGAAGCACGCCCGCCCCGGCCACGTTGTACGTGCCGGGGTGGTCTTCCGTGGCCATCCGCCGCAGCACCTCGACCGCGTCGTCCTCATGGACGAACTGCAGGCGAGGGTCGAAGCCGAACACCGTCGGCAGGACCGGCTGGGCGAAGTAGCGGGTGACCGGCGAGTCGACGCCGGGACCCATGAAGTTGGCGAAGCGCAGCATGGAGACGGTCACGTCGGGACGCCGGCGGGCGAACCCGCGCACGTAGCCCTCGACCTCGGCCGCGTCCTTGGCATAGCCGTGGCCGGGGCCGTCGTGCGGCTCCACGTCCTCGTCGAAGACCGCCGGATCCTTCGGCGACGAGCCGTAGACCGCGGTGGTGGAACGGACCACCACGCGGCGCACGGTCGCCGACCGCTGGCAGGCACCGAGCAGCTGCATGGTGCCGATGACGTTGTGCTCTTTCATCAGTGCCCGGCCCGTACTCCGCGAAGGAGCGCTGACCAGGCTCATGTGCACAACGGTGTCGATGTCCGCGGCCGCGATCACCTGGGCGATGTCGGGGCTGCGCAGATCCACCCGGACGAACTCCGTCCGGCCGAGGGAGCCGCCGCCTTCTCGCGCCAGCGAGGCAAGCGCCGGCGACAAGGGCGGGACGGTGTCGACTCCGATGACGCGGCTGATGTCCGGGTCGGCCGCCAGGACGCTCGCCACCCGGGCGCCGATGTGGCGCGAGACCCCGGTGACGAGCACGGTGCGGGTCATCAGCGCCTCACAACAGCGTCTACTACTTCTTGTTACGCCGCTGGATGCGCGTCTTCTTGAGCAGCTTGCGGTGCTTCTTCTTGGCCATCCGCTTGCGGCGCTTCTTGATCACAGAGCCCACGGGACCCCCAGTTAACTGATAGCAAGTCTGAATCGACGTGCGAGCGCACGCCGGCTCACAGACTACCGGCGATCGGTGGTAGATCGCCCCTCGGGGGTGGGTGCCCGGCCGCGTTCGCGCGACCGGGCCATGTCCCACGGCGTGTATTCACGGCGAGAGTACGAACGCGCCGCTACTCCAACTCTCATCCGGCCTCGATGTAGGCCTCTCGCAGATAGTCGTGTACCGCCTGCTCAGGCACCCTGAACGAGCGGCCGACGCGAATGGCCGGCAGTTCGCCCGAGTGCACCAGCCGGTACACCGTCATCTTGGACACTCGCATGACCGTGGCCACTTCTGCCACCGTCAGGAACTTAACCTCGCTGAGAGGTCTTTCGCCTGCACCCATCGGACGCCTCTTCCGCACGTGTTTCCGGGTTATCCCCACTGGTGCCATTGCTCACGCACGTGTACTGCCGTCAGCGTAAGTCGGGACTCCGAGTGCGCAAACCCCCTATTTTCTCAGCTCGCGGAGCCACCTGTCAGCCAAACCAGCAAAGTCGCTGGCCAGCAGCAGGGCAGAGCACCTCGCCAGGACGTTGGAACTGTCCAACTTCGTACACATAAGAGTCGCCCCAGGCCCATCAAAAGTTGGCAAAGGGACGACGAGCCTCTTGGAATGCAGGCGCGAAAAGACGGTATGGGGATGACCGAATTCGACTCAAAGGGCTCGTGAGACCCGTGTGACCAGATGGTCCGTCAACGGTGTGTAATAGCGCGGAAGCACGTTGTCATCGAGCGGGACGACCACATCGATCTTGCCCTCGGCCTCGCCCACGAACAGCGCGGGGTCGTTGCTGTCGGCGAAGCCCACGGTCGGGATGCCCGCCTCGCCCGCAGCGCCGGCCCATCCATGGTCGGCGACGACCAGGTCGGGGCGCTCCTCGCCCATCTCCGCGATCATCGCGACCATCGGCGCGGGGTCGTGGCTGTGCACGAATCCGCCGCGGTCGTCGAGCATGGCGACGTCCTGCAGGTAGCGGATCTTGCGCTTGCGGCCGAAGCCCTGGCCCCAGTAGGTCCAGCCTTCGGCGGGCGTCAGCAGCCGCGCGCCGCGCTCGGCCGCGAACCACGCCAGCGGCAGGTGTACGGCCAGCAGCCCCGTCGGATGTCCCGTGGCGAACAGCAGCCGGGGCGAGGGCCGCGACAGCGCGGCGGCGATCCGGTCGGCCATGGCGTCCAGGGCGTCGATCGTCCGCTCGGGATCGATGGTGTCCTGCCCGGAACGATGCTTGACGTCGGCCACCACGCCCGCGGACTTGGCCATGAGCTCCAGGATGTCGCGGTAGGACCACGGCTGCGAGACGGTCAGGCCCAGCGTGTAGTGCGGGTCGCGGTTGGCCAGGGAGCTGTAGTGGTCGAGGTTGTTCTCGCGAGGGGTCGCGACGTCGCCGGCGATGCGCGTGCGAACCAGGTGCTCGCGGAGTTCGTCGCGGGTCTGCACAACTCTCCTAGGGCAGCGGGTCGATGCCGTGCAGAGGGAACACCGCGTTACGCGTCGCCATGATCGCACGGTCGATGGGATCCGCAGGATCATAACCACCGGAAAGGTCACGAAATTCCGGGCTCCGGCCGTCTGTCATGGTCAGCGGGGGTGTCTCACCGGTGCGCTCGCGGACGAAACGCTGCCAGGACTCGGGTGTCCGGGTGGCCGGGTCCACCGGGCTGCCCGACGCCTCGGCCATGAGGTGCGTCCAGGCCCGGGGCACCACCTGGACCAGCTCGTAGCCGCCGCCGCCGGTCGCGATCCACTTGCCGCCCGCCGTCTCGTGCGCCAGCCGGTGCAGGGCCGCGTACGCCGCGCGCTGGCCGTCCAGGCTGAGCATCAGGTTGGCCAGGGGGTCCAGGGCGTGGCTGTCGCAGCCGTGCTGGGTCACCAGGATCTCCGGCCGGAACGCGTGCAGCAGCGGCGGCACCACCGCGTCGAAGGCGCGCAGCCAGCCGCCGTCGCCGCAGCCGGCCGGCAGCGCCACGTTCACCGCGCTGCCCTCCGCGCCGGTCTCCTCCGGCCAGCCGGTGCCGGGGAACAACGTGCGGGGGCTCTCGTGCAGGCTGATCGTCAGGACCCGCGGGTCGTCGTAGAACATCGCCTGCACGCCGTCGCCGTGATGCACGTCCACGTCGACGTAGGCGATCTTCGTGACGCCCTTGGACAGCAGCCAGGCGATCGCCACGGCCGGGTCGTTGTAGACGCAGAAGCCGCTGGCCGTGGCGGCCATGGCGTGGTGCAGGCCGCCGGCGACGTTGAGGGCGTGCTCCGCCGTACCGTCGAAGACCGCGCGGGCGGCGGCCAGGGTGGCGCCGGCGATCAGCGCGGAGGCCTCGTGCACCCCCGCGAAGGCCGGGTTGTCCGAGGTGCCCAGCCCGGCGGACACGTCGGGCATACCCGCGACCGAGACGCGCTTGACGGCCTCGATGTAGCCGCGCTTGTGCACCAGCGCGAGCTCGTCGTCGGTGGCCGGGGCGCAGCCCGCGAGCTCGACCCGCTCCAGCACGCCCAGGTCGCGGGCGAGCGCCATCGTCAGCTCGACCCTGACGGGAGCCAGCGGATGATCAGGGCCGAAGTCGTAGGAGGTCAGGGCATCGTCCCAGATCACCCTCGCCGCACCAGACATGAGTCTCCCTCCTAGCCTTTCGCCGACGTTACCGCAGGCGCACGCCACCGCCCATCGTCATGATCCGGAAATCGCGAGGTATCCTCCGCGGCATGCGCTTCCCCCGGCTGCACCGCTTCGTGCGCAACCCGTGGGTCCAGGACGTCGCGCTGGCCTCCCCGCTCGTGGTCGGCAGCCTGTTCGCGGTGGCGGTGTCGTACTCGATCCCGCAGGTCGACCGGGTCGCGCCGGTGCTGCTGCTGCTCAGCTCCCTGCCGCTGATCTGGCGGCGGCGTTACCCCCTCACCGTGGCCGCGATCGTGCTCGGGCTGGACGCGGCCGTCCCCATTCTCATCGAGTCCGACGCCTTCCTAGGGATCACGTCGCTGATCGCGCTCTACACCGTGGGCCGCCATCGCGCCGGCCGGAGCGTGCTGCTCACCGGGCTGGCCGCGAGCGCGGCCTACACGATCACCGGCCTGGTCACCCAGTACGACCCCGCCTTTGTCGGCTCCGCCGTCGCGCCGGTCGTCGGCGGCTTCGTCGGCCCGTTCCTGGGGCTGGGCCTGGGCCAGTTCGTACGGCTGCGCCGCGAGCTGAAGGAGCGCAGGCAGCGAGAGATGCGCGACGAGGCGATCCACGGCGAGCGGCGCCGTATCGCCCGCGAGCTCCACGACGTCGTGGCCCACCACCTGAGCGTGATCAACGCGCTCGTCGGCGGCGCCCGCACGGTGCTGCCACCCGAGCCGACCCCGGCCCGCGAGGCGCTGGAGGCCGCCGAGCACAGCGCCCGCCAGGCGCTGTCGGAGATGCGCCAGTTGCTGCAGGTCCTGCGGGCCGACACCACCGACGGCCCGGACGCCGCCACCGGCGTGGGCGCCTCCGGCCTGCCGGAGCTGGTCAAGCAGTCGGGAAACGCCTCGCTGCGCGTGGACGGCGAGCCGGTGCCGCTGCCGACAGCCGTCGACCACGCGGTCTACCGCGTCGTCCAGGAGGCGCTCACCAATTCCCGCAAGCACTCCCCCGGCTCGCGGGCCGGCGTGCGGCTCGCCTACCTCAGCCAGGGCGTCGAGGTGGAGGTGCTCGACGACGGCTCCCCTGTCAAAACCATGGGCGGCGGGTCCGGGTTCGGATTGGGCGGCATGGCCGAACGTGTGGCACTGTGTGGCGGTCGTCTGGAGACGGGGCCCCGCGCGCGAGGCGGGTTCCGGGTGTACGCGCTGCTGCCGCTGGAGAACGCATGATCAGGGTGTTACTGGTCGACGACCAGGCGCTCGTGCGCACGGGCTTCAAGCTCATGCTGAACGCCCAGCCCGACATCGAGGTCGTCGCGGAGGCGGGCGACGGCCAGGAGGCGCTCACGCGTACCCGCGAGCTCAGGCCCGACGTCGTGCTCATGGACCTGCACATGCCCGTCATGGACGGCGTGACCGCCACCGGGCTGATCTCCGCCGAGCTCCCGGAGACGCGGGTCCTCGCGCTCAGCACCTTCGACCTCGACGAGAACGTCGTGGCCGCCCTCCGCGCCGGCGCCGGCGGCTTCCTGCCCAAGGACATCTCGCCCGAGGAACTCGTCGAGGGCGTACGCGTCGTCCACCGCGGCGAGTCCGCCGTCGCGCCCCGGCTGCTCACCCGGCTGATCGGCACGTTCGTCCGCGCCGCCCGCCCCCGCCGGGCGCCCACCGCGCTGCCCGAGCTGACCGACCGCGAACGCGAGGTGCTCGTCCTCATCGCCAAGGGCCGCTCCAACTCCGAGATCGCCGACCGGCTCCGCGTCTCGCCGTCCACGATCAAGAACCACGTGACGAGCCTGTTCGGCAAGACGGGGGTACGCGACCGTGCGCAGGCCGTCATCCTCGCCTACGAGGCGGGCCTGGTCAGCCCCGGGGAGTAGGAGCAGGCTCCTACCTCACGCCGACGCGAACGGTCCTCCGGCAGGAAGCCCCCCGCCGATCCCCCCGGCACCCTTGAATCCATGACCTCCATCAAGGCCACGGGCCTGACCAAGCGCTACGGGCAGACCACCGCGGTCTCCGGCCTGTCGTTCACCGTGGAACCCGGCCAGGTGACCGGCTTCCTCGGCCCCAACGGGGCGGGCAAGTCGACCACGATGCGCATGATCCTCGGGCTCGACCATCCCAGCGGGGGCTCCGTGGTGGTGGACGGCGTGCCGTACCAGAAGCTCAAGCACCCGCTCCGCAAGATCGGCGCGCTCCTCGACGCCAAGGCCGTGCACGGCGGGCGCAGCGCGCGCAACCACCTGCTGGCCATCGCCCAGAGCAACGGACTGCCCGCCTCGCGGGTCGGGCAGGTCCTGGAGAGCGTCGGTCTCAGCCAGGTGGCCAAGCGGCGGATCGGCGGGTTCTCGCTGGGCATGTCCCAGCGGCTCGGCATCGCCGCGGCGCTGCTCGGCGACCCGGAGATCCTGCTGTTCGACGAACCGGTCAACGGGCTCGACCCGGACGGCATCCTGTGGATCCGCACCTTCATGCGCAAGCTGGCCGCGGAAGGCCGCACGGTCTTCGTCTCCAGCCACCTGATGAGCGAGATGGCCCAGACGGCCGACCACCTCATCGTGATCGGCAAGGGCGAGCTGATCGCCGACACCAGCGTGGCCGACTTCATCGGCCGCAGCTCCCAGGGCTTCGTCAAGGTACGCTCGCCGCGCCTGGCCGAGGTCGCCCAGCTGCTCAACGCGGGCGAACTCCACCACGACCACCTGCGGGTGACCGGCATGCAGCCTCTGGAGATCGGCACGCTCACCGCGCGCGCCGGGCTGCCGCTGGAGGAACTCACCTTCGTCCAGCCCACGCTGGAGGCGGCCTACATGGAGCTGACCAAGGACAGCCTGGAGTACACCTCATGATCGACGTGATGCGCTCCGAATGGACCAAGCTGCGCTCGCTGCGCTCCACGGTGTGGACGCTGATCGCGGGTTTCGTGATGATGGTCGGCATCGGCGGGCTCATCTCCTGGGCCGCCGTGTCCAACACCCCGGCGGACGCCACCGGCACCGCGGCGCAGGCGGTGATGACCGCGCTGGTCGCGCTGCCGTTCGGCGCCATCGCCATGGCGACGCTGGGGGTGCTGGTCATCTCGGGCGAATACCGCACCGGGATGATCAGGACGTCGCTGCAGGCCGTACCGCAACGTCTGACCCTCCTGTACGGCAAGGCCGTCGTCTTCACCATCGCCGCGCTGGTCGTGGGGCTGGTGACCGCGTACACCGCCTTCTTCGTCAGCCAGGGCGTCCTGTCCATCAAGGACCTCGACACCTCGATCACCGCCCCGGAGGTGCTGCGCGCGGTAACCGGCGCCGGCCTCTACCTGGCGGCCAGCGGCCTGTTCGGCCTGGCCCTGGGCTCCCTGATCCGCCACACGCCCGGCGCGATCGTGGCCGTCATCACGCTGACCCTGGTCCTGCCCCAGCTGACCACCGTGCTGCCGGGGAAGCTCGGGGACATCGTCAGCGATCACTTCACCTCCAACGCCGGCCTCCAGCTCACCATGGTCGAACCACGCGTGGGCGGGCTGCCGCCGTGGACCGGCTTCGCGGTGTACCTGATCTGGACAGCCGTCATCCTGGCAGCCGGCACGGCCCTCCTCCACCGCCGCGACGCCTGACCCGCGGACCGGCCCTCCTCACGCGCGGCCCGGCCCTCCTCTCACGCGCGACCCCGGCCGGACAGCGCACACGGACCCGCGAGCGGGGCGACCCGTGCGGAGCCCGCGCAGGCAGGACGAGCGGAGCGGCCCGCGGCGGGAGGGCAGTGGGGGCAGCACCTGGGGGTGGTTACTCGGCGCGGAGGGCTACGACGGGGTCGAGTTTGCCGGCTCGGCGGGCCGGGGCCACTCCGAAGAAGACGCCCACCGCGGCCGAGACGCCGAAGGCCAGCGCCACCGACCACCAGGTTATCGAGGCCGGGACGGGGGTGAAGGTGGCGATGGCCAGGGCGCCGCCCACTCCCAGGGCTATGCCGATCAGGCCGCCGATCGTGGTCAGGAGGACGGCCTCGATCAGGAACTGGCGCAGGATGTCGCCCTGCCGGGCGCCCAGCGCTTTGCGGAGGCCGATCTCCCGGGTGCGTTCCCGGACGCTCACCAGCATGATGTTGGACACTCCCACCCCGCCCACCAGGAGCGAGATGCCGGCGATGGCCGCCAGTACGCCGGTGAGCATGCTGATCACGGTGCCGATGGTGCCCAGGAGCTGGGTCTGGGTCACCGCCGAGAAGTGTTCTCCCGGGTAGCGGTCCACCAGCGCGTCCACGACCTTCTGCTGGAGCGGCTCGATTTCGTCCGGGCCGCTGGCTCCGACCGCCATGCCGTTGATGCGGGGGATGCCGAGCAGGCGCTGCGCCGTGGTGACCGGCATGTGGATTTCCTGGTCTCTGGCCACTCCGAAGGCGGAACCCAGCTGGGCGTACACGCCTACCACCCGGAAGCGGGCGCCGGAGATCGAGACCTGGCGGCCGATCGGGTCGATGTCGCCGAAGAGCTTGTTCGCCACCTCTGAGCCCAGGACCGTGACGCGGCGGCGGGTGTCGACGTCGGTTTCGCTGAGGTAGCGGCCTTTGTCCAGGGGGCGGGCGAAGATCTTGGGCAGGTTCTCGTCGGTGCCGACGATGGTGGAGAACACCTCGGCCCTGCCGACGCGTACCGTCTCGCCGGACTGCAGGGACACGGTCACCTTGCCCGGATCCCCCACCACGCGGCGCACGTAGGCCACGTCGGTCAGGTCCAGCCGGCTCTGGGTGGGGGCGGCGCCGACGTTCAGGCGGCCGGGGACGATCAGGATGATGTTGCTGCCCAGGCCGGAGATCTCCCGCTCGACGGTGTCCTTCGCGCCGGTGCCCACCGAGACGAGGATCACGACCGACAGCACGCCGATGATCACGCCGAGCATGGTCAGCAGGCTGCGCATCCGGTTGACCCGCAGCGCCTCCAGCGCCATCCCGAACGCCTCACGCCCCCTCACCGGCCCTCCTCCCACGACTGGTCCCCGGACTCGGAGTGACCACTCACAGAACCGCCATCCCCGGAGCGGTCGCCCCCGGGTCGGGCGGCCTCGGGATGGGCGGTCTCCGGGTGGACGGCCTCGGGGTGAGCGGCCTCCGGGTGGGCGGCCTCGGGATGAGCGTCGCCCCCGGAGCGGTCGACCCTGGGGCGGGCAGCTTCCGGGTGGGCGACCCGGGGGTGGGCAGCCTCCGGGTGGGTGGCCTCGGGGCGGTCAACCTTGGGGTGGGCGGCCGTGGGGCCTGGGCTCTTGGGAGTCGTGCCGGTCTCGGGCAGGTGGGCTGTGGCGGTGTCGAGTTCTATGAGGCCGTCCCGGACGTGGATCTGGCGGCGGGCGTGGGCGGCGATGTCGGGTTCGTGGGTGACGAGGACGATGGCGACTCCGCTGTCGGCGTTCAGCCGGTCGAGCATGGACATGACCTCGGCCCCGTTGCGGGTGTCGAGGTTGCCGGTGGGCTCGTCGGCCAGCAGTACCTTGGGCTCGCCGACCAGGGCCCTGGCGATCGCGACCCGCTGCTGTTCGCCGCCGGACATCTGGGACGGACGGTGGTCGAGGCGGTGGCCCAGGCCGACGGCCTCCAGCGCCGCCCGCGCGCGGTCGCGCCGCTCCGTCTTGCCCATGCCCCGATACACCAGCGGCAGCGCCACGTTCTCCAACGCCGACGTCCTGGCCAGCAGATGGAACGACTGGAAGACGAAGCCGATGGTCCGGTTGCGCAGCTCGGCCAGCTCGGTGTCGGACAGGCCGGACATCTCCACGCCGTTCACGCGTAGCTGCCCGGACGACGGACGGTCGAGGCAGCCGAGCAGGTGCATGAGCGTCGACTTGCCGGAGCCCGACGGGCCGATGATGGCGGCGAACTCCCCCTGGCCGATCCGGAGCGTGACGCCGCGCAGCGCCTCGACGGACACGCCTTCGAGCTGGTAGCGCCGCGTGAGGTCGACGGCCTCCAGCGCCGGGCCGGTGGAGGTCATGGCAGTTGCTGGCCCTGCCGTACGGAGTCAGCGCCCTTCACCACCACGCGCTCCCCCACCGACAGCCCGCTCAGTACCTCGACCACCGCCTCCCCCTGCGCCCCGAGCTTGACCACGCGCCGCTGTGCCGCACCGCCGGCGGCGGCCCACACGACGCTCTCCCGCCCGCTGCTGACGATCGCCGAGGCGGGCACCGAGACGGCCTCGGGCGACTCGCGGACGACCAGGCGGGCCACGGCGCTCATGCCCGGTTTGGGGGCGGGCGCCTTGGTGCCGTCGTCGAAGGTTCCGGCGCCCAGGCTGAGGCGGACGGGGTAGCTGACGCCGCCGGTGCTGGACTGCATGGGGGTGACGCCGATTCCGGCGACCCCGGCGGTGTAGGTGGCACCGGGGACGGCGTCGAGTTCGACCTCGGCCTTGGCGTCCACCTTCACGAGGAGGATGTCGGTCTCGTCGATGTCGGCGGAGATCGTGAGCTTGGAGATGTCCGTGACGGTGATGATCGAGTCGCCGGCCGAGACGGGGACTCCCGTGGCGACGGCGGTCCCGGCGCCGTTGGAGGGCAGGTTAGGGAGTGGTTGCCCGCCGCCCGGCAACTGGCTGAGCAGGCCGCTCAGGCCGGGCGTGGCGGCGCCGCTCTCTCCCGAGGCGCGGCCGAGCGTGACGACGCCCGCGAACGGGGCCTTGATCGTGAGCGCCTTGACGGTCCCTTCGGCGGCCTTGACCGCGACCCTGGCCTGGGTCAGCGACGCCGCCTGCAGCGAGGACATCGAGGCGCTGAGTCCGCCGGCGGTCTGCGCGAGCACTTGGGAGATGGTCCGTCCGAGTTGCGCGGTGATGCCGGACAGCGCCTTCGACTGGGCCTGGTACTGGGTGCGCGCCAGGCTCACCGCAGCCAGCACCTGCTTGCGCGCCCGCGGGTCGTCGATCTTCCTGGCCTCGCGGGCGGCCTTGGTGAAGTGCGCGCCGACCTTGCGGTCGAGTGCGGAGGTGTCGAAGGCGGCGAGCTGGATCCGCGGCATCCCGATCGACGGCGTACGGGCCGGCTTGGCGGCCTTCTTGGCCTGCTTGAGCTGGTCCTCGGCCTGCGGGGAGCGGATCTTGGCCAGGATCTGGCCCTTCTTCACGTGGTCGCCGTCGCTGACGTACAGCTTGGCGACGGTGCCCTGCGCGGGTGAGCGCAGGGTGGCGGTGGCGCGCGCGCCGATCGTGGCCGGGGCCTCGACGACCTCGGTGACGGGCGCGCGCTTTACTTCCGCGAGCTGTACGGCGGGCGGCGCGTCAGCCGAACAGCCGGTCAGGGCGAGAAGGACGAGCAGCGGGGGAATTCCGCGACGGATCGTCACCCGGCCCATCGTAAAGAGAGGGTCACGCGCCCCTCACACGGCGTCGGCCTCGACCGGCCGGGGTGAGGCCAGCCGTACCCCCCGGACAGCCGGTACGGCCAGCAGCACCAGACATCCCGACACCGCGATCACGGCCGAGAACCCGAGCACGCTCTCCGCGCCCACGAAGCCCGCCACCGGTCCGGCGACGGCGTTGCCGATGGGCATGGCCATGACCGAGCCGCCGATCTCGTAGGCGCTGACCCGGTTGAGCGCCTCGCCGGGGATGTTGGTCTGGATGCTGGTGGCCCACATGACCGACCAGAGGCCCCAGGCGGCGCCGCCGAGCAGGTGCCCGGCCATCATCACGGGAAGCGGGGCGCCGAGGGCGATGGTGAGCGGTTCGAGGGCGAACAGGAGCATGCCGGTCGCGCCCGCGGCCAGCGGGCGGGCGGGGCGCACCCGCATGGCGACCAGGCCGCCGACGATGGTTCCGGCGCCGCCCGAGGACAGGACCAGGCCGTAGGCGGCCTCGCCGTACGCGCCGGTGATGAGTTCGGAGCCCAGCGGGATGAGCGGGCCGAACAGGGTGATGCCGAAGATCATCCACATCAGGATGACGCTCCACATCCAGGTGCGCGAGCGGAACTCCTGCCAGCCCTCCCTGAGCTGGTGGAGCATCGGCCGGGTGGCTTCGGCGCGGGTGACCCGGACCCGCATGAGCAGCAGGCAGACGGCGCTGGCGGCGAACCCGGCGGCGTCCAGCGCGAACACGGTGCCGACGCCGGCCAGCCCGACCAGTGCGCCGGCCAGGCCGGGCCCGGCCAGCATCATGATCGACTCGGAGACCCGGAGCGAGGCGTTGGCCTTCTGGATGTCGGCGGTGATCCTGGGGATGGTTCCGGCGACTCCGGGGCTGTACATGGCGGTGGCGACGCCGTTGACCGCGGACAGGACGAGGATCTGCCACAGGGCGGGCTTGCCGGTCATGAACAGCACCGCGGTGGTGGCCTGGGTGGCGATCCTGGCGACGTCGGCGCCGATCATCATCCGGCGAGGTGTGAAACGGTCCATCAGGACGCCGCCGAACAGGATCAGCGCGACCATCGGCGCCGAGGTGGCGGCCAGCGCCAGCCCCACGCCGGTGGCCCCGTGGCCCGCCTGCCGCATGCCCAGGGCGGTGGCCACGGGCATCATGGCGAATCCGGCCATGGAGACCGTCCTGGCCACGAAGAAGAGACGGAAGTCCCGGGTCCACATGGGCGCCCATCCTGCCCCACACAGGAAAGTTTCCTGTTGGTGGGGGTGCGCGCTCAGCCGGAGGCGAGTTCGCGGCCCCGGTCGCGGGCGGCCTCGATGGCGGCCAGGAAGGCGGCGCGCACGCTGTGGCGCTCCAGCTCGGCGATCGCCGCGATGGTGGTGCCGCCGGGGCTGGTGACGGCCTCGCGCAGGATGACCGGGTGCTCGCCGGAGTCGCGCAGCATGATCGCGGCGCCGACGATCGACTGGGTGACCATGTCGAGGGCGGCCGCCCTGGGCATGCCGAGCAGGATGCCGGCGTCCACCATGGCTTCGACCAGGTAGAAGAAGTACGCGGGCCCGCTGCCGGAAAGGGCGGTGGCGGCGTCCTGCTGCGACTCGGGGATGCGCAGGACCTTGCCGACGGGCTTGAGCAGGTCTTCGGTGCGGCGCAGGTGCTCCTCGCCGGCGTGGGCGCCGGCCGAGATGACGCTCATCGCCTCGTCGAAGCGGATCGGCGTGTTGGACATGACCCGCACCACCGGCACGTCCACGCCCAGCCGCTCCTCGACGAAGGAGGTCGTGATGCCGGCGGCGGCCGAGATGACCAGATGGTCGGCGGCGACGTAGGGGGCGATCTCGGCGAGGAGGGCGGCCATGTCCTGCGGCTTGACGGCCAGGATGATGGTGCCGGCCATCTTGGCCGCCTCGGGGTTGGCGACCGTCCGCACGCCGTAGGTCTCGCGCAGCGCCTGGGAACGCTCCGACCTGCGCGCGGTGGCCACGATGTCGCCCGGCTTGAACCCGGCACGCAGCAGCCCCGACAACAGGGCCTCGCCCATCTTGCCCGTGCCCAGAATCGCGATCATGTCAGGTCCCTCGCAGGTGTAGACGCTGGCCCGCAGCCTACCGGGCGGGGCGCGGCTACCTTCTGGAGAGCAGGGAACGGGCGAAGAAGGCGAGGTTCGCCGGCCGTTCCGCCAGGCGGCGCATCAGGTAGGGGTACCAGTCGGCGCCGTAGGGCACGTACACGCGGACCTGGGCGCCGACTCCGGCCAGCCGCTCCTGCTCGGCGGGACGCACGCCGTACAGCATCTGGAACTCGAAGGCGGTCGCGTCGCGGCCGTTGAGCACGGCGAGCGCGGAGGCGATCTCGATGAGTCGCGGGTCGTGCGTGGCGACCATCGGATAGCCGCTCCCGGCCATGAGGATCTTGAGGCAGCGCACGAACGAGCGGTCGATCTCACGCGCGGAGGTGTAGGCGCCCGGCGCGGTGTAGGCGCCCTTGCACAGGCGTACGCGCGCGCCGTCGAGGCGGGCGCAGCGTTCGGCGGCGTCGAGCAGGTACGCCTGGACGACGATGCCGACGCCGGGATGTTCCTTGCGCAGCGTGGCGTGGACCGACTCCAGCCCGGCGACGGTGTCGTGCTCCTCGGCGTCGAGCGTGAGCGTGATGCCCCTGCCCGCCACGGCGTCGCAGATGGTGGCGGCGTTGTCGAGCGCGAGCTGCTCGGACAGGCGCAGGCCGAGCGCGGTGAGCTTGACCGAGACGTCGGCGCCGGGCGGCAGCCGGTCGAGCACGGCGAGGTAGGCGCGCACGGCGCCGTCGGCCTGCGCCCGGTCGCGCACCTCCTCCCCGAGGTGGTCGACGGTCACCAGCAGCCGCCTGTCGGTCAGCTCGGTGACGACGGCGCCGATGTCGTCGGCGACGTAGCGCCGGACCAGATCCCTGGTCAGCGGCGAGGAGGAGACGACGCGCTCGGCGCGCTCGCTCTTGGAGACGGCGATGAGGGCCTGACGAAGCACGTCCCTCACCCTAACTTCAGTGCCGCCGATGAACCCGCACGACGCGGGATCCGTCGAAAGGTTATGCGGACAATCCTCCTGGCTGGATGCCTGGTCCTGGTAACGAGTTGCGGTACGGCTGCGCCGCCCCAGACGGCGGCCCCCAGCGGCACGAAAGCCGCCCCGGTGAGTTCGGCGCCCGTGGAGCGGGCCCCGGCCAAGGGCCCGGAGCCGGTCAAGCCGGTCGCCGACACGATCAACACGAGGAAGGTTCCCTTCGCCAAGGCCAGGTCCTACGACAAGGGCCGCAAGGTCAGGCTCACCTGGGAGTCGGGCGTCGCTCCGTGCACGGTGCTCGCCCGGGTGAAGGTGAAGGAGACCCGGGGCAAGGTCACCATCACGCTCTACGAGGGCACGCCGAGGAAGGCCAAGGACGTCGCCTGCATCATGATCGCCATCCAGAAGACGACGACCGTCAAGCTCAAGGCGCCGCTGGGCAAGCGGAAGATCGTCGACGGCGCCAAACTCCGATAATTCGGGACATGTCCAGATGAGGACATCCCCAGTGACTTCGATGCGATTTCTTGCATAGATCAAAATAAATGGTCACTGGGGGGTTCTCTTGACACGGCTCTTACGTGCGCTCACGTCCGTGCTCTTACTCGCCGCCGGCATGGCCGGCACCACCGCGGTGGTCGCGCCACCCGCGCAGGCCCTGCCGGCGCAGTTCCAGAAACAGGTCGTCTTCAGCGGCCTGACGCGCCCGTCGAACATCGAGTTCGCCGCCGACGGCCGCGTCTTCGTGGCCGAGAAGAGCGGGATCATCAAGGTCTTCGACTCCCTCACCGACACCACCCCCGCCGTCTACGCGGACCTGCGCACCCAGGTGCACAACTTCTGGGACCGCGGCCTGCTCGGGATGGCCCTCCACCCGAACTTCCCCGCCGACCCCCGGCTGTACGTCCTGTACGCCCGCGACGCCGTCCCCGGCGGGAACGCTCCACGATGGGGTACGGCCGGCGCCACCGACGACCCCTGCCCCAGCCCGCCCGGCCCCACCGGCGACGGCTGCCTGATCACCGGCCGCCTCTCGGTCATCTCGCCGGCGGGCGCGGAGACACCGCTGATCACCGACTGGTGCCAGCAGCACCCCAGCCACTCGACCGGCGACCTGCAGTTCGGCCCCGACGGCATGCTGTACGCGACCGGCGGCGACGGCGCCAGCTTCAACTTCGCCGACTACGGACAGGACAACCTGCCCAGCTCCGACATCACTCCGGACAACCCCTGCGGCGACCCGCCCAACGCGGTCGGCACCGCCCTGTCGCCCCCGTCGGCGGAGGGCGGCGCGCTGCGCGCCCAGGACGTCCGTACCAGCGGCGACCCGAGCGGCCTCGACGGCACGATGATCCGCGTCAACCCCGACACCGGCGCCGCCGCCGCGGGCAACCCGAACGCCGGCAGCGCCGACCAGAACACCGCCAGGATCGTCGCCAACGGCCTGCGCAACCCGTTCCGCCTGACCAACCGGCCGGGCACCGCGGAGATGTGGCTGGGCGAGGTCGGCTGGACCACGTGGGAGGAGATCAACCGCGTCGCCTCCCCGACCGCCGGCGTGACGAACTTCGGCTGGCCCTGCTACGAGGGCGCCAACCGGCAGGGCGGCTACGACGCGCTCAACCTGACCCTGTGCGAGAACTACTACGCGGCCGGCCCGTCCGCGCACGCCGCGCCGTACTTCGGCTGGAACCACAGCACCCGGCCGGCGCCCAACGACCCCTGCCCCAGCGGCAACTCCTCGGCCAGCGGGGTGGCGTTCTACCCGGGCGGGCCGTACCCGCCGGCCTACGACGGCGCGCTGTTCTTCTCCGACTACAGCCGCTCGTGCGTCTGGGTGATGACCAAGGGCGCCAACGGGCTGCCCGACCCCGCGACGATCACGACGTTCGACTCCGGTGTCGGCTCGGTCGAGCTGGAGACCGGGCCGAACGGCGACCTGTTCGCGGTGGACTACAACGCCGGAACGGTCGTGCGCTACCTGTACAACAACAACCCGCCGACGGCCGCGATCACGGCCGGCCCGACCTCGGGAGAGGCCCCGCTCACGGTCGACTTCTCCGGCACCGGCTCCACCGACCCCGACGGCGACCCGCTCACCTACGCCTGGGACCTCGACGGTGACGGCGAGCTCGACGACTCCACCTCCGCCACCCCCTCGCGCACCTACACCCAGCCGGGCTCCCACACGGTACGGCTGCGCGTCAGCGACGGCAGGGGCGGCCAGAGCGACGCCACGGTGACGATCAACGTCGGCAACACGGCGCCCACAGCGGCGATCACCACCCCGACGGCCGCGACGACCTGGGCGGTGGGCGAGTCGATCGGGTTCTCCGGCACCGGCACCGACGCCCAGGACGGCACGATCCCCGGCTCGCGCATGCACTGGGCGCTGATCATGCACCACTGTCCCGGCGGCTGCCACGAGCACGAGATCACCACGTTCACCGGCGCGTCCGGCTCCTTCCAGGCGCCCGACCACGAGTACCCGTCGCACCTGGAGCTCAAGCTCACCGTCACCGACGCGCACGGCCTGACCGACACCAAGAGCGTGCTGCTGCAGCCCAAGACGGTGAACCTGACCTTCCAGACGAATCCGCCCGGCCTCCTGCTCGGCTTCAACGCCGAACAGACGGTCGCGCCGTTCACCCGGACGGTGATCGTCGGTTCGAGCGTCGGCCTGTCCGCGCCCTCTCCGCAGGGTGACCAGGGCTTCGTCTCCTGGTCGGACGGCGGCGCCGCGGCCCACAACATCACCGCCCCGGCGAGCGCGGCCACCTACACCGCGACCTACGAGACCGTGACGGGCCAGCCGGGTCTCGTGGCGGCGTACTCGATGAACGAGGGCACCGGCACGGCCGTCGGCGACGCCTCACCCTCGGGCAACAACGGGACCGCGACCGCGACCACCTGGGCCCAGACCGGCAAGTACGGCAAGGCCCTGTCGTTCAACGGCACCGGCGCCTGGGTCACCGTCGCCGACTCCCCGAGCCTGCGCCTGACCAACGCCATGACCCTGGAAGCATGGATCCGGCCGGCCACCACCACCGGCTGGCGCACCATCGTGATGAAGCAGTTCGGCAACGACCTGGCGTACTCACTCGATCTCAACGACCGCGCCCACAGCACCATCCACACCACCTCCGAACGCGGCCTCTACGGCGCCGCCTCCCTTCCCCTGAACACCTGGACCCACGTGGCGGCCACCTACGACGGCGCGACGCTCCGGCTGTACGTCAACGGCGCCGAGACCGGCTCGGTGGCGGCGACCGGGAACATCAGGACCGACGGCGGCGTGCTGCGCATCGGCGGCAACGCCGTCTGGGGCGAGTACTTCAACGGCCTCATCGACGAGGTGCGCGTCTACAACAGGGCCCTGACGCCCGCCCAGCTCACCGCCGACATGAACACCCCGATCGGCACCCCGCAACCGCCCGACACCGAAGCGCCGAGCGCCCCGGGCTCCCCGGCGGCCACCGGCGGCGCCGGCTTCGCCTCCCTGTCGTGGACCGCCTCCACCGACAACGTGGGCGTCGAGGGCTACACGATCCACCGCTCGGCGACGCCGAACTTCACCCCGTCCGGGGCGAACCAGGTCGGCTCCACGCCGTCCACGTCGTTCACGGACTCGGGCCTGGCGGCGGGCACGTACTACTACCGCGTGCGCGCCTTCGACGCCGTCCCCAACACCAGCGCCTCGTCCGGCGAGGTGAGCGCGGCCGTGACCGCGCCGCCGACCGGCCAGGGCCTGGTGGCGGCCTACGCCATGAACGAGGGCACCGGCGTCACCGTCGCCGACTCCTCGGGCAGCGGCAACAACGGCACCTCCACCGCCACGTCCTGGACCACCACCGGCAAGTACGGCAACGCCCTGTCGTTCAACGGCACCGGCAGCTGGGTCACCGTCGCCGACTCCCCGAGCCTGCGCCTGACCGGCGGCATGACCGTGGAGGCGTGGGTCAGACCGGCGGTCGGCACCGGCTGGCGCACGATCGTCATGAAGCAGTTCGGCAACGACCTCGCCTACACCCTCGACCTCAACGACCGCGCCCACAGCACCATCCACACCACCTCCGAACGCGGCCTCTACAGCCCCGCCTCCCTGCCGCTCAACACCTGGACCCACGTCGCCGCCACCTACGACGGCGCCAACCTGAAGCTGTTCGTCAACGGAGCAGAGGTGAGTTCCGTCACCGCGTCCGGAAACATCAGGACCGACGGCGGCGTGCTGCGCATCGGCGGCAACGCCGTCTGGGGCGAGTACTTCAACGGCCTCATCGACGAGGTACGCGTCTACAACAGAGCGCTGACCCCCGCCCAGCTCACCACCGACATGAACACCCCCATCACCTGACGGCCCGCCTGCCCGCCGTCAGCCGCTCGGCCTGCCTGCGCCCCACCTCACCGGTGCGGCGCAGGTAGTCGACGATCACTTCCAGCTCGCTCTCGGAGTAGCCGGTGAGCGCCTGGCCGAAGTCCGTGCCGGGCTCGGTCCAGGCCGCCCCGATCCGTTCCCTCGCCGCGGGGGCCAGCGCGACGAGCGTGCGCCTGCGGTCCTGCTCGTCGGCCTGCCGTACGACCAGTCCGGCCTTTTCCAGGCGGTCGACCAGGCGGGTGGCCGAGCCATGCGTCAGCCCGGTGAGCGCCGCGACCCTGCCCGTGGTCACCGGACCGGGCTCCAGGTCGAGCAGCACGACGCACTGCAGGTCCGTGGGGTGAATGCCGAGGCTGTCGGCCAGCGCCTGGTTGAACAGCACGTACGCCGCGTAGTGCCGCTGGCTCTCGGCGACGAGGACGTCGAACAACTCCGCGCGGTTTGACACCGTGCGCCTCCATTCGGCTAAATTACGTGCGTGACGCAATGTTTGCGTGACACACTCATTCTATCGTCCTGAAGGGACAACCCCAGCATGACCACCCTCGTCACCGGAAGCCGCGGCGCCGTCGCCCGCGCGCTCATCCCGATGCTGCGTGAACGCGGCCTGCCGGTCCGCGTGGCCTCCAGCGCGCCGGACGACGCCCGGACCATCCGCTGCGACCTCACCGATCCGGACACCTTCCCCGCCGCGCTGGACGGCGTGAGCTCCGTCTTCCTCTACGCCGAGCCGTCCCACGCCGACGCCTTCGCCGCCGAGGCCGCCAAGGCCGGGGTGCGGCACATCGTGCTGCTCTCCTCCTCCTCGGTGCTCACCGACGACCCGGCCGGCAACCCCCTGGCCGTCTCCCACCTCGACGCGGAGAACGCGCTGCTCCGCTCCCCGATCCCGGCCACCCTGCTGCGTCCGGGGGCGTTCGCCGGCAACGCGACCGCCTGGTCGTGGGCCATCAAGTCCGGCGAGCCGGTCAGCCTGCCCTACCCCGGCGCGCACAGTGACGCCATCCATGAGGACGACGTGGCCGCCTGTGCCGCCGCCGTGCTGGCCGATCCCGGGCCGGGCGGCCGGGCGTACACGCTGACCGGACCGCGGTCGATCACCTTCGCCGAGCAGCTCGAGATCCTCGGACGCGCGCTCGGCCGGGAGATCGGCGTCAAGCCCGTCACCCGCGAGGAGTGGAAGGCCGAGGTCGCCCAGTACGTGCGCGGCGCCTACGCCGACGCGCTGCTCGACTGGTGGCAGTCGTGCGACGGCGTGCCCGCGTCCCTGACCACGGCCGTCGAGGACCTGACCGGCCGCCCCGCCCGCACCTTCGAGACCTGGGCACGCGCCCACACCGGCGACTTCGGGAGCTGACGGCTCAGCCCTTGCGCGGACAGCGCTCCGGCATCCGCGGAGGGAGGTCCGTCCAGCCGCTCACGGTGGTCGCGTCGTACGAGACGATCCGGCCGCCCTTGACGGCGTAGGCGACATTGGCCTGCCAGGCGCCGTTGTGGAGGCTGATGAAGAGGCGGTACTTGACGGGCACGTCGTTGAAGGTCCCGCCCTCCCCGCCCAGGTCCACGACCAGGCCCTCGCGGCCGAGCGGATCGCGCGCGACGCCGTGCGCGCGGGTGCCGGGCTGCCCGGCCAGCACGCGCAGCACCCCCGCCCGCACCTGGGGACTGATCGGCATGTACAACATGTTGCCGAGCACGGGGGCGAACTCCGCGAAGGAGTCGCGGAAACCCCGCTCGTTCCAGATCCGGTTGTACTCCCGGAACTTCCGCTCCAGAGCCCCGGTCTCCGCGGGCAGCGCCGCGAGGTCGGCCATGGTGAAGTCCGCGACGGTCCTGTCGCCGTACCTGCCGCCCCAGTCGCCGCTGAAACCCCACACGCACTTGCCGCCGGCCACCCGCCACAGCATGACCTGATCACCGGCCGACCGCGGCAGCCAGTTCTCGGTCCGCGTCTTGTCGTCGGCCGTGCGGGACGTCCGCCAGTACCGTCGTGGTGGCTCATGCAGCTTCTCGATCCGCGCGGCGAGGTCGAGCATGGCCTGGTTCGGCCCCGGCTTCGGAGAAGGCGCCGGGGTCAGCACCGGGGCGGGCGCCGGCGCGAGGTTCGCGGCCAGCGCGACGACCACCGCCACGACCGCCGCCGTCGCCGCTGCGGCCCAGGCCCAGCTCCTCCGCGCCCAGTTCCTCGGCGCCCAGTTCCTCGGTACCCAGTTTCTCCGGCCCAGGCTCCCTCGCGAGGCGAGCCCGCCCGGCCGCGGCCGGGTCCGCGCGGCCGCCGCCTTGGCGCGCCCTCTCGCCACGACCTCGTCCGACGGCGGCCGGGCGTCGGGCACGGCACGTGCGAGCAGCTCCAGCTCATCCATCGACTCCACCGAACTCCTCCTTGAGCGCCTCGCGCAGTTGCTTGCGCGCCCGGTTGAGCCGGGACGCGACGGTTCCGTAGGGGATGTTCAGAGCCGCGGCCACCTCGGCGTGGCTCAGACCGCCCAGCGCGACCAGCAGCACCACGTCGCGGTCGCGCCGCTTCAGCCGGGCCAGCGCCCCCGCCAGCGGCCCGGTGAAGCGCGCGGCGTCGATCCGGTCGAGGACGGCGTCCTCCCGGTCGTCCCAGTCGCGCTCGGCCGCGCGGGCCAGCGCCTTCCACCTCCTGCTCTCGGTACGGCGATGCCGCGCGACCAGGTTGGTGGCGATGCCGTACAGCCAGGGCCTGATCTGACCCGCCGCCGGGTCGTAGCCGCCGCGCAGCGCGGCCACGAAGACATCCGCGGCCAGATCGTCGGCGACGTCCTCGGACAGGCGGCGGGCGATGTAGCGGTGAATCTCACCGAAATATCGGTCGAAGAGATCAGGTGGAACCCCCAGCCGATCTGCCCCGTTACGCGTGTTGTGCACGATCACACCCGTTCTTGCCCGATGCCGCGGAATGCTTTCACGCTCATCGGGGTTGAGTCAGGTAGGCTCAACTCGTTTGACAAAGGTCATTCGGCTTCGTAAGTTGAGCCTATCGGACTCAACTTTGACTACAAGGACGTACTCATGGCACGTGCGGTAGGTATCGACCTGGGGACGACCAACTCTGTCGTCTCGATCCTCGAGGGCGGTGAGCCCACCGTCATCGCCAACGCGCAGGGCTCGCGGACCACGCCGTCCGTGGTCGCCTTTGCGAAGAACGGCGAAGTCCTGGTCGGCGAGGTCGCCAAGCGACAGGCCGTCACCAACGTGGACCGGACCATCCGCTCCGTCAAGCGGGAGATGGGCACCAACTGGTCCCAGGAGATCGACGGCAAGAAGTTCTCCCCCCAGCAGATCAGCGCGTTCGTGCTGCAGAAGCTCAAGCAGGACGCCGAGGCGTACCTGGGCGAGAAGATCACCGACGCGGTGGTCACCGTCCCGGCGTACTTCAACGACGCCCAGCGTCAGGCGACCAAGGAGGCCGGCACCGTCGCGGGCCTCAACGTCCTGCGCATCATCAACGAGCCGACCGCGGCCGCTCTGGCCTACGGGCTCGACAAGGACCAGGACCAGACCATCCTCGTCTTCGACCTCGGCGGCGGCACGTTCGACGTGTCCCTGCTCGACGTCGGCCAGGAGGACGGCCACGGCTTCGTCGAGGTGAAGGCCACCTCCGGTGACAACCACCTCGGTGGCGACGACTGGGACCAGCGCGTCGTCGACGAGCTCGTCAAGCGCTTCCAGAACGCCCACGGCGTCGACCTGGCCAAGGACAAGATGGCGCTCCAGCGTCTCCGCGAGGCCGCGGAGAAGGCGAAGATCGAGCTGTCCAGCCAGTCCGAGACGAACATCAACCTGCCCTACATCACCGCTTCCTCCGAGGGGCCCCTGCACCTCGACGAGAAGCTCACCCGCAGCGAGTTCCAGCGGCTCACCGCCGACCTGCTCGAGCGGACCAAGGGCCCGTTCCACCAGGTCATCAAGGACGCCGGCATCAAGGTTGCCGACATCGCCCACGTGGTGCTCGTCGGCGGTTCGACCCGCATGCCCGCCGTCTCCGAGCTCGTCAAGGAGCTGACCGGCGGCAAGGAGCCCAACAAGGGCGTGAACCCGGACGAGGTCGTCGCCATCGGCGCCGCCCTGCAGGCCGGCGTGCTCAAGGGTGAGGTCAAGGACGTCCTGCTGCTCGACGTGACCCCGCTGTCGCTGGGCATCGAGACCAAGGGCGGCATCTTCACCAAGATCATCGAGCGCAACACCACGATCCCGACCAAGCGCTCCGAGGTCTTCACCACGGCCGAGGACAACCAGCCGTCGGTGCAGATCCAGGTGTACCAGGGCGAGCGTGAGATCGCTTCCTACAACAAGAAGCTGGCCACCTTCGACCTGACCGGCATCGCCCCGGCGCCGCGCGGCATCCCGCAGATCGAGGTCACCTTCGACATCGACGCCAACGGCATCGTCAACGTCTCCGCCAAGGACCTCGGCACCGGCAAGGAGCAGACGATGACGATCACCGGCGGCTCCGCGCTGCCGAAGGACGACATCGAGCGCATGATGCGCGAGGCCGAGTCCTACGCCGAAGAGGACAAGCAGCGCCGCGAGGAGGCCGAGGTCCGCAACAACGCGGACGGTCTGGCCTACCAGACGGAGAAGTTCCTGCGCGAGAACGACGACAAGGTCCCCGGCGAGATCAAGACCGAGGTCAACGATGCGCTCACCGAGCTGAAGAAGGCTCTTGAGGGCACCGACACCGACGTCATCCGCACGAGCGCCGAGAAGCTGGCGACCGTCAGCCAGAAGATGGGCTCGGCGATCTACGCTCAGAACCAGCAGCAGGGCGGCGAGGGCGCTCCGCAGGACGCCACGCCCGGCCCCGAGCAGGACAAGAGCGACGACGACGACGTGGTCGAGGCCGAGATCGTCGACGACGACCAGCCGAAGAAGGACAAGTGATGCCGGGGGCAGACGAGCCGGTGATCCGCGACAACCGCAAGATCGACCCCGAGACGGGCCAGGCGCGTCAGAGCGCCGGGTCCGACTCCCAGGACGCCGCCGGCGCGGGCACGACCCCCGCGCCCGGCGCGGGCTCCGCCAACGGCGGCGCCGAGTCGAACACCAGCGGCGCGCCCGGCTCCGACACCATCCTGCTGGCGGAGCGCACCGCCGATCTCCAGCGGCTCCAGGCGGAGTACACCAACTACCGCCGCCGGGTCGAGCGCGACCGCGTCGCGGTCCGCGAGCAGGCCATGGCCGGGATTCTCGCCGAATTCCTGCCGGTCCTCGACGACATCGGCAGGGCCCGCGACCACGGCGAGCTCACCGGCGGCTTCGCGAAGGTGGCCGAGTCGCTCGAAGCGGCCGTCACCAAGCTGGGGCTCAGCTCGTTCGGGCAGAAGGGCGACCCCTTCGACCCGACCATCCACGAGGCGCTGATGCACAGCTACTCGTCGGAAGTGTCCGAACCCACCGCCATCGAGGTGCTGCAGTCCGGGTACCGCCTCGGAGAGCGGGTGCTGCGTCCTGCGCGAGTGGCCGTGGCGGAGCCGGACGACTCACCGGCTGACGACGACAACGACGAAAACTAGGACGAAGGGCCATCGATGAGCACCAAGGACTACCTGGAGAAGGACTACTACGCCGTCCTTGGTGTGCCCAAGACCGCCACCGCAGACGAGATCAAGAAGGCTTACCGGAAGCTGGCCCGGCAGTATCACCCCGACACCAACCAGG
Source organism: Nonomuraea sp. NPDC050394 (assembly GCF_044459065.1). Taxonomy (NCBI): domain Bacteria; kingdom Bacillati; phylum Actinomycetota; class Actinomycetes; order Streptosporangiales; family Streptosporangiaceae; genus Nonomuraea; species Nonomuraea sp. NPDC050394. The sequence continues at coordinate 171,202 of NZ_JBITIO010000011.1, read as the reverse complement.
GTGACTCCGTCAAAGAGGCCAAGTTCAAGGAGATCTCCGAAGCCAACGACATCCTGTCGGACACCAAGCGCCGCAAGGAGTACGACGAGGCCCGGACGCTGTTCGGGTCCGGCGTCGGCGGCCAGCGTCCCGGCGGTGGCGGTTTCCCGTTCGACCTCGGCGACCTGTTCGGCGGCACCGCCGGTCAGCAGAGCGGCGGTGGCGGTGGCGGCGCGGGAGAGCGGCTCGGCGACCTGTTCGGCGGGCTGTTCAACCGGGGTGGCGCCGGCACCGGCCGTACCAGCGGCACGACCAGGCCGCGGCGCGGGCAGGACATCGAGTCCGAGGTCACGCTGACCTTCACCGAGGCGGTGGAGGGCAGCACGGTCTCGCTCCGGCTGACCAGTTCGGCCGCGTGCAAGTCGTGCACCGGCACCGGCGCCAAGGCCGGCACCACGCCGCGCGTCTGCCCGACCTGTGAGGGCACCGGCGCGGCCAGCCGCAACCTGGGCAACTTCGCCTTCTCCGAGCCCTGCCGCGACTGCAAGGGCCGTGGTCTGATCGTCGACGACCCCTGCCCCGACTGCGACGGCAGCGGGCGGGCCAAGAGCACCCGTACGATCCAGGCGCGCATCCCCGCGGGGGTGGGCGACGGCCAGCGGGTCAAGCTCAAGGCCAAGGGCGCGCCGGGCGAGAACGGCGGGCCCGCGGGCGACCTCTACATCGTCACCCACGTGAAGGCGCATGCCGTCTTCGGTCGGACCGGCGACAACCTGACCATCACGGTGCCCGTGACCTTCACCGAGGCCGCGCTGGGCGCCGAGATCAAGGTCCCGATCCTCAAGGGCCTGCCGGTCACGCTGCGCATCCCCGCGGGCACTCCCAACGGGCGCACCTTCCGCGTCCGTGGCCGCGGCGTCACCCGCAAGGACGGCACCAAGGGCGACCTGCTCGCCAGCGTCGAAGTGCTCGTGCCGGAGACGCTCGATGAGAAGTCGCGTGACCTGCTGACGGAGTTCGGCACGGCCACCGCCGGTGACGACCCGCGCGCCGAACTCATCCAGCGAGCCAGAAGCGAGTAAGCCGATGGACGCCAACTATTTCGACCTGTCCGACGACACCCCCGTCTACGTCATCTCGGTGGCCGCGCAACTCTCGGGACTGCACCCGCAGACGCTGCGGCAGTACGACCGGCTCGGGCTGGTCAGCCCCGGTCGCACGGCCGGACGCGGCCGCCTCTACTCCACGCGCGACATCATCATGCTCCGCGAGGTCCAGCGCCTGTCCCAGGAAGAGGGCATCAACCTCGCCGGGATCAAGCGCATTCTCGAACTGGAGAACGAGGCCCTGCGGCTGCGTGAGGAGGTTCACCGGCTCAGGGCCGAGATGCAGATGGTGAGGGCGTTGATCCGCTACGAGCTGCCACCGGGGGCGTAAGAACACATGGACTACAAGCTCACCCAGAAGAGCCAGGAGGCGCTGTCGGGGGCCATGCGGCGCGCCGCCGCGGAAGGCAATCCGGAGATCGCCCCGGCTCACCTGCTGACCACGCTGCTGGCCCAGACGGGCGGCACCGCCGTACCTCTGCTGGAGGCCGTCGGAGCCGACTGGAAGGCGATCCGCGCGAAGTCGGAGGAACTGCTCGCGGCGCTGCCGAAGGCGCAGGGCGCCACGGTGTCGGCGCCGTCGAGCTCGCGCCAGCTCCTCACCGTGATCAACACGGCCGCGCAGCGCGCCAAGCGGCTTGAGGACGAGTACGTCTCCACCGAGCACCTGCTCGTCGCGCTCGCCGCCGACGGCGGCCAGGCCGCCGACCTGCTCAGGGCGCAGGGCGCCACGCCCGAGGCGCTGCTCGACGCCTTCGAGAAGGTACGCGGCAACGCCCGCGTCACCAGCGAGACTCCGGAAGACACCTACAAGGCGCTGGAGAAGTACGGCGTCGACCTGACCGAGCGGGCCCGCACCGGCAAGCTCGACCCGGTCATCGGCCGCGACTCGGAGATCCGGCGCGTCGTCCAGGTGCTCTCCCGGCGTACCAAGAACAACCCGGTCCTGATCGGCGAGCCCGGCGTGGGCAAGACCGCCGTCGTCGAGGGGCTGGCCCAGCGCATCGTGGCCGGTGACGTGCCCGAGTCGCTGCGCAACAAGAGGCTGATCTCGCTCGACCTGGGCGCGATGGTCGCCGGGGCCAAGTACCGGGGCGAGTTCGAGGAGCGGCTCAAGGCCGTGCTCTCCGAGATCAAGGAGAGCGACGGGCAGGTCGTGACCTTCATCGACGAGCTCCACACGGTCGTCGGCGCCGGAGCTGCCGAGGGCGCCATGGACGCGGGCAACATGCTCAAGCCGATGCTGGCCCGCGGCGAGCTGCGGATGATCGGCGCGACCACGCTCGACGAGTACCGCGAGCGCATTGAGAAGGACCCGGCGCTGGAGCGGCGCTTCCAGCAGGTCTACGTCGGCGAGCCGACCGTCGAGGACACCATCGCGATCCTGCGCGGCCTGAAGGGCCGCTACGAGGCACACCACCAGGTCGTGATCGCCGACAGCGCGCTGGTCGCCGCCGCCGCGCTGTCCGACCGCTACATCACCAACCGCTTCCTGCCCGACAAGGCCATCGACCTGGTCGACGAGGCCGCCTCCCGGCTCCGCATGGAGATCGACTCGCGGCCCGTCGAGATCGACCAGCTCCAGCGCAACGTCGACCGCATGAAGATGGAGGAGCTCGCGCTCTCCAAGGAGACCGACGAGGCCAGCCAGCAGCGCCTGGAGCGCCTGCGCAAGGAACTGGCCGACCGCCAGGAGGAGCTCAACGCCCTGGTCGGCCGCTGGGAGCGGGAGAAGGCCGGGCTCAACAAGCTCGGCGACCTGAAGAAGCAGCTCGACGAGGCCCGCAGCACCGCCGAGCGCTTCCAGCGCGACGGCAACTACGCCGAGGCCTCCAAGCTGCTCTACGACGAGGTCCCGCGGCTGGAGAAGGAGCTGGAGATCGCCGGCGCCGCCGCCCAGGAGGCCGAGTCCCAGCCGATGGTCAAGGAGGAGGTCGGCGCCGACGACATCGCCGAGGTCATCTCCTCCTGGACCGGCATCCCGGCCGGACGCCTGCTGGAGGCCGAGACCGCCAAGCTGCTGCGCATGGAGGAGGAGCTCGGCCGCCGCCTCATCGGACAGGCCCAGGCCGTCCAGGCCGTCTCCGACGCCGTACGGCGCAGCCGCGCCGGCATCTCCGACCCCGACCGGCCCACGGGATCGTTCATGTTCCTGGGCCCGACGGGCGTCGGCAAGACCGAACTGGCCAAGGCGCTGGCGGAGTTCCTGTTCGACGACGAACGGGCCATGACCCGGATCGACATGAGCGAGTACTCCGAGAAGCACAGCGTGGCCCGGCTGGTCGGCGCGCCTCCGGGATACGTCGGCTACGAGGAGGGCGGGCAGCTCACCGAGGCGGTGCGGCGGCGGCCGTACACCGTGGTGCTGCTCGACGAGGTCGAGAAGGCGCACCCCGAGGTCTTCGACATCCTCCTGCAGGTGCTCGACGACGGCCGGCTGACCGACGGGCAGGGGCGCACGGTCGACTTCCGCAACGCGATCCTCATCCTGACCTCCAACATCGGCTCGCAGTTCCTCGTCGATCCCAAGCTGGAGAACGGCGCCAAGCGCGAGGCCGTGATGGGCGCGGTGCGCAACGCGTTCAAGCCGGAGTTCCTCAACCGGCTGGACGACGTGATCCTGTTCGACGCGCTCGGCTCGGAAGAGCTGGGCCGGATCGTCGACCTGCAGATCGACCGGCTCGCCCATCGCCTGGCCGACCGGCGCATCACCCTCGACGTCACCGCGGCGGCCCGCGAGTGGCTCACGCTCACCGGCTACGACCCCATGTACGGGGCCCGGCCGTTGCGGCGGCTGGTGCAGTCGGCGATCGGCGACAAGCTGGCCAGGGAAGTACTGGCCGGGGCGGTCACCGACGGCGACACGGTCCGGGTGGACCTGGGCGACGACGAGCTCACCGTGGAGCGCGCCGCCTGAGGTCAAAGCCGATCTCCGGCCGGGGCGGCCGGGTAAGGTCTGGCCCACCCTTCGGGCAAGCACCTCTCCCTGTCCCGGCCGCGTGACTAGCTTCAGCGTTCGTCGGATCACCAAAAACGATCAGGGGGACGTGAAGTGTCATCTCGGAGCATCCGAAGCATCCTTGCGGTGGCCACTCTGACCACGGGAGTGAGCTGGCTGGTCGCGGGCCCCGCGCTGGGGGCGGACTACTGCGCCGACAGGGTCGCCGCCCTGCGGGCGCCCACCACGGTGGCCTCGGTCTGCGAGGAACTGCTCGACCTGCGGATGAGCGGCAACTACGGCGACAAGATGACCGCGCCCAAGGACAGCGATCTGGCGATGTCCGCCGAGACGCTGGCCAGGAAGGCGGGCCTGCCGGGCCTGTCGAAGGCGTCGGCGGTACTGAGCCTGGCGGACCTGGGCGGTGTTGCCGCGGCCGCCGGCGCGCCGTCGATGCCCACCGGCTCGCCGGGTGTGTCAGGCCTGAGGAGCGTGCTGGACGTGCCCACCGCGCCCGATCTGCCGGGTCTGCCCAACACCCCGGCGATCCCCGGCACGCTGGCGGCGCTGCCGCCGGTGCCGGTCGAGGGCGAGGTGCCCGCGCTGCCCGACGCGTCCGGCCTGGTGGCCGGCGTGGAAGCCCCGATCGCCCTGCCGCAGCCGGCTGAGACCGTGACGGACGAGATCACCGGCAAGCTGCCCGAAACGCCTGACAAGGCGCTGGAGGCGGTGCCGGTGCCCGAGAGCGAGCCGGTGACCGGGGGGATCGCCGACCTGCTCAACGGTCTCAGGCTGAGCTGACCGCGCGGGCGGCGCGCGCCCGCCGTCCGCGAGCCATGAGAAGGGGCCGCGACCTGCCAGGTCGCGGCCCTTCGCTCGTGCCGGGGTCAGGACAGGCCGAGGCCCTGGGAGACGCCCTGGCCGAGGTCCTTGTGGACGTTGCTCCAGTACTCCACGACGCGCTTCTTCATCTCCGCGGTGACCTCGGGCGCGGAGGCGTGACCGACGATGTTGCCGACCAGGTGCTCGCGGTCGGTGGCCGACAGCACGTTCTCCCACAGGGCGCGCGGCTGGCCGTAGTCGTCGTCCTCGGCGTGCAGCGTGTAGGCCGAGCGGATGATCTCGCCGGCGACCTGGTAGTCCGATCCGGCGTACGGGGACGGGTGCGCGGCCGGGCCGTTCACGCTGTTGGGCGCGTAGACGGGGTCCTGCTGGTTGCGGAAGGTCATCGGCCCGTCGAAGTTGTAGCTGTTCACCGGTACGGCCGGCGCGTTGATCGGCAGTTGCAGGTAGTTCGGCCCGATCCGGTACCGGTGGGTGTCGGGGTAGGAGAACAGGCGGCCCTGGAGCATCTTGTCCGGCGAGGTGTCGATGCCCGGCACCAGGTTGGACGGCTCGAACGCGGCCTGCTCGACCTCGGCGAAGTAGTTGTCCGGGTTCCGGTTCAGGGTCATCGTGCCGATCGTGATCTCGGGGTAGTCGCCGTGCGGCCACACCTTGGTCAGGTCGAACGGGTTGAACCGGTAGTCGGCCGCCGCCTCGAACGGCATGACCTGCACGTTCACCGTCCACGACGGGTGCTCGCCCGCCCTGATCGCCGTGTGCAGGTCGCGGATGTGGTGGTCGGGGTCGGCGGAGGCCATCGCGTCGGCCTCGGCCGCGGTGAGGTTCTTGATGCCCTGGTCGGTCTTGAAGTGGTACTTGACCCAGAACTTCTCGCCCGCGGCGTTGTACCACAGGAACGTGTGCGAGCCGAAGCCGTGCATGTTCCGCCAGCTCGCCGGGGTGCCGCGGTCGCTCATGAGGAACGTGACCTGGTGCGCCGACTCCGGCGAGAGCGTCCAGAAGTCCCACTGCATGTTGTTGTCGCGCAGGTGGTTGTCGGCGCGGCGCTTCTGGCTGTGGATGAAGTCCGAGAACTTCTGCGGGTCGCGGATGAAGAAGATCGGCGTGTTGTTGCCGACGAGGTCGTAGTTGCCGTCCTCGGTGTAGAACTTGATCGCGAAGCCGCGGGGGTCGCGGGCGGTGTCGGCCGAGCCCAGCTCACCGGCCACGGTCGAGAAGCGCAGGAAGAGCGGCGTCTCCTTGCCCTTCTGGAACAGCTTGGCCTTGGTGAACTGGCTGACGTCCTCGGTGATGCGCAGGACGCCGTGGGCGCCGCCGCCCTTGGCGTGCACCACTCTTTCCGGGACACGTTCGCGGTTGAAGTGCGCCATCTTCTGGATCAGGTAGTGATCCTGAAGCAGCAGGGGGCCGTTCGGTCCGACGGAGAGCGAGTGCTCGTCGCTCGGCGCGGGGATACCGGCGTCGTCGGTGCTGATTGGCCTGGTGGTCATCGCGAGGTCCTCCCGAATTCCGGACATGGACGAGGACCCTGACGGGTCCCCCTCTCCTCGCAACCTATGCCCTTAACACGAATGATTCAAGTAAACGAGTCATCCAAGTTTTGGTCTGACGAGGAAAAGAGAGGACAAGCCGGCCAGTACGGCCAGCCCCGCCAGCGCCACCGCCGTGGCCCCCTCGCCCTGCGCCATGAACAACGTCCCCACGGTCGCCACCCCGATCACCTGGCCGAGCTGCATCACCGTGAGCAGCGCGCCGCTGGCGTCGGCGGCGAACTCGTCCGACACCGACTGCGTGGCCAGATTGGTCACCGCGATCTGCACGCCCAGCCCGCCGCCGATCAGCGCGCTCAGCACCGCGTACGGCCAGCCGCCCCCGCTGGCCAGCCCGAGCCCGAAGTATGCGGGCGCCGCCACCACGTACCCGAACGGCACCAGCGTCCGCTGCAGCTTCGCCGGCAGCCGCGGCCACAGCAGCCCGACCCCCGCGAACGCCACCGCGCACGGCACCAGCATCAGCCCCGACTGCAACGGCGTCAGGCGAAGTTCACCCTGCAGGTGCAGCGCCGAGGTGAACAGGAAGGCGCCCCACGTGGCTGGCCCGAACAACAGCACGCCGAGCCCCGGCCGCATGCCCGGCGCCCGCAGGACGGAGGCGTCCACCAAGGGCCGCCCCCCGCGGCCCGACACCCAGCGCTCCACGCGGACGAAGACATAGAAGACCACGGCGCTGAGACCGATCGAGATCCAGCCCCACACCGGCCAGCCCAGATCGCGGCCGAGCACCAGCGGCACCACGAACAACAGGACGGCCACCGACAGCGTGACGAGCCCGATCGGGTCGAGACCGGTACGTCCGCCACCCCCGTCGGACGGCAGCACCCGCAGCCCGGCGATCAGCAGAACGGCCCCGATCGGGACCATCACCAGGAACAGCACGCGCCAGCCCAGGCCGAGCCCGAGCATGATGCCGCCCAGCGCCTGGCCGACCACGATGCCGCCGCTGACGACGGCCGACCACAGGCCCATCGCCCGGCCTCTGGCCACGCCGTGGTAGTTGCGCTGGATGAGCGTGAGCACCTGGGGCATCATCAGCGCGGCCCCGGCGCCCTGCGCGAACCGGAACACCACGAGCCATCCGGTGGTGGGCGCCAGCCCGGAGCCCAGCGTGGTGAGGGTGAAGAAGGCCAGCCCGGCCAGGAAGGTGTTGCGGTAGCCGAACAGGTCGCCGACCCGCGCGCCGGTGATCAGCAGGACGGCGTAGACGATGGTGTAGCCCGCCACGATCATCTGCAGGCCCGCGCCGGAGGAGTGCAGGTCCCGCTCGATGGTCGGGATGGCGACGTTGACGATGTTGACGTTCAGGATGGCCAGGAACTGCCCGACGAGGATGATCGCCAGGAGGATTCCGCTGGTCTTCGTCCTTTCCTGTTGGGGGGCAAGGGTGGCAGTAGTCATGAGTACCAGATTGCGACAGACTGGATACCAGTAACGAGAGCCCATTTATCCTGGTATTAGAGGTACCTGGCTATGAAGCGCACCGACCTCGCCGCCTACCTCCGCAGCCGCCGCGAGCGCATCACCCCCGACATGGCCGGTCTGCCGCCCGGCACCCGCCGGCGTACGCCCGGCCTGCGCCGCGAGGAGGTCGCGCAGCTCGCCGGGGTGGGCGTGACCTGGTACACGTGGCTGGAGCAGGGACGGCCGATCAACGCCAGCATCCAGGTGCTGGAGGCCGTCGCCCGCACCCTCCAGCTCGACCCCGCAGAGCGCCTGCACCTGTTCCGGCTGGCCGGGCACCAGGACCCGGTACCCGTCGCCGACTCCGGCCGGGTCACTCCGGAGATGCGCCAGATCCTCGACCAGCTCAGCCCGATGGCCGCCTGCATCATCACCAGCCGGCACGACATCCTCGCCTGGAACGCCGCGTACGCCGCGATCTTCCCCGAGATCGCGGACAGCGAGCCGAACTCCCTGTGGCTGATCTTCACCCGCGACGACCTGTTCACCCGGCTGGTCAACCGCGAGGAGGAGCTGGCACGGGCGGCCGCCATCTTCCGCGGCTCCTACAGCAGGCACGCGCACGACCCCTGCTGGAAGGAGTTCGCCGAGAAGCTGGTCGCGGCCAGCCCGGAGTTCGCCCGGATGTGGGCGCGACAGGACGTGGCCGACCCCGGACACCGCGACAAGGTCTTCGTCAACGACGCCGTCGGCGAGCTCCACTTCACCACCACCAACTTCAGCTGCGACGCGGCGACCGAAACCCGCATGATCATCTATACCCCCGCGAACGAGGCAACCCGCTCCGGAGTGGTGTGGTTGACCGCACACACCCGCGAATCCGTCTGACATGGCATGCTCAATCCCTGAAGTGTGGGATCGAGGAGAAGTAGCCCATAGTGGAGACGCCATAGATGAGACGCCATAGATGAGACGCAGCCCTGCCTTTCTGGCATTAGCCGTGGCCGTCACCTTGGCCGCATGCTCTGCAGCCCAGTCGGAGCCGGAGAAGTCCCCCGCGCGCAAGTCGATGCCGACCTCCCCCGAGGTGCCGACCAAGACCGCCGCCGAGCGGGAGCCGTACACGATCTCCTTCGGTGGGGACGTGCACTTCGAGGGCGTCTTACGCGCCCGACTGGACAGTGACCCGCGCACCGCGTTCGGCCCGATCGCCAGGGTGCTGAGCCGGGCCGACCTGGCCATGGTCAACCTGGAGACGGCGATCACGACCGGCGGGACCAAGGCGCCGGGCAAGCAGTTCACCTTCCGGGCGCCGATCACCGCGTTCTCCGCGCTGAAGGCGGCCGGGATCGACGTGGTCAGCATGGCCAACAACCACGGCATGGACTACATGCAGACCGGCCTGGCCGACTCGCTGGCCGCGATCAAGCGCTCGAAGTACCCGGTCGTGGGCATCGGCGGGAACGAGGATGCCGCCTACAAGCCGTGGCGTACCAAGGTGAACGGCAACCGCGTCTCGATCATCGGCGCCACCCAGGTGCTGGACGCCGAGTTCATCCAGGCCTGGACCGCCACCGACAGCCAGGGCGGCCTGGCCTCGGCCAAGAACGAGGAACGGCTGATCCAGGAGGTCAGGAAGGCCCGCCGTACCTCCGACACCGTGATCGTCTACCTCCACTGGGGCACCGAGCGCATGACCTGCCCGAACCCCGCGCAACGCTCGCTGGCCCCCAAACTGGTCAAGGCCGGGGCCGACGTGATCGTCGGCGGCCACGCCCACGTCCTGCTCGGAAGCGGCTACCTCGGCCGGTCCTACGTCAACTACGGCCTGGGCAACTTCCTCTGGTACGGCAACAGCCCCAGCGGCGTCCTCACCCTGACGATCAACGGCCGCAAGGTCATCAAGGACCAATGGACCCCCGCCAACATCCAGGGCGGCACCCCCATCCCCCTGACCGGCACCGCCCGCACCCAGGCCGTCACAAGCTGGAAGGCGCTCCGCTCTTGCACAGGACTGTCCGCCCGTTAATCATTGGACCGTGCGTCTAATACCGTCTGGTGATGTACGGCTCGCGCTCTTCGAGGAAGGCGAGCGGGAGAACCCCACGATCCTGCTCGTCCACGGCTACCCCGACACCCACCGCGTCTGGGACGAGGTCGCCGGGCTGCTCGGCGACCGCTATCACGTGGTCCGCTACGACGTGCGCGGCGCCGGGCAGTCCGGCGCGCCGTACGACCGGCGGCACTACTCCTTCGACCACCTGGCCGCCGACCTCGGCGCGGTGCTCGACGAGATCGGCAAGCCGCGGGTCCATCTGGTCGGGCACGACTGGGGCTCGCTGCAGTGCTGGGAGGCGATCGGCCGCCCCGGCATCCGCGAGCGCGCCGCCTCCTTCACCACCTTCGGCGGTCCCGGCCTCGACCAGGCCGCCCACTTCCTGCGCTACGGCGGCCGCCGCGAGGTCGCCGGTCAGCTCGCCAGGTCCTGGTACATCGGCGCCTTCCAGCTCCCCGTCCTGCCCGAACTGGCCTGGCGTGGCCCGCTGCCCCGCGCGCTGGCCCGTTCGATGCGCCTGGCCGAGGGCATCGAGCCGAGGCCGGGACATCCGGCCGGCACCCTGAAGCGCGACGGCCACAACGGCCTGGCCCTCTACCGCCAGAACTTCTTCACCCGCCTGCGCGCCCCCGCCGACCCCGGCGTCGAGGTGCCGGTCCAGCTCATCGAGACCAGCCGCGACATCTTCGTCTCGCCCAAGCTGCTGGCGTCGATGCGCCAGTGGGCGCCGGAGTTCTGGCACCGCAGGCTGGCGGCCGGGCACTGGGCGCAGCGCAGCCACCCCGAGGCCGTGGCCAGGATGATCGCCGAGTTCGCCGCGCACGTCGACGGCGGCGCCTCGACCCGCTCACTGCGCCGCGACCGCGTGCGCGAGGGCCGCGGCGCCTACCAGGACCGCCTGGTCGTGATCACGGGCGCCGGCAGCGGCATCGGGCGGGCGACCGCACGCGCCTTCGCCGCGCACGGCGCCGAGGTGGTCTGCGCCGACCTCGACCGGGAGGCGGCCATGCGGGTCGCGGAGGACATCGGCAAAGATTTCCGCCGTACGGCTCACGCCGTCCAACTCGATGTCGCCTCAACCACGGCCATGGAGGAGTTCGCCGGAAATATCGCGGCACAGTATGGCGTGCCGGATGTGGTGGTGAACAATGCGGGAATCGCGGTGGCCGGGCCGTTCCTTGACCATTCCCTCGACGATTGGCGGCGCACGCTCGACGTGAATCTCTGGGGCGTCATTCACGGCTGCCGGCTCTTCGCCCGCCAGATGGCCGAACGCGGCGAGGGCGGCCACATCGTCAACATCGCCTCGCTGGCCGCCTTCGTGGCGACGCGGGAACTGCCGGCGTACTCGACGTCCAAGGCGGCGGTGAAGATGCTCGGCGACTGCCTGCGGGCCGAGCTGGCCGGCCACGGCATCGGCGTGACCACGGTCTGCCCCGGCTTCGTGTCCACGGCCATCGCCCGCAACGCCACCTATGTCGGGTCCGACCTGCGGGAGCTGGCCGAGCTGGGGCTCCAGCGGCGTGGGTATCCGCCGGAGCGGGTGGCGGCGCACATCCTGCGGGCCGTACACCGAAATGAGGCGGTTGTCCCGGTCAATGCGGAGGGGAAAATCGGATATGCGATGTCGCGGATCTCGCCCTCGGCGATGCGGGCTTTCGCCCGGTTATCCGGTGTCGTGAGAAATCCCGTCGTTGGACGGTAACGATCGCCCGCTTCGGGGGAAGATGGATTTCGTGTCCACCCCCGAAATTGACGACGACGACTGTTCGCAGCCCCAGCCGCTGCGCCGTAAGCCCACCCAGCGACGAAGCACACGCCGGGTGGAGCGGATGCTCGACGCGTGCGCGGCGCTGCTCGACGAGATCGGCTACGAAGCGCTCTCCACCACCCGCATCGCCGAACGCGCCGGAGTCGCGATCGGCTCGGTCTACCAGTTCTTCCCCGACAAGCGGGCCATCACCCAGGAGCTGACCAGGCGCAACGTGGAGCAGTTCGTCTCCAGGGTGGGCCGCAGGTTCATGGAGGAGGACTACCGCGGCTGGTGGGAGGCGGTCGACGCGATCATCGACGAGTACGTCGACATGCACAGGACCGTTCCAGGCTTCAAGAGCCTGCACTTCGGTGACGCCGTCGACCTCAACCTGCTCGACGTCGACATCGACAACAACGCGGTCATCGCCGGACGGCTGCGCGGCCTCCTGCTCAAGGAGTACGGCCTGGCCGACAGCGACGAACTGGACATCGGGGTGCTGGTGGCGGTGGAGGCCGGAGACGCGGTGCTCAAGCTGGCCTTCCGCCGCGACCCCAAGGGGTCACCGGAGCTGATCGACGCGGCCAAGCAGATGGTCCGCGGCTACCTCTCCCGCCAACTCCGCCACCTGTCACCCCCGGGCGACAGTTAACTCACCGCCCGGGGGACCGGACACGCGGGCCGCTTCCACATGGTCACCAACAAGCGCCCACCCTCACGTGGACCCTTTCGGAGCGGTCCCACCCCTCAGACCGGTCCCCCCGCTTCAGACCAGTCCCACGGCTCGGAGCGGTCCCACCGCTCGGAGTGGCTCACCCTCTCAGGCCCGCTCACTCCCGCCCCCGGGGCTTCCCCTCGCGAGACAGCTCACCCTCAGGGGATCGGCCGGCGTCGCTCACCTTCTCGGTGGTGCGGTCGCCCCTCGGCGCCGCAGGGCACCTTCAGCGATGTTCACCCGTCTCGCGGCTGGTCACCCGTCGGCGCGGCTCGGCCCGACTGACCGGGGTGGTTCACTCGGGTAGCCACGCGGGCGGCGGTACCACGGGCTGGCGTTCGCGCTTTCTCGGCTTGAAGTCGGGCTTGTACTCCGGGGCCGGAACGAAGGCCGCCGGAGCCGGCTGCTCGCGGATCGGCCTGGCAGGCTGGACCTCGCACGGCGCCGGGTAGGAGACCGGTCTGGTCTCGCGGGCAAGCCGGGCGTTCAGCCGCGCCTCCTGGGCATGCAGCTTGCGCTCGGCCGCCTCGATCGACTCGACGCGGGCGGACAGATAGCCGGCGGCTCCGGGGATGAGCGCGGACAGCACCACCGCACACGCCAGCGAGAAGGTCACCTGCTTGGACAAGCCCATCACAGCCCCCTCCGTCGCGGTTCGCGCGACGGCTATATGCCCTGCCGCCTGGGACAACACGCGGGCTGTGACCAGAGTTGTACCAGGCGTTACTCAATCTGTGCGTGTCTCGCCCTGCGTATTGCCCAGCAAAGACACCTGGTCGCTCGGTAGTCTCGGCGGTGTGGCGTATGTGACCCGTGAGCACCTTGATCGCCTGCTGGAGCGGGCCCTCCTGGCAGACGACCACAGCTCGCTGGCCAGGCAGCTCGACGATCTTGCCCATGAGTACTCCGAGGGCGACGTCTCCCGAGCGTCCATCCTGGTCCTTGCGGCTGAGGAGTGGCGCGCGGCCGGTCAGCCGGCGCGCGCGATGGACTGTTTTCAGCGCGCGCTGGAAGACGGCGGCGAGGCCAGTATCGATCCGCGCGCCGGGATCGCCGACACGCTCTTCGAACTGGAGCGTCCCGACGAGGCCCGCGAGATCATCGAAGCCCTGCGCGCCGAACCGGCGATCCAGCCGGCCACCGCCCACAACATCGCCGAAACCCTGGTGGCCTATGGCGACCTGAGGGGCGGCCTGGAGTGGGCGACGCAGGCGGTGCTGTCGTGCGACAAGGACGACCCAGAACACGTCGCCCTCCTCCGCACGCGCTACCGCATCAGGGTGGACCTGGGCCTCCCGGAAGACGACCTGGACGCCCTGGTGTCCTGACCCCCGGAGCAACGGCCTCCTCCCCGGTCGCGCCCCCGCCTCCGGGCGCTCCCGCCTGCCCCCAGACCAGAACCCCGGCGCGCGGCACGACATGGACGCACCGGCACCACATGGGCGCACCCGCCACCAGATGGGCGCATCGACGCCGCCCCAACGGGCGCCCAGGAGGTCGCACGACAGCCGGACGCCCCCCAGACGGCATAAGGCGGCCGGGGACACGCCGGCGGGACGCCCGCCCCCAGACGGAAGGCCGGACGCGCGACAGCCGGACGGCCTTATAACGGCGGAAGGCCGGGGCGCGGCGGTTGGGCGGCAGGCGGCTCCCCGTGGCGCAGGTGACGCACTGGCAGGCGGCTCTGTGTGGCGCGGGGTGGCGCTCTCGCGCGGCGCCGGGGTCTCTGGCGGGCGCGCCGTCCGTGGCGAGGTGTCGTCTCGCGGAGGTGGCCATCGCTGGCAAGGCAGCCCCGTAGCCCTGGCAATGCGATCCCCGCGGGACAGGCAAACGCCCGGTTGCGTGCCCCAACGGGGTGGCTGGGGTCAGGGCTTGTGGGGGGTTGGTGGAGTCGTGGGGTGGCGGGGGGCCTGGGGTGGTCTCGGGGGTGGGTGGCGGTGCGGGACGGAAGAGCGCGCAGATGTCATGGATAGGCCCGCGTTCGTCACGAGGGGTACGCGAGGACGTGCGACGGCGCGCAGGCTCGCGAGCGAGGCAAGAGGCAAGAAGCAACAGGGCAAGACGCAAAGGCAACACGCGAGAAGCAAGGGGTTGGAGCGCCACGATGTGGGGCTCGGGCCGCGTAGGTGTTTCCTCGCCTGCCACCAGGGCGCGGGCATGGTGGCGGCGGTCAGGGGTTCGCGTGGCCATCCGGGTGGAAGCTTGGCAACAGATCACCAGCACCCATTGCCATAGATGACCTTGGTTGTGCCATGATTATCTTCGTCTTCGTGCAGGGCTGGTCGGAGACAACGAATGGGCTGGTCAGAGCCCTTATCGGAGCGGTCCTGTAAGTTGTGGTCAGCAACGTGCACGGGCCGCTCTGATCTATGCGCCTACGGCGAGCGTGTCGATGTCGAATTCGCCGGCACGGACACCGAGGGTGAAGGCGTCCCACTCCTCAGGAGTGAAGACCAGGACCGGTCCGTCCTGCTCCTTGCTGTCCCTCAGCGCGACGTTTCCGTCGGCCAGACGAGCGAATTCAACACACGCGGAATTGCCGTTGCAGAAACGGCTCTTCCGCCAGGCGGGCGTGACGTCCATTGGTTGTTCCTTATCCTGAATAGCGCTTCAACAGCCCCTTTGGTGTTGATTGCGCTTTAGTGGCCCTACCGCCACTGCATGATCTTGCGTTGGACCAGTACCCGAGATTCGTCCTCGGACAGGGCTGTGGCTCGAAGATGCTCAAATGCCTGCTCGTAGTCAGCCACGAGGTCCAGCGCTTCCACGAAACGAGCCCCGTAGAGCAGCTCCAAGTAAACAGCATCGTCGAGGTCCACGAACTTCAGATGGACGAAGGCGCCGGTGTTGACCGGGTGCTCGCCGTCCAAGGGCAACACCTGAACATTCACGTGAGGAAGCAGGGACATCTCCAGGAGGTGTCCGAGCTGCTCACGCATCACCGAGGGCTCTCCGAAACGCCGCGTGAGCACGGATTCGTCCAGCACGACGGAGACCTCGGCCGGATCGGATCTGTGCAGGACACGCTGCTGCCGGTCGAGGCGGGCCTCGACACGGCTGCGGACACCGCTGTGCGTGATCCGCGCGATGCCCCGGGTCGCCAGGATGACTTCCCTGGCGTAGTCCTCGGTCTGCAGCAGGCCCGGCACCAGCTGGGGTTCCCAGCCGCGATGAGCGGTGGCCTCTGCTTCCAGCCCCAGGAATGTCGTGTACTCCGAGGGCAGGGCGTCCTCGTAATCCTCCCACCAGCCGCGCTGGTCGGCATCCCTTAGGAGCCCCAGCAGTTCGTCGAGTTTCTCATCGTCGACCTTGAACAACCGGGCCATCGCTTCGATGTCCTCGGTGCTTGGCATGGTCTTGGAGGACTCGATCCTCGACACCTTGCTGGGCGACCAGCCGAGGCGCTCGGCGGTCTTGGCCCCGGTCAGCTTTCGGCGCTCACGAAGGAGGCGCAGCTCCTGGCCTAGCCTGAGCCTGCGGACAGTCGGGCTGCCCTGCTCTGATGGCACCGTCCACTCTCCTCATCGGGAATGAAGGTGTAGCGGTAAAGGACCGTTTGGAGCCCGGGTTTCTGGGCCGTTCACCCAATCTTACACTGCAACTTGCACGTGTAGTGCCACTTGGGCTTGCTCAAAGAGTTCCACGGGAGGACGGTGGAGGCAAGAACCTTCGCTGGTGCTCCCCGGAGTGCACCTGGCAAGCCCCTGACAGTTCTGATGCAAGTTGCACCGCAAGCCGGGAAGCAAGATGCGAAGAAATGTAAATCTTCTCTTGCTTGAAGTATTGCAGCAAGCACGGCCCGGGAGGACGATCAGGCCAGGAGGAGATGACGAGGGAAAAGGGAGGCCGACATGGACATACGGCCGCATACCCCGCATCTCCCGCTGAACGCGTGCGGCATAGGCCGCTCCACCGGCAACGTCGCCGTCCCGGATACGTGCAACAACACCAGGGAGGCCGTTTGCCGGAAGGACACCGAACGCAAGTAGCGCCGCGTCGTAGCTCGTTCGAGCACAGAAATGCCGGACCGAAGCTGACCGCCAACCCGCCGCTCAAGGGCTGCCACCCTGCGACGACCCGGCTGCAGCACTCGGCCCGGCGAAAGAAGCCACCTCGAGTAATGCCGCGAAAGGGGTCTTCTATGTACTCACAAGGTACCAAGGGCCTGAGCCGAATCAAGTCCCGGATCCAGGAACTCATCGCGTGGGCCGACCGGGAAATCTGTATGGAGCCAGACGAATTCGCCCACCGGCGAGGCTGGACCGTGGCAAGGACCGGATTCGGAGCACGTTGCTACCGTGACCCACGCTTCGACCAGCTGAAGGTCACGACCAAAGTTCCCGAGGAGGTGTCCTAGATGTCCCCCAGGAACCCCAGGAACCAGATCTACCCGGGATACGAGGACCTTCCTCCGGCAGGTCGCCCCGGCATCCTCACCGCCCTGTGGCGCGTCCGCACCGAGCTCCTGCTGATCGCCGCGCTCGCCCTGTTCGTCCTGGCGGTGGTCGCCGCCGCCCAGGACGGGGTCTGGCTCCCCTTCATCATGCTGAGCAGCGCGGTCTCCGTCCCGGCCGCCACCCGTTACGGGCGCGGCTGGTTCGTCGGCCACTTCTGGTGCCTGGTCACCCGGCACCGCCTGCAGCGGACCTGCCTGGAGACCACCATGCACACCAGGTCGGGCCGCATCCCCCTGGTCCTGTGGATCACGCCGACCGTCACCGGCGAGAAGGCGCTCATCATGACCAGGGCCGGAATCTCCGCCGAGGAGTTCGAGGCCTACGCCGAGGAGATCGCGGCGGCCTGCTGGGCGCGCAGCTCGCGGGTCTTCCGGCACCGCAAGTGGGCCAGCCTGCTCATCGTGGAGACCGTACGCAGGGACGGGGTCGAGGGCGCCGCCTCCCCCGGGCTGGACCGTTTCTACGGCCGCAGGGCCTGGGTCAGCCTCAGGCCCGACGTCGAGGAGCCGCCTGATCTTCCCGAGACGCTCCTCCTGCCCCTCGCGGGCTGAATCACCAAGCAAGCCCCGGAGACCGCGGGGGCTCCGGGGCTTCCGCCCCACAAAGCCCACCCAGGGTTTTGTGGGGCTTTCGCTGTCACGAGTTGGGGTCTTCACGACGGGACGGCAAAAGGTCAAGATGAGTCTGGATAGCGAACTCAGGAGTGCTCATGACGACCGTGCACCGTACCTGCCCGCTCTGCGAAGCCGTCTGCGGCCTGACCCTGACCCTCGACGACGGCGGGCACGTGACGAGCGTGCGCGGTGACAAGGAGGACCCGTTCAGCAAGGGCTTCATCTGCCCCAAGGGCGCGAGCCTGGGCAAGCTGGACGAGGACCCGGACCGGCTGACCCGGCCGCTGGTCCGCGAGGGCGAGCTGTGGCGGGAGGTCGGCTGGGACGAGGCGTTCGCGGCGGTTCAGGAGGGTTTCTCCAGGGTCACCGCGGCACACGGGCGCGAGGCGTTCGGCGTCTACCTGGGCAACCCCAACGCCCACACGATGGCGGGAGCCCTTTACGCCGCGCCGATGATCCGGGCGCTCGGCACCCGCAACGTCTTCTCCGCCAGCACCGCCGACCAGATGCCCAAACACGTGGCCAGCGGGCTGATGTTCGGCCACCCGCTCAGCATCCCGGTGCCCGACCTCGACCGCACCGACTACCTGCTCATGCTCGGCGCCAACCCCCTCGACTCCAACGGCTCCCTCTGCACCGCCCCGGACTTCCCCGGCCGTCTCAAGGCGCTGCGCGGGCGCGGCGGCCGCCTGGTCGTCGTCGACCCGCGCCGCACCAGGACGGCGGCACTGGCCGACGAGCACGTGTTCATCCGCCCCGGCACCGACGCCTACCTCCTGTTCGGCATCGTCCACACGCTGCTGGCCGAGGGCCTGACCGACGTGCGGCAGGAGATCAACGGGCTGGCCGAGCTCACCCAGGCGGCCAAGCACTTCGCCCCCGACGTCGTGGCCCACCGCACGGGCGTTCCCGCCGAGGTGATCGTACGGCTGGCCCGCGAGCTGGCCGGAGCCCCCACAGCCGCGGTCTACGCGCGCATCGGCACGTGCACGGCCGAGTTCGGCACGCTGGCCCAATGGCTGGTGGACGTGGTCAACGTGCTGACCGGCAACCTCGACCGGCCCGGCGGAGTCATGTTCCCGATGCCGGCCACGGAGGGCGGGCGGCGGCGCAAGCCGTACCAGACGGGAAGGTGGCGCAGTCGCGTCAGGGACCTGCCGGAGGCGAACGGCGAGCTGCCCGTCGCGACGCTCGCGGACGAGATCGAGACGCCGGGGCAGGGCCAGATCCGCTGCATGGTGACGGTCGCCGGCAACCCGGTGCTGTCCGCGCCGAACGGCGGGCGGCTGGACGGGGCGCTGGGCGATCTCGCGTTCATGGTGAGCGTGGATCCGTATCTGAACGAGACGACCAGGCACGCGCACGTCATCTTGCCGCCGCCGAGGGTGCTGCAGGCGGGGCACTACGACTTCGCGCTGCTCGGGTTCGCGGTGCGCAACTACACGCGTTACTCGCGGCCGCTGCTGCCGCTGGCCGACCGGCCCTCCGAGGGCATGATCCTGGCCAGGCTGGCGGTGATCGCCTCGGGGCTGGACGGGGATCTGGACGCGTTCATCATCGGGCAGACGTTGGAGAAGGCGGTATCCACGCCGGGATCCGGTGTGGAGGGCAGGGACGCCGGCGAGCTGGCGGCGCTGCTCGACGGCGAGTCCGGCGCCGAGCGGCGGCTGGACATGATGCTGCGGCTCGGCCCCTACGGCGAGTGGTCGGGGCGCGGCGAGCTGTCGCTGCGCAAGCTGCTCGACAACCCGCACGGCCTGGACCTCGGTCCGCTGGAGCCCCGGCTGCCCGAGTTGCTGACGACCGCGTCGGGGCGGGTCGAGCTGGCGCCGCCACAGCTCATCGACGACGTGGAACGGCTGCGCGACGGCCTGGGCGACGAGCCGCCGGGCTTCCTGCTGATCGGGCGCCGGCACCTGCGCTCGAACAACAGCTGGATGCACAACGTCGCGCCGCTGGTCGGCGGGAGCAACCAGTGCACGCTGCAGATCAACCCGGCGGACGTGGACCGGCTGGGCCTGGACGGCCACGCCACGGTCAGGTCGGCGACCGGTGAGCTGACCGTGCCGCTGGAGCCGACCGACACGATCATGCCGGGCGTCGTCAGCCTGCCGCACGGCTGGGGGCACGCGGGCAGCGCACAGAGCGTGGCGGCCGAGCACCCGGGAGTGAGCGCGAACAAGCTCACCGACGAGTCCACCGTGGATTTGCCGTCCGGAAACGCAGTGTTCAACGGGGTTCCGGTCACGATTTTGCCAACCGGTGTGATCACCGCACATTAGGGTGTCGCGCGTGACTATCGCGCCAGAAGAGGACCGCCTGAACGCCCAGATCGCCTTCGCCGTCGAGATCGACAAGCTGAAGCGGGTGATCCGCCGCAACCATCTCATGGATGGTTCGCGGAGGGAGAACGACGCAGAGCACTCCTGGTATGTCGGACTCCTGGCCATGATCTTGGGAGAGCACGCCCCGGCGGGCACCGACATCCAGCGCGTGGTCGCGATGCTGCTCGTCCATGACCTGGTCGAGATCGACGCGGGTGACACCTTCATCTACGACGCCGAGGCGGTGGCGGCGCAGGCCGGCGCCGAGCGGGCCGCCGCCGACCGGATCTTCTCCATGCTGCCGGGTGAGCAGGGGGCGGAGATGCGGGCGCTGTGGGAGGAGTTCGAGGCCAGGCAGACGGTGGAGTCGCGCTTCGCCAAGGCGCTCGACCGGTTCGCGCCGATCCTGGCCAACCACCACACCGAGGGCGGCACCTGGCCGCTGTTCAAGGTGAAGGCGTCACAGGTGCGGGAGAAGGTGCGCATCATCGAGGAGGGCTCGGCGTCGCTGGGCGTGTACGCGCTGGAGTTGGTGGAGCTCTCGGTCGCCAGAGGGCACCTGTCTGAGTGACCGGCCCATGCCCGGGGTAGGGCACTTGTCGTGAAAGAGACAGTACGCGCGAGACGTCGGCACTTGCGGCGTTTCGTGGGGCCGGTCGACCTGGCCGACCGGCTGGAGAAAACCAGAGCCCTGGACGAGCCGATCCGGGTGCTGGCCAAGACCGTACGCGAGAAGGTCCGCCCCGGGCGGCTGCGCGATCTGCTGCACGGCGTGCCCACGGGCAAGCCGCTGCACCCTCCGCTGGCCACGGCGACGCTCGGCTGCTGGCTGTCGGCGAGCGTCCTGGACGTGGCCGGCGCCGACCGGCGGGCGGTCCGGCTGCTGCTGGCGGCCGGCATCGCGGGCGCGGTGCCGACCGCCGCCGCGGGGCTCACCGACTGGTCCTCGCTGCACCGGGAGCAGCAGCGGGTGGGGTTCGTGCACCTGCTGGCCAACGTCGGCGCGCTCGGGTTGTTCTCCGCCTCGCTGCTGGCCCGGCTGCGCGGCCACGATCGCGGCGGGCGGGTCCTGTCGTTTCTCGGGCTGGGCGCGGCGGGCGTGGGCGGCTACCTGGGCGGCCATCTGGCCTACCGGCAGGCGGCGGGCGCCAACCACGCGCCGCAGGTCTCCCATCTGGTGCCGCTCGGCTGGCACGACCTCTGCCTGCTCAAGGACCTGCCGAGCGGGCGGCCGGTCGCGCGCCGGCTCGGCTACATCCAGTTGTTCGTGCTGCGCACCGGCGAGTCGGTGACCGTGCTGGCCGACCGCTGCCCGCACCTGGCCGGACCGCTGCACCAGGGCCGCCTGGTCGTGGAGGACGGCGAGGCCTGCGTGGTCTGCCCCTGGCACGGCAGCACCTTCCGCCTCGGCGACGGCACCGTCAAGCACGGCCCGGCGACCGCCCCCGCGCCCACGTTCGAGACCCGGATCAGGCGTGACGGGACCATCCAGGTACGCCCGGGAGGTTGACGTAAAGCTTGCTTGAGGTTCTACCGTCGATCCATGTGCGAGATTCTGGTGACCGGGGCCTCCGGCGACATCGGCCGGCACGTCTTCGCCTCGCTGAGCGCGGCTGGAGTACCCGTGCGGGGACTGCCCGGCGAAGACGCCGATCTGCTCGATCCGGTGCGCCTCGAACCCCGGCTCGACGGGGTGGAGACGGTGTTCCTCGTGTGGCCGGCCCTGAACGCGAAGCGCGCTGCGCCGGTGATCGAGCTGATCGCCAGGTACGCGCGGCGCGTGGTCTACCTCTCATCCCAGACCCCCACCTTTCACGCGGACATCGAGCGGCTGATCGAGCACGCCGGGCCGGCCTGGACGTTCCTTCGGCCCGGCGGCCTGGCGGCCGGCACCCTGGCCATGGCCGAGCAGGTGAAAAGCGGGGTGGTACGCCGGCCGTACGGGATGGCCAGGAGGTCCTTGATCCACGAGAAGGACGTGGCGGCGGTCGCCACGCACGTGCTGGCCTCGGCCGGGCACGGCGGCGTGCGTTACGCGCTCAGCGGGCCCGAGGCGCTCACCCAGGTCGAGCAGGTGCGCATCCTCGGCGAGGCCGCAGGGCGGGAGGTGCGGTGGGAGGATCTGGCGCCCGAACTGGCGCGGCCGGAACTGCTGAGGGCCTGGGGGGACGAGGAGTACGTGGACGCGGAGCTCAAGGCGTGGGGCGAGTTCGTGGACTCACCGGAGCCGGTCACCAACACCGTGCGGGTGCTGACCGGCCGGGAGCCGCGGTCGTTCCGGGAGTGGGCGCGCGATCACGCGGACGCCTTCCGCTGATCGGCGGGGTGCTCGACCAGGGCGAGGATGCGGCTGGACATGAACCGGGCGGTGCGTACGGCACTGCCGCTCCTGGTCACCTCGCTGACTTCGACCAGACCTCGGCGGGTGGCCACCTCGACCCTGCGGCCGGCGCGGGTGGCCTTGACTTCGTAGGTTCGCGGGGTTCCCCCGGCATCGATGACGATCTCTACCCAGTCACCCTTCATGTCTGGATTTATACCCAGAAAGACCTATTTTTATCCGTACACTAGTTTGATAATCGCCGCGATTCCGACACAGACGATGATGCCGCGCAGCACCGGAGCGGGGATCTTCCTGCCGGCCTTGGCGCCGATGTAGCCGCCGATCGTGGCGCCCACGGCGATCCCGGCCACGGCCCACCAGTCGACCTCGGCGACCAGGATGAACAGGACGGCGGCGGCGCCGTTCACGATCAGGGACAGGACGTTCTTGGCGGCGTTGACCCGCTGCAGGCCGTCGGTGAGGAAGCTGCCGAGCAGGCCGATGAGCAGCACGCCCTGGGCCGCGCCGAAGTAGCCGCCGTAGACGCCCGCGCCCAGGACGCCCAGCCAGAGGACGACGCCGCCGTCGGGGTGCGCGTGCTCACGCCGGGCCGACAGCCAGCCGTTCAGCTTGGGCTGGATGACGACGAGCACGCAGGCCAGCCCGATCAGGATCGGCACCACGATCTGGAAGACGTCCGGGTCCAGCCAGAGCAGCAGCAGGCCGCCTGCGAGCGAGCCGATCAGCGAGGCCGTGCCCAGCTTGACCAGCCGCTCACGCTGCCCGGACAGCTCGGCGCGGTAGCCGTAGGCACCGGTGAAGGAGCCCGGCACCAGGCCGATGCTGTTGGAGACGTTGGCCACGACCGGATCCACGCCCACCGCCACCAGCGCGGGGAAGGTGATCAGCGACCCCGACCCCACCACCGCGTTGATGGCTCCGGCCCCGACCCCGGCCGCGCACACCGCGGCCACCTCCCACGGCGTCACTGCCCCTCCTCGCTCAGAACTCGTTTCCCGAGCTTAGAGACCTGGGAGATATCTCTTTACGCCGGGTCCTTCGGCGGGCCGAACAGGCCGCCGAGCCCCTCAAGCACCTTGCCCATCTCCGACGGCACGATCCACAACTTGTTGGCGTCGCCCTTGGCGATCTCGGGCAGCATCTGCAGGTACTGATAGGCCAGCAGCCGCTGGTCGGGATTGCCCTCGTGGATGGCCTTGAACACCATGCCGATCGCGTCGGCCTGGCCCTTGGCCCGCATCGCCTGCGCCTCTGCCTCGGCCTGCGCGCGCAGCACGGCCGCCTCCGCCTCGCCGCGCGCCCGCAGCACCGCCGCCTGCTTCTCCCCCTCGGCGGTCAGGATCGCCGCCTGCCGCTGGCCTTCCGCGGCCAGCACGGCGGCGCGCTTGTCACGGTCGGCGCGCATCTGCTTCTCCATCGAGTCCTGGATGGAGGAGGGAGGGTCGATCGCCTTGAGCTCGACCCGGTTGACCCGGATGCCCCACTTGCCGGTGGCATCGTCGAGCACGCCGCGCAGCGCGGTGTTGATCTCCTCGCGGGAGGTCAGCGTGCTTTCGAGGTCCATGCCGCCGACCACGTTCCTGAGCGTGGTGACGGTCAGCTGCTCGACGGCGACGATGAAGTTGGCGATCTCGTAGGTGGCCGCCTTGGGGTTGGTGACCTGGAAGTAGATGACGGTGTCGATGGAGACGACCAGGTTGTCGGAGGTGATCACCGGCTGGGGCGGGAAGGAGACCACCTGCTCGCGCAGGTCGATCTCGTCTCTGATCCGGTCGATGAACGGCATCACGAGGTTGAGGCCCGGACCCAGCGTGCGGTGGTAGCGGCCGAGCCGTTCGACGATCGCCGCGGTCGCCTGCCCGATGATCCGGACCGTCCGGTACAGGGCCAGCCCCACCAGCACGACCACGACAAGGATGACGATGAGCTCCGTGGCCATGGCACGCTCCGGAAGTCGTGGGGGTCCCGACCACGGAGATCCTATTTGGTTTTGTACAGAGGCGGTCGGTAACCGTACAAATACGATCTAGTGCGCTCGCGCATACCAGCGGCCCTCGGCACTGCGGTCCAGCGACAGCGGCACGCCGAAGGTGCGGGAGAGGTTGTCGGCGGTCATGACCACGTCGAGCGGCCCCTGTGCCACCACCGAGCCGTGCTTCAGCAGCAGCCCGTGCGTGAACCCGCTCGGCACCTCCTCGACGTGGTGCGTGACCAGCACCAGAGTCGGCGAGCGCTGATCCCCGGCCAGCAGCGACAACCGGCGCACCAGGTCCTCGCGCCCGCCCAGGTCGAGCCCGGCGGCCGGCTCGTCCAGCAGCAGCATCTCGGGGTCCGGCATCAGCGCGCGGGCGATCTGCACCCGCTTGCGCTCGCCTTCCGACAGCGTGCCGAACCTGCGCCTGATCAGATGGGCGGCGCCCATCATGTCGATCAGCTCGACCGCGCGGGTGACGTCGTTGGAGTCGTACTCCTCCGTCCAGCGGCCCAGGATCGCGTACGACGCGGTCAGCACCAGGTCGATGACCTTCTCCTCGGCCGGGATGCGCTCTGCCAGCGCCGCGCTGGCCAGCCCGATCCGCGGACGCAGGTCGAAGACGTCGGCCTGCCCCAGCCGCTCGCCCAGAACCTCGACCAGACCCTCACTCGGATACAGCAGCGTCGCCGCCACCTGCAGCAGCGTGGTCTTGCCCGCGCCGTTCGGCCCGATGACCACCCAGCGCTCGTCCTCGTTGACCGTCCAGTCGATGCCACGCAGGAGAGCCGCGCCGTCGCGTCTGACGGCGACATCCTGTAGCCGCAGCACCTGACCGCCCATCCCCGATACCTCCTCGCGCCCGATTGTCCCGGTTGCCGGAACGCACGGGACAAACCTATTGCAGGGCGAGCACATATCGTGGATCAGTGCGCGCTGAATCACCTGTCTCCCCCGCACTCGTGGCCTGGGGCAACGCCTGGCTGGCCGGTCACGTGGGCCTCGACGAGGCCGCCGACCAGGTGGAGTCCGTCGCAGGACCCACGTTGATCGCCACCGTGCCCCTTCGTGTGCACCTCGCCGACCTGCGCTCGCAAGGTCTCCATGAGGTACGGCTGGCCCTCCCCGCCCCCGGCGACCCGCTGGGGCTGTCGGGGCCGCCCGACTTCAACGCCGCCGCGGTGGACGCCGGGCAGGCGGCGATAGCCGTACTCGCCGGGCGGAACGTCGGCCTGGTGCCGGAACCCGACCTGCGCGGTTCGTCCTACCAGGGCACCGCGTTCACGGTGCACCCGGCCGGGCCGGTCCGCGCCGACCTGCCCTCCGTGGCCGAGGCCGAGCGCGATCTGGCCGAGGCCATCCGGGCGGCCACCGAGGCGCTCACCTCGGTCGAAGGGCCGGGCCAGGCCCATCCCGGCCAGTTGGAGCGCGCGGGCGGCGAACTCGCGCCCGGCTATCCGGGCCGCGCCCACCGCGTGTCCGCGCTGGCCGCGCGGCTGGCGGTGATGCTCCGGCTGGCCGACGAGGGCCTCGGGCTGACCTCCGCGCAGATGGCGACCAGGTCCGCGGCTCTGCGCCGGCTCGACCACGCGGTACGGCGGGCCACCGTGGCCGCCCACCACGCGATCTTCGAGCCGATCAGGAACCCGTGAGCTTCCAGAACCGGATCTGCTTGTCCTTGCCGGCGGTGACGATGGCCGGCCTGCCCGACATCGTCACCACGGCGACCAGCAGGACGCCCTTCTTGTGGGCTTTCACCGGCTTGCCGAGCGGCTTGCGGGTCTGGGGATCCCACAGCCGCATCGTGCCGTCGGTACTGCCCGAGACCAGCACCACCCGCTCGCCGACCACGCCGAACGACAGCGAATAGACGATCTTCTTGTGCCCGGTCATCGGCTTGCCGATGGACTTGCCGGTCTTCGGGTCCCAGAGGCGGATCTTGTTGTCCTTGCCGCCCGAGGCCACCACCGGGCGGCCGTCCAGCGCGCCCATCGCGATCGAGTAGACGCCCTTGGTGTGACCCTTGTACGGCTTGCCGTACTTCTTGCGCTTGGCCAGATCCCACAGCCGCAGCGTCCTGTCCTCACCGGCCGAGACCGCGACCACGCGTGCGCCGACGCGGCCCACGCCCAGCCAGTTGACCGATCGGGAGTGTGCGCGGACGGTCTTGCCTACCTGCTTCTTCTTGCCCAGGTCCCAGAACTTCAGCATGCCGTTCGCGTCGCCGCTCACCGCGACCCACTTGCCGCCCGCCTTGCCGACCGCGACCGCGTAGACGGAGTCGCCGTGGTAGCCGAGGACCTTGCCCTTGCGGGTCTTGAGGTTCCAGAGTCGGACCGTGCCGTCGTACCCGCCGGAGACGGCCATCGGCGTCTTGCCCATGGTCAGGCAGGCGACGGCGTACACCTCCTGGCTGTGGCCCCTCAGCCTGGCCACGTACTTGTGGTCCTTGGCGTTCCAGATCCGCACCTGGCCGTCCTGGCCGCCGGAGACGAGCATCAGCTTGCCGGAGATGGTGATCGCGGAGACGGTCTGGACGGCCTTGGAGTGGCCCTTGAGCGACTTGCCGTCCTGCTTGCCCAGGGCGGGGGGCTGGACGACCACCTGGGGCGGTGGCGTGGGAATCGGTGTCGGCGTCGGGGTTGGCGTTGGGGACGGGGTGGGCGTCGGGGTGATCGAGGTGGTGACGCCCGCGACGCTCTGCTTGTCCGGCCCGCCCTCGCCGGAGGTGAACAGCCTCGGCACCACGACCAGCAACGTCGCGCTCAAGGCCAGGGCGATCACCAGGGCGGCGGTGACCAGGCCGGCGCGTCCGCGCCGGGGTGGGTCCGGGTTCTGGGGGACGCCCTTGAAGAACGCGTCGTTGTCGCCCGGAGGCTGTGGCGGGCTTGGGTGCCCGAGCGCGTTCTGGTGCTGCGGGGGCGGGGCCGATTGCGTGGCCGGCTGCGTGTACGGCCGGCCGTACACGCCGGAGGGGTTGGCCCATCCGGTCGGCGCCACGGGCGGCGGGAACCCCGCGGGGCCCTGTGCCTGATGGGCGGGCGGGGTCGGGTCGGCGGGCGGGATGGAGGGCGGGTCGGCGGCGACCTGGGAGCCCGTGGTCATCGCCACGTCGGCGTCGCGCTCCGGGATGGGGCCCTGGTTCTCCAGGAGGGCGAAGAGGGTGTCGGCGGCCGTCGGGCGTTCGTCGGCGCGCTTGCTGAGGCAGGAGCGCACGATCGCGCGGAGGTTGTCGGGAAGGGCGGAGAGGTCGGCTTCCTCGTTCATCACCCGGTAGATGACGGCGGGCAGGCTGTCCTGGCCGAACGCGGGCCGCCCGGTGGCCGCGAAGGTCATCGTCAGCGCCCAGCTGAACATGTCGCCGGCCGGTCCCACGCGCCCGCCGGAGATCTGCTCGGGCGACATGTACGCGGGCGTGCCCACGACCCCGCTGCTGATCGTGATCGCCGAGTCCAGTGCCCTGGCGATGCCGAAGTCGATCACCCGGGGCCCGTCGCTGCCGATGAGCACGTTGCTGGGCTTGAAGTCGCGGTGGACGATGCCGGCCCGGTGGATGGCGGCCAGCGCGGTGACGGTGCCGACGGCCAGCCGGTAGAGCGCGCCGCCCCGGCGTGGCCCCTCGGTCTGGACGACCCGCTGCAGCGAGACGCCGTCGACCAGCTCGGAGACGATGTACGGCCATTCGCCATCCATGTTGGCCCCGATGACCTGCGCGGTGCAGAACTGCGCGACGCGGCGGGCGGCGGCCACCTCGCGCATGAACCGCTCGCCGTCGATGCCCGGACGGTCGAGCCGGGTGTTGAGCAGTTTGATGGCGACCATCTGCCCGTCGGGGCCCTGCCCCTGGAAAACGATTCCCTGCGCGCCTTTGCCCACCCGGCCCAAGAGCCGATAGTTCCCCAGCGATACTGGATCACCCTGCTGCAAGGGGTGTAAATCCGGCACGTATCCCTCCCCCTTACGCAGAAACCCCCACGACAAGCCTGGCCAGCAACCCCAAACCCGCGCAAGCACCGCCAGATCACGAAAGATCATCACTCTTTGTGGGATATTTGCCCTCGGCAATATTCAGCTGAAGAATCTGGGATTTCCAGCACCGTAGGGGGAGCCGCATATGCGCAAGTCTCTCAGCATGCTCTTAGGCGCGAGCCTGGCCGTCACCGGATTGACCGCCATACCCGCCCAAGCAACCTCAAAAGCCACCATTGTTTCCCAAACCGCCCGCGCGCCGTACTCGAACTTCAAGGTCAGCGTCAAATACAGCACCCGCACCAAGCGTGGCGGAAAGATCCTCTACAAGATCAAGGCCAAGAACCTCGGCCCCCACTACGCCGACTACTTCTGGGTCGGCGGCCAGGTCCCCAAGGGCGTCGTGCCGACGCTGCGGTGGAGCGCCGCCAAGGGCACCAAGTGCAACTGGGAAGGCCGATATTTCTGGTGCTGGGGCCGCTACGCCCTCGAAGTCGGTGACTCCGAATGGCTGAACTTCCAGGTGACGCTCAAGAAGAACACCAAGGGCACCGCCGTGGCCAAGCTCGGCGTGATCGCCTTCGATGTGCCGCTGGGCGCGGAGAACATCGACGAGGAAGAGCTTGAGCGCATCGGCATCAAGGGCTGGAAGTGGCTCAAGACCACCAAGACCAAGATCGTCTGGCCGCCCAAGCGGCCCACGCGCGGCTGGACGCCGCCGCCGGTGGTCAAGGACTACAACCCGCCGGTGGTGCACGAAGAGTCCAACAAGAAGAAGGACACCTAGGCCGCAAGGGCGTCACCTTCTTTTACGGCAAGCCGACCGAGCCGCCACCCGCCGACCGTGGCCGGCGGCCTCCAGGAAGACGCCACGAGACCCGCACGGAGCCGGGCGCCGCGACGGCGCCCGGTCACCGGGCACGGGGCTGTCGTTTCCCGGCGCGAGACCTGCCCTCATCCTCACGCGGACCGGCGAGACGTGCACGAGCCGCGGGCCCGGCAAGGAGGTCTGGCCGGATGGCCGGGACGGATCCGGCGATGACGACGCGGCGGGTGACAGGGGCGGCCGACGGCGGCAACCGGGTCCTTGGCGCGCGTCCGGCGGGACGGGCGACCGGGTGGTTGTGGTGGGACGGGGCGGCCGGGTGGTTGGGGTGGGTCAGGCGAGGCCGTGGCGGACGGCGTAGAGAGCGGCCTGGGTGCGGTCCTGGACGCCGAGTTTCATGAGCACGTTCGACACGTGTGTCTTGACCGTCTTCTCCGCCACCGTCAGCGCCCGCGCGATCTCCCGGTTGGAACGTCCGGCGGCGATCAGCGTGAGAACCTCGCGTTCGCGCTCGGTCAGCTGGACCGGACCGGGGACGTGCACCTCGGGAGGGCCCGCGCCGAGCATGGCCTCGGCCGCCTCGGGGGCCAGCAGCACCTGGCCGCCGTGCACCGCCCGGACCGCCTGCACCAGCGCCGACGGGTCCACGTCCTTGTACAGGAAGCCGGCCGCCCCCGCCCGCATGGCCGGGCCGACGTCGGAGCGGTCGCTGACCGAGGTGAGCACCACGATCCGCGTCGCGGAACCGGTCAGGCGTTCCAGCGCGCCGAGCCCGCCGAGCACCGGCATCTTGAGGTCGAGCAGCAGCACGTCCGGCTTGAGCTCGCCGACCAGTTCGACCGCCTCCTGCCCGTCTCCGGCCTCGCCCACGACCGTGATGTCCTCCTGGAGGTCGAGGAAGGTGCGCAGGCCCTGCCGTACCACCGGATGGTCGTCGGCGATCAGCACCTTGATCAAATCCCCACCTCCACCAGGACCGTGGTCCCCTCGTCCCGGGACGAGCCGACGGTCAGCGTGCCGCCGACCGACTCCGCCCGGTCCTTCATGGATGCCAGCCCGAGCCCTCTGGAGCCGGCCTGGTCGAAGCCGGTGCCGTTGTCGGCCACCGAGAGGGCCAGCTTGCCACCCTCGTACG
The DNA here is from genome assembly GCF_044459065.1 of Nonomuraea sp. NPDC050394. Classification (NCBI taxonomy): domain Bacteria; kingdom Bacillati; phylum Actinomycetota; class Actinomycetes; order Streptosporangiales; family Streptosporangiaceae; genus Nonomuraea; species Nonomuraea sp. NPDC050394. Next base: position 141,211 of record NZ_JBITIO010000011.1, on the reverse strand, counting down.
CCAGCCGCACCCACACCTGGGTGGCCCCCGAGTGGCGCAACGCGTTGTGCAGCGACTCCTGGGCCACGCGCAGCACCACCACCTCGACCGCCGGGTCCAGCGGCGGGAGCTCGTCGCTGTCGAACGTGATGGCAGCGGACTGCAGCCGGTCGAGCATGCGGACGTGCTTGCGCAGCGTCTCGCCCAGGCCGTGGCGGTCGAGCTCGGCCGGGCGCATCTCCACGATGACCGCCCGGAGCTCGGCCATGGCCTCACCGGCCAGCTTCTGGACGTGTTCGAGCTCGGCGGCGGCCCTGTCGGGGTCGGTGCGCAGCATCGTGGCCGCGGCCTGGGCGGTCAGGCGCAGCGAGAACAGCTTCTGGGTGACCGCGTCGTGGAGTTCGCGGGCCATGCGGTTGCGCTCTTCGACGAGGGCCAGCTCGCGGCCCTGCTCGTACAGCCTGGCGTTGGTGAGCGCGATCGCGGCGTGCGCGGCGAACAGCGTGAGCAGGTCCTGGTCGTCCTGGGTGAAACCGCCGGGGGTGCGCTTGTTGGCGAGGAAGATGATGCCGAGGACCTCGTCGCCGTCGCGGATCGGGACGCCGAGGAAGTCCTTCATGACCGGGTGCGCCTTCGGCCAGTACTCGAACCTGGGGTCCTCGCGCAGGTCGGGCAGCCTCGCGGGGGTCCCCTCCCGGAGCATCGCGCCGAGCATGCCATGCTGGCGGGGCAGCGGGCCGATCGCGTCCCACTGCTTGTCGGTCAGTCCCTCGGCGACGAACTCGGCGAACGAGCCGTCCTCGTCGGGCACGCCGAGCGCGGCGTAGCGGGCGTCGAGCAGGCGTTGCGCCGAGCGCACGATGACCTGCAGCACCTCGCGCACCGACAGGTGACGGGTGACCGCCAGCACGGCCGAGCTCACGGCCTGCAATATCTCGTCGCGATCGGGGGTCACCCGACCACTCTATGGTCCTAGGTCGATGTGCCCAGTCCCGGGCGGGACTTCAGCCCGATGTACGGCGGGCCGCGCCTTTCTAGCGTCGAACCATGACGAACACCGCACTCATCACCGGCGCTTCCCGCGGTCTCGGCCTCGCCCTCGCGAGGTCCCTGGCAGGTGCGGGATGGAACCTCGTCCTCACCGCGCGCGGCGCCGACGATCTGGAGAAGGTCGCCGCCGAGATCGGCGCCACCGCGATCCCCGGCGACGTGGCGGAAGCCGAGCATCGCGAACGGCTGGCCAAGGCGGCCCCCTCGCTGGACCTGCTGGTCAACAACGCCAGCGGACTCGGCGCCACACCGCTGCCGAAGATCGCGGGGTATCCGCTGGAGGCGTTCCGCGTCCTGCTGGAGACCAACGTGATCGCCCCGCTCTCCCTCATCCAGGCGACCATTCCGGCGCTCAGGGCCGCCAGGGGCGCGATCGTGAACATCACCTCCGACGCGGCCACCGGCGCCTACGAGGGCTGGGGCGGCTACGGAGCCACCAAGGCGGCCCTGGAGCAGCTCTCGAACGTCCTGGCCGCCGAAGAGCCCGACGTCGCCGTCTGGTGGGCCGATCCGGGTGAGATGAACACCCGGATGCTGGCCGACGCCGTGGGAGCCGACGAGGCCGCGGGCGCCGCCGACCCGGCGCGGGTCGCGATCGCCCTGCACGACCTCATCAAGCGCCGCCCGGCCAGCGGGCGGGTGAACCTGCAATGACCGCCATCCTGGACGGCGGGCCATCGGGTCTCGACTTCCGGCTTCCCGCCGCGCTGGAGGCCCACGCGCCGCCCGAGGCCCGCGGCCTGTCCCGCGACGGGGTACGCCTGCTGGTGAGCCGGGGCGATACGCACACCCATCACCCGTTCGGCGACCTGCCCGGACAACTGGATCCCGGCGACCTCGTGGTGGTCAACAACTCGGCCACGCTTCCCGCGGCGGTGCGGCTCGACCGGCTCTCGGTGCACTTCTCCACCGCCCGCGAGGACGGGACGTGGCTGGTGGAGCTGCGGCGCCGTACCGCGAAGGCGTCCGAGCCCTACGGCGGGGGCGAGCCGGGCGAATGGCTGCCGCTGCCGGGCAACGCGACGCTCAGGCTGATCGAACGCGAGACCCCGCGGCTGTGGCGGGCGCGGCTCGACCAGGACGTGGAGAAGTACCTGGCCAGGAAGGGCGTGCCGATCCGCTACTCCTACGTGGACCGGGACTGGCCACTGGCCGACTACCAGACCGTGTTCGGCACCGTGCCGGGCAGCGCGGAGATGCCGAGCGCGGGACGGCCGTTCACGGCGGAGCTGGTGACGGCGCTCGTGTCACGGGGTGTGGGAGTCACGCCGATCACCCTGCACACGGGCGTCGCCTCCCCGGAGAAGGACGAGCCGCCCTACGCCGAGCGCTACGACGTGCCCGAGCACACGGCGCGCCTGGTTAACCTCACGAGGCGCGCCGGCGGGCGCGTGGTCGCCGTCGGCACGACCGTCGTACGGGCGCTGGAGACGGCGACCGGTGCCGATGGGCTGGTCAGGGCGTCGAACGGATGGACCAGGCACCTGGTCACTCCCGACACGCCGCCCCGTGCGGTCACCGGGCTCATCACCGGGCTGCACGAGCCGAGGTCGAGCCACCTGCTGATGCTGACGGCGTTCGCGGGCCGGGAGACGCTGGCGGAGGCGTACGCGGAGGCGCTTCGGGAGGGGTATTTGTGGCATGAGTTTGGTGATGTGCACTTGATTCAGAAGTAATTGCTTTACATGGATTTTGCCTGCGTGATAGGAAAAGCCGACGTTCACGGGGGGTTTTCCTCGTCCCACTTTCCTCACGGAGACAGCTGCATGCGCAACTCCATCACGAAGGTAGCCACCTTCACGCTCGTCGCGGGGGCCATGATCCTTCCGGCCGTCCCGGCGGTCGCCGGCACCGCCGCCACGGCCACCACCGTCGCCACCAAGGCCGCGGACCAGCCTTACTCGATCATGAAGGTGGGCGTCAAGGCGCCCAAGACGGTGAAGCGCGGCGGCAAGATCCACTACCGGATCGACGTGCTGAACACCGGCCCCCACCAGGCCGACTACTACTGGGTCGGCGGCAAGCTGCCCAAGGGCATCGTCAACGGCCTGCGCTACAACGGCCCCAAGGGCACCCAGTGCGACTGGGACCCGACCGGGTTCTGGTGCTGGGGGTCCTGGGAGCTGGAGAAGGGTGACAAGGACTGGCTCGACATCCAGGTCACCCTGAAGAAGGGCACCCGCGGCACGGCCACCGCCCAGCTCGGGGCGCTGGTGTACGACATCCCAATCGGCATGGAGAACATGGACAAGGAGGAGATCGACCGGGTCGGCGGCTTCAAGTCCTGGTTCTACGGCAAGAAGGTCAAGACCAAGATCGTCCGCTAGGTCGCTCCCACGCGAACCCCGGGCCGACCGGGGTTCGCCTTGGGCCGCGGTGACCGGCCGGCGGGGCGTCGTGGCGGCGGGGACCACGTGCGACGTGCGCGGCGCCCGGCGATCGGCGCGCGCCCACGGCGGCGGGAGGTGGGGGCGGCGGCTTGCCGTAACGGAAACGGCGGGGTGTGAAGCCGAATGTCGGGCCGGTGCGAGAGCAGGCGATCCGGCGCAGTACCGTGGCTCAAGTGGACCAGCGCACCCTCCTGATCACGCTCACCGGCCCCGACCGGCCCGGTGTCACCAGCCGCCTGTTCTCCGTCCTGGCCGGCTTCCCGGTCACCGTCTCCGACATCGAACAGGTCGTCATCCGCGGCCGCCTCACCCTCGGCGTGCTCGTCGCCTACGTCGGCGGCCCCTCCACCGGCACCGGCAGCACGCTCGGCGCCATGTGGACCGCCGTCGAGCGCACCGCGGAGGACCTCGGTCTGGAGGTCGAGCTCTCCACCGGCTCCCTCACCAAAGAGCAGCGCCGCCGCGGCCGTCTGTCGGTCAGCGTGCTCGGACCCTCGCTCCCCCCCGCCGCCATCGCCGGCATCGCCGGCAGGATCGCGGCCGCGGGCGCCAACATCGACCGCATCGAGCGCCTGGCCCAGTGGCCGGTCACCTGTATCGAACTGTCCGTGTCCGGCGCCGACCCCGACGCGCTGCGCGTCGAACTGGCCGCCGAGGCCGCCGCCCAGCAAGTGGACGTGGCCGTCCAGCGCACCGGCCTGTCCCGGCGGGCCAAGCGGCTCATCGTCATGGACGTCGACTCCACGCTCATCCAGGGCGAGGTCATCGAGCTGCTGGCCGCCCACGCGGGCTGCCTGGACGAGGTGGCGCGGGTCACCGAAGAGGCGATGCGCGGCGAGCTGGACTTCGCCGAGTCGCTGCGCCGCCGGGTGGCGTTGCTGGAGGGGCTGCCGGCGTCGGTGTTCGAGCAGGTGCGCCAGGAGGTCGTCCTGACCGCGGGCGCCCGGACACTGGTGCGCACGCTCAAGCGCCTCGACTACCGCTTCGCGATCGTCAGCGGCGGCTTCACCCAGATCACCGACTCGCTGGTGTCGGACCTCGGCATCGACTACTCGGCGGCGAACGTCCTCGAAGTCGTCGACGGCCACCTCACCGGCCGGGTCGTCGGCGAGATCGTCGACCGTCCCGGCAAGGCGCGCGCGCTGGAGCGCTTCGCCCGCGAGGCCGGCATCGCGATCAGCCAGACGGTCGCGATCGGCGACGGCGCCAACGACCTCGACATGATCGCCACCGCCGGGCTGGGCATCGCCTTCAACGCCAAGCCCGTCGTCCGCCAGGCCGCCGACACCGCCGTCAACTCCCCGTACCTGGACGTGATCCTCTACCTCCTCGGCATCTCCCGCGACGAGGTCGAGGCCGCCGACGCCGAGGACAACGTCCTGGCGCCGAACTGACCGCGTCGGCTCAGCGCCGGGTGACCGATCGGGCCAGGTCGAGGGCGTCGGTGTTCAGGGTGCGCAGCGCCGGGTGGGCGGTGACCGCGTGGCGCAACGCCCGCCGTACCGAGGAAGGCTCGCCCTCGGCTGCCTCCTCCAGCAACTCGTCGACGTGGCTGGCCACCTCGTCCAGCCCATCGCCGTAGGCGTCCTCCTCCGGAGGCCGCGTGTTGTCCCGTACGGCCCGCGCGCTCGCCACCAGCCGGTCGGCCACCGCGTCGAGCACGGCGGTGGTGGCGTCCGAGCCCACCTCCGAACCCCGCAGCACCGCGGCCAGCAACAGCGCGTCGTCGCGCAGCTTCCTGGACAGGGTGAGGGCGCCGCGTAGTTCCTCGGGCGCCTTGCCGTGAGGTTCCTTCTCCAGCCGGTCCAGCGACTCGCCGAGCCGGTCGGCGGCCTGGCCGGCGGCCTCGGTGCGCTCGGACATGGCGTCGAGGTCGCGCTCGGCCAGGGCGCGGATGACCGCGGCGTGCTCGGTCAGGAGGTCCACGGTCAGGTCCTTGATCCCGCTCGCCTCGCCGCGCGGCCACAGCAGGCGGGCGGCGACCAGCGCGAGCACGCCGCCGCCCGCGGTCAGTACGAGGCGGGTTCCGGCGGCCTCCCAGTCCAGGCGGGTCGAGAAGTCCGTCAGCAGCAGCGCCAGCGGCGTCGCGAACACCGTCCAGTACCCGTAGCTGACCTCACGCAGCGCGAACCCGAGCGTCCCGAACACCAGCACCGTCGCCACGATCGTGTACGCGCTCGGCACCGCCGCCAGCACCAGTGCCGCGGCACCGGCGCCGACCACGGTCCCGGCGACCCGGAGCACCACCCGGTCCACGGTGTCGCCATAGGTGGAACGCAGGCCCATCATCACCGTGAACACGAACCACTTGCCGTAGTGCTCGTGCATGCCCACCATCAGCGCCATCGACGCGGCCACCGCGATGCCGAGCCGCCCTGCGTGCTCGGGTTCGTCACCGAACTTGAGCTGCCAGGTGAACCGCGGCAACCGGGCAGGAGCCTGGATGCCCTCGCTGGTGAACACCCCGATCGTCCGCACCGCCACGGCGATCCGGTCGAGGCAGCGCCGTACCTGGCCGAGGAGCGCGACGGTCCGCAGCGACTCCGGGTCGGACAGCTCCCGCGCCCGCAGCCGCGAGATGTGCTCGGCGAACTCGGCCGTGGCCGCCATCGCGACCGGCACACCCGCGGCGCTGCCCGCGGCCACCTGCCGCAACGCGGCCGTCAGCGCCGCGACGACCTTGTCGATCTCCTGCCGTTCCGCACCCGCCTCCGCCCGGAACGCCCGCAACGCCACCGTCTCGTGGAAGACCCGCACCAGCGTCTGCACGTAAGCGTCCGGCGATCGATCGAGATCCTCCCCACCGCGGTACGCGGCGGAGGCGGTACCGGCGTCGTCCAGCGCCTGGGACCCGCGCTCCCGCAGCTCGGACCAGTCCTCCTCGGACCGCCCGAGCCCGTCCAGCATGCCCGCCAGCGCCTCGACCGCCTCGTCGAAGGCGTCCTTCAGCGGATCGAGCCGTCGCACGGGCCACAGCGCGAGCGCGAGCACGCAGAACTCGATCCCGCCGAGCCCGACCATCAACGCCCCGTCGAACCCCGCCCGGGGGATCAGATAGAACCCCGTGACCACGGCCAGCACCGGCGGCATCCCCACGGTCCGCCACTGCCCGCCGGCCGCCGCCACCAGCCCGATCACGGCGACCGCCCACCACGGCTGCGGCGCGATCAACGTCCCGAGCCAGAACCCCGCCGCGATCAACCCCACCTTGATGGCGAGATTCCGGGCACGCTGCCCGTACGGCTTCCCGTAGGCATCCCCAAAAGCCGTGAAATAGGCGCCCAGAGCGGCCAGCCCGCCCGCGTGCGGCGCCCCGGCCACGGTCCCGATCACCAGCGGAAGCGCGATCGCCACCCCGCACAGCAGCCCGTAGCCCCACGGCGGACGGGCGGGCAGCTCGAAACCACGCCTCAGCGAACGAACGGCCCCCCGCATGGATCCGCCCCCGGTGTAGCTCCTAGGCCTGCTTGGGATCCCAGCGCGTGACCAGGCGTCCCTCCCCCGGCCAGAGATCTACCCAGGCCGAAGCCGTCTCGATCACCGCGAACGACCCAGGCCGAAAGCCGTAGTCCCCACCCGCCAGCCCGAGCGCCAGCTCATGAACCCCCGGATTGTGCCCGCACAGAACCAGCGTCCGCGCCTCCGGATCCTGCAGCCGCACCAGCGCCAGCAACTCATCGGCGTAGGCCTCGTAGATGTCCCGCTCAAAGCTGACGCTCCGCTCGGGGAAAGCCAGCTCCGCCGTACGCCGCGTGCGCAGGGACGGCGAACAGAGCACCAGGTCGGGCTCATACCCCAAGGCCCGGATCTCGTCACCGGCCCGCCCGGCGTCCCGCTCGCCCCGCTCGGTGAGCGGCCGATCCCGATCCGCCAGCCCCGGGACCTGGGCGGCCTTGGCATGCCTCAGCACGATGAGCGTACGCACGCCGCTCACCCTCTCGACGCCCAGACGGCGAGCCCGACGAGAACGCCCAGGATCACCACCATGGCCAGCAGAATCAGGGCCAGCGTCCTGCCACCGTTGGGCCGCTTCTCTTCCACCCGCCCAGTTTCCCACCCAACCACCCCGCCCCGGCATCCGCCCGGTTCCAGCTTCGGCGTTGGGTCGGCTTGTGCCGTGCGCGGGCCTGGTTCCTGGCCGCGGTGACCGGCCGGCGGGGCGTCGTGGCGGCGGGGACCACGTGCGACGTGCGCGGCGCCCGGCGATCGGCGCGCGCCCACGGCGGCGGGAGGTGGGGGCGGCGGCTTGCCGTAACGGGAAGCCGGTGGGTTGAGGGGGAGACATGAAAAGGCGCCCGCCGGAAGCGGGCGCCTTTCCGAGTAGTACCGCCTACGAGCGGCGGGCTTGGGACCGCGGAACCGCTACGACGCCACCGGCGCCGGGTCGCGGTCGTTGTCGGAGGTGGAGTCGATCGGCACCGAGCGGCGCTTGCTGATCACGATGGCCACGATGACCACCACGACCGCGAACGTCGTCACGCCGATACGCACGGCCGGGTTGTCCGCGTAGAGGACGACGGCGGGGGCCACCAGCAGCGCCACCAGGTTCATGACCTTGATGAGCGGGTTGATGGCCGGTCCGGCGGTGTCCTTGAACGGGTCGCCGACCGTGTCGCCGATGACCGTGGCCTCGTGCGCCGCCGAGCCCTTGCCGCCGTGGTGGCCGTCCTCGACGAGCTTCTTGGCGTTGTCCCAGGCGCCGCCCGAGTTGGCCAGGAAGACCGCCATCAGCGTGCCGCAGGCGATCGCGCCGGCCAGGAACGCGCCCAGCGGCGCGTAGCCCAGTGCGAAGCCGACCGCGATCGGGGTCATGACGGCGAGCAGACCTGGCGTGGCCAGCTCGCGCAGCGAGTCGCGGGTGCAGATGTCGACGACGCGGCCGTACTCCGGCTTGACGGTGCCGTCCATGATGCCGGGGTTGTTGCGGAACTGGTCGCGGACCTCGTAGACCACCCGCATCGCCGCCCGTCCGACGGCCATGATGGCCAGGCCGGAGAACAGGAAGACGACCGCGGCGCCGATGATCAGGCCGACGAGCACGTTCGGCTGGTCGATGTCGAGGCCGAAGGTGGCCGGGTTCGGTAGTTCGCCCTGGACGGCGGTCTTGAAGGCGCCGAACAGGGCGGTCGCCGCGAGCACCGCCGTGGCGATCGCGATGCCCTTGGTGATCGCCTTGGTGGTGTTGCCGACCGCGTCGAGGCTGGTCAGGACGCGGGCGCCCTCCCCCTCGACGTCGCCCGACATCTCGGCGATGCCCTGCGCGTTGTCGGAGACCGGGCCGAAGGTGTCCATCGAGACGATGACGCCCACGGTGGTCAGCAGACCGGTTCCGGCCAGCGCGACCGCGAACAGCGCCACGGTCACGTTGCCGAAGCCCAGCAGGAACGCGCCGTAGACGGCGCCACCGATGATCAGCGCGGAGTAGACCGCGGACTCCAGGCCGACACTGATGCCGGACAGGATGACGGTCGCCGCGCCGGTCCTGGAGCTCTCGGCGATCTCCTGGACGGGGCGCCGGTTGGTCTCGGTGAAGTAGCCGGTGAGCAACTGGATCGCGCTGGCCAGCACGAGGCCGACGAGCACGGCGCCGATCGCGATGATCCGCGGGTCGGCGTCGGACTGGACCGAGGAACCGGCCAGGCCGCTGAAGCTGCTCGGCAGGTACCAGAAGGCGGCCGCGGCCACGAGCACCGCGGAGATCGCGGCGGAGATGAAGAAGCTGCGGTTGATGGCCGCCATGCCGTTGCGGTCCTTGTCGCGCAGGCCGGTGACGAAGATGCCGATGATGGCGGTGACGACACCGATCATCGGCACGATGAGCGGGAAGATCAGTCCCTGCTCGCCGAAGGCCACCTTGCCCAGGATCAGGCTGGCGACCAGCATGACCGCGTACGACTCGAACAGGTCGGCCGCCATACCCGCGCAGTCGCCCACGTTGTCACCAACGTTGTCGGCGATGGTGGCGGGGTTGCGTGGGTCGTCCTCCGGGATGCCCTGTTCGACCTTGCCGACCAGGTCGGCGCCGACGTCCGCGGCCTTGGTGAAGATGCCGCCGCCGACCCGCATGAACATGGCGAGCAGCGCCGCGCCGAAGCCGAAGCCCTCAAGCACCCCGGGCGCGTCACCCTGGTAGAGGAACACGACGACGGCTGCACCCAGCAGGCCCAGGCCCACCGTGAACATGCCGGCCACGCCGCCGGTCCTGAAGGCGATGCGCATGGCGCGCTTCTCGCCGCTCGTCCGGGCCGCGGCCGCCACACGGACATTTCCGCGTACGGCCAGCCACATGCCCATGAATCCCGTCAATGCGGAAAAGCCCGCACCGACGATGAAGAAGATCGAGCGGCCGATCTTCACATCCGTCGCGCCGGGCAGGAACCACAGCACGATGGGGATGATGACCACGAAAATGGCGAGAGTCTTGAACTGCCGCTTCAGATAGGCGGCCGCTCCTTCCTGTACGGCACGCGCGATGTTCTGCATGCGCTCCGTGCCTTGGTCGGCCGCCAGCACCTCGCGTACGAGGCCGCCGGCGACGGCCAATGCGATGAGTGCCACGGCGGCCACCACGACCACGATGGTCAGATTGCTTCCGCTCAGGGTCAGATTCGACGCTGGCTCGGCAGCCAGGTAGTGCCTAAACATCCGTTCTCCTCGGCAAGACCGGTACGTCCTGCCCGGGCGGTGCTGCAAGGTTCTCGGTTGGTGCGGCACCATCCGGGTAATGGGTGCCGCTTCCGGTTGAGTCCGCAGTGTCGCCGGATCACCTTGGCCGGTGCGGGGGAGTCTACGCAGGGGTTCCGCGGATATGAAGGCTCTTGAGGCGGGCAATTATGCCCACGTCCAGTAAGCCCCAGACTGGGACCCGATTTGGGAACTGGCTCGGGTTATGTCTGGCGGTTTACGGTCATGACAACTTCTTGAAAAGTGTCGTCCTAAATGGGGGTGGGCGTGTGCGGGGTGCCGGGCGCCGTTGCGGCGGCCGGGCACGCGCGGGTTCAGAAGCGTCACCCTGGAGGCCGCCGGCCATGGTCGGCGGATGGGGGTGGTTGGCTTCGCCGTACTGCCGGAAGGAGCCCTTCCGCGGCGTCCCGCCTCACACCTCCGAGACCGCCCGCTTCACCCCTCTGCGGCCGCCCGCTCCGCATCTGCGCGCCCAGCCCGCCTCACACCACCACGGCTGACCCGCCTCGCCCCTCCGCGACTGCCCGCTCGCCCCTCTGCGGCCGCCCGCTCCACGTCAGATCTTCCCGACGCACTCACCTGGGCGCACCACAAGACACGCCCCCTCAGCAGCCGCCGCGCCACCGCCGCCTTGCCCGCCGCCACCGCCGTTGCCTCGCCCTGGCCTACTCGGCCGCCACCGCCGTTGCCTTGCCCGGCCGCCACCACTGCTCCCCGCGCTCCGGCCGGCCTCGCCGGGGCATGCTCGCGTGGCCCGCTTCGCGTTGCGTGGCACCGTCCATGGGCGGGTCGCTTGAAAACCGGACGTTCCCCCTCAGCAGCCCACCACGTCCCCCGCAGGACCCCCCACCACGGACGCCCCTCAGGGGGTGCCACCGCGGGCGCGCCCGCTCAAGACGCCGCGCCCGGAGCCCAACGCGGCACCACGGAGACGGGTTGTAAGAAGCGTGCCCGCTATGACGGTGATGTGCCCCAGGGACGCGCGACCACAGACGCGGGCGCGCATCCCCTGTCACAGGCGTGTCCTTTTAGGACAAGCAGCCACTTCCGCAAGCGTGCCCCTTTTCGAGGGCAGCGCCGGAGTCAGGAGGCGCGGCCGTTGAGAGAAGCCGGCCAGCTCATCCTGATGCGCATCCCCTTGGGGCTGGGGAACACCTCGACGTCGTCGGCCAGCCCCGCGATCACCGCGATGCCGAAACCCGACATGAACGAATCGGAGAGCATGCCCAGATCGACCGGCTGCTCCTGCTGGATCTCGTCGCTCGGGGCCTGGTCGCTGACCGTGACCTCGAAGCGGCCGGAATCATCGCGAAGCTCGATGCGGATCGGCTCTCCCGGGCAGTGGGCGCGGTGCGCCTCCACGGCCCGGGAGCAAGCCTCACCGACGGCTAGCCTGACCTCGTCAAGCAGCGACTCCTCCACGCCGGTACGCCGGGCGATGGCCGTGGCGACCAGCCTGGCGGTCCGCACGTGGGCGGGGAGGGCGCTGAACGTCAGCTCGACGGTAGCCATGGCTACTTGTCTTTGCCGTGAGCTTCCTTGGCCTCGTCGACCGAAGCGTAGATCCCGAAGACCTTCGTCAGACCGGTGATCCGGAAGATCTTCAGGATGCGCTCCTGCGTGCAGACCAGCTCGAGAGAGCCATCGTGCGCGCGAACTCGCTTGAGCCCGCCGACCAGGACGCCAAGGCCGGTCGAGTCCAGGAAGTCGACCTTCTCCATGTTCACGAGAAGGTGGAAGTTGCCCTTGTTGACCAGGTCGATCAGAAGCTCACGCAATCTGGGCGCGGTGTAGACATCGATCTCACCCTCGACCTCCACGATGGTGAGTCGGTCCTCGTTGTGGTGATCCAGCTTCAGATCCACAGATCCTCCAGCGCCTCGCCTGCGAAAGTACCCTTGCGGGCCTGGCAGTCTGGAGCGGTGCTCCCGACTGTCGGACCCTGACGCGCGGCATTCAACCACGCGTCTGCCTTGTGTCTATACGAAATCACGATTCCCGGCGACTTTGCCCACGGATGCCAGACTGGAAACAGTGACTTCCTCCGCTTCCTCCCCACACCGGCCAGGTCCACTCCTCCAGCACCTGCTCGGCGTTCCCGCACGTCATGAGCGCGTCACCCATGTGGAGCATGTTCCAGCACGTCAGGCGGGTCAAGTGGGATGGCCGAAATGGGCACCGGAACTCCTGGTTACGCGCTTGGCGAACCAGGGCGTAACGGGTTTGTGGCCCCACCAGTACGAGGCGGCTGACCTGGCGCACCGTGGCCGAAACGTGATCATTTCCACAGGAACGGCGTCCGGGAAGTCGCTCGCGTACCTCACGCCCGCGATCGCCGCCTGCCTCGACGGCGGCACCGTCCTCTACCTCACGCCCACGAAGGCGCTCGCCGCCGACCAGCTCCGCTCGGTGCGCGAACTACGCATCTCCGCGGTACGGCCGGCCACCTTCGACGGCGACACCCCTTTCGAGGAACGTACGTGGGTCCGCCAGCACGCCAACTACGTACTGACAAACCCCGACATGCTCCACCGCGGCATCCTGCCCCGGCACGCCCAGTGGTCCGCCTTCTTCCGCCGCCTGCGCATGATCGTCGTCGACGAGTGCCACGGCTACCGCGGCGTCTTCGGCTCCCACGTGGCCCAGATCCTGCGGCGGCTGCGCCGCGTGTGCGGCCGGTACGGCTCCGCGCCCGTCTTCATGCTCGCCTCCGCGACGGCGAGTGAGCCGGCGGCGTTCGGGAGGCGGCTGACGGGGCTTGAGATGGACGAGGTGACCTTGGACGCCTCGCCCAAGGGGTCGACCACGTTCGCGCTGTGGGAACCGCCTCTGACGGATCTACGGGGCGAGGGCGGCGCCCCGATCCGCCGCACCGCCACCGCGGAGACCGCCGACCTGCTCGCCGACCTGGTTCTGGCCGACATCCGAACCCTCGCCTTCGTCCGCAGCCGCCGAGGGGCGGAGACGGTCGCCCTGTCGGCCCGCGCCAAGCTGGCCGACGTAGCCGCCACCCTCCCCCACGGCGCCCACCTGGGCCCCCTCCCCGGCGCCTCCCTCCCCAACCTCCAGGACATCCCCCTCCCACCCCCTCCAGCCGACCTCCCCACTCCCACACCCCCAGCCGACACCCTCCCAGCCACCCCAGCGCCCACACTCCCCGCCAGCGCCCTCCCCGGCATCCCCGCACCCACGCCCCCAGCCGACACCCTCCCTGACGTCCCCCTCCCCACACCCCCAGCCGACACCCTCCCTGACATCCCAGCGCCCACACCCCCAGCCGACCCTGATCCGCAGACCACCCCACCACCCTCGGCCCCAAGCGACACCGATCGGGTTGCTCCCGGCGACGTCCTTCCGACCCCACGCGACGACGCCCCGGCCCACGCCCCCACGAGCGGCACCCCGGACAACACCGCCCCGACCGGCGCAAGCAACACCTCCTCACCCCCGGCCACCGGCGCCGGTGCGGCGAACACCCCGACGGCGCTGCCCGGCGCAACGCGCGCGGCGCCCAACCCCACAACCGGCGCCCCGGCCACCGGCTCGCCAGACACCGCCCCGGCCCGCACCCCCACAAACGGCACCCCGGACAACACCGCCCCGACCGGCGCCACCACGAGCGCCAACCCGCTCCACGAGTTCCCCCGCCACCCAGCCCACGACCCGGCGGACCGCACCCCCCGCACCCCCCGCAGCCTCCCGGCCGAAGACACCGCAGACCCCGCGGACGCCCAAGCCGTCCACGCCGACCTATGGGCAGATCTGGCCGGCCTGCCCGGCAAGGTGGCCGCCTACCGCGCCGGGTACCTCTCGGAGGATCGCCGCCTCCTGGAGAAGGCCCTGCGCGCCGGCACCCTGATTGGCCTGGCCACCACCAACGCCCTCGAACTCGGCGTGGACGTCTCCGGCCTGGACGCCGTGCTGATCGCCGGTTGGCCGGGCACCCGCGCGTCCCTGTGGCAGCAGGCAGGCCGGGCGGGTCGTGACGGTCAGGACGCGCTGGCCGTACTGATCGCCCGCGACGACCCCCTGGACACCTACCTGGTCCACCACCCGGAAGCCCTGTTCGGCCGCCCGGTGGAGGCCATAGTCCTGGACCCGGACAACCCGTACGTCCTCGGCCCCCACCTCTGCGCCGCCGCCGCCGAGATCCCGTTGGCGGAGGACGATCTGGCGACATTCGGCGACACCACCGCGACGGTCCTGGACGACCTCGTAGAGCAGGGCCTGCTCCGGAGAAGGTCCGCCGGCTGGTTCTGGACCAGACGCGAACGCGCCACCGACCTGGCCGACATCAGGGGCGCGGGCGGTGCCCCCGTCCAGGTTGTGGAGTCCACAACCGGCCGCTTGCTGGGCACGGTGGACGAGCCCTCGGCCCACACCACCGTCCACACCGGCGCCGTCTACCTCCACCAGGGCGAGACTTTCCTGGTGGAAGAGCTGGACCTGGAGGCCGGTGTGGCCCTGGTGGGCGCCGCTGAACCCGACTACTCGACGTTCGCCCGCGACATCACCGAGATCCGCGTACTCAAGTCCCTGCGCACCACCCCCATCGGGCCGGGCACTCTGACGTTCGGCGAGGTGGAGGTCACCCGGCAGGTCGTCTCCTACCTGAAGCGCCGCCTCCATACGGGCGAGATGCTGGGCGACGAGCCCCTGGAGCTCCCCCCACGCACCCTCCGCACCCGCGCCGTCTGGTGGACCCTCCCGGCCGACACGATCGCCACCCTCTCGGAGGAGGGCTTCGACCTGGCCGGCGCCGCCCACGCCGCCGAACACGCCTCGATCGGCCTGCTCCCGCTGTTCGCCACCTGCGACCGCTGGGACATCGGCGGCGTATCCACCGAACTCCACTTCGACACCGGCCTCCTGACCGTCTTCGTCTACGACGGCCACGAGGGCGGCGCAGGCTTCGCCGAACGCGGCTACTCCCGAGCGACAGACTGGCTCACCGCCACCCGCGAAGCCATCCGCTCCTGCGAGTGCGAACGCGGCTGCCCATCCTGCATCCAGTCCCCCAAATGCGGAAACGGCAACGAACCCCTAAGCAAACCCGGCGCCCTCCGCCTCCTGGACACCCTCCTGGACCCCTAACCCCCACAAGCCCCCACATCCAGTACGGCAAGCCAACAACCCACCGGTTCACCCCAGACCACCGCAACGACGGCCTGGAACAACCACCTGTCCAGATGGTCCGAGACCAGCCGTCAGAGCGTGCCGAGCCCCGAGCGACCAGACACTCCAAGGCCGACTACCAGAGACCATGGCGCCCCACCGAGCTGGCAAACCCGGCCACCCCACGGCCTTGGCGCCCTGGCGGCTGAACACCTTGACGGTTAGACGGCTTGACGATCGGACGGCTTGACGATCGGACGGCTTGACGGTTGCACGGCTTGACGGTTGGACGGCTGCTTGGGCGTGCCGGGTCTGCACCGGCTTGTGCGGTCCGGGGCCGGAATCCCGGGAGTCGGCCCAGAAGGTGCTCTGGTATGGACCAGTTGGCGATCAAAGGCGGGCGATCTGGATCCCCGGGGCCACGGCGGCCGGCCCACAGTGCGGTCGTCGCGGCGGCCGACCATGCGCGGCCGACGACCGTCACCCTGGAACGCCACGAGCCCCGTGCGGTGGGTGGGGCAAGCTGGCGGGCCGTAAGGGAAGAGGGCCCTTCAAACGCAGCGGTGGGGCAAGTCGGCCGTAGGAGAAGAGAGCCTTTCAAACGCGGTGGGTGGGGCACGCTGGCCAGCAGTAACAGAAGAGGGCCTTTCAAAAGCGGCGGCGGCACGAGAGGCCATTGGAGGATCGAGGCGGGTCAGCTTTCCGTGCGTTCGTCGGGAGTCCAGAAGTCGCCCGGCTGGGGACGCTCCCAGAATCCGCTGTCCTCCATCGCCCGCGGAGTCGGTGGGAGGTAGTCATCCCAACGATCCTCAAGCCGTACGGCAGGCGCGGGCACCGACGACTCCGGCATCACGGTCACCGCCGAACTGGGCAGAGCGATACGGACCGGCTCGTGACGGGCGGCGTCGGCCTGGTTCTGCGCGGTGCGAATGTCATCAGCGCTCAGGTACAGCGGTAAGGCGGCAGGCGGTTCCACCCCGCCCGCCGGACCGGGCGCCGGCACCTGGCCATCGGGCATCTGACCGGACGCCGACGCCGAACCCGACGGCACGCCGGACGCCCTCGGCGCGCCGGACGTCCTCGTCAGGCCGGATACCTGCGGCGCCACCCGCGACGGGGCGCTCCCGGGCGGGGCGACGTCCGGCTGATCGCGCTTCGGACGGGTCTTGGCCACCGCCAGAACCACAGCCGGACGGCGGGGCGCGGTCGTGGCGGACGGAACGCCGTCGCCGGGCGGCGGCCCGTCGTACCCGCCCCCACCGGCCCCCACGCCAGGCCCTCCGCTCGGACCGCCCGCGTTCGCCAGTGACCGCCGCCGCGCCCATGCGCCGAAGTGAACGGCGACCAGCAGAAGAACAAGGCCACCGGCGACATACAGCCCGTACTGCCCCACGCTGCCCAGCGGGGACTCCGACGACTGCGCCGTCACCTTGCTGTCGGCGGGCGCCTGGCTCTCTTCGGCGGCCGGTGCGAGCCCGTCGTCCTTGGCCTGTTCGTCGGCGGTAGGCAGCGGCAGGTTGCCGTTCTTGTCGGTCTCCGGCATCGCCGGGAGCTTGGTGTCGTTCTTGGGTGTGGTGACCCTGCCGGTGATCTTGGGCTCGGTCTTCTTCTTGTTGTTCGGGATCGTGGGGAGTTCGTCGACGCCGTTCTTGTTGGTCTGCGGCTTGGTGGTGGGGGCGGTGGTCGCCTTCTTCGTGGTCGGCTTGGCGGCGGGCGGCGCGGGCACGTTCACATACGCCGGGCCCGAGTTGCCCGAGCCGATCGAGCCACCGTCACCGTCTCCGCGGTACGCCTTCACCGTGAACCCCACCCGCTGCCCCGCGGCCTTGGGCGGCACGGACAGCGTCGCCTTGCAGGTGCCCCCGCCGCACGCCTCGTCGGCCGACATCCGCCCGACGATCCCGGACTGGGTGGTGGCCACCTCGTACGACTGGAGATCGGGCTCCCCGCCCTTGCTCCAGGTCACGACGACCTTGTCCGCGCCCCGCAACGTGGCATCCACCCCGCTGGGCGCAGCCGCCGCCCGCCGGAGCTTGAACGTGCTCGTCTCATAGGTGCTGCCGCTGATCTCACCCCGGAGCGTCACGGTGAAGGTCCCGTTGGGCACGTCCCCGGCGTCGAAGGTCCCCGACAACGTCTGGTTCGCGCCCCCACTGGCTACCTTCTGCCGAGGCGTGGACGGCCCTTCGACGTAGAGCGCCATGCTCAGTTGCGCCAGCCGGGTACGCGCGGAAACCGGCACCGACCCACCACTGACGACCTGGCCATCGGAAGGCGATGTGATCTGCCCGTCCTGCCCCTGCGCGTTCCCTTGCCCATGGGCGAACCCTTGACCCTGTACGAACGTCTGCCCCTGGGCCGGCGCCGTACCGCCGCCAAGCGCGATGGACCCGGCCACGACCAGCGTGGCGGTCATCAGTCTGCCAACCACCGTCACGACGCATCCCTTCAGGAGAGCCTCGTGCCGCCTGTCGGGGCGGCCGGAAGTGCCAGTTCCCCGGCGACCATAGCGACTGAGATCCGCCGTTCCCAGGCCTAATCCCAGAAGGCATGAACCGAGGGTAAGCGCGACCTTACGCCAGATATCCCGCTCTTGGACACCGCGTCCAAGAAGTCGTGATTCGATTGCGACCTGCCTCCCACCAACCCCCGCAACCCCACCCATAACCACCCCACCACTCCCACAACCGCCCCCAACCCCAACCTCAACACCCAACTCCCCGCTCCCCGCTCCCCGCTCCCCGCTCCCCGCTCCCCGCTCCCCGCTCCCCGCTCCCCGCTCCCCGCTCCCCGCTCCCCGCTCCGAGGCAGCCCACCAGCCGAGCCGTGAGCCAGGACCACAGCCACGCCTGACACCGCTTACCCGCCTTGGACGCGGTGACGGGCTGCGATGCGGACAGGGCGTGGGTCACGAGGCGTCCAGGACCCACGGCGCCCGGACACACCGGAGCCGAGCAGGGCCGGGACGAGCAGGCGGAAGGCGGGAGAGCAGCGGATCCAGGGGTGGGGCAGGGACACGGGCGCCCGGGTGTCATGGGTCGGTTGCGCCTTCTGAGGTGATCCAGGATGGGCCTGCGCGGGCTCGGCCTGTGACGATGCGTTTGCCCACGCCTGGGAGGGTGATTTCCAGAGATGTCCATACGTCGGCGGTTTCGTCGGTGATGGTGCAGCGGGTAAGGCGTACGGCGTTGGCCATGGCTACCTTCTCCGCTCGGGCGCAGGCCTGATCCGGGGCGGCCAGAGCCAGACGGGCCGCCTCCAGAGCGCTCAGGTCGGCCGCCCCGTACACCCGGTGCCTGGCCACACGGACGGAGCCGACAGCGGCCAGGGTCATGGCCACGGAGATGAGCAACGCCATGAGGGCCACGCCCCAGATCGTGGCCGAGCCTCGGTCGTGGGGCGGGCCGCCCTTGGCTGCCGGGTAATTGGCGCCGGGCCCGTGGACGCCGGTCATTGTTCGGTGCCCGCTGTCGCGGACGCCGTCACCGTGACGGCGGGCAGGCGGCTTGCCCAGCTGGGGCGGACGTCCATGGTGATCTCGACCTTCGTCAGTTGCCGGGAGCGGGTGACGCGGACCTGAGCCCCGGGGCGGGTGGCTGATCGGGCGGCTTCCTGGACCTTGTCCAGTGGTTCGCCTCGGGCTGCGGCGCGGGCCGCGGCTCTGGCGGCGTCCACGCATTCCAGCTGGGCGCCGACCGCCTGGATGGCCCACAAGGCCGCGGCCAGGACCACGATCAGGGCGGGGAGCATGGCGGCGGTCTCGGCGGTTACCGAGCCTCTCGACGCGGAGGGGGTGGCGGCCCGCGCTTGCGTTGGACGCCACCAGGTACGCATCGTCATCCGGCCGAGTTAAGTGCTCGGTCGACCAGGGCGGTGAGGGCGTCCAGGATCTCGGGGCTGTTGATGACCTTGATGAGCAGGAGGGCGAAGGCCACGGCGGCGAGGGTGCCGACCGCGTACTCGGCAGTGGACATACCGGCGTCGGACCTGGTGGCCGCGTAGCGGGACTTCAGGTCCGACGGGGGCGCCTGCTCTGGGATCGCCCGCGTGGTGGGGTCGGCATCGGGTTCTGGTGTATCGGAGGCGAGGTGATCTGGATCCGGGCGTTCGGGGTGGAGTGGGGCGATGGGCTCGGGGTGGGTTGAGGTGATGGGCTCGGTGTGGGGTGGGGCGATCCGCTCGGAGTGGGGTGGGGCAGGGGGCTCAGGGTGGGGTGGGGCGATGGGCTCGGAGTGGGGTGGGGCGGGGGGCTCGGGGTGCGGTGGGGCGGGGGGTTTGGCGGCGATGTCTCGCTGGATGGTCGTGGTGCTCATCGGGCCTCCTGATGTTGGGCGCTGGGGGCTTGACCGGCGCGGGAGTCCAAGAGTCGCCGAGAGGGGGCGGGTGGCGATCGGCCGAACGAGGTTCTGGGGATTGGCGCCCTCAGGATGTGCACAGCTGTGGATAACCGTGCGACACGATCAGGGCAGGACGATCGTGGAGGCGAGGCCGGCGATGATCGGGATGACGCCCAGCAGAACGAACGCAGGCAGAAAGCACAGCCCCAGCGGCGCCACCGCCTTCACCGCCACCCTGCGCGCGGCGGCCAGCGACGTCGCACGAGCGGCCTCCCGCGCGTCGTCAGCCAGCCGAGTGAGAACGTCGGCCACCGGCGCCCCGCCGAGGGCGGCCCTGGTCATGGCACGGGCCAGATGAGCGGTGGCGGGATCACGGGCCAGATGGGCCCACGTGGGCTCCGCGTCCGCCCCCAGACGCAACTGCGTGCTCACCCACAGGAGGCGGGCCGCCAACGGCCCGGGTACGGCCCCGGCCGCGGTCTCCGTGGCGGTGCTGACCGGCTGGCCCGCCAGCAGGCAGGCGACCATCAGATCCACGGCGAAGGGAAGATCGGCGGCGATCCGCCGGCGATCCACGCGGGCAGCAGGAGGTTCCTGCCGATGTAGGGCCCAGCCGGCGCCCAGAGCCGCGAGAACCCCGGCGACGACACCCACCACACCCCCGATCGCCAGCCCGGTCACCAGCCCCGCGCAGGCGGCGGACACGAGCGTGCGCCGATCGGGTGGCCACGTGGGCGTGAATCCAAGCTGGCCAGGCACCTCTTCACATCCAAGCCGGCCAGGCACCTCTTCAGATCCAAGCCGGCCAGGCACCTCTTCAACGGGGTCACGCGCCGCGCCCTCACCGGGAGGACGCAGGCGCGACAACCGGCGAGCGGCCGTGTCCGGAGGCACCCAGACCCAGACGGCCACGCCGGCGCACAGAGCGGCCAGAACGTACATGGATCAGCTCCCTCAAGAGTCGAGCGCGGCCCTGGCCATGCGGCCGGTCCACCACAGGCCGCCGAGGTCGAGCAGGACCCCCGCCCCCAGGCAGGCGAGCCCAGGCACCCCACCGAACAGGAAGTCCAGCGGACGCATCCCCATCGCGGCCGCCATCCCCACCCCCAGCACGGGCAGCCCGGCCAGCAACCGGGCGGTGGTACGCGGCCCGGCCAGCTGGGCGGCCACGTCCTGCCGATGCGCCCGGGCGGCGCGTAGCGCGTGAGCCACCCGCTCCACCAGCGCCGCCATCCCGGCGCCCACGCCGACCCCGACGCTCCAGCAGGCCGCGAGCCGCCGCAACCCCTCGCCACCCTGTTCGGGAGCGGCGGCGACCAGGGCGGCGGCGACGTCGCCGCCGTCCCGCGCCGCGGCCGTCACCTCGCGCAGGTCACCGGGGACGTCCACCGAGGCGATGGCCCGCGCCAACGCCTCCCCCGCCGTACGGCCGGCCAGCAACTCAGCCGACAAGGCGTGGCAAAGCTCAATGGAGGCCCGATGCCACTCGTCGGCCACCGGGCGCCGCCGCCGGACCAGACGCGTGATCCACTCCCACCGGAGCCGGGCCCCGGACCCCCGCCCCAGAACCCGCGCCAGCCGGACCTCGGCGGCGTGCCGGGACCCGGTCCACATCCAGACGAGCCCGCCGGCCGCCATCGCGGCCACGACGAGGGCGTTCACAACGCCTCCTCAAGACGCCCGTAAGCAGGCCCGAGCTCCACGGCCCCGGCCTCGTGGAACGTCATGGCCGTGCGTGCCTCCACCAGTCCGGACGGCGTCCGGGCCAGCAGGCAGATCTCCGCCACCCGCCGCCGCCCGTCCGCGCGGCTCCTGGCCAGGTGCACGACCATGTCGAGCGCGGCCGCCAGCTGGCTGTGGACGGCCTCCCTGCTCAGTCCGGCCGCACACCCCAGCGCCTCCAGCCGCGCGGGCACGTCGGCCGCCGCGTTCGCGTGAAGCGTGCCGCAGCCGCCCTCGTGCCCGGTGTTGAGCGCCGCGAGCAGATCGACGACCTCGGCGCCCCTGACCTCGCCCACCACCACGCGATCCGGCCGCATGCGCAGCGCCTGCCGTACGAGGTCGCGCAGGCCTATTCCGCCCGCGCCCTCCAGGTTGGCCGGGCGCGACTCCAGCCGCACCACGTGCGGGTGTTCGGGGCGTAGTTCGGCGGAGTCTTCGACCAGCAGCAGGCGTTCGCCGGGATCGGCGAGTGACAGCAGCGCGGACAGGAGCGTGGTCTTGCCGGTGCCGGTGCCGCCGGTGACCAGGAAGGCCAGCCGGGCGGCGACCATGCGGCGCAGGATCGCGGCCGCCTCCGGAGCCAGCGTGCCCGCGCGGACCAGGGCGTCCATCGTGTACGTCCGGCGCGGCGGCAGGCGCAGCGAGACACACGTGCCGCCGGAGGCGATGGGCGGCAGCACAGCATGCAGGCGTACGCCGCCCGCCAGCCGGGCGTCCACGTACGGGCAGGCGTCGTCCAGCCGGCGGCCGGCCGCGGCGGCCAGGCGCTGGGCCAGCCTGCGCACGGCGGCGTCGTCGGCGAAGGCCACCCGGGTACGGCGCAGCCCCAGGCCGTCGTCGACCCAGACCTCGCGGGGCCCGTTGACCAGGACGTCGGTGACGTCGGGCGTGGCCAGCAGGGGCTCCAGCGGCCCCGCGCCGATCAGGTCCGCGCACAGGGCGCGGGCGACGGCCAGGATCTCGGCGTCGCCGTACACGGACTTCTCGGCACGCAGCGCGAGCGCGACCTGGGCGGCGCTCGGCTCGACGCCGGTGCGCGCCAGCCGGGCGCGCACGGCCTCGACGAGGTCGGCGGGCGGGGACTCCATCAGCGGTCCTGGGCGAGCGTGTGGACGAGCGTGGCGCACAGGCCGCCGAGGGCGGTGCGCGGGCCCAGGCGCGGGAGTTCGCCGCGGTTGAGCGTGGCCGAGAGCTTCGGATGGTCGGGGAGGGTGCCGGCGAGCGGGAGGTCGAGGCTGTGGGCCACGGCCCGCTCGTCGAGGGCGCCCGGCCTGACCACGGCCCTGATGTCGGCGGTGTGCTCGGCCACGTCGTGCACGACCTGGGCGGTGGCCAGGACGCCGCGCACGTCGGCCGTGGCGACGGCGAACGTGGTGTCGGCCCTGGCCAGGGCTTCCGCGGCGGCGGGGTCGAGGTGGCGCGGCAGGTCGACCACGACGAGGTCGAAGCCGCGCCGCCCCGCTTCGAGCACCGCGCGCATGGCGGCCGGCGGGACCGGGGCGGCCCGTCCTCTTCCGAAGCTCAGCAGGGCCAGGTCGCCGAAGGCGGGCAGGGCGGCGGAGAGGGCGCCGGCGTTGATGCGCCCCTCTCTGGCCAGCAGGTCGCTCCAGCGGGCGCCCGGGGCCTCCTCGCGGCCCAGCAGCGCGTCGATGCCGCCACCGAGCCGGTCGGCGTCGACGAGGAGGGTGGCGAGGCGGTCGGCCGAGGCCTTCAGGGCCAGGCAGGCGGCCAGGACGCTGGCGCCGGCGCCGCCGCGGCCGCCGACCACGCAGGCCACCACGCCCGCGCGGGAGGCGGGCTCCAGGGCCTCGGCGAACTCCTCCACCAGGCGGCGTTCGTCGCCCGGTAGGTCCATGACGGCCTGGGCGCCCACTTCCACGCAGCGGCGCCAGGCTCCGGGGTCGGCGGGTTCGCGGGCGGCCAGGAAGACGCGTTCGCGCGCGGGCGGGGCGGTTTCCGCCACCTTCCCCGCCAGGTCGTCGCCGACCACGACCACCGGGGCGATACCCCAGTAGGGGCGGGCGACGGCCGGGTGGTGGGCGACGTCGAGCTGCGTTCCGGCCGCGGCGGCCACGCGGACGAGGTCGTCGAGGAGGTCTTGGTCCTCGGTGATGACCAGGGGACGGTGCATCGGATGCCTCCCGGGGCGGGTTGGGAGGACAACCATGCGGGGAGGCGCGGGCGGCGCGCGGAGCCGAGCGGGGTTCTGTGGACGGAGCCGCCGACTGTGGAAAAGGGGCGACCCCCGCCGGGGGGGAGAGCGGGGGTCGCCTGATCGGTCCGGCTCCGGGGGGGTAGAGCCGGTCCCGTTTCAGAAGAAAGCTTTCAACACTTAACCAGAGCATGGCAAGGGACTTGCAATGCAAACCCATGCACAGTCGCTCCAGTTTCGGGAGATACCACCGTATGCTGCCCGATCGACTCGAGTTTCGTCGAGGAGCAATCTCGCATTTTCGCTAAGTTTTTTCCCCGGAAGCTAACGATCACATAAAGGAGATCACTCAGCGTGATCATCACGGGAAGGTCACCCCGCGGCCCCGCCCGTACGGCCGGCAGAGATCGGACCGATGCCCCACGCCGCAGTAAAGGTCTTGGTCCCAGGGGTTCCCATCAGGGCGAATCCGACGTAGAAAGGGGACACGGACCACTTGTCCGGGTGCGTCAGCCGGGTACCCACGCGCGACCAGCCGCGGGAGGCGCGTCGAGACGGGCTTGACCCGATCCGACGAATTGAGGTGCACGCTTGGTAACCCGGTGTGATGCACGGCAGACGGCGTCTCACAAGCGAGGCGCCGTCAGCTATGTTCAGCCGCGTTGCATGGCCTCGCAGATCGCCGTCGTCTCCCGGACACCGAGGCTTACCGCGGCGGCACATTGGTGTACCCATTCGGCCACCCCGCCGTCCACGTACGCCTTCAGACCGGCCTGGTAGTCCTGCTCAAGGTGTCCCACCTCGACCGCGACGATCGACTTCGGGTCCAGGCCGAACTCCACCAGCGTGATCCGTTCCGCGGCGCGCGCCACGACCCCGTCCGCGCTGCCGAAGGGCCGCAGGACAGCCAGCTCGGCGTGCACGATCGCGGCCAGGACCAGGGCCGGAGCCTTGGTGGGCGTCTCCAGCAGGCCGAAGAGGGCGTCCAGCCGCGGTCCGCCCGCCGAGGGCCGCCCGAGCGCGTCCGGGCCGACGAGACCGGCCGCGGCCACCGAGTGGAGGCGGGCCATGACCTGCCGGGGAGCCTTGCGCCAGGTCGGGCCCAGCCTGCCGACCTCCGCCGAAGCCCGCAGCGCGCCCTGCACGAGCGGGTCGGACACCTCGTCGCGGCGCAGCGCGTCCAGCGTGACGTCCACGCCCTCAAGGGCGGCCGAGGCCCGCGCGCCACGCAGGGACGACTCGGTGGACACCGCGGGACGGGCCCGGCGCAGCACTCGATGCCGGTAAAGCCGGTCGACGGCTTCACGGGCCTCGTCGACGGCCTCGGGAACGCCGGGAAGCTTCGCGACTGCGGCCAGAGGGTCACTCACGCGTCCGACCTTACCTGTGGGTAACTCGCGGGGCGGCTGAGGGGGCCCATAAACCCCGACAAATTGGCGCGTTCCATCATTCTATGATTTCAAGATGACAACGGTTCAATAGCGACTGTAATGACGAGCGATAAGCGCCACGGCCGGTACGGACCTGTCTAGACCTCTTGCTTGAGCCGCCCGCCACCTGGTGAAGTGGGACACGACCTAACCAATCTGGCCATAGAAGGAGCACTCAGGTGGCCCCGGAAACCCCTGGCACCGAGCCCCAGGCGCTGTCGAACCTGCTGCAGGAGAACCGCAGGTTCGCACCACCCGCCGACCTGGCCGCGGCCGCGAACGTGACCGCCGACGCTTACGACGAGGCGGCGGCCGACCGTCTCGGGTTCTGGGAGCGTGCGGCAGACCGTCTGACCTGGGACAAGCGCTGGGACACCACGCTGGAGTGGAACCCGCCGTTCGCGAAATGGTTCGTCGGCGGCCGGCTGAACATCGCCTACAACTGCGTCGACCGCCACGTGGAGGCCGGGCGGGGTGACAAGGTCGCCTACCACTGGGAGGGCGAGCCTGAGGGCGACAGCCGTACCCTCACTTATGCGGACCTGCAGCGGGAGGTCAACAAGACCGCCAACGCGCTCCAGGAGCTGGGGGTCGCCAAGGGCGACCGCGTGGCGATCTACATGCCGATGATCCCCGAGCTGCCGATCGCGATGCTGGCCTGCGCCCGCATCGGCGCGATCCACTCGGTGGTCTTCGGCGGCTTCTCGGCCAGCGCGCTCAAGAGCCGCATCGACGACGCGGACGCCAAGCTTGTGATCACCGCCGACGGCGGCTACCGCAGGGGCGCGCCGTCCGCGCTCAAGCCGACCGTGGACGAGGCCGTGGCCGAGTGCCCGCAGATCGAGCACGTGCTCGTCGTCCGCCGGACAAATCAAGAAATTTCCACGTACGACCGGGATGTCTTCTGGGCCGACATCGTCGAGCGCCAGAGCGACCGGCACACCCCCGAGCCGCACGACGCCGAGGACCCGCTGTTCATCCTCTACACCAGCGGCACCACCGGGAAGCCGAAGGGCATCCTGCACACCACCGGCGGCTACCTCACCCAGACGTCCTGGACCCACAACGCGGTCTTCGACCTCAAGCCCGAGACCGACATCTATTGGTGCACCGCCGACATCGGCTGGGTGACCGGGCACTCCTACATCGTGTACGGCCCGCTGGCCAACGGCGCCACCAGCGTCATCTACGAGGGCACCCCCGACACCCCGCACCGCGGCCGGTTCTGGGAGATCGTGCAGAAGTACAAGATCACGATCCTCTACACCGCTCCCACCGCGATCCGGACGTTCATGAAGTGGGGCGACGACATCCCCGCGAAGTTCGACATGTCATCCCTGCGCGTCCTCGGCTCCGTGGGCGAGCCCATCAACCCCGAGGCCTACGTCTGGTACCGCGAGCACATCGGCGCCGGCCGTACCCCCGTCGTGGACACGTGGTGGCAGACGGAGACCGGCGCGGTCATGATCAGCCCGCTCCCCGGCGTGACCAGCGCGAAGCCGGGCGCGGCGATGCGCCCGCTGCCGGGAATCGTCGCCGACGTGGTCGACGACCAGGGCCAGAGCGTGCCCAACGGAGGCGGCGGCTACCTGGCCATCCGCGAGCCGTGGCCGTCGATGCTGCGCACGATCTGGGGCGACGACGAGCGCTACGTCGACACCTACTGGTCGCGCTTCCCCGGCATGTACTTCGCCGGCGACGGCGCCAAGCGCGACGAGGACGGCGACATCTGGCTGCTCGGCCGGGTCGACGACGTCATGCTCGTGTCCGGCCACAACATCTCCACCACGGAGGTGGAGTCCGCCCTGGTCAGCCACCCGAAGGTGGCCGAGGCGGCGGTCGTGGGCGCCACCGACCCGGTGACCGGCCAGGCGATCGTCTCCTTCGTCATCCTGCGCGGCACCGCGGAGGAGGGCGCGGACATCGCCACCGAACTGCGCGACCACGTGGCCAAGACCCTCGGCCCGATCGCCAAGCCACGCCAGATCCTGGTCGTGCCCGAGCTGCCCAAGACCCGCTCCGGCAAGATCATGCGCCGCCTGCTGCGCGACGTGGCGGAGAACCGCAGCGTCGGCGACGTCACCACGCTGGCCGACAGCACGGTGATGAACCTCATCTCGGAGAAGCTGCCCTCCGCCAAGAGCGAGGACTGAGCACAGAGAGATAGAGGAAGGCCCCCATAGCCCCTATGGGGGCCTTCCTCCTGCATGCGGGTACATTAATCACGGGTGTGCCGGGAAGTCTGGTCGGCGACAGGGGGAACCGACCCCAAAAACCGCCACTCCCGAGGGGGAACCACCTTGCGCCGCGCCGCCGAGGTCTGGCCGTTCCGGCCCACCGTCCGCTACGCCCGCACGCTCGCCGAAGCGCTGCGCGCCGAGACGATCGGCGGCATCGTCATGCTCGTGGCCACCGTGGCCGCGCTCGTCTGGGCCAACACGTCCTACGAGAGCTACGCCGCCCTCCGCGACACCAAGATCGGACCGGCGGCGCTCCATCTCGATCTCGAACTCGTCAAATGGGCCCAGAACGGCCTGCTGACCATCTTCTTCTTCGTGGCGGGGCTGGAGGTCAAGGAGGAGTTCGTCCACGGCGAGCTCAGCAACCTGCGCAAGGCGGCCCTGCCGATCATCGCGGCCATCGCCGGCATGATCGTTCCGGCGGCCATCTTCCTGCTGGTCAGCTGGGGTTCGCACGAGGCCGGGCGAGGATGGGCGATTCCCACCGCGACCGACATCGCCTTCGCCCTGGCCGTCCTCGCCGTCACCGCCAGCGCGATGCCCGCGGCCCTGCGGGCGTTCCTGCTGACCAGCGCCGTCGTCGACGACCTCGGCGCGATCTCCATCATCGCGATCTTCTACACGGAGAACCTCGACCTGATCATGCTGGCGGCCGGGGTCGCGCTGATCTGCGTGTACGGGTTCCTGCAGTACAAGCGGGTCAAGGGGGTATGGATCTATCTGCCGCTGGCCGTGCTGGCGTGGTACTTCGTCGAGGTCAGCGGCGTGCACGCGACCGTCGCCGGCGTGGCACTGGGACTGCTCACGCGCGTGTGGGCGGACGACTCCGAGGAACGCTCCCCGTCGGAGGCCGCCGACCACTACATCCGGCCGCTTTCGGCGGGCTTCGCCGTCCCGGTCTTCGCCTTTCTGTCGGCGGGGGTGCAACTCAACGCGTCAAGCATGAGCGGTATCTTCTCCGATCGGGTAGTTCTGGGGGTGGTGGCGGGTCTCGTGCTCGGCAAGTTCCTCGGGGTCTTCGGCGGCGCCTGGCTGTCGGTACGGCTCGGCCTGGCGAGACTGTCGGAAGAGCTGCACTGGCGGGACATGGCGGCGGTGTCACTGCTGGCCGGGATCGGGTTCACGGTGTCGCTGCTCATCGGCGGCCTTGCCTACGGACACGATCCGCAGCGCGCCGACGCCGTCACCACGGGGATCCTCGCGGCCAGCCTCATCGCCTCGGTTCTGGCCGCGGTGCTCCTCAACCTCCGGGTACGCAATCGCCGCAGGGCGCTGGATGATGTTTGACATGGCCACCAGGCCCCGATAGGAGACGTTCATGCAGCAGACCACGGAAGAGGAATCCCTGGGCTCTCTCGTCGCCCAGGCGAGCCAGCAGATCTCCACGCTGGTCCGCTCGGAGATCGAGCTGGCCAAGGCCGAGCTGAGGTTCGACGCCAAACGTGTCGGCACGGCCGCCG
This sequence comes from Nonomuraea sp. NPDC050394, assembly GCF_044459065.1. NCBI lineage: Bacteria > Bacillati > Actinomycetota > Actinomycetes > Streptosporangiales > Streptosporangiaceae > Nonomuraea > Nonomuraea sp. NPDC050394. The sequence goes on along the minus strand of NZ_JBITIO010000011.1, from coordinate 112,652 downwards.
GCCTGTTCGCCGCCGCGGCGTTCATGGCCCACCTGTGCCTGATCCTGATCTCGTTCACGATCGCGTACGTGCTGGACCAATGGCTGCCGACGTGGGCCGCCTTCCTCATCGTGACCGTCTTCTACCTGCTGGCCGCGGGACTGCTGGTGTTCATCGGCATGCGCAGGCTCAAGGGGCTGTCCGGCATGAAGCGCACCGCGCGCTCGATCAAGGGACTCAAGGAGATCGCGGACCCGGACGACGGCCAGGTGCCGACCGCGGGCCTGGAGGGCACACATCGCGAGCCGGTGAAGCCAGATGGCACCTGACGAGGCGTTCGTCCAGATCGAGGGACCCTGGACGCACCGCGGCGTACACGCCGGTGGCACCCGCTTCCACGTCGTGGAGGCCGGTGAAGGGCCGCTCGTCCTGCTGCTGCACGGCTTCCCGCAGTTCTGGTGGACCTGGCGGCGCCAGCTCGTCTCCCTGGCAGAGGCGGGCTACCGGGCGGTCGCGGTCGACCTGCGCGGCTACGGCGGCAGCGACAAACCGCCGCGCGGCTACGACCTGCCCACCCTGGCCGGCGACGCCACCGGCCTGATCAGGGCGCTCGGCGAGACCCGCGCGATCGTCGTCGGCCACGACTGGGGCGGCCTGATGGCCTGGACCATGGCCGTCATGGACCCCAAGAGCGTCAGCAGGCTGGTCACCGTGGGCGCGCCGCACCCGCGCCGCCTGCGCCGCACGCTGCTCAGCCCCGGCCAGTTCAGGGCCAACCGCCACGCCCTGCGCTTCCAGCTGCCGATCCTGCCCGAGCGGCGGCTCGTCGCCCACGAGGGCGCGCTCGTGGGCAGCCTGCTGGACGCCTGGTCGCGGCCCGGCTGGCCCGACGAGGAGACCGGCCGCACCTACCGCGAGGCCTTCCGCATCCCCGCGGTGGCCCACCTCGCCCTGGAGTACCACCGCTGGTTCGGCCGCTCCCAGCTGCGGCCCGACGGCATGCGCTACGCCAGGGCCATGCGCACCGCAGTCGAGTCGCCGACCCTGCAACTGCACGGCCTGCTCGACACCTGCGTCCTGCCGCGCACCGCGCAGGGCTCCGGCCGCTACGTCGCCGCGCCGTACCGCTGGAGACTGATCGAGGGAGCGGGGCACTTCCCCCACGAGGAGACCCCCGAGAAGTTCGACGCAGAGCTGCTCGGGTGGCTGGCCGACCCGGAGCCTGATCGATGAGAGACCGCGACAGCGAGGGCAGGCCGCGCAACGCGCGCCCCCGCGACGAGTTCGGCCGCCCCCTGCCGTACGGCACGGCCGGGGTCCCACGCGTCCCCGACGACTACGCCCCCACCACCGAGCAGGCGCTCGACGACGGCCGCCGGTTCCTGGCGGAGTCCAAGCCCTTCCACGCGCACGAGGTGTTCGAGGGCCGCTGGAAGTGCGCCCCCGACGAGGAGCGCGAGCTGTGGCAGGGCCTGGCGCAGATCTGCGTCGGCCTCACCCACCTGCAACGGGGCAACGGGCGCGGGGCCCTGACCCTCTTCAGCCGCGGCGCCGCCCGCATCCAGGGGTACGGCCCGCCGTACGACCAGGTGGGCAGGGCGGCGACGGGCTTCGGCGAGGACAGCGACGCGAGCGCCGCCATCGCCCTGATCCTGCGCGAGCTCGAACTGTCGTAGCCCGCGGCTAGCCTGACGGCATGGCCGAACGCAAGCACGGGGTGCCGGCCCCGCCCACCGAGTCCGCGATCAGGTCAGGCGAGTGGGACGGCCGCGACCTCGACCATGAGACGTTCCGCCGCGTGCTGTTCGTCGACGTCGACATGACCGAGATGATCAACCGCGGCTCGGCGTTCGAGGAGTGCACGTTCTCGCAGGTGCGCTTCAACGTCTCCGAGCACGACGACTCCAGCTTCGTCAACTGCACGTTCAGGCGGTGCTCGTTCTTCGACGCCACGTTCCGGGCGTGCAAGTTCACCGGCAGCATGTTCGACGGCTGTAGCTACGGGCTGCTCAAGGTGGAGGGCGGCGACTGGTCGTTCGTCGGCCTGCCCGGCGCCGACCTGCGCGGCAGCGCCTTCCACGGGGTGCGGCTGCGTGAGGCCGACCTGACGGGGGCGCGGCTGGAGAAGGCCGAGATCCTGCGCAGCGACCTGTCGGGCGCCTGGCTGCACAGCGCCGACCTGACCGCCTGCGACCTGCGCGGCAGCGACCTGGCCGCGCTCGACCCGCAGGTCACCACGGTCAAGAAGGCGATCATCGACTCCTTCCAGGCGACGGTCGTGGCCGCCGCGCTGGGCTTCGACGTGCGCTGACGACGTGCGCGGGTGTGGCTAGTCGCAGCGCTGGGTGCTGGCCGGGCTGACGTCGGTGCGGCCGGCCGACGCGTCGGGGCGGACCTCGTCGGCGGTCAGGACGTACCCGGTCTCCTCCTGGCTGATGGCCGCGGCGAAGATCACGCCGAAGACCTTGCCGTCGACGGTGAGCAGCGGGCCTCCGGAGTTGCCGGGCAGCACCTTGCCGCGGATCTGGTAGACCTGCCGGGTGACGTTCATGCTGCGGTAGATGTCCGGGCCCTTGGCGGGAATCTTGCTGCGGATGCGGGCCGGCTCGGCGGTGAAGCCCTTGCCCTTGGGGTAGCCGGCGATGATCGCGCTCTCGCCGCTCCTGGCCTGGCCGTCGAACTCCAGGTTGGGCAGGTTGAGGCCGGGCACGTGCAGGATCGCGATGTCGCGCTGCGGGTTGTAGCGGACCACGGTCGCCGCGTGCTTGTTGCCGTCCTGGTCGATGACCTCCAGGTCGCGGGTGACGCCGGCGACCACGTGCGCGTTGGTCATGATCCGGTCGGGTTCGTAGACGAAGCCGGTGCCCTCGATGTGCTTGTTGCAGCTCTCGGCGTTGCCCTGGACCTTGACGATCGACGCGCGGGCCCTCTTGAGCTTGCCGCCCTGCAGCACGCTGACGTCGGGCGGAGCGACGTTGACCAGCTGGTCGCCGCCGATCGCGTCGAACACCGGCGGGAACTCGGAGTTGTCGATGAACTGCTTGAACGGCTGCTGCCAGTTGCGCGCCGCCTGCGGGATCGCGTCGTCGACCGTGGTCAGCAGCAGCGAGTCCTTCACCTGGGTGACCAGGGGCGTGAACGAGGTCGAGACGATCAGCGAGCCGATCAGCCACGCGATGACCAGCACCGACAACGCGCTGGCGAACGTGCCGCCCACCGCGTCGGCCAGCTTCGCCGGTTCCCAGGTGACGTGCGAGCGGACGACGGCGCCGATCGTCGAGGAGGCGAACTGGCCGATCGTCGCCGTCAGGAAGACGATCACGATGGCGAGCAGCGCCTGCTCGGTCGGGCCGCTGACCACGGCCTTGGAGATCGGCGGCGCGATGAACACCCCGAGCACCGCCCCGCCCACGAATCCCACGAAGCTCATGACGCCGATGATGAAGCCCTGCCGGTAACCCGAGATCCCGAAGGCGATCACGAGGCCGATCAAGATGAGGTCAAGCAGATCACCGCGCACGCTTCAAAGGTAACCAGCAACCGGGTCAAGTGTGCACGCCTTCGGCCAGGACGGGCTTACCCTCCGGGCTAGCGTGACGGCGTGAGCGTGCGCGAGATCGTCGAGGCGGCCCTGACCGACCCCGACCCTGCAGGACCCGTCAGAAAGCGCGCGATCAGCGCGCTGCGAGCGCGTGGGGACTCAGAGTCCTTCACCCTGGCCAGACGCCTGTGCGCGGCGGAGAGCGCGGCTGAGCGGCTGCTGGGGGTGCACATCATGGCCGACCTGAGCGCGTTCAGGCTCCGGTCGCTGCCGATCCTGCGCTATCTGGCCGTCGGCGACGACGATCCGGGCGTACGGCACGCCGCCCTAACCTCGGCGGGCCAGCTTGACGGCCTCGGGCGGCAGGTCCTCGGTCACTGACGCATCCCACGGCCGCGCGAACCCGCTCATCCCCAGCACCCCGTCCAGCAGGCTCGCGGTGAAGCCCCACACGAGCATCCCCCGCACCCTGAACGCCGGGCCCGCGTAGCCGCCGGGATGGCGCAACGTCACCCGGTTGCCCGGATCGACCAGCTCCGCGACCGGCACCCGCTCCACCGACTCCACCTCGTCGGGGGCCGCCGCGTGCACCGCCGACGGCGCGTGCCACCAGCCCAGGACGGGGGTGACGCGGTTGTCGCTGCGCCAGATGTACACCTCGGGCATCGTGCACACGACCGTCACCCCCTGGGGCATCAGTCCCGTCTCCTCCTCGGCCTCCCTGAGCGCCGCCCGCACCGGGCCGCCGTCTTCCGGGTCCACGCCGCCGCCGGGGAAGGCGGGCTGACCGGCGTGCCTGCGTCCGCGCGAGCTGCGCTGGATCAGCAGCACGTCGGGCCCGAGTGGGCCCTCGCCGAACAGCATCAGCACCGCCGCCCGCCTGCCCGCGCCGTTGGCGGGCGGGTGCATGTCCCGGGGAGGTTGCGTGCGTACGGCTTTCGCCGCCAGTTGGTCCAGCCAGTCGGGCACCTGCGTCACGAACACCTCCAACGCGATCGAGCCCTCGCAGCTTCCCACCGAGGTTGTCCGAGTTCAGGAGAACGGGCCGGGCCTGACGAGTTTCTGGGCGGCCTTCTCCTCCGTGGGGCCGGTGCCGTACGCGGGACAGAGGACGGCCAGCGGGCACACGCCGCAGGCGGGCTTGCGGGCGTGACAGATGCGGCGGCCGTGCCAGATGACCCGGTGGGAGAAGATGGTCCATTCCCGCTTGGGGATGAGTTCACCGACGACGTGCTCGATCTTGACCGGGTCGGTCTCCTCGGTCCAGCCGAAGCGGCGTACCAGGCGCTGGAAGTGGGTGTCGACGGTCAGGCCCGGTACGCCGAACGCGTTGCCGAGGACCACGTTGGCGGTCTTGCGGCCCACGCCGGGCAGGGTGACGAGATCTTTGAGCTTGCCGGGGACCTCGCCTCGGTAGCGGTCGCAGACGGCCTGGGCCATGCCGATGATCGAGTTGGTCTTGGCCCGGAAGAAGCCGGTTGACTTGATGATCGTTTCCATCTCGGCGCGGTCGGCGGCGGCGTAATCCTGGACTGTCGGATATTTCGCGAAAAGGGTTGGAGTAACCATGTTGACCCTTTTGTCCGTACACTGCGCCGAGAGGATCGTCGCGACCAGCAGCTCAAGCGGGTTACCGAAGTCGAGCTCGCAGTGGGCGTCGGGGTAGGTTTCCGCCAGTATGCGATTCATCCGGCGCGCCCTGCGGACCAGGGCGAGTCTCGACTCAGAGGGCATCTCCCTAGCCTAAGTGCGTGGCGGGGAGTGGGGTGAGTCACAATGGCAGCAGAGGAGGCAGAGTGAACACCGAAGACGTGCTGGGCAAGGCCCCCCTGTTCGCCGCGCTCGACCGTGAGAGCGCAGCGGCGCTGCGCACGAGCATCACCGAAGTCCAGCTGTCCAAGGGACAGACGCTCTTCCATGAGAACGAGACGGGCGACCGTCTCTACGTCGTGCTCGAAGGCAAGATCAAACTTTCCCGCCAGTCCCCGGACGGGCGCGAGAACCTGCTGAGCGTGCTCGGCCCGAGCGAGATGTTCGGCGAACTGTCGCTGTTCGATCCCCGGCCGCGCACCGCGACCGCCACGGCTCTGACGGACGTACGGCTGGCCGGGCTGGGCCACGACGACCTGCGCCCCTGGCTGACCGGCCGCCCCGAGGTGGCTCTGCACCTGTTGCGCGCCCTGGCCCAGCGGTTGCGGCGTACCAACGACGTCCTGGCCGACCTGGTCTTCACCGACGTGCCGGGACGCGTGGCCAAGCAGTTGCTGGACCTGGCGGAACGTTTCGGCGTGAAGACCGACGACGGGCTGCGCGTCCACCACGACCTGACCCAGGAAGAGCTCGCCCAGCTGGTGGGCGCCTCCAGGGAGACGGTGAACAAGGCACTGGCCGACTTCGCCCAGCGAGGCTGGCTGCGCATCGAGGCCAAGGCCGTGGTGATCCTCGACATGGACCGGCTCCACAACCGCTCCCGCTGACCGGCCCGGGGGCAAGGGCCGTGCGGGCGGTTCTCCGTGGAGGCCCTACGGGCAGCGGGGGCGGGTTGTTGCAAGTGGTTGTCAACCGCGCCTGAATATGGTCCGGCGATGACTGGACGATGGCAGATGGTCGCGGCCCTGACCTTATGCGTGGCGATCTTCTCGGTGAACTGGACCGTGCTGAACGCCGCCGGATCGATCATCACCGCGGAGTTCTCCCCCACCCCGGCGACCGAGGTCATGCTGGCCTACGCCTATCCCGTGGCCCTCCTGGGTGTGCTGATCCCCGTGAAGGGCCGCCTGAGCGTGCTCCTGTGGGGGCTGGCCGGCTTCGGCCTGGTGTCGGCCGCCGGCGCCTTCGCGGTGACCGGCGGCATGCTCGTCGCCGGCCGGTTCGGGCAGGGGCTGGCGTCCGCGATCGTGCTGCGGGCCGGGTTCGAGCTCGCCAGGACACACCTGCGTGGCACCACGTGGTGGCCGGCGGTCGCGATCCCGGCGGTGGTGACCCTGGTGGGGCTGAACGCCGGGCCCGTGATCGGCGGCATCATCGCCCAATACGCCTCCTTCCGATGGATCCTCCTGCTCTGCGTGCCGCTGACCGTCGTCGCCGTGGTGGCGGCGGCGCTCTTCACGCCGCGTGCCCGTCCCGCGCCGTGAGCCGCCCCGTACGGACTTGTCCGGATAATTCGGCGACGGCTTCACCAGCCACAACGTTCTTGTCAGCGTGATTCCAGAAACGACCGGTCGCGGGGCGCACGGCTGCGCGACGGCAGAGAGGAATCCCGTTGTCCAGACTCATCAAGTCCGCGTTCACCACGGCGGCGCTGTCCGGTGCGCTCGCGCTGCTGGCCACGTCCGCCGGCGCCGTACCCAGCTCCCAGAACGGCACGCAGACCAGCGCGCAGTCCTTCACCGGCGAGAACAGCCCCTGGACCGCCCAGACGATCGGAGCCTGGGGGAACATTCCGACGGCGTCGGTCAACGTCACCGTGCCCGCGGGGACGACGCGATTCGTCGACGCCCGCTTCACCGCCGAGTCCGTCTGCGTCGGCGCCGCGAGCGCGTGGTGCTCCGTGCGCGTCGTCGTGGTCAACTCCGCGGGCACGACCACCGAACTGCACCCGGTCGCGGGCACGGACTACAGGTTCGACAGCCCCGGTGACGCCGAGGAGGCGCACGCCCTGGAGCGCTTCTCCGCTCCCCTGGGTCCGGGGGCCTACACCGTCCGGGTACAGGCCCTGCGCATGAACGGCATCACCCAGTTCACCCTGGACGACTACGCGTTCGCCGTCGGTCTCGTCCAGCCCTGAGCGCTCACTCGCCGGCCAGGTAGTCCAGCTGGGCCCGGACGGAGATCTCGGCGACCGGCCACAGAGAGCGGTCCACGTCCGCGTACACCACTTCGACGACCTCGCGCGGGGTCCTGGCGCCGTTCTTCCTGGCCTGGCGGATCTGGTCGAGGCGTTCGCGGCGGTGCGCGACGTAGCCGTCCAGCGCCGCCAGCGGGTTCGCCAGGACGGGGCCGTGGCCGGGCAGGAGGGCGTCGGCCTCCAGGTCCTCGGCGGTCTTCCTGAGGCGGTCCAGGCTGTGGAGGTAGTCGGTCAGGCCGCCGTCCTGGGCGATGACGGTGGTGCCGCGGCCCAGGACGGTGTCGCCGGTCAGCATCGCGCGGTCGACCGGCAGCCAGAAGCACAGGGAGTCGAAGGAGTGCCCCGGCGTGGCGTACACGTGGAGCTCCACGCCGCCGGCACGCACCACGTCGCCGTCGGTCAGGCCCTCCGAGCCCAGGCGGTGCAGCGGGTCCAGGGCGTGGACGGGCGCGCCGACGAGTTCGGCGAAGCGCTTGGCGCCGCCACTGTGGTCGTGGTGGCCGTGGGTGAGCAGGATATGGCGGACCCGGCGTTCGCCCAGGTGGGCGACCACGCGGAGGAGGTGGGCCTCGTCGGAGGGTCCGGGGTCGACGACGATCACCTCGTTGGTGCCGATGACCCAGGTGTTGGTGCCGTCGAGCGTCATCATGCCGGGGTTGGGGGCGAGGAGGTTCTCGGCGTGAGCCGTACGGGATCCGTCGGGGGTGTCGATCGGGATGTAGAGACCGCTCATGACACCATCAACCGCATCTCTCCCTCGATTTCTACCGCTCGCGGGAGAATTGTGATGATTTTTCGCTGTACGGCCAGCGCATCGCCCACCGACGCGAAGGCGGCCAGTTCGTTGAGCGTCTGGTAGGTCGGCGGCATGAGGAAGATCTCGCCGCCGGCCGCCAGTTCGAGCGCCTCGGACGGGCGTTTCCAGGCGACCTGGTCGGCCTCGCCGCCCACGTCGCGGGTGCGCTGGCCGGGGGGCAGCACGGCGGCGAAGAAGCGGGTGTCGAACCTGCGCTCCTCGATCTCGGGGGTGATCCAGTGCGCCCACGGCTTCAGCAGGTCGGAGCGGAGCACCAGGCCGCGCTTGGCCAGGAAGTCGGCGAAGGCCAGGCTCCTGTCGATCAGCGCCAGGCGGTCGGCTTCCCAGTCGGCGCCGGTGGTGTCGGCGACCACGGAATCGGTGCCGGGCCCGGCCAGCAGTACCCCGGACTCCTCGAACGTCTCGCGGACCGCCGCGCAGACCAGTCCGCGGGCGGTGCGCTCGTCGGCGTTGAAGACCTCACCCCACTGCCGGGGGGACGGCCCCGCCCAGGCGACCGCGTGGTCGGTGTCACGCGGGTCCACGGAGCCGCCGGGGAAGACGTAGGCGCCCGCGGCGAAGGCCATGGTGGTCTTGCGGCGCAGCAGGTACACCTCCAGCCCCGGTCCCTCCCTGAGGATCACCACGGTGGCGGCGTCCCGGGCGGGGACCGGTTCGATGCGTCCCGCGTTGATGTCGCGCGCGCGGCCGGCCAGATCCTTCGGCAGGGGGATACCAGTCACAATGACCTCCAACTAGAACATCACTCGGTCATGGTGACATATCCGGTCCGTCAGGAAACCTCGGCGATCAGCTCCACCTCGACCGACGCCCCCAGCGGGAGCGCGGCCACGCCCACGGCGCTGCGGGCGTGCACACCGGCGTCGCCGAAGACGTCGCGCAGCAGCTCGCTGGCGCCGTTGCCGACGCCCGGCTGGCCGGTGAAGTCGGGGGCGCTGGCCACGAAGACCACGACCTTGACGATCCGCACGACCTTCGCCAGGTCGCCGACCTGCGACTTCAGGGCGGCGATCGCGTTCAGCGCGCAGATGCGGGCGTGACCGGCGGCCTCCTCGGCCGTGAGGTCGGCGCCGACCCTGCCGGAGCCGACCAGCTTGCCCTCCACCATGGGCACCTGGCCCGAGGTGTAGACGAGGTCGCCGGTGCGTACGGCGGGGGTGTAGGCGGCCAGCGGAGGCACGACCTCGGGCAGCGTCAGCCCGAGAGCGGCGATCCTCTCCTCGGGGGTCATGCCTTCTCCCGCTTGAAGTAGGCGACCAGGTTCTCGGCGTTGGGGCCCGGCACGATCTGGACCAGTTCCCAGCCGTCGGAGCCGAAGTTGTCCAGGATCATCTTGGTGTTGTGGATCAGCAGCGGGGCTGTGAGGTACTCCCATTTCTTCATGCGGCTCAGCGTAGTGTGACGGAGCTCAAAGGCCCCGCAGGAGGTTTCCGTAAGTGACCGCCAGGTAGCCTCGAATCGTGGACTCTCGGGACACCGATTGGGACGGCGTGCGACTGCACGTCGTCACCGGCAAGGGCGGCACCGGCAAGACGACGGTGGCCGCGGCGCTGGCACTCGCGCTGGCCGCGGGCGGGCGCAAGGTGCTGCTCGTGGAGGTGGAGGGCAGGCAGGGCATCGCGCAGATCTTCGACCTGCCACCACTCCCCTACGAGGAGCGCAAGATCGCGGTGGCCCCCGACGGCGGCGACGTGTACGCGCTGGCCATCGACCCGGAAGAGGCCATGCTCGACTACATGGAGATGTTCTACGGCATGCGCCGCGCCGGCCGCGCGCTGACCCGGATGGGCATCGTCGACTTCGCCACCACGGTGGCGCCGGGCTTCCGCGACGTCCTGGTCACGGGCAAGACCACCGAGGCCGTGCGCAGGCGGGCCAAGAACGGCAGGCGCGTCTACGACGCCGTGGTGCTCGACGCGCCGCCGACCGGCCGGATCACCCGCTTCCTCAACGTCACCCAGGAGGTGGCTGGACTGGCCAAGGTCGGGCCGATCAAGAACCACTCCGACCTGGTGAGCGGGGTGGTGAAGTCTCCCGAGACGGCCGTGCACTTTGTCACGCTTCTGGAGGAGATGCCGGTTCAGGAGACGCTGGACGGCCTCGCCGAATTGCGTTCTGCCGGTCTTCCGCCTGGCGGAATTTTCATCAATATGGTCCGTGAATCACTGCTTCCGCAGGCCGTACTTGACTCGGCTGTCAAGGGCCGATTCGACGTGGGGGAACTCACACTGGGCCTCAAGGCGGCCGGTCTCGCCGACGGGGCCGACGCGGCGGTGGTGGCCGAATCCCTCGTGGGAGAGGTGGTCGAGCACGCCCGCCGTACCGCGATCGAGCGTGCCGAGCGGGCCTCTCTCGACCAGGCTGATCTGCCCCGATACGAGCTCCCGCTGCTGGCCGACGGTGTAGATCTGGCCGGCCTTTATGAGCTGGCCGCAAGCATCCGAAACCAGGGAGCCGCGTGAAGAAGCCCGCCCCCCTCGACGTCGACGCCATCCTCGACGACCGCGGGACCCGCATCATCGTCTGCTGCGGCGCCGGCGGCGTGGGCAAGACCACGACCGCCGCCGCGCTGGGCCTGCGGGCCGCGGAGCGCGGCCGGGGGGCGGTCGTGCTGACCGTGGACCCGGCCAGGCGGCTGGCGCAGTCGATGGGCCTCTCGGAGCTGGACAACACCCCCAGGCTGGTGCACACCGCCGAGGAGGGCGGTGGCCAGCTGTTCGCGATGATGCTCGACATGAAGCGGACCTTCGACGAGATCATCGAGGCCCACGCCGACCCCGAGCGGGCCAGGCAGATCCTGTCGAATCCCTTCTACCAGTCGCTGTCGTCCAGTTTCTCCGGCACGCAGGAGTACATGGCGATGGAGAAGCTCGGGCAGCTGCGCCGCTCGGACGAGTGGGACCTGATCATCGTCGACACCCCTCCCTCACGCTCCGCGCTGGACTTCCTCGACGCCCCCGAACGGCTCGGCCGCTTCCTCGACGGGCGCTTCATCAAGTTGCTCACCGCGCCCGCCAAGGCCGGGGGCCGCAGCGCCTTCCGGCTGCTGAACGCGGGGTTCGGGCTCGTGGCCGGAGCGATGACCAAGCTGCTGGGCGCGCAGGTGCTCAAGGACCTGCAGACCTTCGTCTCCGCGCTGGACGCCGTCTTCGGCGGGTTCAGGCAGCGGGCGGAGATGACCTACCGGCTCCTGCAGGCGCCCGGCACCGCCTTCGTGGTGGTGGCCGCGCCCGAGCGCGACGCGATGCGGGAGGCCTCGTACTTCGTCGAACGGCTCGCGGAGGAGCGCATGCCGCTGGCCGGGCTCGTGGTCAACCGGGTGCACTTCTCACCCGCGGCGGGCATCTCGGCGGCGCGCAGCGCGGCCGCGGCGGAGGACCTGGAGTCCAAGGGCGAGCACGAGCTGACCGCCGCCGTGTTGCGGCTCCACACCGGGCGGATGCAGCTCGCGGCCCGTGAGCACCGGGAGCAGGAGCACTTCGTCTCCGCGCATCCCACGGTGCCCGTCGTCCAGGTCCGCGCCATGTCGGAGGACGTCCACGACCTGGCGGGTCTGCACCAGATCGGGGAGCTCCTGGCTTCGGGAGCATGAAAGCACGGCCGACGCTCGCCGGCCGTGCTTCCCGGGCGGGGTTAGCCCGCTATCAGCTCGTTTGTCCGTTCGTACTCTTCTTTCGCAGACTCGAGCAGCTCCCGCCACGAGTCCACGTCTGGCCGTCGCCTCAGCAGCGCCCGCCGTTCCCGCTCCGTCATACCGCCCCACACCCCGAACTCGATGCGGTTGTCGAGCGCATCGGCGAGGCACTCGGTACGGACCGGGCATCCTCGGCAGATCAGCTTAGCCCTGTTCTGCGCGGCTCCCTGGACGAACAACGCGTCCGGATCCGCACCTCGACAGGCGGCACGGGAGGTCCAATCCGTGATCCACATTTCGACCCCACTCCCCTTAGGTGGTCAGTCGTCACTTGGGGCCGACGGGCGCGGGCGCCGAGCCTCCGTATTCAGTTGCCGCAGAGGAGAACGTATGCAACGAGACGTTCGGGCCGACAGACCCCAGAGGACCAATTTCTCGCCCGAGTGTTGACCGGGAATGACTAGTCACCCCTTCCAGTCAAGGCGAAATGGGGTTCGGTTACCGATAACGACACTCTTTCGACGTACTCTTGGTCCTGTGCAAGCTCAGGGCAAAGATCGTTCATCACCAGTCACGAACGTCATCCGGCTCATCGCCGCGGGGGCGGCCGCGGGTGTGCTGACGGCCGCCATCGCGCTGCCCGCCGTGGGCGGCGCCGGGGTGACGGCCAAGTCAGCCATGGAGGATCTCAACCTCAAGCCGGAGGAACTGGACGAACCTCCGCTGCCCGAGCGCACCGTGCTCAAGGACGCCAAGGGCAAGCAGATCGCCCAGTTCTTCTTCGAGAACCGGCAGTCGGTGACGCTCGACAAGGTCTCTCCGATCATGAAGACGGCGCTGATCTCCATCGAGGACTTCCGCTTCTACGAGCACGGGCCGATCGACATCGAGGGCACCATCCGCGCCCTCCTCAAGAACATGACCTCCGGCGGCGTGACCCAGGGCGGTTCCTCGATCACGCAGCAGTACGTCAAGCAGGTGCTGTTCAACGCCGCCGAGACCGATGCCGAGCGGGCCGCCGCCATCGCGCCCACGGTCTCGCGCAAGCTCAACGAGCTGCGCTACGCGCTGGCGATCGAGAAGAAGTACACGAAGGACGAGGTCCTGGAGAAGTACTTCAACATCGCCTACTTCGGTGCAGGAGCCTACGGCGTCCAGGCCGCCTCCAAGCGCTTTTTCGGCAAGTCGGCCGCCGAGCTCAACCTCGCCGAGGCGGCCACGCTGGCGGGAGCCGTACAGAATCCGAACAGGACCGACCCCAACGTCAGCAAGGAGTCGCGCGCGGCGCTCCTGGAGCGGCGCAACATCGTCCTGGACCGGATGGCGCAGCTCAGCAAGATCACTCCCGCGGAGCGCGACGCGGCCAAGGCCACCAAGCTCGGCTACAAGGACACGAAGTTCCCGGGTGGCTGTGAGACCAGCCCGTATCCGTACTTCTGCCTCTACGTGCAGTACGAGATCCTCAACAACGAGGACTTCGGCAAGACCCCCGAGGAACGCAAGAAACTCCTGCAGCGCGGCGGGCTGACGATCAAGACCACGATCGACCCGCAGATGCAGAAGGCCGCCGAGAAGGCGATCAAGAACTGGGTCAGCACCAAGGACAAGCCGGTCGCCTCGCAGGCCATGATCGTCCCGGGCACGGGTGAGATCAAGGCGATGGCCGCCAGCCGCAAGTTCGGCAACAACAAGAAGAAGAACGAGATCAGCTACAACGTCGTGGCCGACGCCAAGCACGGCGGCGGCGGCGGGTTCCAGCAGGGATCGACGGCGAAGCCGTACACGCTGGCCGCGGCCCTCGAAGAGGGCTACAAGTACGGCGACGGCTTCCCCTCCCCTGCCGGCTACAACGCGCCCAGCTACGGCGCCTTCCGCGACTGCAAGGGCAACCGCGTCGGCGAGCCGTCCCACCAGGTGCGCAACTCCAGCGAGGGCGGCGGCGGCTTCAAGACGCTGCAGTCCGGCACGTGGGGCTCGGTCAACACGTTCTTCATGAAGCTCGAAGAGCGCGTCGGCCTCTGCAAGACCGTCAAGATGGCCAAGAAGCTCGGGCTCAAGCGCGCCGACGGGCAGCCGCTGCGCGAGTTCGAGACCTTCACGCTCGGCATCAACGAGACCGACCCCGTCACCGTCGCCAGCACCTACGCCGTCTTCGCCTCGCGCGGCCAGTCCTGCAAGCCGCTGGCCATCACCGAGATCGTCGACCGCTACGGCAAGGCCAAGCGGTTCAAGCCCAAGTGCACGCGGGTCATGGACGAGGAGGTCGCCGACGCCGTCAGCGGCATCCTGTCCGGCGTGTTCACCAAGGGCACCATGAGCGGCGTCGGCGGCATCGGCAGGGACGCGGCGGGCAAGACGGGCACCACCGACGGCTACACGGCCGCCTGGTTCGCCGGTTACACCCCGAACCTCTCCTCCGCCGTCAGCATCGGCGACCCGCGCGGCGCCTTCGACAACCGCCTGATGGGCGTCACCATCGGCGGCCGCGGCTACAGCTACGTCTACGGCGCCTCCATCTCCGGCCCCATCTGGAAGCAGTCGATGATGCAGGCGCTGAAGGGGATCGAAGCGGCGGAGTTCACTCCGGTGAACATGGAGCGCTTCGGCGGCTGCGGCGACATCTGCGCGCCCAAGCCGGTCAAGAAGGACAAGGACCGGGGCGGGGACGGCGAACCCGACGATCGGGGCGGCGATCCGTTCGACATGTTCGACGCGGACGACGGCGACTTCGGGCCCATCACCCCGGGCAACTAGCCCTCCGAACCGTTGAGAGGCCTCTGGGAGGCCTCTCAACGCGTTTTGGGAGCCTTTCCGGTACGGCCTTGCCTCGCGTTTTCCGGCTGCCGGGCTTTTCGGTGCCCGGCTTTCGGTTGCCGGGCTTTTCGGTTGCCGGGCTGCCGGTTGCCGAGGCTGCCGGTCAAGGAGGCGACGTCACGGCGGGCCGCCCGTCAGACTGCCGGGCGTGGAAGCGCGGCCCCGCGGGGCGGCGGCGGGTGGTGGGTGGCGGCGGCTTTGCCGTAACGGATGGCTCTCTGATCACACGCGGTTGATCACCCGGACAGGCGCGCGCGCACGGCGGCGGCGACACGCCCGCCCTCGGCGCGGCCGGCGACCTTCGGGTTGAGCACCTTCATGACCGCGCCCATCGCCTTCGGGTCGGTCGCGCCGCTCTCCGCGATCGCGGCGTCGACCAGCGCGTTCAGCTCCTCGTCCGAGAGCTGCGCCGGCAGGTACTCCTCCAGCACCGCCTGCTCGTCCAGCTCCGCCTGGGCCTGCGCGGCGCGCCCGGCGTTGCCGAACGCCTCGGCCGCCTCGCGGCGCTTCTTGGCCTCCTTGGTCAGCACCTTGACGATCTCGTCGTCGCTGAGCTCCCTGGCCTGCTTGCCCGAAACCTCCTCGACGTTGACGGCCGCCAGGACCATCCTGATCGTGCGGAGGCGGACCTCGTCCTTGGCCTTCATGGAAGCCGTCAGATCGGCCTTCAGCTTGTCCTTCAATGCGCTCATGCGGTCCATCTTGCCGCTTGAGCGGCACCTCTCGTGCCGGATGTCGGGCATCATAAGTACGTGAGGAAAGCCGCCGCCATACCACTGTCCCTGCTGGGTCTCGGCATCGCCGGGCTCGGGTACGCCTCGGTCGTCGAGCGCAACTGGTTCCGGCTGCGCCGATTCGACGTTCCGGTCCTGGCCCGGGGGCAGCGCCCGGTGCGCATCCTCCACCTGTCCGACCTGCACCTGACACCCGGCCGCAAAAAGCTCATCAACTGGGTACGCTCGCTCGGCTCACTCGAACCCGACCTGGTGGTCAACACCGGCGACTCGATCGCCCACCCGGACGCCGTCCCGTCGCTGCTCCACGCCCTGGAGCCGCTCATGTCCCGCCCCGGCCTGTTCGTGTACGGCTCCAACGACCTGTACGCGCCCGTGTTCAAGAACCCCGCCCGCTACCTGTGGCGCACCTCCCGCAACGAGCGCCGCCAGCACGTACCGTCGCTCCCGTGGCGGGAACTGGGCGAAGGCATGGCCGCCGAAGGCTGGCTCGACATGAACAACACGACGGCCCGCCTGAAGGTCGCCGACCTCGACGTGGCCGTGGCCGGCATCCACGACTCCCACATCGACCGCGACCGCTACGACCTGGTAGCCGGCCCCGCCCCCACCGACGCCGACCTGCGCCTGGGCGTCATGCACTCCCCCGAGCCCCGCAACATGACCCGCTTCGCCGCCGACGGCTACCAGCTCCTGCTCGCCGGCCACACCCACGGCGGCCAGCTCTGCGTCCCCTTCTACGGCGCCCTGGTCACCAACTGCGGCATCGACCGGGCCCGCGTCAAGGGCCTGAGCACCCACGACTCCGCCTGGCTCCACGTCTCCGCCGGCCTGGGCACCTCCCCGTACGCCCCGGTCCGCTTCGCCTGCTTCCCGGAGGCGACCCTGCTCACCTTGGTACCGCGCCGCTGACGGATTATGCGGTCCCAAGCACCCGCGAAGTCCGCTAGACTTTCCCAAGCACGCGCAAGACCGGCGTGCGACCGGGGTGTAGCGCAGCTTGGCAGCGCGCTTCGTTCGGGACGAAGAGGCCGTGGGTTCAAATCCCGCCACCCCGACCCAGCTAGAGGGCCGTTTCCGGTGATCGGAAGCGGCCTTTTTGCATGCCATACAGCTACGAAGTACAGCTAGAGCCCACTCCGTTGGGCCAGCTGGCGGCCGTCCTATGTGGATCTGGCGGGGATTCCAGAAGGTTGCCTCTAGGCGCTAGCCCGCAGGTGGATCACGCCTCCAGGCTCTAGAGCAGCCTCTAGACCTAGACCAGGACATCTCTAGGTCTAGAGGGCTATCCCCCCGGAAGAGGAAGGCCTCAGATGCCCCTCAGACCGCCGAAGATGTCGATTCTGATGACAGGACATCAGGACGAAGATGCTCTTGTTAGAGAGGATCTGAGCGCCTTACGCGCGCTGGGAGGCCGCGAGGGGAACCCCTCCCTGTTCAAGCAGCTCTTCGCCTCTTCACACAGAGACTTGAAAGGACTGGCTTGAACAGGGAGGGAGGGGGATGCTAGGCGCCGAGCGTTTGCCCGAGCCTTTTCAGGGCTTCCTGAGTCGCTTCGTCGGTCGCCTCGGTGTATACCTCCATCGTGACCTTGATGTCGCTATGCCGAAGAATGCGCATCGCGACCCGCGGATGCACGTCGAGGGCGGCCAGAAGGGTTGCGCACGTTCCTCGTGTTCCGTGCACCGTGATTCTGCGTACACCAGCTTGCGCTATGCGGTAGTCGAATCTCCGATTGAAGTTGCGGGGTTCGATCGGCGACCCGTTCCGCGTGGTGAAGACGAGCCCGGTTTCTTTCCACTCTTCGGGCGGCTTTCTTCCGTTTCCTTCCTGGCGCTGGGCGTGCGCTTCCTTATCTCTTTCCTGGCGTTCCTGGCGCAGCTTGAGAGCGGCAAGGCATATCTCTGGAAGAGGGAGCCCCGCCTCGGAGGATTCCGTTTTGACTTCGCGGCGGAGAAGTTGACGCCTGACGCGCTGGAGCTGTTCCCCTACGAACAGTTCCTTAGCGTCGAGGTCGATGAGGTCCCACTTGAGACCGAGCACTTCACCCTTCCTCAGGCCAAGTACCAGGATGAGGACGTAGGCGGCATAAAGCCCGTCAGCATCCGCTAGGGCTCTTTCTAGGAACTGCTTCGCCTCTGCGACGCTCCACGGCTTGACCTTGCGTCTCTTCCGTAGGCGCGGAATACGGAGACCGGCGGCCACGTTCTTGCCGATGATTTCATCGCCTACGGCGTAGCTGAGTGCGCTACGGAGGACGGTTAGCGCGTCGCGAACCGTTCGTTCGGAAGCTACTTGCTCGCAGCATTTTCCGACAGCGCAGCATTTCTGCTTGTTCTTGTCTCTACGCGCATCCTTGCTCTGGGCGCAGCATTGGCAGAGCTTTCGTAGCTTGTTGATCCAACCGCGCACGTCGCGAATCGTAAGCTTGTCGAGTCGCTTACGTCCGAGATAGGGGATGATATAGAGGCGTGTGAACGTCTCATACGTGGCGATGGTCAATGGTGCGAAGTCGGGCTCAATCACCACTTCTTTGAGCCAATAGGCGAGGTATTGCATGAGGAGAGGAATCGAGGTACTGACAGGTCCTTTCTTGGCTTCGTTTTGCAGCTTCACGTACTTGTCGTGAACTTCTTCGCGAGTTTTTCCGTAGACCCACTTCTTGGTTTTCTCGCCGGTGGGTGTGGTGACCCAGACATAAGCGGCGTAGTTGTTGCGGTAGGGGAATATGGAGCCTTCCCCGTTGGCGCGTGTGCGAGGTTTGCGCTTATTCGGCGGTTCTTCGGTCACGGCTAGCCGTCCCCTTCGACGGTGCGGCTTACACACCACTGTTCGTAGGTGTCGCGGGAGAGGAGTCCGTCGCTGTCGAGCCAGAGCACGGCATCGGGGGCATCGCCGTTGGCGACCCAGGACAGCCATTCGGTTCGGTCAACGGTGAGATCGTGGAGGACTTCGTCTAGGGCGATCCATTGGTGGGCGAACTGGAGGTTCATCAGGCTGCGGCTTCCTGTTCGAGTAGGGCGATGTAGTCGCGGATGGCGGCGGCGGTGATGCGGCAGGCGCGGCCCTCGTGGACGGTGCGCAGGCGGCCGGACTGCATCACGCGGTAGAGGGTGGCGCGGCTGAGGTTGAGAATCTCCTTGGCCTCGTTGACGTCGTAGAGGCGGAGGTCTTCCAGCGGCGGTGTGGTCATGCGGGCACTCCCTTCTGGGTGATGACTCCGGTGATGTGGCCGCACGGGTCGCAGATCAGGAAGCTCATGAGGACGTTGCCGGCGCGAGCGATGCCCTCGTTGAGGGGCCACTTGCGCTTGTCGCAGCGGTAGCAGTGGATGCGCTGGGGGTCGCTGAGGGCCAGCACGGGTGTGCAGGTCAGGCAGACGAGCGTGGTCGGCATCCACACGGCCGTGTACATGACCGCCGGGGAGCGGCCGAGGTGGGCGCAGACGCGGCCGGTCTTCTCTCTGACGGCCTGTTCCATGGCGGTGACGTACTCGTACAGCCAGGTTCCGGACAGGGGCAGGAGGTGGGTCTCCTCCCCGTCGAAGTCGGCAAGGCGCATGTCAGCCTCAGCTTCGGCGGCGGCGAATTGGTCGGCGAGTGCGATCTGGTCGGGCGTAGGCACGGAGATCTCCCGGAGAGTTGAGCGGGCGGTTGGGGCGGGGTGAACTGGTGTGCGAAGAGCGCGAAGGGAGCGAAGGGAGCGAAGGGAGCGGGGACCAGGGAGTGCGCTCTTGGCGCTCCCTTCGTGGGCGGCGGTGGGCGCGCGTGCGCGGCTGCGCGTGGGCTGATGCGCGCGTTTCCTTTTGATCTTGGAATGGGGGGCCACGAGGGGGGGCCACGCCCCGGTACGGCAGGGGCCACGAGGGGGGCCACGCGAGGGGGCCACGCCGGGGCCACGGTCGGTGGCCCCCGCGCTGACCTGTAACCCTCCCCCCAACCCCCCTCGCAGGCGCGGCCGGTGGTGTGAGCCGTCGTGTTCCGCCGGTGCGACACGACGCGTCGCGCGCGGCCCTGTGCGACGGCTCGCGGCGGGAATGGCGGGGTGCGAAGGGAGCGCCAAGAGCGCACTCCCTGGTCCCCGCTCCCTTCGCTCCCTTCGCGCTCTTCGCTCCCTTCGGGGCGTGGCTGTGGTTCATGCCGCGCCCCCTTCGGTTCCGGGGGCGGTGGTGAGTGCCCAGACCCAGCCCTGGCCGAAGTCGGACTTGCGGGAGACGACCTTGGCGCGAGGCTTGGCGCGCTTGAGCTGGTCCTTGGAGAACCCGGCGGCCTGCCCCTCGGTGAACACCTGTTGGGCGCTGGCCTCGCGGCTGGGCTGGTCGGCGATGTAGGCGGCCAGCCATGAGGCGGCCTCACCAGCTTCGGCGCGGTCGAAGGTGTCACGAGTGGCGCTCTCGGCGAGGATGTCTTCCACGCTGCGCTCAGACTCGCCGGTGAACTCCAGCAGCCCGACGTGGGCGCTCTCACCCTCGGCGGTAGGGAGTTCGACGGTGCGCACCTGGTAGCGCAGGGACGGCACGTCCAGGCGTCCCAGGTTGCTCTTGGCCTGTGACAGCACACACGAGCCGTCTTCCGCCTGCGGGTCCCGAGCGACCGCGAGCACGGCCCGCGCCACGGCCGCCCACGCGCGGGAACCGGTGATGGCGGTCAGCGGGTCGGCGGTCGTGGACTTGTTGAAGTGGGCCAGCCCGACCGCCGCGCACCCGGTGGTGTCGCACATGCGAAACAGCGGTTCCAGGGCGGTGCGCAGTTCGCGATCCTGGCTGTTGTTGATCGTGGAGGAGATCAGCGACAGCGCTGGGTCCATGGCCAGCATCGCCACGTCGCGTTCGCGGATCTCTTCGGCCAGGGCGTCGCAGTCGCGCGGCAGGATGAGTTGTTCGGTGCTGTCGCCGAACTCGACATCCACGCGGAACACCAGGTCAAGGTCTGCCCCCGCGGCGATCAGGCGCGGTCCGATGGTGTGGGGCCAGGAATCCTCAGTGGCCGCGTAGATGACCGGACGGGGCGTGCCCAGGTGGGCGCCGGGCATCTCGCCGCGGGTCAGCCGCGCGGTCATCCATGCCAGCAACAGCGACTTGCCGATGCCCTCGCGGCCGGGGATGAGAGTGATGGCGGCGGCCGGGATGCGGTCCGCCCACAGCCAGCGCACCGGGCGAATCTTCACGGTTGAGGCGGGAGTCAGGCGCAGCGTCCGCGCGCTCGTCCGGGCGGGGTCGGACGGTTCGTCCGGCGGTCGGACCGCCACCAAATTGGGCGGTCGGTCCCCGCGTTCGTCCGCCTCATTGGGTGGCTCGGTGCTGGGGTTGGGCAGCAGGGCGGCGGCCAGCTGGCGGCGGCGGCCGTTGACTGTGATCGGTGGCGTAGGTGCTGCCACGGGGGTTCCTTCCTGTGGGGCTACTCAAGCCGTCCGGTGATCCGGGCGGCCTTGATCAGAGGCCGGACCGCACGGCGGAAGCCGTACGGGAGTCAGCAGGAATGAAGCGGCGAGAAAGGGGGCCGTACCGCGGGTGTACTCCGGCGGCCAGCGGCCCCTACTCCGGGGGGCTACTGGCCTTACGTACAGGGCGAACGCGGGCCGTCTTCCGTCGATCGATCGAGACCGACCCCGGTCAATCGATCAAGCGGGGGGCTGTCGATCGAGGCGGCATCACGATCGATCGATCGCGGGTCGGCGCCGAGGGCGGACAGTAGATCGGTGGCGATGCTGCGTGCCTCGGCGATCTGGTCGGCGCTGTAGCGGGTCATCCCGCCTCGGCGCGACAGCTCCACCATCACCAGGTGCACGACGGTCCAGTCATCCACGGCGGCCGGGTCAGCCATGCTTCACCCCCACAGAAGCGGCCAGCTGGCCGAAGGGAACGCCGAAGCGGTGGGATCGAGCCAGCCGAACGCGGCCGGCGGTTTGCCGTACACCTCGCACAGCAGTGACCGGTAAGGCTCGGCGGGGATGAGGTCGTTGCGCTCGTAGCGCTGGATCATCCGTACCAGGCTGGGGCGGGTGGCGATCGGGCCGACATCGTTCGCCTGTGCGGCCGTCTGGAGAAGGCAGGCCAGCTTGCCACGGCCCCAGCCACGGCGAAGCCGTTCGGCGTGCAGCGGGCTCATCATGAGAGCGCCCCGTCCATACGGCAGGGGCAACCCGCGCTGGCAGGAGCGTCACAGTGCGCGCACGGGCGTGCTGCGATTAGGGCGGCCTCGAAGACGGCCGCCACGTCGGCAATGTCCTCGGGGCGAACGGGCTTGTTCCAGTCGTGGCCGAGCACGCGCCGTATCGTGGCGTCCGCGATTGTGGCGTTGGCGGTCATCACAGCGACGGCCCCGTCAGCTGGCGAGCGTGCTGCGAGGCGACCGCGGTAGCGGTCTGCCGCCACCACTCCAGGTGCGCCATGTCATCCGGGTGAGGGCCGCCCTCAGCCCTGGCGATGAGGGCCATGGCCTCCCAGATCTCGTACATCGGGTAGGTGGCCAGGATCTCCGAAAGCTCCTGACGGACCTGGTCTGCGGTCAGGGAACGGCTCGCGGCCGGGGCGTTGATGTAGTGCGTGGAGAAGGCCATCAGAGTCAGCGCGGCCTCTTCGACGGTGAAGCCCGCGAGGGAGGTGGGGCGGTTCGCTGCGGGGGTAGCGTGATTGCGCATCGTTCGGTCTCCCAACTGATCGCGATGTGCCGGGGTGCGGACGGTTTGGCGACTGGGTCGCGCCCCGGCTTCAGTGCGTACCGTTCATGCTCAGCTAAGTACGTACTCTATGTACTTTGCTGTGTGTACGTACACTGACCTGCGACTGGCTGCCTGTCAAGAGGGTTGGTACGGTGAGTACGTACAAGCTGGTCATGGGAGGTCGCACGATGAGGGCAGGATCATCCGACGCCCGCGCCCTATACGAGCGCGTGGCAGATGCGCTGCGAATCGCGATCGAGCGGGAGGAATTGAAGCCGGGGGATATGGTTCCCCCGGAACAGGAACTAGCCGAACTACATAGCGTTTCTCGTCAGACCGTGCGCCAGGCTCTTCAGCAACTTACGAATGAGGGTTTGCTCACTAGCGGACGAGGGCGAGGCCGCAAGGTTCGCTCACAAACGCGCCTACACTGGCAGCTTTCTAGTTACGAAAGCTCTACACGCCATAGCGTCGAAGGGGACGCCTGGAACACCGACGTTCGCGAACAGGGCCACGAGCCGCGTCAAGACGTCACCGTTAATATTGATACTCCGTCACAAAAAATAGCTCAACGCCTGCAAATCGACCTGGACGAGCCTGTAGTGGTCCGGCGGCGAATTCGCTACGTTGATGACATGCCATTCCAGCTGGCTGACAGCTATTTCCCGATGGATGTAGCAGAGGGAACGCTTCTAATGAGGCCAGGCGACGTCTCTACGCCGGGGGGCATATTGGCCTCAATCGGCCATGCACAAAAGAAGCTCTTGGACGAAATCCAGATCCGAATGCCTTCCAAAGAAGAGTCGGATCAACTAAATCTTCCCGCAGGGAGTCCAGTAGCCGAGCACATCCGAACGGGATACAACGAAGCTGGCAAGCCAGTGCGAGTTATGGTGTCCATTATCCCCGGAGACCGCCACACTCTTGTTTACGAGCTGGAACCCAAATGAGTGACGCACAAGCAACCGACCTATTTCGCGATGACCCCATCGCGCAACCGTTGACCTACCCAGGGAGGATTCCCACTACGTCAGGAATTCTCACAGAGGATGCTTACGTCCCTCTACTACCTGTGGCCGGTAGGCCAGCGAACGAGTGGATAGCAAACCTTTCAGGGAATCCGACGCTATCCCAACTATTGGTTCAGCTCGATTGCCAGCCTATGAGCAAGCGATTTCCTGTCGTGGCCGTTGGCTCTAATGCCTCTCCAAGTCAGATGCGCCGAAAATTCCTTTCACGCGAAGTTCGGACGGTCGTCCCGATGACGCTTGCCAGTATTACGGGAATAGCTCCAGGCATTTCCGCGCATGTTAGCAAACCGGGGTACATACCGGCCGCACCTATTGAAGTGAACGAGGAACGTTCGCGCCTGTTTGTCCTATGGCTAGATGAGGAAGAGTTCGAGGTCCTCGACGCTACTGAACCAAACTACTGGCGACGTTGCGTTAGTGGAAACGAGTACGTAGCCACGCTGGAATCAGGCGTCTCGGTTCCGTCGTATTTCATCTACGTAGGCAAGCATGGCTGCCTGATCGATGCCAACGGAAACCCCAAACGGCTCACGGATCAGACGACACTGATAGCTACACTCCTAGGTGAGTCCGCCGCACTAAAAGAGCTGTGTGGAGATACGCCTGACGAATTCCTAAGGCGAGTTCGCTCTGTAGACGTGCGAGAAGCTGTTCGTCAACTCTTCTTCGATGAGGGACGGGTTCAGACCCAATCCGGGCTCTTGGCCTTGCCCAGAGAGTGATATCGGCGGTTGAACCCCCCGACCTACCCTTGCCCATGCTCACGACGGCACGCCGCAATGGACGTGCAGTCAGCGGGATAGGTAGCTCGTTCAACGCGTCCAACTTGGGGCGCTAGCACCTTGATGCCCCCGCGAAACGCGGGGTTCTGCCCCCCAGCTGGGGATGGAACGCTAGCCCGCTAGCTTGCTAACTCCCATGTAGACAGAGGTTTCCAGTGCTAGCAGAGGTGCTAGCGCTAGCAGCGTAGGCCGCTAGCGCTAGCAGGCGTCCAACCGGGGGGCTAGAGATGCACACGGCAGTTTCCCCCGGACTCAGCCCACCGGTTGGACGCCCTGGTGTGCACGAACAGTGGCCG
The DNA here is from genome assembly GCF_044459065.1 of Nonomuraea sp. NPDC050394. Classification (NCBI taxonomy): domain Bacteria; kingdom Bacillati; phylum Actinomycetota; class Actinomycetes; order Streptosporangiales; family Streptosporangiaceae; genus Nonomuraea; species Nonomuraea sp. NPDC050394. The sequence continues at coordinate 88,517 of NZ_JBITIO010000011.1, read as the reverse complement.
GCCGCGTCGGGGGCGAGTCACCGGGTCGCGGTCGCGGCACGGAAGGGCCTCACCGACGCCCTAAGGGCGAATTTCGGGCGGGGAAGCCCTGTCCGCTACCCGCGACCTGCGGGTATATGGACTGATCAGCGCGGGTGTAGGTGGTCGCGGGCAGGGTCGCGCGTCCGCGACCGGTCGCGGACGGGTCGCGACCGCGGCCCCCGGGAAAAACCGAAGAGCATAAGGCGCTTCGCGCGCCAACTGAGGGGCGCTTCGCGCCAACACACGGCTGCAACATTGGGGCACTGTGTACCGGCAGCACGCGAAGAGTAACCAAATGTTACAGCTGGCTGAACCAATGAGGGGCGGTGCACTCGCACCCCCGCGTTGTTCCAGCAGGCTCTTTCTGGTCACTACCTGCGGATACCAACCGACTGGACATCTTCTGCTATACAGCCACGAAGTACAGCAACAGCCAGAGATGACGTGAGACTCACTGAGACGCTGGAGGACAGTCCCGTGCAGGTCAGAGCGCAAAAGGCATGATCAGCGGGGCGCGTCTTTTGCTTCGGGACGAAGAGGCCGTGGGTTCAAATCCCGCCACCCCGACCCAGATGTACCGCTAGTAGGCCGCTTCCGAAGATCGGAAGCGGCCTTACTTGTTGGCTGAGTGACTGCACCGCAGCGACAACATGCCATCACGCATTGTCCTCCGCGCCAAGCCTCCTCTACCAACTGTTCCGACTTCAACTCAAGGCCATCAGCATCAAGTTCGAGCGTGTGTCACACGCCCGAAACTGCCGATACAGGTTCTGAACAAGGAAGCATCCGCAGCGCAGGTCGTCCGAACCAATCAAGAGGATCCTTGGTCGCCCGAGCGAACGCTTCTCGTTCTAGGTCTCCGAGGCTCCTTGAAGTGTTTGGCTAGATACGGGCTGCGAATTCTGAACGGAGATCAACGTCCAAGCAATACGCGGACGCGTTCCCGCCGTACTACACAATCATCCAGCGGCACGGAACCGTTCATACCGTTCCTCGATGAGCTCCGGCTTCGGCCGATCCGCTCTACGTCGAGGCAGCACCAGGCCCAGTCCGTGCATCTCTTGCAAACCGTGCTTCAGCATCGGCCCATCGATCTCTTGCATGATGTCCGACCGCACTTCGATCACTAGATCGGGGCGGACGCCCAAGATGTGCTCGTCATAGGCGGCATGGTGAATCTTGCACAGCGCCATCCCGTTAGAGATCGCTGGGACACCGCGTTCCTCACGGTCAGGGATAATGTGGGCGGCATCCAGCAACGACGGGTGCCTAAGACGACACATCGCGCAGCTGGTCTCGTATGCGTGGATCACCCGCTGTCGGAAGACCGGCTGGTGCAGCCGCCGCCTGGTCATGCTTACGGAGTAGCGCCGCTCGATCTCGCTCACCGGCCCGTGAATGGCGATGTGTCGCTGTGCCTCTTCCAGAGCAACCGCCACCTGCAATTGGTCGACTTCCATAGCCCGAATCCACACCGGGAAGAACGGCAGATACAGGCCCTGCTTCACACCAAAGAACCAGATAAGGGGCACGTCGCGCTCGTAGGCGCGGCGGAGTCCGACATTGGTGTAAAGATTAGGGTCGTCGCCTTGGAACTTGTAGCGGAGCAGGCCATCATCGCCCACCTCATCTTCGTACGGCGCGCGCGTTCCGTCAGAGGTATAGGTAGTGAGAATGGACAGCGCGGCGGTTAGTTCTTTCGGCTTGCGAATGCCCAACCGATTATCGACCAGTGGAAACGAGCGCCCCTCGAACTTGAAGCCCAGGAGTTCCGCGCGTGAGACCACCGGATTCTCCGGTGTGCAACGCTGACGGAGCCAAGCCATGGCAGCCGCTCGTATCCGACTGTCCAAGTCATCATCCAGGGGCGTGATCACACCGAAGTTCTATACCCGGGGCCGGCCCTGTCGCTACTGACAGTTCAAGGATCGGCTCACTCCAACGCCTTCGTCCGTCCTCCGATGCTCGCCGTGACCGGCTGGCTGCATCGCCTCGACAGAGAAGCCAGAAAGCCATGGGCACAGTGGCGCTGCCACAGACCCGGGCACCGCCCCAGTTCACCTGCTCCTTGAGGACGCCTCCGGGAACCGGTCTGGTGGCGCTGCCAGGCCGGGTCGGCAGGCCCTCGAGCCGGGCAGGACGCGGTGGGGTCGCTGAGGTTGGCGACGAGGTGGCCGTGGAAGACGATCATTTCCACGCCTGGGTGACGGAGGAGGGACTCTCCCCCGCCACTCGGCGCCGGCGTCGGCCTCAGTAGTTGTCGGGGTGGTAGCGGGCATGGATCTCTGCCCGTACTGCTTCCTCAGGAGTCAGCCACCGCAGGACGATGTCATCGAACAGATCGGCGTCGATGCTTTCCTCCATGTCGTCGGGTGCGGCGCCGAGACGTTGGTAGTGAACCTGAGGGAGAGCGGTGGGGCCGGGGTCAGCGATCTGAGTGATCACGTACAGTGCCGGACGGTCGTTCAAGAAGTTCAAGGCATGCTCGAACCACATGCCCGGCTGGGGGATCACGCTCTGGGTCACAACCATCATTCTCCGCTGCCGGAGGGGGTTGTGGGAGGCGAATATGCCAGGTCATGGGGTGGTGCGCCAAGTTTCCGCGGGTAACAGTTCTCCCTCAGAGCATCGGACTTCTAATCCAATGGTCTATCGCCTGGTTTGTCGGACTGTGCGGATTAGTTCGAAGACGAACTGGGTGGTTCGGGTCGGCAGCGCGAGCGGCGTTATGAGCGGACGCGCCTCACGCCATAAACCCGGCCCTTGTCCTGGACGACGGCGTGATGCCGGATTTCGGCGGGGGGATTCGGGACGCTTGTGGCCATCCGGGCAGTCAGGGGGTTTGGGAGCGCCTCACCAGGCGCTCGGTAGAGCGCCTGGCGAGGTTACTTCTGGTTGCGGCAACCGCGGATGGTAGCGCCTGTCCCCCGACTTGGGCGCTGCCTCGCATGACTGAGACTACTCTCCGTATAAATTTCGTCGCAACCGGTTATGGAAATCTCCACCTGGCCATGACCAATTTACCGGCCAATCGGCGGGGGTTGGAGGGAAGGTTGTGCAGGTAGCGTGCGGGTTATGGAGATCAGGACGTGTAATCCGGCCGACGGGGTGTATCCGGCAACTGGGGACTATGTTCATGCGATCGAGGTTCGCGGAGCCGAGCGGTTGCTGTTTGTGGCGGGGACTATGGGGCTGGATGGTGAGGGGCGGCCCGGGGCCACGCTGGAGGAGCAGCTGGGGCTTATATGGGCAAATATCCGGACGATTCTTGGCAGTGCCGGTATGACCGTGGACAACATCGTTCGGGTCACTAGTTATCTGCGCGATCCGGCCTATGCGGCTGCGAATGCGGCGGCTCGGGTGACGGCTCTCCATGGGCGTCCTGTGCCGACGACGGCGATTGTCGCGCAGACGCTGGCCGACGAATGGCTGGTCGAGGTCGAGGTCATCGCTGCGGGGTGAGGGCTCGAGATCCGGTCGACGTCACAGCGCGGGTCGCGCGGGTCAGGGTTCTCGCACGGGTCAGGGTTCTCGCACGGGTCAGGGTTCTCGCACGGGTCGGGGTTCTCGCACGGGTCGGGGTTCTCGCACGGGTCGGGGTTCTCGCACGGGTCAGGGTTCTCGCACGGGTCAGGTTCTCGCGCGGGCCAAGGGTTCTTGTGAGTGATCCGGGCGTGGGCTTTCACGTCGGCGGGTTGAGGAGGCCGCGGTGGTAGGCGGGGTCGAAGTCCGGCCCCAAGGAGGCCCGTAGTCGCGTGGTGATCCGGTCGACGTCGAAGCGCTCGCCTTCCGGCAAAGGGGCGTCGACGGACAGGCGCAGGGCGGCTGCCTGGCCGAGGAGGTAGGCGCCGTCCGCCTCCGAGGCGGCAGCGCCGGCCAGGCCCTCCAGGGCCGCACCCGCCAGGCCCGCCAGGGCCGTAGCTCCGGCCAGGCCCTCCAGGGCCAGAGCTACGGCTCGGGGGTCGCCGACGGCTCGGGCTCGGGTCAGGCTCTCCTTGTGGCGGGCTTCGGCGGCCGGGTACGCGCCGCGCATCTCTTCGATGAAGCCCAGTTCGGCGAAGATCAAGGCCAGGGCCGCGTCGGAGTCCAGGGCGTGGTCCCAGTCGATCCAGGCCAGCAGGTGCGCCTCCGCCTCATCGAGGCGGCCCTGGCGGCGGGCGCTCAGGGCCAGGCCCAATGCGGCGAACTCCTCGCCCACCGTGTAACCCTGTTCGGCGGACAGGGCCATGGCCCGGGTGTGGAGGGAGTCGGCCTGGTCGAAAGCGCCACTCAAAAGCGCCAAACGACCCAACAACGACATTTTGTCGGCTACTTCGGTCCATAGGCCGAGCTCTTCGGACATGCGGAGGCCTTCTCGGTGTACGCGGGCCGCCTCGGCGTAGTCGCCGACGATCTCGGCGTGCCAGGCGACCGCGAACCCGGCGTGGGACTGGCCCCAGCGATCACCCAGCTGGGCGAACAGCTTCAGGCTTTCCCTGCCGTACGCGTCAGCGCGCTCCAGGTCGCTGCGCAGCAATGCCTGTCGGGCCTGGACGGCGCGGACGAACGCGATCCCCCACTGGTCCCCGATCACGGCGAAGCCGGACAGGGCCTGGTCAGCCAGTTGCTCGGCGTGCTCCCGGTCACCGATGCCCAGCCGAGCGGAGGAGAGGAAGGCCTGGGCGCGGGCAAGGCCGGAGAGTTCGCCGAGGTCGGAGGCGGGGTTCGCGGTGGGGGCCGCACTGGGGACCGCGGTGGGGGCCGCACTGGGGGCCGCACTGGGGACCGCACTGGGGACCGCACTGGGGATCGCGGTGACCGCCTCGCCGGTACGCAGCGTGAAGGCGGCCAGCCACATCCGCGTGATGTCACCGGGACCGGCGATCTGGGCCAGCCATCTGCGGCCCTCGCCGAGCCGCCCGCGCAGCACCCAGTACCAGGCCAGCGCGTTGGCCAGCCGTTCGGACGTCTCCCCGTCGTCCGCGGTCAGGGCGGCGCGGAAGTTGGCCGCCTCGGCGTCCAGCCGCAGCAGCCACTGCCGCTGCTCGGGCCCGCGCAGGTACGGCTCGGCCCGCTCGGCCACCCCGAGGTAGTACTCCCGGTGCCGCAGCCGCGTCTCCTCGCTCTCCCCCGCCTCCACCAACCGCTCCTGGCAGTAGGCGGCGACGGACTCCAGCAGCCGGTAGCGGGGCCCGTCGCCCACCACGACCAGCGACCGGTCCACCAGCCGGGGCAGCACGGACAGGGCGTCGTCGCCGCAGACGGCCTCGGCCGCCTCCAACGTGCACCCGTCAGCGTGTACGGCCAGCCGCCGCAGCACCAGCCGCTCAGCGGGACCGAGCAGCTCCCAGCTCCAGTCGATCATGGCCCGGAGCGTCCGCTGCCGGGCGGGCACGTCGTTCCTGGACCCCTCCAGCACCCGGAACCGGTCATCCAGCCGCGCGGCGAGCTCCCGCGCGCCAAGGGCCCGCACCCGGGTGGCGGCCAGCTCCAACGCCAGCGGAATCCCGTCCAGCCGCCGGCAGATGGCGGCGACGGCCTCACCATCCAAGGCCACACCAGGCGCGGCCGCGGCAGCACGAGAGACGAACAACCGCTCAGCGTCCTCCTGCGGCAAAGTAGGGACGCTGTACAGTTGCTCACCGGCAACCCCGAGCGGCTCCTGCCCGGTTGCCAGGATGCGCAACTCAGGCGCAGTCCGCAGCAGCAGGGCCGCGAGCCGGGCGACGGACGAGGTCACATGCTCACAGTTGTCCAGAACGAGCAGCATCCGCTTGCCGCGCAATGCCTCGGCCAGCCGCCCTGCCAGATCAGGCCCTTCGTCACGCACACCCAGAGTGGCCGCGACGACCTCGGTCACCGAGGTGGCGCCGGCCAGTTCGACGAGCCAGACCCCGTCAGGCTCAGAGGAGGTCAACCGGCCGGCGGTCTCTATGGCCAGCCGCGTCTTGCCGACACCGCCAGGCCCGGTCAGCGTCACCAGCCTGGCTTCCCGAAGCAGGTCGACAACGTCGGCCACCGCGTCGTCGCGGCCGATGAGGTCGGTCAGCGCGACGGGCAGGTTCGTACGGCGGGCCTCCCGCACGGGCGCGTCCAGCGAAGGATCCTGCCGCAGAATGGCCTGGTGCAGCCCGGCCAGCTCGGGACCGGGTTCCAGCCCGAGCTCCTCGTCCAGGAGCACCCGCAAATCCCGGAAACTGTCCAGCGCCTCCTTCTGCCGGCCGGCCCGGTAGAGGGCCCGCATGTGGGCCGCGCGCAGCCGTTCCCTGAGAGGGTGCCGGCCGACCAGGTCACCGAGCTCATCGGCGAGCAGGGCGTGCTCGCCGAGCTCCAGCCGCGTCTCGGCGTGGTCTTCCAGCGCGGTCAGCCGTAGTTCCTCCAGCCGGGCGATCTCGGGCCTGGCGAACTCCTCGTCGGCGAAGTCGATCAGCGCGGGCCCGCGCCACAATGCCAGCGCGTCGGCCAGCAGCGCCGCCCTGGCTTCCGGCCCGCCGGTGCGGGCCTCGGACAGCAGCGCCTGGAAACGTCCGGTGTCGACGTCGCCGGGCTCCACCTGGAGCCGGTATCCGGAGGCGCCGGACACCACGCTCCCCTTGCCGACGATCCTGCGTAGCTGGGAGACGCGGGTCTGCAGGGCGCCGGCGGGGTTGGCGGGCAGCGCGCCGCTCCAGAGCGAGTCGATGAGGCGGTCGGCGGGCACCACCTTCCCCGGGTCGATGAGCAGGTGGGCCAGCAGGGCGCGGACCTTCACCTCAGGCACTCTGACCTGCGCACCTTCCGGTCCCCACACCGCGAGCGGACCAAGTACCCCGAAACGCATGAGCCTCACGGTAGTGGAGCTGGAGAAAACCTGGAGCGCCCGCAGGCACAGTCCAGGACATGAACGACGGACACCCGCGGCTGGCGGTGGTCACAGGCTCTGACCACTCGGCGGCCATGTTGATCGCTGAGCGAGCCTGTGCGCGCCACGGCCTGGAGGTCGACGTGATCGATCTCGAGGCCGCGTGCCTGCCGGATCCGGCGCCCGCCCGGGGGCTGGTGCCGCCGGCCGTACACGACTTGATGCCCTGGCTCGCCGCGGCGGAGGGATTCGTGGTGGTCGCGGTCCGGACCTGGTCGTTGCGCAAGGCGGTGTTCTGGTGCGCCGAGGCGTGGCGGGGCAAGCCGGTCGCGCTCGTGAGCGACCCGGCGCTGCTGATCCCGTCGGCCCTCGATCGCATGCTCCTCAGACTTCTCAGACAGGAATTCTCATGAACAAGGCTGGACCCCGGCAGTGGTTCGGGCTCTCGATACTTCTGCTGCCCACCGTGCTGCTCTTCCTGGCGATGACGGTGCTCTTCCTGGCCACGCCGCAGATCGCGGCTGACCTGGACCCGAGCGGCGCGCAGCTGTTGTGGATCAACGACATCTATGGCTTCATGATGGCGGGCCTGCTCGTGGCGATGGGGACCGTGGGCGACCGCATAGGACGCAGGAAGGTGCTGTTGTTCGGCGCCGCGGCCTTCGGCGTGGCCTCGTTGCTGGCGGCGCTGGCGCCGAACGCGGAGCTGCTGATCGCGGCCCGCGCGGTGATGGGCGTGGGCGCGGCGGCGGTGATGCCCTCGACGCTGTCGCTGATCAGCAACATGTTCAAGGACGACAGGCAGCGCGGCACCGCCATCGGGCTGTGGGCGGCCTCGATCTCCGTCGGCGTGGCGATCGGCCCGCTGGTGGGCGGGTTGCTGCTGGAGGCGTTCTGGTGGGGCGCCGCCCTGCTGGCGGGCGTGCCGGTGATGGTGCTCGTGCTGGTGGGCGCGCCGTTCCTGATCCCCGAGTACCGCGCGCCGAAGAGCGGCGGGCTGGACCCGCTGAGCGTGGTTCTGTCGATGGCGACGCTGCTGCCGATCGTATACGGGGTGAAGGAGCTGGCCAAGGCCGGCCCCGGCGTGATCTCGCTGGGCACGCTCGCGGTCGGACTGCTGTTCGGCGTGATCTTCGTGCGCAGGCAGCTGCGGCTGGAGAATCCGCTCCTGGACGTGCGGCTGTTCGCCGACAAGGTCTTCAGCGGCGCCCTGAGCGTGTTCATGCTGAGCGCGGTCGCGCTGGGCGGCGTGTACCTGCTGTTCACGCAGTACCTGCAGCTCGTGGCGGGCCTCTCGCCGCTGGAGGCGGGTCTGTGGATCCTGCCGGCGGCGCTCGCGCTGGTGGCCGTCTCGACGTTGTCGCCGGTCATCGCCCGCCGGGTACGGCCGGCGTACGTGATCAGCGGCGGCGCGTTCCTGTCGGTGATCGGCTACCTGCTGATGACCCAGGTCGGCAGCGTCGCCGGTTTGCCGATGCTGCTCACCGGCTTCTTCGTGCTCTACCCGGGCATCGCCCCGGCGATGGCGCTGAACACCGCTCTGGTGATCGGCTCGGCGCCGCCGGAGAAGGCCGGGGCCGCCTCCGCGGTGAACACCACCGCCAGCGACCTGGGCACCTCTCTGGGCGTCGCGGTCCTCGGCAGCGTGGGCACGGCCGTCTACCGTGCGGCGATGCCCGCGGGGGCCCCAGACACGCTCTCAGGGGCGCTGACGGCGGCTGAGAGCCTGCCGGGCCAGACCGGCGAGGCCCTGGTGGCCGCGGCGCGGGCCGCCTACACCGACGGGCTCAACGTGGCGGGCGGCATCGCGGCCGCTTTGGTGGCCGTGGCGATCGTCCTGTCGCTGACGATGCTCAGGAAGGTCCCGGCCACGAACGCCCCCGCCGCCGACCCCAAGCCGGCGCCCACCGAGCGCGAGGAGGCCCTGGCCATCTGATGCACAAACATGGAGCCCGGAGCCGTCAGCTCCGGGCTTCGCCGCTGTCCAGCGCCGCCAGGATCTCCCCCACGGTCTCGTCCACGCTCAGGCCGCCGGAGTCGATCCAGTGCCCGATGCGCGGCGTCCGCGTCCTCAGCACCTGGTCGAGCTGGGCGACCGTCCAGTCGCCGTAGCCCGTCTTGGGCCGTTCGCGCTCGCGCCGCTCGACGGACTCCGCCGAAGGCGCGAGTACCACGACGTGGAGCGGGCGGCTGCGGATCAGCTTGGTGACGGTCTCCAGCTCCGGACCCAGCACGACGTCCTGCAGAACCGGCGTGAACCCCGCCTCGAAGTAGCGGTCGGCCACCTCGGCGGCGATCGCGTAGCGCAGGCGGAGCTGGCGTCGCGCCTCCTCGGACGGCTCGGCCGACATCTCGGCGCGGCCGTTGACCACCATCTTGCGGAAGACGTCGCCGCGCACGTGCACCGACTTCGGCAGCCGCTCGGCCAGCGCCTGGGCGACCGTGGACTTGCCCGAAGCGGAGATACCGGTGATCAGAATGACCGCTCTCATGGGGACAAGAGGGTACGCACTCGGTCCGCTCCCACGGCCAGCAGGAGGGTCGGCAGCCGCGGCCCCGTGTCCCGCCCGATCAGCAGGTGGTACAGCAGCGCGAAGAAGGCCCGCTGCGCCTGCTTCAGCTCGGGAGTCGGCTTGGCGTCCACGGGGAGGCCGGCCACGAGCTTCGGCACGCCGTACACCAGCGTGGTGAGGCCCTCGACCGACCAGTGCTCGTCGAGGCCGTCGAGCAGCAGGCGCACCGACGCGGCGCTGTCGTCGTCGAGCGCGCCGAGGCGTTCGGCGTCGGCGCTGTCGCGTACGCGGGTGCGCTGCTCGGCGGGCACCTGCGTGTCCACCCAGCGCTGGGCGCGATCCAGCCGCGGACGTACCTCCTCCAGGGCGGCGACGCCGTCGACGTCGGCCAGGATGCGCAGGGTCTGGCGCTCGTCGCCGGTGGTGATGTCGGCGATCGAGGCCAGCGTGCGGTAGGCGACCGGGTGGGGCGTGGCGGGCAGCGCCGCGACGGCGGTGGAGGTGGCCCGGGTGTGGGCGGCCTTCTCGGCGGGCAGGCCGCCGCCACCCGTGATCTTGCGGCCGAGCGCGTCCCACTCGTCGTAGAGGCGCTGGATCTCCTGGTCGAAGGCGATCTTGAAGGACTGCTCGGGCTTGCGGCGGGCGTACAGCCAGCGCAGGACCGGGGCTTCCATGATCTCCAGGGCGTCGGCCGGGGTGGGCACTCCGCCCTTGGAACTGCTCATCTTGGCCATGCCGGTGATGCCGACGAAGGCGTACATGGGGCCGATGGGCTGCGCGCCGCCGAAGACCTCGCCGACGATCTGCTCGCCCACGATCCACGCCGATCCGGGCGAGTGGTGGTCGACGCCCGACGGCTCGAAGACCACTCCCTCGTACGCCCAGCGCATCGGCCAGTCGACCTTCCACACCAGCTTGCCCCGGTCGTGCTCGGCCAGCCGTACACTCTCGCCGAATCCGCACGCGCACGTGTAGGCCAGCTCGGTGCTCTCGTCGTCGTAGGCCGTGACGGTGGTGAGGTCGCGCTCGCAGAGCGCGCAGTAGGGCTTGTACGGCGAGTAGCGCTCGACGACCTTGGTGCGGTACTGCTCCAGGATCGCGTCGATCTTGACCCGGTGCTCCATCGCGCGCAGGATCTGCTTGCGGTAGGCGCCGGCGGTGTAGCGCTCGGTCTGGCTGATGGCCTCTACCTCGATGCCGAGCTCGGCCAGCGCGGCGGTCAGCGGCGCCTTGAAGTGCTCGGCCCAGTTTGCGTGCTCGCTGCCGGGCGGCGCGGGCACGGAGGTCAGCGGCTTGCCGACGTGCTCGGCCCAGGACGGGTCGACGCCGGCCGGTACGCGGCGGAAACGGTCGTAGTCGTCCCAGGACAGCAGGTGCGCGCAGGCCCGCCCGCGGCGCCGGATCTCGTCGGCGACCAGGTGCGGGGTCATGACCTCGCGCAGGTTGCCCAGGTGGATCGGGCCGGACGGGCTCAGGCCCGAGGCGCAGACGATCGGTTTGCCCGGTGCGCGACGATCCGCCTCGGCGATGACATCGTCTGCGAACTTGGCGACCCAGTCTGCGATCATCGTCCCATTCTGGCAGCCGGGGGCCGCCATACGAGCGTGATCAGGAAGTACAGCAGGCCGCCGAGCACGAGCGCCACGACGACGCCCACGTTGGCCGCCCCGAACGTGCCGGCCCGCATCGACTCGCTCATGAGGAAGCCGACGACGTTGGCGATGTTCGGGTCGGCGGAGGTGATCAGGCCGAGCCCGGTGACCGAGGCGGCCACGAGCGCGATCAGGCCGGGCCCGTTGAAGGGCGGCCCGCCGGCGCGCAGCAGCCCCTCGTCGTAGCGGCTGCCGCGGCGCCACATGTCGACCAGGAAGACCGCGACCCACGCGGCCATGACCACCCCGATGATCGACAGGAACGCCTGGAAGGTGGCCAGGAAGTTGCCCGAGACGAACAGCAGGTAGTAGCCGCCGAGGATCATCAGCACGCCGTCGAACAGCACGGCCAGGTGCCGCTTCACCGGTACGCCCAGCGCCAGCATGGACAGCCCGGACGAGTAGATGTCCATGATCGCCCCGGCCAGGAAGCCCCCGATCGCGGCCAGCAGGTACGGCAGCAGGAACCACGTCGGCAGCGCGGCGGCCAGCGCGCCCACGGGGTCGGCGGCGGCCGCCTCAGCCAGCTTGGGGTCGCCGCCCGCCAGCAGCACGCCGAACACCAGCAGGACCATCGGCGGCAGCGCGCCGCCCAGCGTGGTCCAGAGCGTGATCGCCGAGCCTTTGGAGCGGGCGGGCAGGTAGCGGGAGTAGTCGGCGCCGCAGTTGACCCAGCCGAGGCCCAGCAGGGTCATCGCGAAGATCACGCCGCCCGCCCAGGCTCCGGGGCCGCCCGTCGAGGGCAGGGAGACGCCCAGCTTGGGCAGCATGAGCGCCATGTAGACGACCGTCAGGACGATGAAGGCATAGGTCAGGTACCGCTGGACGGTCATGATCATGGCGTGGCCGTACACGCCGACGGCGATCGTGACCAGGGCGGCGACCACGAAGCAGATCGCCAGCGCGCTCGTCTGGCCGAGACCCGGCGCGAGCCGGGTCAGGATGGCGGCGCCGCCCTGCGCGGAGAGCGTGACCAGAACGGTCTCCCAGCCGACGTTCGAGACGTAGGACAGCAGCGCGGGCAGCTTGTTGCCCTGCACGCCGAAAGCGGCGCGGCCGAGCGTCATCGTCGGCACGCCGGAACGGGCTCCGCCGATGGCCACGAGGCCGACCAGCCCGAACGAGAGAAGGTAGCCGAGCGCCCCGGCGGCGATCGCGGGCACGACGCCGAGCCCGAGCCCGACGATGTAGACGCCGAAGGCGATGCCGAACAGGGACAGGTTCGCGGCCGCCCAGGGCCAGACCAGGTCGAAGGGCTTGCCGTGGCGCTCTTCCGGCGGCACCGCGTTGATGCCGTTCCGTTCGACGGTCATCGTCATAGGCGGAGATTACAACCGCGTGTTCTGGTCGTGCAGGAGGAGCCACGTGTCGCCGACGCGGGTGAAGACGAGGCTGACGAGGTTGCGCGCGTGGTAGTCGCCTTCGTGGTAGTCGGCCTCGTAGACCGAGACCAGGGTGCCTTCGGTCTCCTTTTCCCAAATCCGGCACATTTTCTGCGTCCAGTCAAGCTCGGAAAACCACTCACGGTGGAACTCCAGGACGGCTTCGCGGCCTTCGAGCGTCTTGCCGTTCGGGAGGACCACGATCACGTCGTCGTGCAGGGTCTCCGCGTAGGCCTCCAGATCGCAGCCGGCGATGGCGGCGAGGTGCGCTTCTATCGTTTTTTGGGCAGAAATCATGATCTAAGGTTATAGATCCTTTGCACGTGCAAGGCAATGTCAAGCCGCCTGCAGGCACCTGGAGAGACCTTGCTCACATGAAGCTCTCCGCCAGCGTCTCCGTCGTGGTCCCGGCAATGAACGAAGCCGAGAACCTGCCCCACGTCTTCGCAACGCTGCCCTCCTGGATCGACGAGGTCATCCTGGTGGACGGCAACTCGACCGACGACACCGTCGCGGTCGCCCGCAGGCTCCGTCCGGATCTTCACGTCGTCACGCAGACCGGCCGGGGCAAGGGCAACGCCCTCATCGCCGGTTTCGCCGCCGCCAAGGGCGACATCATCGTCATGATCGACGCGGACGGCTCGACCGACGGCCGCGAGATCGGCCTGTTCGTCGAGGCCCTGATCGAGGGCGCCGACTTCGCCAAGGGCTCGCGCTACGCGCCCGGCGGCGGTTCCAGCGACATCAGCGTGCTGCGCTCGTTCGGCAACCGGGTCCTGACCGGCCTGACCAACATGCTCTATGGAACGCGCTACACCGACCTCTGCTACGGCTACAACGCGTTCTGGGCCAGGCACCTCGACGCGATGGCGCTCGACTGCGACGGCTTCGAGATCGAGACGCTGATGAACGTGCGGGCCGCCCAGGCCGGTCTGCTCATCCAGGAAGTACCGAGCCACGAGCACTGCCGCATCCACGGCGAGAGCAACCTGCACGCCGTACGCGACGGCTGGCGCGTGCTGAAGACAATCCTGCGCGAGCGCAACCGGGGACTGGTCGCCGCTCCGGCGCCTAGTAGCCTCGGATCATGCGCTATATCGTGATCGGCGCCGGCGCCGTTGGCGGCACCATCGGGGCCAAGCTCTTTCAGGGCGGCCATGATGTGCTGCTGATCGCCCGCGGCGCCCACTACGAGTCCCTCCGCGCGAGCGGCATGAAACTGATCTCCCCGTCCGGCGCGGAGACGCTGGACGTCCCGGTGGCCGACGGCCCCGTCCCCACCGGCGACGACGACGTGATCGTCCTGGCGACCAAGTCGCAGGACACCGTCGCCGCCCTGGACCCGTGGTCGCGCGACCTGCCGGTCGTGCTGGCCCAGAACGGCGTCTGCAACGAACCTGTCGCACTGCGGAGGTTCGAGCGTGTTTATGGCATGTGCGTCTGGCTGCCCGCCCTGCACCTGGAGCCGGGCGTGGTCATCTCGTACGGCGCGCCGCACCCCGGCATGCTGCACGTCGGCCGTTATCCACAGGGTGTGGACGACCTGGCGGCCGAGATGACCGACGATCTGACCCGGAGCGGGTTCGTGGCGCGGGCCGTACCGGATGTGATGCGCTGGAAGCACGGCAAACTGCTCGGCAACCTCGGCAACGCGGCCGAGGCCCTGTGCGAGCCCGGCGGCTTCGGCGACATCCACCAGCAGGCCAGGACCGAGGCGATGGGCCTGCTCGACGCGGCCGGGATCGCCTTCACCACCCAGGACGACGAACGGCGCGTGCGCGGCCACCTCGTGGACCTCGCCCCGATCGACGGCGTCGCCAGAGGCGGCGGCTCGTCCTGGCAGAGCCTGGCCAGAGGCGCGGGCAGCATCGAGGCCGACTACCTCAACGGCGAGATCGTGCTGCTGGCGCGCGAGCTCGGCCGGCCGGCGCCGGTGAACGAGGTGCTGCAGCGCGAGGCCAACCGGGCGGCCCGCGAGAAGTTGCCGCCCGGCTCGATGCCCGTGGCCAAACTTCAGGCGCTCATCGACGAGCGTTCCGCAGCCGTATCCCGCTGAACTCCAGCGTGCTGGCGGTGACCTCGTTCCAGAACGGCCAGAGGTTGTCCAGCACGCGTAGCTGGATCCCCGCCTCCTCGTGCAGGTCGATGAGGTCGGTGACCGGCTCGGGCGGGCCGAGCGGCAGCACGGGGACCTGGGCCACCACCGCGTGCGGCGGGTCGCCGATGGGCTCGAAGGGGTCGGCGGGCAGACGGTAGGCGAACAGCCGGACTTCCATGACCGCCTTGAGCCAGGCGTACTCGATCGCGTGCACGCGCTCGCCGGAGCCCGCGCCGATGATCCGCTCGGCGTCGCGCCCGGTCGTGCGCGGGCCCTTCCACGCCATCGCCCTCGGACAGGCGCGCGGGAACCAGTAGTCGGGACAGCGCTCCGGGCCGACGGCCCAGACGTACGACTCGCGCAGTACCGAGGTCTTCGCGACATGCGGCACGAACTGCTTGATGGTCGGGTCTTCCGAGAAGTGCAGCACCTGTCCTGGTCCGGGTCTCATGTCACCATCCTGATGGTCTGACCGGCCGAAAGCCGGGCGACACGACAGAGTCCCGCATATCGCGGCCCTGTCGGGGCAGTGCGACGGGCGAGGTGAGTTCACATGATCGTTTTGGGTCTTGTCCTAGTCCTGATCGCCACCGGCGCGATCGTGGTCGCGTCGATGGAACCGAGCGCGACCGCCACCGACGCCTCCTTCACCGTCTTCGGCTATGGCTTCGCGCCGAACCATCTGGAGATGTTCGTCGCGGGCGCCGTCGTCGCGGCCGTCCTGCTGCTGGGTATCGCGATGGTCAACTCCGGTTCCCGCCGCGCGGCCAAGCGCCGCAGGGCGCTGCGGCACAACCGCTCCGAGGCCGCCCGGCTGGAGGAGGAGAAGCGCGAGCTCGAACGCAAGCTGGAGCGCGAGCGCCACTCCGAGGACCAGTTGGTCGCCGGGGCACCGGCCCAGCGGCGGCCGGAGGATCGTCCGGCATAGCCCTATTTATCCAGGGATTTATCCGGGTGTTCGGTGTATCGTGCGAGGCGCTCTCATCGTGCACCCGGAGGTCGGATGCCCCCCCAGCGTGGCCGCCCCATTGCGCTCAAGCTCCTCGTCCTGCTCTTCGTCCCGCTCATCTCGCTGGTGGGCCTGTGGGCGTTCGCCGCGGGACTGACCGGTGGCGACGGACTGCGCCTCCTGGAGATCAACAAACTGGTCACCAACCTGTCCGACCCGGCCGAGCAGGTCATCGTCCAGCTCCAGCAGGAACGGCACCTTTCCGTCGAGCACGTCTCCGGAAAGCGGCAGAGCGCGCAGGTGGCCAAGCAGCGGGGGCTGACCGACCGGGCGCTGACCCGCTTCCACCGGCTCGCCGCCGAGCAGCGGGACGTCTCCCCCGAGATGGACACCCAGCTGCGCGGCCTCAACACCGCCCTGGAACAGCTACCCGACATCCGGCGCATCACCTCCGGCGGCGCCCCGCGCGCCCTCGACGTGATCATCGGCTACAACCGGATCGTGGACGCCGTCTACCGTCTGCACGACGCCATGGTCCTGGTCCCCGACACCTCGCTCTACCGGCAGGCGCACGCCGTCACCATGCTCGGCGAGGCCAAGGAACTGCTCGCCCGCGAACGGGCCGTGGTCGTGGTCGTGCTGGCCGCGGGCAAGGTCGGCAAGGCCGAGCGCGAGGCGTTCACCGGGATGGTGGCGACCCGGCGGCTGCTCTACACCCAGGCGCTGGCCCAGCTCGATCCCGGGTTGCGGCTGCCGTACGAGAGCCTGACCCGGGGACCGGCCTACCGTGAGTTCCTCGAACTCGAGGACCTCCTGCGCGGCCCGGCCACCATCAACGGCCTGCCTGCGGGCGCGGCCACCTGGCCCACCGACGCCGACAACCTGTGGGCCGCGGTCGAGCGCAACCAGACCTTCGCCGTCCAGGGCATCGTGGCCAGGGTCAACCCGGCCGCCAACGCCATCCTGATCAAGATCGGCATCGCGGGCGGCGTCGGGCTGCTCGCCGTCATCGCCTCCATCGCGCTGTCCCTGCGCTTCCGCCGCCGCCTCGTGCGCGAGCTCGCCGCCCTCCGCGCCGCCGCCGCCGAGCTGGCGGAGGTACGGCTGCGCGGCCTCGTCCAGCGGTTGAAGGCCACCACGACCCAGGCACCCGAGCCGGTCCAGGTCATCCCGCTGGAAGTCGCGGCCAACACCTCGGAGGTGCGCGACATCATGCAGGCGTTCAACAGCGTGCAGTCCACCGCGGTGGAGGCCGCCGTCGGCCAGGCCAGGCTCCGCCACGGCGTCAACCAGGTCTTCGTCAACCTCGCCCGGCGCAACCAGTCGCTGCTGCACCGCCAGCTCCTTCAGCTCGACAGCATGGAGCGGGGCGCCGAGGACCCCGAGGCGCTGGCCGACCTGTTCAAGCTCGACCACCTGACCACCCGCATGCGCAGGCACGCCGAGAGCCTCATCATCCTGTCGGGACAGGCGCCGGGACGCGGCTGGCGCAACCCGGTCCCGATCCTCGACGTGCTGCGCGCCGCCGTCGCCGAGGTGGAGGAGTACCAGCGGGTGGAGATCCTCCAGCCGCCTTCTCTGGCGCTGTCCGGCGCCGCGGTCACCGACGTCGCCCACCTCGTCGCCGAACTCGTGGAGAACGCCACGCTGTTCTCGCCGCCGCGGACCCGCGTGGACCTGCGCAGCACGACCACGCCGCACGGGCTGACCATCGAGATCGAGGACCGCGGCCTCGGCCTGCAGCGCGCCGAGATCGACGAGCTCAACGCGCGGCTGGAGGAGACGCCCGAGTTCGACCTGGCGCAGAGCGACCGGCTCGGGCTGTTCGTGGTGGCTCGGCTGGCGGCCAGGCACGACATCAGGGTCCGGCTCGGACCCTCACCGTACGGCGGCCTGACCGCCCTCGTCGCCCTGCCCTCCGGGCTGCTGCACGAGCACGCGCCGCTGGTCAGCCGGTGACCTGGAGCAGGGCCGCGTCCTTGGTGCCCGCGGGCTCGGCCAGGCGGCGTACCTCCTTGCCGTTCCGGTCGAGGATGACGATCTTGCCGGCCGTCCTGACCACCATGCTGCCGTCGGGCCGGTAGAAGGCGCCGGTCAGCCGGCCCTTCACCGGGATCGCCAGCTTCGCGCCCGTGGTCGTGTCGAGGAGCACCGGCGTGAACGCCGACGGCCAGCCGCCGTCGCCCAGCGCGTCCGGGTTCGACGGGACCTGGACGACCGCCTTGCTCCCGTCAGGCGACAGGCTCTGCACGTGGGTGACCCACTTGACGCCCTTGACCTTGGCCGCCTTGCCCGTGTGGGCGTCGAGCTTGTAGAGGGCGTTGGCCTCGCCGGTGTAGCCCGCCAGGTAGCGGCCGTCGGCCGACCAGGCCAGGTGGCAGACGCCCTTGGACGAGCCGAGCTTGCGCGTGCCCGTGCCGTTGGCCCTGACCGCCATGACCGTCTCGCCCTTGACGTAGGCGACCTGCTTGGAGTCGGCCGACCAGGTCGGCGTCAGGCAGGGCGTGCCGCCCTGGAGCTTCGTCGCGACCGTGGTGAGCTTGGCGCCCGCCTTCACCACCAGCTTGCCGCCCTGGGTGATCCAGGCCGCCTTGCGGCCGTCGGGCGCCGCCGCCATCTGCGGCATCGCGCCGGTGCCCGCCAGCGTGCTCCAGCCCGCGCCCTTCTCGTACGCCCGCACCTTGCCGCTCTTGTCGTAGGAGAAATAGACCAGCTTCTCCGGAGCCGCCGCGCCCGCCGCCTGGGCCGTCACCGGCACCACCAGCGTCGCGCCCAGAACGAAACCCGCGAGCACCTTCATGGAAATCCCCCCGTTCACGGAAAACCGTCCCCTCTTTGATGTCACAGCTGGACGAAGGGTTCGGGGAAATGCGACGTGGCGAGCAGCGTGTGTCGCGCGCGCACCCGGGCGACCTGCTCCAGACGGGTCTTGGCCGCCAGGTCGGAATCGTCGTCGTAGACGTAGCGGATCGACGGGTCGGCCAGTTGCACCGGGTGGTGGAGGATGTCGCCGAACACGGTGACGCCTTCGGTCTCGACGATCTGGTGGCCGGCGGTGTGGCCGGGCGTGAGCCGTACCCACAGGCCGGGGGAGATCTGCGTGTCGCCGTCGACGACGTGCAGCCCGTCGCCGAGAGGATCGAGCACGGCGGTCCTGATCGTGTCGGAGACGGCCTCGACCTCGGCGCGCTGGACCACGTGGCGGGCGTTGGCGAAGACGGGCGTGCCGCCGGTCACCGAGCCGCCGCAGTGGTCGCTGTGCAGGTGCGTGATGACGACCGTGTCCACGTCTTCGGGCGCGGCGCCGGCGGCGGCCAGTTCGGCGAGCAGGCGGCCGGGCACCGGCGCCCAGGCCGCGGCGGGCGAGTCGGCCGCGCCGACGCCCGTGTCCACGAGCGTGAGCCGGCCGTCCCGCCCGCGCAGCAGGTAGCAGTGGAAGTGCAGGATCCACGGGCCCTCGTCGGCGTGAGCGCCGGGGAAGGTCTCCAGGAACGGCAGGCGGAGAGCCGGGCCCATGGGGCCGACGGCGTCGCACAGTGGTGTGATCTCGACGCCTGCCACGGTCGTCGATGGGTGGGGCATCCGCCCAGATTAGGGCTAAGCGGCCACCGAGTGCCTGGCGACGTAGTCGTTCTCCAGGTCCGCGGCGTAGACGGCGCGGCGGCACGTGGAGCAGCGGTACATGATCGGGCCCTCGTCGAGCTCGGTCTGACACCTCGGGCACTGGATGCTGGTCATGATGGCGGTCCCCCTAGGACGTTCTCTCACATCTATGAAAGCCTCAGCGGATTGCAGCGGCCCTGCAGCCCGCTTGACACGTTCTACGCCGTCGTGCTTCACACCTGGGGGGCGAACAAGCGAAGACCCCCCGGGAATAGCACCGAAGGGCTAGACGTTCTGGGGATCGGAACGTGTGATACGTTTCGAGCAGCGTCGAGCTCATGGCTCCGCTGCACTCCCCTTTCGGTGGCCCCGCCCGTGTTGAGGGTCCGGCCCACCATCTATCAACACCTTAGCCGACCTGCGTCGGCATGCCCTCAAGGAGGGTCATCATGTCTGTCCAAACCATTCCCAGGCAGCGGTCACAAGCCCCCGCCCGGCAGGTCACCGGCCTGCTGGACATCCGCGGGAAGACCGCCCGCCTCGGCGATCTGCGCATCGCCGCCGACCGGGCTCAGCAGCTCGGGCTGCGCCACGGCGACCAGGTCGTCGGCGTCGCGTCCGGCGCCAAACTGACCTCGGTCGAGAGCGTCAACGGCCGCGCCGACTGGCGCGAGCGTCCGCACTTCGCCGACCTCACCCCCATCTATCCCACGGAACGGCTCGCCGTCGAGACCGACTCCCTGACCACCCGCGTCATCGACCTGTTCGCGCCCATCGGCAAGGGGCAGCGCGGGCTCATCGTGGCGCCGCCCAAGGCCGGCAAGACCATGGTCCTGCAGGCGCTGGCAGCGGCCGTCACCGCCAACCACCCCGAGGTCCACCTCATCGTGCTGCTCGTCGGCGAGCGCCCGGAAGAGGTGACCGAGATGCGCACCACGATCGCCGGCGAGGTCTACTCCTCGACCTTCGACCACCCCGACCAGGAGCACACCGCGGTCGCCGAACTCGCCATCGAGCGCGCCAAGCGCCTGGTGGAGCAGGGCGAGGACGTGGTCGTGCTGCTCGACTCGC
This sequence comes from Nonomuraea sp. NPDC050394, assembly GCF_044459065.1. NCBI lineage: Bacteria > Bacillati > Actinomycetota > Actinomycetes > Streptosporangiales > Streptosporangiaceae > Nonomuraea > Nonomuraea sp. NPDC050394. The sequence continues at coordinate 68,408 of NZ_JBITIO010000011.1, read as the reverse complement.
TGACGCGGCTCGGGCGGGCGTACAACAACCTCTCGCCCGGCACCGGGCGCGTACTGACCGGCGGGCTGGCCGCCGCCGCCCTCTACCCGCCCAAGCGCTTCTTCGGCGCCGCGCGCAACGTGCTCGACGGCGGCTCGCTCACCATCCTCGCCACCGCTCTGGTCGGCACCGGTTCGAGGCTGGACGACAGCCTGTACGAGGAGTTCAAGGGCACCGGCAACAGCGAGATCCACCTGACCAGGGACCTGGCCGAGAAGCGCCTGTTCCCCGCCGTCGACCTCGACGCCTCCGGCACGCGCCGCGAGGAGATCCTGCTCGACGGCCACGAGCGGCAGATCGTGTGGAAGCTGCGCCGCATGCTCACCTCGCTCGACCGGGGCAAGGGCACGGAACTGCTCATCGACAAGCTCCGCGAGACTCCCTCCAACGCGGCCTTCCTCCTCCAGGCCGCCGCCTCCTGAGGTCCACAATGGACGGATGCTCGCCGACGCCGTCCCGTACCTCGTCTGCCCCGTCTGCAGGGGCGCGCTCGAACTGCTGCCGGGCACGGTGCGGTGCGCCTCCGGTCACGCCTTCGACATCGCGCGCCAGGGGTATGTGAGCCTGCTGACCGGCTCGAAGCCGCCGGGCACCGCCGACACGCCCCAGATGGTCGCCTCCCGGGAGGCGTTCCTGGGCGCCGGCCACTACGCTCCGCTCGCCGGTGAGCTGGCCTCGATCTGCTCCGGCGCCTCGGTCGTCGTGGACGCGGGGGCCGGGACCGGCTACTACCTCGCGCGAGCACTCGGCTCCTCCGCTATCGGGATCGCCTTCGACATCTCCAAGCACGCGGTGAAGCGGGCCGCCCGGGCGCACGAGCGGGCCGGGGCGTTCGTCGGTGACGTGTGGCAGCCGCTGCCGATCGCCGACGGCGTCGCCGACGTGGTGCTCGACGTCTTCGCGCCGCGCAACGGGCCGGAGTTCGCCCGCGTCCTGCGTGAGGGCGGCCGGTTGGTCGTGGTGACGCCCGCGAGCGGGCACCTGCGGCCGCTGGTCGAGAAGCTCGGGCTGCTCACGGTCGACGAGGACAAGCGTGAGCGGGTGGCGCGCGGTCTGCCGGACTTCACTCTGGCCGGGCAGAGCCTGCTCACCTACGATCTTGAGCTGGGCCCGGACGAGGTCGCGGAAGTCGTCCGCATGGGCCCGAGCGCCTGGCATCTGGAGGATGATGTTCTCCGGGCCAGGATTTCCCGGCTCTTCGCTGAGAAAAACCTGGGGAAAGTGTCAACCCAAGTGGCATTTGAACTGTCTATCTTCGTGACAGGACCACGATCAAGGCCCGTTCCTTGACGGACATATGCGACCCGTGTTACTGATGGGGTATTTAGTCCGAAATTCCCCCACATTCCTCAAGTATTTCCGCGACACAGGCGCAATACTGGACGCCAACCGCGCCCGGGAAGCGCGCGGTGCCAGAGGGAGGGGACGCGCCGGATGAAGGCGGAGGAACGCTGGCAGGCCAGGTTCCGGGCGCCGAGAATGACGTTGCCCACGTGGGCGCGCCAGGCCCCGAACCGCTCGATCTACAGGAGCAACGCCACCGGAACCTGGGAGCTCTACGCCTGGGACCGCACCGCCGGAGTCACCCGCCAGGTCACCGAGCAGCCCAAAGGCACCGCCCACGCCGCCATCGACCCCACCGGCCAGTGGATCTACTGGTTCGCCGACCCCGAGGGCGACGAGCTCGGCGGGTGGATGCGGCAGCCGTTCAACGGCGGGCCGGACGAGCCCGTAGACCCGTCCATCCGCGCGGGCCACCCCGGCGGCATCATGCTCTCGGCCACCGGCGCCGCCGCCATCAGCCTCGCCGGCGAGGGCTCCTTCCGCATCCACCTGGTCCAGCCCGGCGAACCCACCGCGCTCATCTACGAGCACACCGAGGCCGGCTGGGTCGCCGACATCTCCCTCGACGGCTCCCTCATCGCCATCAACCACGGCGAGTACGGCGACTTCCGCCGCCCCGCGCTGCGCGTGGTCCGCCCCAGCGGCGACACCGTCGCCGAGCTCTACGACGGCCCCGACAAGGGCGTGGTCGGCCTCAGGTTCGCCCCCATCATGGGCGATCGCCGCCTGCTCACGCTCCACGAGCGCCGCAGCCGCCACGAACCGCTGGTCTGGGACCCGGCCTCCGGCGAGCAGCGCGAGATCTGGCTCAAGGACCCGGGCGACCTCAACGCCGAGTGGTACGCCGACGGCCGCGCCCTGCTCATCACCCGCGAGGACCGCGCCCGCAGCTACCTCCACCGTTACGACCTGGGCGGCGGCGGCCTCACCCCGATCGAGACCCCGCACGGCGTGATCGACGAGGCGGCTCCGCGCCCCGGCGGCCACGTGGAGTACTCCTGGTCGAGCGGCTCGCGTCCACCCGTGGTGCGTTCCAGCAACGGGCAGGTCGTGATGAACCCGGCCGGTCCTCCCGCCCCGCCCAGCGTCCCGGTCGAGGACATCGACGTCGAGGGCCCCGGCGGCCGCGTCCACGCGCTCATCTCCCGCCCGGAGAACGGCGCCGCGCCGTACCCCACCGTGTTCCTGCTGCACGGCGGCCCGACCGCGCAGGACCGCGACTCCTACTCGCCCGAGGTCGCCGCGTGGGTGGACTCGGGCTACGCGGTGGTGCGGGTCAACTTCCGCGGCTCCACCGGCTACGGCACCGCCTGGCGCGACGCCCTGCACGGCGACGTCGGGCACATCGAACTGGCCGACGTCGCGGCCGTGCGCGAGTGGGTGGTGGCGCGCGGCGTCGCCGACCCGGAGCGGCTGGTGCTCGCCGGCACCGCGTGGGGCGGCTTCCTGGCACTGCTCGGCATGGGCATCCAGCCCGACCACTGGCGGGCCGGCATCGCCGCGGTCCCGATCGCCTGCCACCAGACCTGTTACGAGGACGAGGCGGAGAGCCTGCGCGCCTACCAGCGCTCGCTGTTCGGCGGCTCCCCGGACGAGCAGCCGGAACGCTACGCGGCCAGCTCGCCCATCACCTATGTGGACCGGGTGAAGGGGCCCGTGCTGATTCTCGCGGGCGAGAACGACACACGCTGTCCTTTGCGGCAGATCGAGAAGTACGTGGCGAAACTCGCCGAACATGGGCGCGAGCACGAGATCTACACCTATGACGCGGTGCGGGGCTCACTCGTGGTGTCGGAGCGTATTGCGCAAATGGCACTCCAGTTGGATTTTGCCCGGAAACATACTCGCCATTAGGACTGGCGCAAAATCCTGGGAAAAGAGTCAGCGCGCACGCAGGACAAGGATGGCAAGGTCGTCGGCGCTGGGCTCGGGGGCATAGTCCTCGGCCGCGCGGCGGATGCGCTCGGCGACCGCGCGCGCCGACAGCCCCACACACTCCGCCAGCAGCTTGGCCAGCCCGCCGCCGTCATCCAGCAGCCGTCCCCCGCTGCGGCGCTCCGTCACCCCGTCCGTCACCGCCAGCAGCACGTCGCCGTGGTCGAGGTGGATCGTGTCGGCCTCGAACTGCACCTCGGAGAAGACGCCGAGCAGCGACTGCGGCGTCGTGACCACCTCCACGACCCCGCTCGGCTTGAGGCGCAGCGCCTCGGGGTGGCCGGCCGACACCAGGCGTACCTCCAGGCCGCTCGGCATGGGCGTGATGTCGCCGTGGAGCAACGTGAGAAAGCGGGCCCGCTCCCCCTCCTCCAGGATCGCCTGGTTGAGGCGGCCCAGGACGGCGGCCACGCCGTAACCCTCGCGGGCGAGCAGGCGCAGCGTGTGGCGGGCCAGGCCGGTGACGGCGGCGGCCTCGGGGCCGGTGCCGCAGACGTCGCCGATGGCGAAGCGCCAGGAGTCCTCGGCCGCGAACAGGTCGTAGAAGTCGCCGCCGACCTCGTTGGCCTCACCCGCGGGCTCATAGACGACGCCGTAGTCGAGGCCGGGCACCTCGGGCTCGTTGGGCGGCAGGAGACTGCGCTGCAGGGCCCGGTTGGCGGCGGCCTGCTGGGCGTACAGGCGGGCGTTGTCCATCGCGAGCGCGGCGCGGCGGGCGATGTCGTCGGCGAACTGCACGACCTCGTCGGGGAAGCGGTCGGTACGGCCGAGGCACATCATGCCGAGCTGACGGCCACGCGCGGTGAGCGGGACGGCGAGAACCTGCGAGCCGTCGAGATGGACGATGGAGGTGGCGCGCGTGTCGGCATCGTCGATGCCGATGCCGGCGAGCTCCTCGCGCAGCCCGTCGATGCGGGCCTCGTCGGCGTGCCACAGATACGCCAGCCGCAGCGGCCCGACCGCCCCGTCAGTGGTGTAGACGCCGCACCAGCTCGACAGCCTGGGCACGACGATCTGGGCGATGATCGCGGGCACCATGTCGGGGTCGAGCGTCCCGGCGAGAAGGTCGCTGGCGTCGGCCAGGAAGCCCAGCCAGTGGGGGCCCCTGGAGGTGTCCTCCGACCATTCGGCTGCGACTCTTTCCGACGAACCCGGTAGCGTGAGCCTTGCCCAATGGACACGGGAATCGCCCGCGAAGGTGATCCCCCACTCCTCCACCTCGACCGAAGGACCCTTCGGGTCGGCCTGGGGAGCCGTGCGCTGCCGCAGCTCGACCTGCACCGCGTCGCCGAAATGTTTCCAGATCACCTCGAACGGCTCGTCCGCGACCTGAGCCGCCAGCTCACCGGCGATCTGCTCCGCGTCCGGCAGCACGGCGGCGACCGCCCAGGCGGTCATCACCTCAAGGGTGAACCTCCTGGCCGCGGGCACGGCCGACTCACCCGGCGCGAACGTCGCGGCGAGCAGCGCGTGGGGAGATGCAGTCATCCCACCGTGCCTACCACAATTACCGCTGACATGGGGTAAATCCAAGGACAGGACTACGAGCTACTCATCGTGACAGACTTGAATCACTCGCGGCGGCACCCCGGGAGTGAAGGAGGCCCCATGACCACGGCCAAGATCGCGCCGAATCCGGAGGAGAGGACCTACACCGAGGCGGACCTAGTACCGATCTTGGAAACCCTCTTCTCCTGGCGCGACGGCGACTTCCGGCGTCGTGTCCCGCATGCTCCCGCGGGCATACTCAGCGAGGTGCGGCTGCTGCTCAACGAGGTGGCCGACCGTCGCGAGCACCTGGCGAACGAGCTGGTGCGCGTGCGCAAGGAAGTGGTCAAGGAGGGCCGGTTCGGGGAACGGCTGACGCCGGGCCCCGGCGTCGGAGCGTGGGCCGAGAGCGTCGAGTCCGTGAACATGCTGATCGACGCGCTGGTGAGCCCGGTCAGCGGCGCCGCCGACGTGATCGACGCCGTCGCCAAGGGTGACCTGTCACGGCGCATCGACCTCGACCGCTCGGCCAGAGGCGAGGTACGCAGGCTGGGCAAGGCCATCAACGGCATGGTCGACCAGCTGGCGCTGTTCAACTCCGAGGTGACCAGGGTGGCCCGCGAGGCGGGCACGGAGGGCCGGCTGGGCGGCAGCGCGAACCTGCGCGGCATGTCGGGAAGCTGGCGCGACCTCACCGAGGCCGTGAACACGATGTCCTCGCGCGTGGCCGCGCAGGTGCGCGACATCGCGGTCGTGACCACCGCGGTGGCCAAGGGCGACCTGAGCCGCAAGGTGACGGTCGACGCGGTCGGCGAGATGTTCGAGCTCAAGAACACCGTGAACACGATGGTCGACCAGCTCTCGGCGTTCGCCGAAGAGGTGACCCGGGTCGCCCGCGAGGTCGGCACCGAGGGTCAGCTGGGCGGCCAGGCGCAGGTGAGCGGCGTGTCCGGGGTCTGGAAGGACCTCACCGACAACGTGAACTTCATGGCCAACAACCTGACCTCCCAGGTCCGCAGCATCGCGACCGTGGCGACGGCGGTGGCGCAGGGCAACCTGTCCAAGAAGATCACCGTCGACGCCGAGGGCGAGATCCTGGAGCTGAAGGAGACCATGAACACCATGGTCGACCAGCTCTCGTCCTTCGCCGACGAGGTGACCCGGGTCGCCCGCGAGGTCGGCACCGAAGGCAAGCTGGGCGGACGTGCCGAGGTGAAGGGCGTCTCCGGCGTCTGGAAGGACCTCACCGACAACGTCAACTCGATGGCCAACAACCTGACCTACCAGGTACGCAACATCGCCCAGGTCACCACCGCCGTGGCCAACGGCGACCTCACCCGCAAGATCGACGTGGACGCCCAGGGCGAGATCCTGGAGCTGAAGTCGACCATGAACACGATGGTCGACCAGCTCTCGTCCTTCGCCTCCGAGGTCACCCGAGTCGCCCGCGAGGTCGGCACCGAGGGCCAGCTGGGCGGCCAGGCCCAGGTACGCGGCGTGTCCGGGGTCTGGAAGGACCTCACGGAGAACGTGAACTTCATGGCCAACAACCTCACCTCCCAGGTGCGGCAGATCGCGGCCGTCTCCTCCGCGGTGGCGCAGGGCAACCTGTCCAAGAAGATCACCGTCGACGCGCAGGGCGAGATCCTCCAGCTCAAGGACACCCTCAACACGATGGTCGACCAGCTCTCGTCCTTCGCCGACGAGGTGACGCGAGTCGCCCGCGAGGTCGGCACGCAGGGCCAGCTGGGCGGCCAGGCACGGGTGCAGGGCGTGTCCGGGGTCTGGAAGGACCTCACCGACAACGTCAACTTCATGGCCAACAACCTGACCTACCAGGTGCGTAACATCGCCGAGGTCACCACGGCCGTGGCCAACGGCGACCTCACCCGCAAGATCGACGTGGACGCCCAGGGCGAGATCCTCGCGCTCAAGACCACCATCAACCGGATGGTCGACCAGCTCTCGTCCTTCGCCTCCGAGGTCACCCGAGTCGCCCGCGAGGTCGGCTCGGAAGGCCGCCTCGGCGGCCAGGCCCGCGTGGAAGGCGTCGAAGGCACCTGGAAGCGGCTGACCGAGTCCGTGAACGAGCTGGCCGGCAACCTCACCACGCAGGTACGCGCCATCGCCACCGTGACCAGCGCCGTGGCCCAGGGCGACCTGACCCGCTCCATCGCCGTCGAGGCGCAGGGCGAGCTGGCCGAGCTCAAGGACAACGTCAACTACATGGTGGCCAACCTCCGCGAGACCACCCAGGCCAACCAGGAGCAGGACTGGCTCAAGTCCAACCTGGCCCGCATCTCCCGCCTCATGCAGGGCCACCGCGACCTGTTCGAGGTGGCCAAGCTGATCATGAGCGAGCTGACCCCGCTCGTCTCCGCGCGCTACGGCGCCTTCTACGGCCGCGCCCCGGAAGGCGAGCACGACCTCGTCCTCATCGGCGGCTACGGCGTCCGCCCCGACCGCGGCCCGAGGCAGATGTTCGCCATCGGCGAGGGCATGGTCGGCCAGGCGGCGGCCGAGGGCAGGCACATCATCCTCGACAACGTGCCGGCCGCTTTCATCACCATCGACAGCGGCCTGAGCTCCTCCACGCCGGCGCAGATCGTGGTGCTGCCGATCCTGTTCGAGAGCCGGGTGCTGGGCGTGCTGGAGCTGGCCTCCTTCACGCCGTTCGGCGAGGTCCACCTCGACTTCCTCACCCAGCTCGTCGAGACCATCGGCGTCACGATGAACACCATCATCGCCAACTCCCGCACCGAGGACCTGCTCACCGATTCCCAGCGCCTCACCCGTGAGCTCCAGGAACGCTCGGACGAGTTGCAGCGGCAGCAGGAGGAGCTGCGCCGTTCCAACTCCGAGCTGGAGGACAAGGCCGGGCTGCTGGCCAAGCAGAACCGCGCCATCGAGATCCAGAACTTCCAGATCGAGCAGGCCAGGCGGACGCTGGAGGAGCGGGCCGAGCAGCTGGCGGTCTCCAACCGCTACCGGTCGGAGTTCCTGGCCAACATGTCGCACGAGCTGCGTACGCCGCTCAACAGCCTGCTCGTGCTGGCCAAGCTCCTCACCGAGAACGCCGAGGGCAACCTGACCTCGCAGCAGGTGGAGTTCGCCCGCACGATCCACGGTGCCGGTTCGGCCCTGCTGCAGCTGATCAACGACATGCTCGACCTGTCCAAGGTGGAGGCGGGCCGGATGGACATCCACCCGGCCACGCTCTCGACGCCGAAGCTGGTCGACTACGTCGACGCGGCGTTCGCGCCGCTGGCCCAGGACAAGGGCCTGGCCTTCAGCGTCGAGGTCGACGAGGGCGTACCGCAGGAGCTTCACACCGACGAGCAGCGGCTGCAGCAGGTGCTGCGCAACCTGCTGTCCAACGCGGTGAAGTTCACGCCGAAGGGCGAGGTCAAGATGCGCGTGGTACGCGCGCCGTCCGGCATCGAGTACGACGACGCGATCCTGCGCCAGGCCCACGACCTGCTCGCCTTCGAGGTGGTCGACACGGGCATCGGCATCGCGCCGGACAAGCGCGAGGTCATCTTCGAGGCGTTCCGCCAGGCCGACGGCACCACCAGCCGCAAGTACGGCGGCACCGGCCTCGGCCTGTCGATCTGCCGCGAGATCGCCCGCCTGCTCGGCGGCGAGATCCACGTCGACAGCGAACTCGGCAAGGGCAGCACGTTCACCCTCTACCTGCCCGCCGCCTACAACGGCCCGCTCCCGGCCGGAGACGGCGGCACGGCCCGGCGCCAGGTGCTGGCGATGCCGGTGGAGGAGCCCACGGTGACGATGCCCGAACCGCCGCTGCCCATGGACCTCCAGTTGCCCGAGCTGTCGGAGCAGGTCGAGACCAGCAAGTGGAAGGGCGACGACCCGCTGTCCGGCGCCAAGATCCTCATCGTGGACGACGACATCCGCAACGTCTTCGCCCTGACCAGCGTCCTCGAACGCCACGGCTCCACCGTCGTCTACGCCGAGAACGGCCGCGAGGGCATCGAGCAGCTGGAGCGCAACGAGGATGTGGCTCTCGTCCTGATGGACATCATGATGCCCGAGATGGACGGTTGGGCCACGACCTCGGCGATCCGCCGCATGCCACAGTTCGCAGACCTGCCGATCATCGCGTTGACCGCTAAGGTCATGCGGGGCGATCGTGAGAAGAGCATCGCCTCAGGTGCCTCCGACTACGTGCCGAAGCCGGTCGACGTGGACCGCCTGCTCGAACGGCTGCGCGGTTGGCTCAGCCGTGGGCGGGTGAGCACGACCGACTCAGCAGAAGGATCGTGATCGAGTGCCGGAACGAGCGAAGATCCTCCTGGTCGACGACCGGGAGGAGAACCTCATCGCCCTGGAGGCCATCCTCAGCTCCCTCGACCTGGTGCCCGTACGGGCCAAGTCGGGCGAGGAGGCCCTCAAGGCGCTGCTCAACACCGAGTTCGCGCTCATCCTGCTGGACGTGCGGATGCCCGGCATGGACGGCTTCGAAACGGCCGCCCACATCAAGCGGCGCGAGCGTACCCGGAACATCCCGATCATCTTCCTGACCGTGGTCGACAGCGCCCCCGACTACGCCTTCCGCGGCTATGCGGCCGGCGCCGTCGACTACCTCACCAAGCCGTTCGACCCGTGGGTGCTGCGGGCGAAGGTGTCGGTGTTCGCCGAGCTCTACAACATGAACAAGCGCCTGGCCGAGCAGGCGTCGCTGCTGCGCGACCGCATGGCCGCCGAACTCCCGCCCGGCGCCTCCGTCCAGGGCTCGGTGCTCCCCGAGCTCTCCCGCCGGCTGGCCGCGGTGGAGGACGAACTGGCGAGGGTGCGCGAACTGGCCCGCAAGTCCCAGGACCCGGTGCTCACCGCCCCCCTCACCGACCTCACCGAGCGCCTCGCCAACCTACGCGCCGGCTTCGACGCGCTCTCGTAGGGGGTGCTCCCGGCTTCCACACCCGCCGTGGCGTGCGTCCGTCCGCCGATAGGCCCTTTTCGCCTCCAAGTTACGGCCGGCCCCCGCCCACGCCACCCGCCGACGTGGGCGGGCGCAGGTCGGGGGGATCGCTTGTCACGTCGGACGGGGTCCCCACCGTCACGACCCTTCGCCGGCCCTTTCCCGCGGACACCGGCCCCCTCGTCACTCTGCTGGTCGGCAGCCACGCCCAAACCCCGAGGCACCACCCCAGGCGGAACCCCGGGAGCCCGTCACCCGAGGCTGGAGCGCCTCGATGCGCCGCCAGGCGAGGTCTGGAGGCCTTGCGTGGAGGTGGTGGCTCAGGAGCCGCATCCGACACGGACGGCCCGAAGCGCCTTTGCCCGACGACCAGCGGCCGGGTTGCGCTGCGCGAGGAAGCGGCCAGCTCGTGCCGCACGAGGAAGCGGCCGGGTTGCGCCGCGCACGGGAGTGGCCGGGTTGCGCCGTGAGGGAGTGGGCGGGGTCGGGGGTAAAACGCGGGGAAATATCCGGTAGAGGTGGGGTTTGTGGTGGGTTGGGGTTTTTAGAGTCGGTAGTGATTCGATGCCGGAGAACGGAGAACTGCCGTGTTCGATCAGACCTTCCTCCGCGAGCTCGCCGCCATGAAGGACGAGGCGGGCGTGGTGTCGCTGTACACCACCGCCGACCCTCGCGAGGAGGCCTCCACCCGGCCCGCCCGCGGGATCCGGCTCAGGAATGAGCTGGCCGCGATTCGGGATCACGTCAACACCTGGCCGGATCGCGAACGCCGTGAGGCCGTGTTCCGCCGGCTCGAAGCACTGGAGCCGGACATCGTCGAACTTCTCGATGCCGCCGAATCCGGCATCGGACGGGCGCTGTTCGCCTCTGTCGGCGACAACGACGTCCGCACGATCAAGCTGCAGGTCCCGATCGAGGACTGCGCCGTGCTCGAATCCACCGCCTACGTCCGCCCGCTGCTCACCGCCATGGCCACCAGCGCACCCGCCGGTCTGGTGCTCGTCTCACGGGACGGCGTGCGCCTCATCGACCTCCGGTACGGCGTCGCCGAGGAGATCAAGCACGAGACCTACGAGATCGACACCGAGGACTGGCGCCCCATGCGCGGCCCAGGTCCGGGCGGAACCGCGCAGTCCAACTCCACCCAGACGGACCGGTTCCAACGCCGCGTCGAGGACCGCCTGCGCCGCAACCTCCACGGCAGCGCCCCGGAGATCGCCCGGCAGGCCAGGTCCCGTGGCTGGACGGACGTCCTGCTGATCGGCGACGTGGAGCTGACCGAGGTGCTGGCCGGGGCGGTACACCCCCTGGACGTCGTCCAGGTGGACACCATCGTCGACACCCTCCCGCCCGCCGAGGCGGCCAAGCACGTGGCCCCGGAACTGGCCGCCACCCGCGAACGCCGCGACGCCGCCCTGGCCGCCAGGGCGGTGGACGCGGCCAAGTCCGGCGGCCGTGGCTCCCTGGGCCTCAACCAGACCCTCGCCCTGCTCAACGAAGGCCGGGTGGACCACCTGCTGCTGGAGGAGTCGGCGAAGTGGTCGGGCTTCAAGGGCCTGGACGGCTACCTGTACGACCACGCACCGGCGGGCGTCCCCTCCGACCCCGAACCCGACCTGGGCGAACGCATGATCGAGGCCGCCCTGAACACCGGCGTGACCCTGACGATCCTCACCACAACCGGCGCCGAAGCCCTGACCAACTACAACGGAGTAGCCGCCCTCCTCCGCTGGTAACACCGCCAGACCAAACAGGCATGGGCAGCGGGTGAACCTGCCAACCGGGGGGTTGCCGGCGGGCCTTCCCGTGGGTGAGGGCTCACGAAGGGCCGTTGCGGTGGGGCGTTTGTCCGACGTGAGAAGCGATCCCCCCGACCTGCGCCAGCCCACGTCGGCGGGTGGCGGGGGCGGGGGCTGGCCGTAACGGAAAAACAAGGCCCGCATGAAGAGAGAGGCCCGCACAAAGAGAGAGGCCCGCACAAAGAGAGAGGCCCGCACGAAGATAGAGGCCCGCACGAAGAAGCAAAAGGCCCGCGCGAGGAGGCGGGCGGGGCACCGAAAGGGACTCAGAAGGAAAAGCTAGTGGCGGGCGCGTTCCAGGGCGTCCCAGAAGCCGCGGCGGAGCGCGTGGCGGACTTCGTCGTGGAGGAGGAAGTCGATCGGGAGGGAGGAGCCCTGCAGCAGCCGGGCCTCCAGGTCGGACGGCATGCGGGGTTTGCGGGCCAGCACCGCCTCCAGCCACAACGCGGGCGCGTCCCTGGCCACCGACTCGCCGAAGTCGTGCCCCTCGCGGTGTGCGGCCTTCACCGCGTCGGCCAGCGTGGTGGCGCCGCCGGTCGCGGCCGGGGTCGGTGAGACCGGGGCGGGCTGCGGGCCGGTGTAGGGGCCGAGCTGGGACGGCTGCTGGTACGGCGACGGCGTCCCGTACTGGCCGGCGGACGGTGGCTGCGCCTGGATGGGCCCGGTGACGGGGGCCGCGGACGGCTGCGGCGGGGTTGGCTGCTGCTGCTGGGGCGGTGACGGGGGCTCGGGCTGGTAGGTGTAGGTGGGCAGCGACGGCGGGCGATTGCCGGGCGAGGCGGGCGCGGCCGGGCTGGGCTGGGCCGGGGGCGTGGGCTGGGCGGGGATCGCGCTCTGGGCCGGAGGCAGCGACGGCGGGGGCGAGGGCGGCAGGGAGGCGTGCGCGGCCTGGCCGTTGCTGACCGGCTGGTGGCCGTTGGCGGCCTCGGCGGAGCCGGTGACCAGGTTGACGTACGGGCGCAGGTGGCCGCCGCCGATCTCGATGAGGTCGTCGCTCTCCTGGCGCAGCGTCCGGGAGACCGCCCAGCTGCCGTCGGCGGTGATGTGCACGACGGTCACCCTGATGCCCAGATCCTGGGCGTCGCAGACGACCTGGGCGAGGTCCTCGTCGCCGCTGACCACGACGGCGTCGCAGATCGCGCTGTTGCGGGCCAGCGTCATCAGGTCGCGGTGAACCTGCGCGTCGACGCCCTCGCGGCGGCCGGGCCTGATGCGCGACAGGCGCAGCTTCAGGCCGGGGATGTCGGCGAGCGCGTCGTGCTCGGGCGTGCGGCGGCCCTCGACGGTCGCCTCGTACCAGTAGCAACGCAGCAACGGCAGACCCGTGCGCTCGCGTGACAGGTTCGTCATGAGCTGCAGCAGGCCGGGATAATCCCAGGAAACCGCTTCGCGATGGCGAGTCCCATGAACGGCCATCGCGCCGTCTGCCAGCAGATAGCCAGCGTCCACGAACAGCGCGCAGCGATCCACGCGACACCGCCCCTTTCTAGGTGGCCCGACCTTCTGGCTCTGCACCGTCAGAGCCGGACTCGGCGGCCCTTTACCAGGGTAATGAAGCCAATGATCGTGCGAGGGTTAATCCCGACGATTCCGCCCTCGCCCGACGTTACGCCAGAGGATTTACGCGAACCGTACCAGTCTGTCCCGTTCACGGTCACGACCGTGCGCGGACACTCACCGCCGCGACACCGAACAACACCGCGTCCCTTCTGGAGACGATGCTCAGCCGCGGTCGCTCCCCCAGCTCAGCACTGAAGGTATCCACGTCGACACCGAACGTGAGCCCGCTCGCCCCGTTCGACGACCCGTCGAACGTGTTGCCCGCGTCCCGCCCGCCCGCCTCCGGCACCATCGCCGAGCCGCCGAGCGAGACCTTGTCGCCGGACAGGTCCGCGTCGCCCTCCCACGTGACGAGCTCCAGCCGCGCGGGGGCGGCCGCCGGGATCAGCCCGCCCAGCGGCACGTCGAGCCGTCCCGCCGCGTCCTTCTCCCCGCCGATCTGCGTGGCCGTGTCGAGCACGACCGCCTGACTGTACGGCTGCGCCGGATCGGTCGCGATCACCACCAGGCTCCACCCGGCATGCTGCGAGATCCCCGGCTTCATGGGTGCGTCCGCCGCCCACCACATCCCCTTCTTCTTGCTGCTGCTGACCAGCCCGGTCACGTCCGCGAACGCCTGGTAGGCGGGCCCCACCGGCAGCTCGCGCGCCATGACCTGGTTAGGCCGGATCTTCACGTACCCGTCCCGTCCGGCCGGCCGGAACTTGATCGGCCCCGCCGTCTTGGTGCTGGCCGACCAGTAGAGCCCGGCCCACACGATCTGCCCGCCCGCCGGCAGGTCGAGCCTGGCCGCGCTGGACGCCTTGGTGCTCGCCACCTGGTCGCGGTCGAGCGGCTGCATGGTCCAAAGGTCGTTGTCGCGCCGCTGCCCCTGCCTGCGCAGCGCCTCCGGGCAGCCCTGGCGGCTGGGCGGGCAGGTGAGCAGCGCGTTGCCGACCGCCCTGACCACGACCTTCCCGTCGGTGGCGAAGCGCGCGGGCGCGCCGTCCTCGCGGACCCCGATCGGCGAGACCGCCTTCACCTGCACGCCGCCCGCCTTGATCCGGACCGCGGGCCCGGCGCCTTCCGGAGCCGAGGCGGCCACCCGTACGCGCAGGAACACCGCCGTCGCCGACCCGCCCCTGAGCGGCCGCCGTACGCACTGGGCGCCGCGCTGGGCGACCTTGCACGACCAGCCGTCGACCGTGCCAACCGGTTTGACCGCGGTGACGGAGCTGCCCCTGCTCCCGCCGGTGATGAGCGTGACGCCTTCCGGAAGGGCGACGGTGGCGGCGAGTTCGTCGCTGGGTCCCTTGCCGGCGTTGCGCAGGCGGATGCCGATGATGCCGGGCTGGGCGCGTACCAGGGAGCCGAGCGCGCCGATGGTCGCCGACAGTTTGGCCCTGCCGGGCTTGGACGTGGTCGGCGTCGGTGTGGGAGTGGGTTTGGGCTCGGGTTTCCTGGCCGGTTTCTCGCTGGGCGGCTCGACGACCGGGGGCTCCTGGCGGGTGGGGCTCGGCGCCGCGGCGACCGGGGGCTTCTTGATCGGTTCCTCCCCCGAGACCAGGAGGAAGGCGGCGACCGCCACCCCGGCCGCCACGGTTCCCGCGACGGCCGCCTGCTGGCTCTTGGGCGCGCGGCGGATCCAGCCGATCGCGTGGATGATGCCCGCGCCGGCGCCGCCCGCCGCCGCGCTCGCCTTGGCCAGCGCGGCCAGGTACCCGGCGAAGACCGGGCCGACGAAGAGCGGTCCGACGATGACGCGCAGCCCGCGGTTGACGTCGGTGAGCTCCAGCAGCACGGAGTTGCACTCGGCGCAGCCGCTGACGTGGTCGTCGACCGACTTGGAGTCGCGCCTGGCCAGGCCGCCCCTGACGTAGGCGCCCATCTTGCCGAGCACCGGACGGCAGGCCTGCTGGGGCGAGGCGGCCAGATGCATCTGCAGGTACGCCTGCCGCAGCCCCTCGCGGGCCCGGTAGGCCAGGGCGGCGACGCCGTTGGCCGACAGCCCGAGCAGGGGGCCGACCTCGGCGGCCTTGGAGTCCTCCACCTCGGTGTGCCACAGGACCGTACGCCAGCGGTCGGGCAGCGACAGGAACGCGCGGGAGATCAGCGACTTCTCCAGCCCGGTGAGGGCGGGGTCGACGAAGGGCACCCCGGGGTCGAACAGCTCGATCTCGCCGGTGCTCACCTGACGGCTCTCGACCCGGCCGCGGTCGTAGACCGTCCGGCGCACGACCGTCAGCAGGTACGGCCGGAACCCGGCGTCGGGACCGCCGCCGCGACCCACCAGGTCGAGGATCTTGGTGAAGGACTCGGCGACCACGTCCTCGACGTCGGTTTCCCCCCGCACCAGCTGGCGGGCGAGGGCTCGGGCGGCGACGACGTGGCGTTCGTAGAGCACGCCATAGGCGGCGGCGTTGCCGCCTCGTACCGCTTCGAGTAGATCTGCATCGCTTTGCGGCGATTCGACACTCATAGTGACCTCACGATTACGCGGGGTTGCCCCGGCGAATCATTCCGCATTCCGCGTCATGACTAACCCGAAAGCGCGTCTTTGCCTTTGAAACCCTTTCGGAGGACAGATGGACGAGGACATTCCAGGATCACTGCGCTCGCGCTGGCGCAAGAGGAGCCTGGAGGCCGGCTGGTCCCTGCCCGAGGACTGGTGGACGCCGGCGGTCGAACACGCGATCAAGGCCGTGAACAGGGGCCATGACCTGATCCGCGCGTGCGCCGCGCTCGGGGGCGCACGGGCACGGGCGGGGGTGGGCATCGGCGAGGGCATGAACGACCTCGCCGCGCTCTTCACCGCGCTCGGGCTCGGCGAGCCGCCGTTCACCGCCGCGCGATCCTTCGCCGTGGGCTGGACCGAGGCGAGCTTCGCGCCGGTGAACGGGCTCTGCTGCGAGGACCCGTTCACCGGGCTGGCCACGGTGACCTACCTGCGTACCCGGCTGGCGGAGGTCTACCGGGGCTCGCTCGCCGCGCAGCACCGGCTGGTGGTGGCCGAGCCGTACGAGCGGCCGGGGGACCTGGCGGGACGGCTGGCGGCGATGCTCGCGCTGGCAGGCGCGGCGCGGGAGGCCTTCGCCGGCGACGAGACGCTGGCGCAGCTCGCGCCCGCCCGGGTGGGCGCGCTGGCCAGGGCGGGACCGGCGCTGGTCCCGCGGCTGACCCCGCTGGAGGTGTTCCGGGTCTCGGTCAACCGGCTGCCCGACGGTTACGAGCAGGCTCTCACCCTGCTGCGAACCTTAAGCTTGGACCCATGACGGATCGCGAGAAGCTGCTTGCCGAGATCAAGAACAAGGCCGTGGTGCACGGCAAGGTCATCCTGTCGTCGGGACAGGAGGCCGACAGCTATCTCGACCTGCGCCGGATCACCCTCGACGGCGTCGCGGCGCCGCTGGTCGGCCAGGTGTTGCTGGAGCTGACCGCGGACCTCGGCTACGACGCCGTGGGCGGGCTGACGCTGGGCGCCGACCCGGTGGCCGCCGCGATGCTGCACGCCGCCGCGGCGCGGGGACGCACGCTGGACGCGTTCGTGGTGCGCAAGTCGCAGAAGGTGCACGGGCTGCAGCGCCGTATCGAGGGACCGGACGTCAAGGGCCGGCGGGTGCTGGCCCTGGAGGACACCTCGACCACCGGCGGTTCGGTCATGACCGCGGTCGAGGCGCTGCGCGAGGAGGGCGCCGAGGTCGTGGCCGTGGTCACGATCGTCGAGCGCGGCGCGGCCCCGCGGCTGGCCGAGGAGGGCCTGGAGTACCGCTACGCCTACACGGCCGAGGAGTGCGGCATCTGATTCACGGGCCGCCGCGGACCGTGAACGCCTCGCGCTCGCCCGCCTTTCCGGGGGCGCGCGCCTTGCCGTTCTCCGCCACGCGTACGGTGCCCGCGTCGGACAGCACGACCGACAGCTCAGGCTCGAAGTAGCTGACCTCTTCGCCCCTGCTCATGTCGCGGTACTGGAGCACGTCGCCGCCGGGCACCCGGACCGTGACGAGCGGGCAGGTCTCGGCCACGCACTCGATGCGCACCGTCGGCACCTGCGCGCTCGTGGTGGGCGTGGCCGTGCCGCGGTCGGCCGAGACGGGCTCCGGGGTGTCGAGCGCGCCGAGCAGGGCCCGCGCGCCGATCACGACCAGCGCCACCACGAGCGCGACCGCGAGCACGGCGAGCGCGAGCCTCGCGAGGCCCATCGGGTCTGTCCTGTGGCGTCCCACACACCGGAGCGTACCCGTTGGTAACCTTGTCTTGCCCTCTTGAACACCAACACGATGACCCGGTCCCGGCACAGGGTCTGTTTCTTACTGCTTCGTGTTGACCCTGTGGTGTTTGCCGTTGGGCGTGGGCAGGGCCTTCGCCGCCCGCCGGCCCTTCACGAACTCGACGATGATCGGGATGAGGGAGATGAACACGATGAGGAAGACGCCGGGCAGGATGTACTTGTCGATCTGCTTGGGGTCGACCTTGCTGCCCAGGAAGTAGCCGAGCAGGATCAGGCCCTCGGTCCAGACGATGCCGCCGATGACGTTCCACATGAAGAACCGCTTGGGGCTCATCTCCAGCACGCCGGCGACCGGGTTCATGAACGTACGCACGATCGGCACGAACCGCGCCAGCACCACGGCCTTCGCCGGGCCGAACTTCTCGAAGAACTCCTCGGCCCTGAGCACGTGCTCCTTCTTGAAGAGCCGCGAGTTGGGCTTGTCGAACATCTTCCGGCCGAACTTCATCCCCAGGAAGTGGCCGAGCTGCGCGCCCGCGATCGCGCACAGGGGCGTCCCGATCAGCAGGACCGGCAGCGAGATCGGCTCGATGCCCATCCCCACGGCCACGGAGGCTGAGCTGAAGATCCCGGCGGCCACCAGCAGCGAGTCGCCCGGCAGGAAGAAGCCGAGCAGCAGGCCGGTCTCGGCGAAAATGATCGCCAGCACGCCGACCGTGGCGAACGCCCCGAGAATGGTCAGCCACCATGTCGGGTCGAGGAGATTGAGAAGCCAGTCCACGCAGTGGAGCTTACCGGGCGGTGTCACTACCACGGGGGTTGGCGAGCCGCGATACTGGGCACCGCGAAGCCGAACGTTCTAGGAGATGAATCATGCCCATCGCCACCCCAGAGGTCTACGCGCAGATGCTCGACCGGGCCAAAGCAGGCGGATTCGCCTACCCGGCGATCAATGTGACCTCTTCCCAGACGTTGAACGCCGCGTTGCGCGGCTTCGCCGAGGCCGAGAGCGACGGCATCGTCCAGGTGTCCACCGGCGGCGCCGAGTTCCTGTCCGGCGCCACCGTGAAGGACATGGTCATCGGCGCGAGCGCCCTGGCCGAGTACGCCCGCGTGGTCGCCGCCAAGTACCCGGTGACCGTGGCGTTGCACACCGACCACTGCCCGAAGGACAAGCTCGACGGCTTCATGCGGCCGCTGGTCGACATCTCGCTGGAGCGCGTGGCCAAGGGCCTGGACCCGCTGTTCCAGTCGCACATGTGGGACGGCTCCGCCGTACCGCTGGAGGAGAACCTCGAGATCGCCAAGGAACTCCTCGACAAGTGCCACCGCGCCAACATCATCATGGAGATGGAGATCGGCGTCGTCGGCGGCGAGGAGGACGGCGTCGTCGGCGAGATCAACGAGAAGCTCTACACCACGACAGACGACGCGCTGGCCACGGCCGAGGCGGTCGGCATCGGCGAGCAGGGCCGGTACATGCTGGCCGCGACCTTCGGCAACGTCCACGGCGTCTACAAGCCCGGCCACGTGAAGCTGCGCCCGCCGGTGCTGAAGGACATCCAGGACGCGGTCGGCGCGAAGTACGGCAAGGACAAGCCGTTCGACCTGGTCTTCCACGGCGGCTCCGGCTCGGCGCTGGAGGAGATCCACGAGGCGATCACCTACGGCGTGGTGAAGATGAACATCGACACCGACACGCAGTACGCCTTCACCCGCCCGATCGCCGCGCACATGTTCACCAACTACGACGGCGTGCTCAAGGTCGACGGTGACGTCGGCAACAAGAAGGTCTACGACCCGCGCTCCTACGGCAAGTCGGCCGAGGCGGCCATGGCGGCCCGTGTGGCCCAGGCGTGCCAGGACCTGAAGTCCGCCGGCACGAAGATCACCTAGTCACACGAGTGGCCCGGCGGGTATGACTGTTTGTATGGATAACCTTCTCGCCGGGCCGCCCCCGACCCTCCTGCCGGATCTGACCGAGGCCAGGCAGGCGCTCGAGGCCGGTGCCAAGGCCGCCGACGTGGCCGCCCGTTTCCCCGCCTACCCGGCGGCATGGGCGGCTCTCGCGGAGGAGTACTTCGCAAAGGGTCACGCGGTCACCTCATACGCCTTCGCCAGGACCGGCTACCATCGCGGTCTCGACCAGTTGCGCCGCAACGGCTGGAAGGGCCACGGTCCGATTCCCTGGGAGCATGTGCCCAACCAGGGCTTCCTGCGCTGCCTGTACTCGCTCGCGCGCGCGGCCCAGTCGATCGGCGAGAAGGACGAGGCCGAGCGGTGCATGCAGTTCCTCAAGGACAGCGACCCCGCCGCCTACGACGCGCTGGCCAAGTGAGCCTTGGGGACGAATAGCCCAATCGGGTAGTCTCTCTACGCAAGAGCCCCTGTCGCGCTTGCGCCAGGGGTTTCCGTGTCTATTGGCGTGCCCGCTCGCAGTCGCTGCGCCGCGGATCCATCGCCGTGTGCTGGGGAGATAGAACCATGCCGGCTGTCGTTGTCTTGGGCGCCCAGTGGGGCGATGAGGGCAAGGGAAAGGCCACTGACCTGCTCGGCGACGCCGTTGAGTATGTCGTCCGCTACCAGGGCGGCAACAACGCGGGCCACACGATCGTCATCGGCGACCAGAAGTACGCGCTCCACCTGGTGCCCACGGGCATCCTGTCGCCGAACGTGGTGCCGGTCATCGGCAACGGCGTGGTGATCGACCCGGGCGTCCTGCTCCAGGAGATCGACGCGCTCGCGGCGCGGGGCGTGTCCGCGGAACGCCTGCTGATCTCGGCGAACGCGCACCTGATCATGCCCCACCACAAGGCCCTGGACAAGGTGAGCGAGCGCTACCTGGGCAAGGCCAAGATCGGCACGACCGGCCGCGGCATCGGGCCCGCGTACGGGGACAAGATCTACCGGGTGGGCATCAGGGTCCAGGACCTGCTCGACCCGGGCATCCTGTCGGCGAAGATCGAGGTCGCGCTCAACGAGAAGAACCAGATCCTCACCAAGATCTACAACCGGCGCGGTCTCGACCACGCCCAGGTGCTGGAGGAGTACCTCGGTTACGCCGAGCGCCTCAAGCCGCACATCGCCGACACCTCGCTGGTGTTGTCGAAGGCACTCGACGAAGGCAAGTTCGTGCTGCTGGAGGGCGGTCAGGGCACGCTGCTGGACATCGACCACGGCACCTACCCGTTCGTGACCTCCTCCTCGCCGACGAGCGGCGGCGCGTGCGCGGGCTCCGGCATCCCGCCGCAGCGCCTGACCAAGGTCATCGCCATCCTCAAGGCGTACACCACCCGCGTCGGCTCCGGGCCGTTCCCGACCGAGCTCGAGGACGCGATGGGCGACTGGCTGCGCACCACCGGCGGCGAGTACGGCGTCACCACCGGCCGCAACCGCCGCACCGGCTGGTTCGACGCGGTCATCGCCCGCTACGCCACCCGCATCAACGGCGTCACCGACTTCTTCCTCACCAAGCTCGACGTGCTGTCGGGCCTGGAGCGCATCCCGGTCTGCGTCGCCTACGACGTGGACGGCGAGCGCCACGACGAGATCCCGATGACGCAGACCGGCTTCCACCACGCCAAGCCGATCTACGAGGAGTTCCCCGGCTGGCAGGAGGACATCACGGGGGCCAAGACGTTCGACGACCTGCCGCCCAACGCGCAGGCGTACGTGCGCACGCTGGAGGAGATGAGCGGCGCGCCCATCTCCGCGATCGGCGTCGGCCCCGGCCGCGACCAGACGATCTCGCTGCGCTCGCTGGTGTGACGTGCGGAGGGGCGCGCCGCTTGGCGCGCCCCAACCCGTGGCGGCCGTCCTGAGGCGGCCTCGCGTCAGCGCGAAGCGGCCTTCCTGACGCGACCTCGCGTCAGCGTGTGGCGGCCTTCCTGACGCGGCCTCGCGTCAGCCCGTGGCGGCCTTCCTGATGCGGTCCACGTCGCCGCGCTCGGCCGGTGGGAGCGGAGCGCCGACCGAGGCGCGCAGCTCCGCCGCTTCGTCCAGCAGGTCGAGGGCTCGCGAAGGCTCACCCTCCAGGACGGCGACTCCGGCCAGTCCTTCCAGCGCGAGCGCCACCGAGCGCGGGTCGCCGAGCGCGCGTGCGGCCCGCAGTCCCTCCTCGTGCAGCTTCCTCGCCGGTACGGCGGCGCCACGCGACTCGGCGGCGAACCCCAGCTCGGCCAGGATCAGCGTCACCCCGTAGAAGGGCACGTCGTAGTCGGCCTCCAGGCGGCGGTTCCATTCCAGCGAGGCCCGGAACAGGCGCTCAGCCTCGTCCAGGTCACCGGAACGCCGGGCCACCAGCCCCAGCCCCACCCGCGCGAACTCCTCCGCGAACCGGTTCGACTGCTCGGCCGCCAGCCGCATCCCCCGCTCGTGGAACTCCCGCGAGCGCTCCAGTTCCCCCGTCAGCAGCGCGATCCGCCCCAGGCTGGACAGCCGATAGGACACGTCCGTCCACAACCGCAGGTCCTCGGCGATCCGCAGCCCCTCGCGGTGCAGGGCCGCGGCACGCTCATAGTCGCCGCCGATCTCGGCCAGGTAGCCGAGCTGGTCGTTGGCCTGTAGCCGGCCCCACTGGTCCCCCAGCTCGGTGAAGATCTCCAGGCTCTCCACGCCGCTGCGCGCGGCCCGCGCGAACTCCCCCTGGAAGATCGCCTGCTTGGCCCGTCCCATCAGCGCCGCCGCCTCACCCCACCGGTCGCCCGTGGCGCGGAAGCCGGCCAGCGCCCCGTCGATCAGCGGCCCGGCCTTGGCGACGTCGCCCAGGTGCAGGTGGGCGTGCGCGGTGAACCAACGCGACCGTGCGGCCGCCTCACCGCCCCCTTCCCGGTACGGCAGGCCGAGCAACATGGCGAACCCCGGCTCCCAGGCGGTTCCCCCGGTCAGGCGGTGGGCCTCGGTGTACCGCCCGCGCAGGTACAGGTACCAGGCCAGCCGCTCGCCGGTGTCCACGGCGCGCAGGTTGGTCATCTCCTCGTCGAGCCTGGCCAGCCATTCCCGCTGGGCGTGGCCGTACAGGTGGGGGCGGGCGCGGTCGGCGAGGCCGGTGTAGTACGCGTCGCGCCGCGCGAACAGCGGGTCGTCCGGCGCCAGGCGCTCCAGGCAGTAGGCGGCGATGCTCTCCAGCAGCCGGTAGCGCGGCGGCTCGGCGACGACCATCGACCGGTTGACGAGCTGGTCGACGAGGTCGGCGTCGATCCCGGCGGCCTCCAGCGTGCAGCCGCCCGGGTGGACGGCCAGGGCGCTCAGCGCCTCCCGCTGCGGCGGGGTGAGCTGCTCCCAGCTCCAGTCGATCACCGCGCGCAGGGTCCGCTGACGGGCCGGCAGGCCGCGGGTGGTCCCCGACAGCAGCCGGAAGCGGTCGTCGAGATGTTCGGCCACCCCCCGCACGCCGAGCGCGCGCACGCGGGCCGCGGCCAGTTCGAGCGCGAGCGGCAGGCCGTCCAGGCGGCGGCAGATCGCCTCGGCCCACGGCATGGTGTCCGCGTCCGGCGTCACGCCCGCGCGGGCGGCGAACAGGCTCAGGGCGTCGGGCGCGGCCAGCGGGGACACCGGGTACACGGCCTCACCGGGGATGGCCAGCGGCTCCTGGCTGGTGGCCAGCACCCGGAGACCCGGAGCGGTACGAAGCAGCAGGTTCACCAGCTCGGCCACCGGCTCGACGAGGTGCTCGCAGTTGTCCAGGACCAGGAGGAGCTCACGGCCGCTCAGGGCGTCGGCCAGGCGCTCGGGCAGCGCGGCCCTGCCGGATCGGGCCACCGCCTCGTCCCGCACGTCCAGGACATCGGCCACCACCTCGGCGACGGTCGCCGGGTCCTCGGCGCTGAGCCCGGCGAGCTCCACCAGCCAGGCGTTCTCACGGAAGGCGGCGGCGGCCAGCGCGAGCCGGGTCTTCCCCACCCCGCCTGGCCCCGTCAACGTGACCAGCCGCGACCCACCGGCACCCCCCGCACCACCAGAAGACCCGGCATCCCCGAACGGCGCGGAAGGCCCGGCACCCACGTCGCCCAGGAGGGCTCGTACCCGGGCCACGGCCGCCTCCCGGCCGATCAAGGGGGTGAGGGGGGTGGGGAGGTTGGTGCGGGGGCGGGCGGAGGAGGTGGCGGGGGTGGGCGCGGGGGCCAGGGCCGGGTCCTGGCGGAGGATGGACTGGTAGAGCTCCACCAGCTCCGGGCCGGGGTCCACGCCCAGCTCGTCGGCCAGCCGCTCGCGCAGCGCCGTGTACCCGGCCATCGCCTCGGTCTGGCGCCCCGCCCGGTACAGGGCACGCAGGTGTACGGCACGCAGCCGCTCGCGCAGCGGATGGCCGGCGACCGGCTCGGACAGCTCGTCGGCCAGCCGGGTGTGCTCGCCCAGCGCCAGCCGTACCTCGGCGTGTTCTTCGAGGGCCGTCAGGCGCTGCTCGTCGAGGCGGGCGGCGGCGGCGCGGGCGAACTCCTCGTCGCGGAAGTCGGCGTAGGCGGGACCGCGCCACAGGGACAGGGCGTCGGCCAGCAGGGCGGCGCGGGCGCGCGGGTCGTCCTCGGCGCGGGCGCGCGTGAGCAGGCGGGCGAAGGAGAGGGCGTCCACGTCGCGGGCGCGCAGGACGTAGCCGGCGGGCTCGTACCGGACGAGGTCGCGGCCCACGACGCGGCGCAGCTGGGAGACCTTGGTCTGCAGGGTGTTGGCCGGATTGCCGGGCAGGTCCTCGCCCCACAGGTCGTCGGCCAGTCGGTCGGCCGGGACCGGGCGGCCCTCGTGGACCAGCAGGTCGGCCAGGAGCGCGCGCACCTTCAGCTCGGGCACGCGGACCGGTTCACCGTCGTCGGCCCACACCGAGAGCGGGCCAAGCACACCAAATCGCACCAGGTCACGCTACCCCCAGCCAACCCCCAGCCGTCCGTGCGGGCCCAGGCGCACAGTGGACCCACAGCCACACGGGAGAGGAGGCGGAGATGCGGGTCGCGATCATCATCGGGAGCGTACGGCAGGGCCGGTTCGGGCCCACGGCGGCGAAGTGGATCCAGGAACGCGCGGGCCGGCGGTCCGGCCTGGAGGTCGACGTGATCGACCTGGCCGAGGCGTGGCTGCCCACGGTGCTGCCGGAGCGAGGGGGGCCGGAGCCGCCGGCCGTACGGGATCTGCGGCCTTGGCTCGCTCGGGCGGAGGCCTTCGTGATCGTCACGCCCGAGTACAACCACAGCTACCCCGCCTCGCTCAAGAACGCCATCGACTGGTACCGCGAGGAGTGGCGGGGCAAGCCCGTCGCGTTCGTGGCCTACGGCGGCGAGTCCGGCGGACGGCGGGCCGTCGAGCACCTGGAGCCGGTCTTCGCCTGCCTCGGCGCCGTCCGCGCCGGCGAGCCGGTGCTCTTCCACAACCACGAGAACCCCGAAGACAGCGAAGCCGAGCGACTGCTCGACACCCTTGAGGAGAATGTCATGAACCGCGAGATCCGCCTGGCCGTCCGTCCCTCCGGAGAGCCGGAGCTGCGTGACTTCGAACTGGCCACGACCGACGTCCCGCAGATCGGCGAGGGACAGGTCCTGGTGCGCAACACGTGGATGTCCGTGGACCCCTACATGCGGGGCCGCATGGACGACGTGGAGTCCTACATCCCGCCGTTCCAGATCGGGCAGCCGCTGGACGGCTCGGCCGTGGGCGAGGTGGTGGACTCACGTGCCACGGAGATCCCGGTGGGCGCCACCGTGGTGCACTTCCTGGGCTGGCGTGAATACGCCGTGGTCGACGCCGCGCAGGCGACGGTCGTGGACCCGTACCTGGCCCCCGAGGAGGCCTACCTGGGCGTGCTGGGCACCACGGGCCTGACCGCCTACGTCTCGCTCACCGAGGTCGCCCCGGTACGGCCCGGCGACACCGTCTTCGTCTCCTCGGCCGCGGGGGCCGTGGGCAGCGTCGCCGGCCAGCTCGCCCGCAAGCTGGGCGCGGCCAGGGTGATCGGCTCGGCGGGCGGGCCGTTCAAGGCCAAGCGGCTGGTGACCGACTTCGGCTACGACGTCGGGATCGACTACCGGGCCGGCTCGGTGGCCGGGCAACTGGCGCAGGCCGCGCCGGACGGCATCGACGTCTACCTCGACAACGTCGGCGGCGACCACCTCGTGGCCGCGATCGACGCGCTCAAGGTCGGCGGCCGGATCGCGATGGTGGGCGCCATCAGCGGCTACAACGCGACCGAGCCGGTGCCGGGCCCGGCGAACCTGTTCAGCCTGGCGCACAAGAGCGCGACCCTGCGCGGCATGCTGGTCAGCCACTACCTCGACCGCTTCCCCGAGTGGATCGGCAAGGCGGCGGGCTGGCTGGCCGACGGCTCGCTGCGTACCGAGTCGACGGTGGCCGAGGGCATCGAGCGGGCGCCGCAGGCGTTCCTGGACGTGCTGGGCGGCGGGAACGTCGGCAAGATGCTGGTCAGGCTGTGACCACGGCGGCGGTGACCACGGTGTGAAGACGCCAGCCGAGTGTGGAGTAGAGGGCCCTGCCGTCGGCGGTGGCCAGCAGGACGCCCGTCGCGGCGCCCCGCTCGGCCCCCGCGGACGACAGGGCCTTCATCACGACGCTGCCGAGCCCGCGGCGGCGGTGGCCGGCGGCGGTCTCCACCTGGTCGACGACGCCGGTGGCGCCGGTGAGCGCGAGCTGGCCGCGGGCGGCGACCTCGCCGTCGCCGGTCAGCAGCCGGGCGGTGACGACCTGGCCGCGCTGGACGACGGCGAGCGTGTAGCCGCCGGGCGCGGCCACTTCGGTACGGCGCAGCCGCGCCGTCATCATGAACTCCGGCATCTGGACCGACCAGGCCGGGGTGAGCGAGGGCGCCACCTGCTCGGCGGGCGCGCACACCTTGAGCCACGTGCCGGGCGTGTCGAGTGTGCCCGCCAGGTGGCGCAGAACCGCTGGTGAGGCTTTCGGGAGGATGTGGCGTACGAGGTGTCCAGGCAGGCCGACGTCGACGCGGAGACCCCAGAGCTCCTCGACCGGCTGTTCGGTGGCGCGTGAGACGGCCCAGCCCCGTGCCCAGGCCCGTACGATGTCTACGCTCATGACAGACCAGCTTAGGTTGATATATCCGCTTTTCTGGCTCGGAAGTTCCTGGTGCGAGCAATCTCACCAGCGCGGCGTGGCACCGCCTGCCCGGCACGGGCGGAGGGTATGGTCCCCGGTGTGCTGCGCGTCGAGATTCATGGACACAGGGGAGCCCGGGGGCTCTGGCCCGAGAACACCCTGCCGGGGCTGAGCCGCACGATGGAGCTCGGGGTCCATGCCCTGGAGCTCGACGTGGCGCTCACCTCCGACCGGCGGCTGGTGCTCACCCACGATCTCACCGTCTCCGCCGTGACCAGCGCCGACACCCGGCCGCTGACGGCCGGCGACCCCGACTACCCGTACGTGGGCAAGCCCATCAACGGCCTGAACCTGGCCCAGCTGCGCATGCTCGACGTCGGCGTACGGCTGCCGCGCCACCCCGACGACCCCTTCGCCCTGACCCAGGTGGCCGTCCCCGACACCAGGATGCCCACGCTCGGCGCGGTCCTCGGCCTGGTCAACGCCTACGAGGCGGACGGCGTCCGGCTGCACGTGGAGCTGAAGTCCGACCCGACGCGCCCCGAGCTGACGCCCGACCCCGAGCTGTTCACGGACCTGGTCCTGGACGAGCTCGACCGGCACGGCCGCCTGGGCAACGCGGCGATCCTGAGCTTCGACTGGCGCATCATCGCCCACGCCGCGAAGAAGGCGCAGGACACCAGGCGCTTCGCGCTGATCGAACTCGACACGCTCCACTGGCACGGCTGCCTGGGCGACGACATCCCCGCCGCGGCGGCCGCGGCCGGCGCGACGACGCTCTCGCCCGAGCACGTGATGGTGGACGAGGCGCTGATGGCCCAGTGCGCCGGCGCCGGGCTCGACGTGGCGGTCTGGACCGTCAACGACGCCGCCCTGGCCGCGCGCCTGCTCGACCTGGGGGTGGCCGGCGTGGTGACCGACTACCCCGACAGGATGCGGACGCTGTGGGCCGAACGTGGCCTGGACCTGCCGAAGCCGGTCCGCCCGCTCAAGCCCGTCGCCGTCTGACCGGGCTCCTCACCTGCCGATGGCCAGGTAGACCGCGCGTACCGCCAGCGCCCGCTCGATCTTGTCGATGATCGGCGCGAAGAACTGCCGGCGGTGGTCGCTGTCGCTCATCGAGGTGACGACGAAGTACATGCTGCCGAACCCGGCGAACAGCGTCGCGATGCGCAGCAGTGCCACCGGCAGCAGGGGGATCAGCGGCGAGGGGACGGGCCGCGAGCCGATCCACTGCTCGGCCGTCTCCGGCGTGACCATGAGCAGGCCGAGGATGAGGAAGAAGCCGAACAGCACCACGCCCAGCACCGCCGCCTGCACGAGCTGGCGGACGGCGAGCATCAGCAGCACGTTGCGTTCCTGACGGCCGGTGAGCGGCACCGGGCGCAGCGGCCCGTCCCGCGTCAGCTCCTCGAACGGCGCCTCGGCCAGCGGCGTGTTCCTGCAGGCCGACGCCAGCCTGGACGCGCTGAAGTCCTGCTCGACCCGGCCGATCTCCTCCCGCAGCCGCGAGGCCGAGGCGAGCACCGCGACCGAGGCGAACAGGACGACGACCAGGGCGAGGCGCCACCACTCCAGGCGGTTGACGGCCTGCCACAGCTCACCGGTGAAGAACAGGAACAACGTGACGAACAACAGCGCGGGCAGCGCCCGGCCCAGCAGGTGGACGCTGTTGCCCAGGTCGGAGAGGGTACGCCGGACCGTCCGGCCCAGCAGCGCGCCGAAGCCGTACGTCGTGCCCAGCAGGGTCGCGGCGAAGGCGGCGGCGAAGAAGAGCACGAACCCGAGCACACCGAGCCACCGCCCGGCCGGCGGTGTGACGTCGCCGTCCACGGCCACCTGAAGCAGCGGCACGGCCACGGGCATCAGCGCGTAGACGACCAGGACCACGACCGTGATCCTGGGCGAGATGAGCGTCAGCCTCCGGGCCGAGACCACCCCGGCCAGGCGTACGGCGACCGCCACGACGATCACCCAGCCGAGCAGCAGCCACAGGCCCGACCCCATGCTCTTGAGCGGCACCAGCCACAGCAACGAGACCAGGGCGACGAACACCAGCGGCGGCATCATCCGGGGCAGGACGTCGCGCCGGAAGGCGTAGCCCTCGATCATCGTGGGGACACCGTGGCGGACGAACCAGCGCTCGGTCTGGACTCGCTGCACTGACACCGGCAACAGGGTAGCTCTACAACCAGCCGTTACGCCGGAAGCCGCGGTAGAGCAGAGTACAGACGGTGATCATGAGGGTCACGATCGCCGGATAGCCCCAGATCTGGTCCGAGCCCGGCAGGAAGTCGAAGTTCATGCCGTAGATCCCGGCGATCATCGTGGGCACGGTCAGTATGGCCACCCATGAGGAGATCTTGCGCATGTCCTCGTTGGCGAGGGTGTTCGAGCGGGCCAGGGCGGCCTGAAGGATCGAGTTGGCGAGCTCGTTGGAGGACTCCACCTGCTCGCACACGCGGGCGAGGTGGTCGCTGACGTCGCGGAAGTACTCGCGCATCTCCGAGGGGATCACCCGCCGCTGGGGCAGCGCCGCCATGGGCGACTGCAGCGGGGTGACCGCCCGCTTCATCTCCAGCATCTCCCGCTTGAGCTGGTAGATCCGGTTGATGTCGCGGGAGCTGACGTCGGCGAAGACCGTGGCCTCGACCTCTTCGAGCTCCAGCTGCATCAGGTCGGCCACCTGAAGGTAGCGGTCCACGACGTAGTCGGAGATGGCGTGCACCACACCGGCGGGGCCGCGGTCCAGGAGGTCGGGGCGGCTCTCCAGCTTGTCGCGCACCTCGGTCAGCGGGCAGTGCTCGCCGTGGCGCACGGTGACCACGAAGTCGGTGCCGAGGAAGACCATGATCTCGCCGGTGGCGATGATCTCGCTGGTGGCGGTCAGCTCGTCGTGGTCGAGGTAGGCGATGGTCTTGAGCACCAGGAACAGCGAGTCGCCGTAGCGCTCGACCTTGGGACGCTGGTGCGCCTTGACGGCGTCCTCGACGGCCAGGGGGTGCAGGCCGAAGACCTCGGCCAGCCACTCCACCTCGGGAGCCTCCGGCTCGTGCAGGCCCACCCAGACGAACGCCCTGGACCCGGTCTTGTTGTGCTCGCGCACCAGCTCAAGGGACTCGACGATGCCCGGGGCGACGACCTTCTCGCCGCCTATGTAGGCGCCGTACTCGACGATGGAGTCGACCGGTGGCACACAGGCCTCACGCACGGGCTTGGTGAGCTGGCGCGCTACGTGGGGCTTCTTGACGGGGTGGCGGTTGATACGACGGAAAAGGGTGGACGAGCGCATGGCAGTCCCTTTCCGCCCGACCTGGGCCTGCCCACGCGTAGTGAAGAGTCACCTCAATCAAGGAAATGGCGTGGTGGCACGATCAGGCTGCCGGATTGGAGTGGTCGGGGGTATGCACGGCGTACGTGGACGAGCACGTACTGCTGGGATCACCAGGATTCATCCCGGACCACCTCCAATCACAAGAGACACCGCAAAGCCGCCCTAACTTACCACAGGGGGGTCAACCCAGCCGACGATACTCGCCAACAGCCCAGGGGAACCGGCAGAACTCCACAAAACTTCCCCATGCTGCCGCCTAAGTCTGCCCTCGGCGGCCAGGACGGCGCGGGCCTGGGACAATGGGGTTCGTGCGCGTTCTAGTCATCGGCTCCGGCGGGCGTGAGCACGCCCTGTGCCGTTCTCTCAGCCTCGATCCCCAGGTCAGCGACCTTCACTGCGCCCCCGGCAACGCGGGTGTCCGGCAGGTCGCCACCACCCATCCCGTCGCCGCGACCGATCCGGCGGCGGTCACCGCGCTGGCGGTCCGCCTCGGCGCCGACCTCGTCGTGATCGGGCCAGAGGCGCCGCTGGTCGCGGGCGTCGGCGACGCCGTCAGGGCGGCCGGCATCCCCGTCTTCGGGCCCTCCGGCGAGGCGGCGATGATCGAGGGGTCGAAGGCGTTCGCCAAGGAGATCATGGCCGCGGCCGGGGTGCCCACCGCCCGCTCGCGCACCTGCGCCACGCCGGAGGAGGCCGCCGCCGCGCTGGCCGAGTTCGGCGCGCCGTACGTGGTCAAGGACGACGGGCTGGCCGCGGGCAAGGGCGTGGTGGTGACCGGCTCGCTGGAGGCGGCACTGGAGCACGCCGCCTCGTGCGAGCGGGTGGTGATCGAGGAGTTCCTCGACGGGCCCGAGGTGTCGCTGTTCGCGCTGTGCGACGGACACGACGCGGTGGCGTTGCGGCCGGCCCAGGACTTCAAGCGGGCCTACGACGGCGACGAAGGGCCCAACACCGGCGGCATGGGCGCCTACACGCCGCTGCCCTGGGTGCCCGACGACCTCACCGAGCAGGTCATGCGGGAGGTGGTGCACCCGACGATCGCGGAGCTGGGGCGGCGCGGCCTGCCGTACCGGGGAGTGCTTTATGTGGGTCTGGCCCTGACGGGCAAGGGGCCGAAGGTCATCGAGTTCAACGCGCGCTTCGGCGACCCGGAGACCCAGGTGATCCTCGACCGGCTGGCCACGCCGCTGGGCGGGCTGCTACTCAGCTGCGCCACCGGCGCGCTCGGCGCCGCCGGTGAGCTCGCCTGGCGCGAGGGCGCGGCGGTGACCGTGGTCGTCGCGGCGGAGAACTATCCCGCCGATCCGGTCAAGGGCGACGTGATCACCGGTCTTGAGCCGACGGCGGACGCCTACGTGATCCACGCCGGCACCGAGCTCGTCGACGGCCAGGTGGTCTCCGCGGGCGGGCGGGTCCTCAGCGTGGTCGGCACCGGCCCCGACCAGGAGAGCGCCAGAGCCAACGCCTACGACCTGGTCGCGCGGGTGAACCTGCGCGGCTCGCACTACAGGACGGACATCGCCCGATGAAGCACGTGCACTCCGGCAAGGTACGCGACCTCTACGTCACCGACGAAGGCCTGCTGATGATGGTCGCCTCCGACCGCATCTCCGCCTACGACTACGCCCTCGAACCCGAGATCCCGGACAAGGGCGCGATCCTGACCCAGCTGTCGCTGTGGTGGTTCGAGCAGCTCAAGGACGTCGTGCCCAACCACCTGGTGACCCACGGTCCGGACGCGCGCAGCGTGGTGTGCAGGCCGCTGGAGATGGTGCCGGTCGAGTGCGTGGCGCGCGGCTACCTGACGGGCTCGGGCCTGCTCGACTATCGGCGCACGGGCGAGGTCTCCGGCGTACGGCTGCCGCCCGGCCTGGAGGACGGCTCCAAGCTCCCCGAGCCCATCTTCACCCCCACCACGAAGGCGCCGGTCGGCGAGCACGACGAGCCGATGACCTTCGAGCAGGTCGTGGAAAAGGTCGGCGAGGAGACCGCGCACGAGTTGCGCCGGATCACGCTTGACGTCTACACCCGCGGCGCCGAGATCGCCCGCGAGCGCGGCATCATCGTGGCCGACACCAAGATCGAGCTCGGCCGCGACCACGACGGTGTTCTCACGCTCGCCGACGAGGTCCTGACACCCGATTCCTCGCGATTTTGGCCGGCCTCTGAATGGAAGCCCGGCGGTCCTCAACCGTCCTTTGACAAGCAGTATGTCCGTGATTGGTTGACGTCACCCGATTCAAGCTGGGACAAATCCTCTGGAAACCCTCCCCCCGCATTGCCGGACGAAGTAGTCAATCGCACCAGAGCGCGTTATCTCGAGGCATACGAGCGGCTCACTGGTACGCCATTTAGCGGGTGATTCGGCCGGGGCAGGCGTGGCGAGCGGCTACTGTTGGCCCGTTCAAGCCTGACCCATAACTTCCCGAGGAGCCGCACGGATGGTCCGATACCGCGTGCGCGGTGGCAACGCTTTGCGTGGAACCGCCTTCATCCAGGGCGCGAAGAACGCCGTGCTGCCGATGATCGGTGCGGCTCTTCTCGCCCCCAAGGGCCGTACGGTCCTGCGCAACGTGCCGATCATCGAGGACGTACGCCGGGCAGTGGAGCTCGCGGAGGCCATCGGCGCCTACGTCGAGCTGCACGAGTCCGAGCGGACCCTCGTCATCGACGCCTCCAGCCTGGCCAGCCCGGTGCTTCCCGCCGAGATCGCGCGGCGCTTCCGCGGCTCCGTGCTGTTCACCCCGGCCCTGCTCCACCGGCTGGGCGAGGCCATCGTGGAGGGCGTCGGCGGCTGCAACCTGGGCAGCCGCAACCTCGACTTCCACTACCTCGGCTACAAGCGCCTCGGCGCCATCGTGGACGAGGGCGAGACCGTCATCCACGTCAAGGCCTCCGGCCTGACCGGCGCCACCCTCTACCTCGACACGCCCTCCCACACCGGCACCGAGAACCTCATCATGGCCGCCGCCCTGGCCAAGGGCACCACCGTGATCGAGAACGCGGCGCTGGAGCCCGAGGTGCTCGACGTCATCGACATGCTCACCAAGATGGGCGCGAAGATCAGCGGCGGCGGCACCGGCTTCATCACCGTCGAAGGCGTCGAAGAACTCCACGCCGTCGAGCACACGGTCATGCCCGACCGGCTCGACGCGGGCGTGTTCGCCATGGCCGCCGCCCTCACCGGCGGCGACGTCAGCCTCGTCGGCACCGGCCTCGACCTGGGCGTCGTGCGCTACAAGCTGGAGCAGATGGGCGTCGAGTTCGCCACGCAGGGCGCCGTGCTGCACGTGCGCTGCGACCGCCAGCCGCTGCGGCCGATCAACATCATCACCGACACCTACCCGGGCTTCGCCACCGACCTGCAGTCGCCGATGATGACCGTCGCGTGCCTGGCCGAGGGCGTCAGCTACATCCACGAGCGCATCTTCGACGGCCGCTTCGCGCTGGCCGGCGAGCTCAACAAGATGGGCGCCGACGTCGAGGTCGAGGGCAGCAGAGCCATCGTGCGCGGCGCCACCCCGCTCACCGGCGCACAGGTGACCGCCCATGACTTGCGCTCCGGTATCGCCCTGGTTCTCGCCGGACTGGCCGCGAAGGGCGAGACGGTCATCGAGTCCGGATACCTCATCGACCGCGGCCACGCCCATCTCGCCGAGCGAATGCGGGCCCTGGGAGCGGACATTACGCGAGAGATTTCAGGACGCTGAAAAAGCCAGTGAAATACGCTGTGAGCTGCTAAAACAGCTCACCGGGCGGTCAACCAGAACGGCTTTCCGGAAAAGTCGGGCGTGACATTACGGCCCCCGCGAGCGATCGTTCCAAAAGAGAGCACTGCAACGGACGGCAGGATGGGACGAACATTGGTCGAGAGGGCCGAAGAAACTCCCCGAGTGTCACGCCCGGGCGCCATGACACCGGATCTGACCATTGGCGTGGTCGGCCCGCACGATCTGGTCGAGCGGGTCATGCTGATGGGTCACGCAGCCGCGCCCTTGCCGTGCCGCCTTGTGGCCGCCGCCTATCGAGATGAGCAGGAGGCGCCCGACAAGGTGACACGGCTGGGTCCCGGTGTGGACGCGTGCCTGTTCGCCAGCCCGGTCCCTTATGACCTGGCCCGGCGATCAGGCGTGTTGACCATGCCGGCGACCTACGTGCAGCTTGGCGGCAGCGCGTTGGTGGCTGCTTTGGCCAAGGCGGCGCTGGACACTCGGATCGACCCCAAACGGGTCAGCATCGACGTGGTCTCACGGGCCGAGGTCGAAGAGGCCTACACCGACCTCGGCATCGCAGCCACAGATGTGCACAGCCGCGACGAACCCGGAGCCACCGGGACGATCGCGGCCTACCACGAGCGTCTGCTGCGGCAGGGCGCCACCACAGGCGCCCTGACCTGCCTGCCCACAGTGGCCGAACGCCTGCAGACAGCAGGCGTCCCGGTCATCAGGATCAGGCCCACCTCGGGCGCGGTGCGCACAGCGTTGCACACCGCCGCACTCCTCGGCGCGCACCACCGCCTCGAGGAGTCGCAACTGACCGTGGTGCTGGTGGAGGTGCCTACGCTGCGCGAACCCGTGCGGCGCGCGGCACCCCGCTACTGGCGCGACGAGCTACGCCTGTCACTGCACCGGCTCCTGGTCCAGGAAGCGAACCGGATCAACGCCACCGTCTGGCCGATCGACGATCACGCCTACCTGGTGACCGCCACCAGAGGCTCGATCACGGCCGCGACAGACGGATTCAGGGTGCTGCCGTTCGCCTCCAGGATCCGCGAGGAACTGGGGCTGGCGGTAGAGGTGGGCGTCGGGATGGGGCGCACCACGCATGACGCCGAGTCGCACGCCAGGGCAGCCCTGGCGCGCACGCAGGCGGGCAAACAGGCGCAGGGATTCGCCGTGGACCGCGAGGGCCGCGCGCTGATCCCGGCGCCCAGGATGCCGCCGCAGGGATCCACCACGCTCAAACCCAAGGGCGTGGAGGTCTTGGCGCGGCTGGCGGCCAAGCTGGAGGGCGGGGACACAGTGGTGGACGCGGAGGGAGCCGGGCGCATGCTCGGCGTCACGCCGCGTACCGCCCGGCGGTTGCTGCGCACGTTGGTTGACGAGGGGCTTGCGTGGCCGCTCCCGCCCAACCGCACTCCACAGCCTGGCCGTCCCCGCCAGCTTTACCGGCTGATCGTGGAAAAGCTCGGTCCCCGCTGAACGGTCCGCCGTCCCCCCTTCCCCCTTTCGCGGACGGCGGACCCCGACGATCTCCTGGAGGTGCCTTTCTTCCTTCTCTGAGGTGTTCGGTGCGGCCTGCTTGTGACGCGCAGTTCCGTCACGGCGCCGCTTGGCGTTCTGCTCGTAACGAGCCTTTTCCGTTACGGCGCCGCCACCGCCCACGCCACCCGCCGACGTCGGCGGGCGCCGATCGGGGGGATCGCTTCTCACGTCGGACGTGATCCCCACCGCAACGGCCCCCGTCACCGGCGGACCCGGCCCTAACCCGATCCCGCCTCCCGGCCCATCTGCCAGGAGGCGGGATCGGCCTTTCACCCCCCAGAGAACCGGCTTGACCCTCACCCAGAGGCAGAGCCCCTTTCTACGGCCGATGCCCACCCATCGCCGCCGCCAGGACACAGAGCCCAGCCCCACGGACATGCCGGGAGCCCGACCCACAGACGTGGCATGAACCAGGAGCGCCCCACCTACGGCTCCGGCCGGAAGGCAAGGCGAGGCCAACGACCGACGCCAGGAGGCGTCGCACCGCCAACGACCCATGCCAGGAGGCAACGCGCGGCCAACGGCTGGCCGGGAGGTAGAGGCCCGTTCGCGAGGCGTGGGAGGCGGGGTCCCGTCTCTTGCCCTTGCCAGGGCGCGGGGGCCGGCCCGGCGGGACTGGCGGGGAGGTGGAGGCCCGTTCGCGGGGCGTGGGAGGCTCCGGAGCTCGGTTCGCGGGACTGGTGCGGGGTTTCGGGGTGGGCCGGTTTGGGGGTCTTGCCTGGTGGTGGGGTTTCAGGGGTTTGGGGTGAGGGTTTTGGCGACTCGCCGGGGCGCGGGGGCCGGCCCGGCGGGACTGGCGGGGAGGTGGAGGTCCGTTCGCGGGGCGTGGGAGGCTCCGGAGCTCGGTTCGCGGGGCTGGTGCGGGGTTTCGGGGTGGGCCGGTTTGGGGGTCTTGCCTGGTGGTGGGGTTTCAGGGGTTTGGGGTGAGGGTTTTGGCGACTCGCCGAGGGGATGATCGGGGTTGATTGCGGCCGGGTGGGGTATGTTTTCTTCGCCCCCGATCGACTGATTCGGACGGGGGCACCAAATCCTTCTCCGCCCGTCTCAGCAGGCGCAGGCGATGCCCGAGACCGGTGCGGTCAGTGCGTCCACGGGGTTGCGGACCACCCCATCGGACGTCTCCACCGGGAAGCCCTCACGGGCCCAGTACTCGAAGCCGCCGATCATCTCCTTGACCCGGTAACCGAGCTTGGCGAACTCCAGCGCGGCCCGGGTGGCGCCGTTGCAGCCCGGTCCCCAGCAGTAGGTCACGACCGTCACGTCCTCAGGGACCAGGGTGCGGGCGCGGGTGGCGATCTCGGCGGTCGGCAGGTGGAGGGCGCCGGAGATGTGGCCCTGGTCCCAGCTCTCCCCGCTGCGGGAGTCGATCACGGCCACGCCCGGGGCGCTCGACTCCAGGTCCGCGGCCACGTCGGAGACGTCGGTCTCGAAGGCCAGGCGGGCGGCGAAGTGGGCGAGGGCGGCGGCGTTCGGGGCGGGCGCGACGCTGGTGACGGCGGACATCTCCGGGGTTCCTTTCTCGGGACGATGTCCGAAATCCTGCCGGTCCACGCGCGACCCCACGAGTGGCGCAGATGCCTCTTACCGCTAATATCCCGCCAAGGCCCGAAATGTCGGTCGGCGGCGCTATTGTCATGAGCTATGCAAGCAAACGCCACTGACCGGCGTGCCTCGCTCCTGGTGTGGGGCGCACTCGCGATTGTCTACGTGGTCTGGGGATCCACCTACCTGGGCATCGGCATCGCGGTCGAGACTCTTCCGCCCATGCTGAGCGGGTCCATGCGGTTCATCACCGCGGCGGTGCTGCTGGGCGGGTTCCTGCTTCTGCGCAAGGGCAAAAGCGCGTTCCGGATGACCGGGCGTGAGTTCACCGGCGCCGCGGTCGCGGGCCTGCTGCTGCTCACGCTGGGCAACGGCATGCTGGCCGTCGCCGAGCAGTACATCTCGACCGGACTCGCGGCGCTGCTCGTCGCCTCCGTGCCGTTGTGGCTGGTGGTGTTCAGGTTCGTGGTGCGCGACCGGCCCAAGGCCCTGACGCTCGCGGGCGTGCTGGTGGGCCTGGGCGGTGTGGCCGCGCTCTCGCTGACCGGCGGCGAGGCGGCCGCCACGGGCGGCATCGTGATCGTGCTGCTGGCCTCCGTGTCGTGGGCCATCGGGTCGTTCCTGTCCAGCCGGATCGCCATGCCCGCCAACGCCTTCGCCACCTCCACCGTGGAGATGCTCGTGGGCGGGATCGGGCTGGCGATCCTCGGCACCGGGCTGGGCGAGCGGCTCGACGTGACCGCGGTCAGCTCCCGGTCGTGGCTGGCGCTGGTCTACCTGATCCTCGTGGGGTCGCTGATCGGGTTCACGGCGTTCTCGTGGCTGCTGGGCAACGCGCCGATCTCGCTCGTCGCCACCTACGCCTACGTCAACCCGGCCGTGGCCGTCGCGCTCGGCGCCCTCGTGCTGGGCGAGGTGATCACGCCCCAGATCATGGTCGGTGGCCTCGTCATCCTGGTCGGCGTCGCGCTGGTGATCTCAACCGAGCGGAAGCGATCGCAGCGCGCCGTCGAAGGCCTCGACGGTGAAGGCGAGGTCGGACTCGGTGTGCGCGGTGGACAGGAACCACAGCCCCCTGGGGACCATGTTGACCCCCCGCTCGAGCAGCGCCGCGTGTAGGAGCGCCATTCTGGCGCGGTCCGTGCGGGCGAAGTCCCGATAGTCCCGTACGGCCGGCGCGTCCGTGAAGTACGTCTGGAAGACCGGACCGGGGCCGTCCACCAGCAGCGGCACGCCCGCCTTCTCCGCGACCTCGCGGATGCCCTCCATCAACGCCCGCCCCCTCGCGTACAGGGTGCCGTAGACCTCCTCGCGCCGTTCGTCCAGGATGCGCAGGGTCGCCTCGGCGGCGGCGATGCCGACGGGCTGGGAGTTGAACGTGCCGGCGTGCGCGACCTTGCCGCCGGAGATGGAGTCCATGACGAAGGCCCGTCCGGCCAGCGCGGATACCTGCATGCCGCCGGCCATCGCCTTGCCGAAGACCGACAGGTCGGGGGTGACGCCCAGGTACTCCTGCGCGCCGCCGGGCGCCAGGCGGAAGCCGGTGATGATCTCGTCGAAGATGAGCAGGCTGCCGTGCCGGTCGCACAGCTCGCGTACGGCCTCCAGGTAGCCGGGCTCGGGCGCGATGGCGCCGGTGTTGCAGAGCACGGGCTCGCAGACCACGGCGGCGATCTGACCGGCGTGGGCGTCCATGATCCTGGTCAGGGTCTCCAGGTCGTTCCAGGGAGCGATGACCAGGTCGGCGGCTTCGGGCTGGCCTGCCGTACCGGAGACCGGGACGGGCGCGTCGGCGGGGCCGGCGAGATCCACGGCGGGGTGCACGCTGTAGAGGACCGGGTCCAGCCAGCCGTGGTAGTGGCCCTCGAACTTGAGGATCTTCCGGCGGCCGGTGTGGCCGCGCGCCAGGCGCCAGGCGGCGTGCGCGGCCTCCGAGCCCACGGTGTTGAAGCGGACGCGCTCGGCCGAGGGGATCATCGCGCACAGGCGCTCGGCCACGCGGACCTCGGCGGCGTGCTGCGCGGAGTAGACGATGCCGCGGGCGACCTGGGCGCCGACGGCCTCGACGACCTCGGGC
Organism: Nonomuraea sp. NPDC050394; assembly: GCF_044459065.1. Classification (NCBI taxonomy): domain Bacteria; kingdom Bacillati; phylum Actinomycetota; class Actinomycetes; order Streptosporangiales; family Streptosporangiaceae; genus Nonomuraea; species Nonomuraea sp. NPDC050394. The sequence continues at coordinate 29,823 of NZ_JBITIO010000011.1, read as the reverse complement.
GGGCAGTGTCCGAGCAGGGCGGGGCCCTGGCCGAGGACGTAGTCGACGTACTCGTTGCCGTCCACGTCCCACAGCCGCGAGCCGGCCGCGCGCTCGACGTAGAGGGGCACTCCCGAGGTACGGCGGGCGTCGCTGGAGACACCTCCGGCGATGTACTGCCGGGCGGTGGCGTAGAGGTCGCGGCTGGCGTCCAGGGTGCGGCTCATGCCGACCATCAAAGGGGATGCTCCCCTCCGGCCACCAGTAAGAGGGCAAGAAGCGGGTCGTCACCGCAAATTTCGGTTCTTGTGGGCGGCCAGCGGGCTTGATGGGGTAAGAACCATGTTCCTTGGACGCATCCGGCGGACCGCCTCCGCCCCCGTCGAGCTGGTCGCCCAGCGCGACGGCGCCCTGATCAGCCTGGCCGACCTCGGCACCGACGACCCCGTCGCGCTCCTGGACTCCTACGGCCTCGACCGCCTCACCGAGGAGGTGGCACGGCGCCGGCCGGTCCTGGACGAGGCCGGCGTGCTGTTCGAGCCGCCCGTGGCCACGTGCACCAAGATCTGCTGCCTGGCGCTCAACTACGCGGCGCACGCCGAGGAGAGCAACATGGAGGTGCCGCCGGAGCCGGTGCTGTTCCTGAAGCCGCCCTCCGCGCTGACCGGGCACAACCAGCCGGTGATCGCGCCCGCCCGCACCCGGCACCTCGAACACGAGGTGGAGCTGGCGGTGGTGATCGGCCGCCGGACCCGCGACCTGCCCGCCGAACGCTGGAAGGAGGCGGTCGCCGGATACACCGTGATCAACGACATGACCGCGCGCGACCTCCAACTGGCCAACATCTCCAGGAACGTCCCCTGGGACCAGTCCAAGGGGTTCGACACGTTCGCGCCGGCGGGGCCGTACCTCGCGACCGTGGACGAAGTGCAGGACCCGCAGGCGCTGGAACTGACGCTTGAGGTGGACGGCGAGGTCAGGCAGCGGGCCAACACCAAGCAGATGGTCTTCGGGATCCCGCGGCTCATCGCTGACCTGTCGGACGGGATGACGCTCATGCCCGGCGACCTCATCGCCACCGGGACGATCGCCGGCATCGCCCCGCTCAAGGACGGCGACACCATGCGGGCCACGGTCGAGGGCGTCGGCACGCTCGTCAATACGGTCAAATTTCGGTCCGCCTAAAGTAGGGGCATGACCTACGCCGTCGCAGCCCTGGTGGACATCGACGACTTCATCGCCTCCGAGCAGGCCCAGGGCCGGCCATGGGCGCAGGGCCAGCTCAGGCGGGCCTCGCGGGCCGTGGCCGAGGCGGCGACCTGCCGTCCGGGCGTCACGTGGCGCCCGGAACCGCCGGAGGAGTGGCTGGTGCTGCTCACCGGCGCGGACCCCGACGCGCTGATGTCCGAGGCGGCGACACTCGCGGAGGAGGTACGCGCGCGGATCGTCCGCGAAACGGCCTGGACCGCCACGGTGAGCATCGGCCCGCCCCGATCGGGCCCGCTGGAGGCCGAGCGCGAGGCCAGGCGGGCCAACGACTACAAGCTCGTGCTCGGCGGCGACCGCGTGATCACGCTGCCCGCCTTCGACGGCGACCATCCCTCGCCGCCGGTGCGCATCGAGCAGGAGCTGACCCGCCGGGTGCGGGCCGGCGACCGCGACGGCGCCGCCGGGCTGCTGGCCGGATGGATCGACCGGTGCGCCCGCGAACCCGGCGTGGACCCGCGTATTCTGCGCAACTGGCTCATCGGCCAACTGCTGTTCGTGGTGGACGTGGCGGGGCCGGCGCGGCTGGCCGACGGCTCGACCGACTGGGTGGAGGCCAGCGCGCGGCTGCCGATCGAGGACATCGTGACGGTCGGCGACATCCACGAACGCTCCTACCTGCACATCTGGCTGAAGGAACGGCTCGGCAGGCTGCTGCCCGCCACCCCGCGGCGCGACATCCTCGGGCTGGCCGAGGCCTACCTCGCCGACCATTACACCGATCCGGGGCTGCGGCTGGCTGACGTGGCGGCCGCCGTGTGCGCGAGCCCGTTCTATATCTCGCATCTGTTCGCGGAGGAGCGGCAGACCACGTTTCTGCGGCACCTGACCGGGTTGCGGCTACGGCATGCGCGGCGGTTGCTGACCAGTTCGGGGCTGCCTGTCGACGTCATCGCCGCGCATACCGGGTATCCGAGCACGAAGGCATTGCGCAGCGCGTTTCGGCGGCATGTGGGGTGTTCGCCCACGGAGTATCGCAGGGCTAGATTTCGGCCCGGACCGTAACTAGGGTGGGGTGTCATGGACTTGGCGATCGACGGCGGGCAGACCGGGCTGCGTGTCGCGCTGGCCTCTCGGGGGCGGGTAGGAGAGGTCAGGGAGCTGGCCGGGCTCTCGTACGCCGAAGGGTCGCCTGTGGACGCCGTGCTCGCCCGCCTGGAGGTCCCCGAAGGTGTGGACACCGTCTGCCTCGGCTTGACCACCCTCCTGGACTCGCCCGATCGGCTGGCCCGGCGATTGCTGGAGCGTTCGAGGCGGGTGATCATCACCACGGACGTGGTCACGTCGCACGCGGGCGCCTTTCCGGCCGGGACCGGCGTGGTCCTGGCCGCCGGAACCGGCGCGATCGCCCTCGGCATCCCACCCCGCCGGCAGCCGGGCGGGGCTGTGCAGGTGGATGGGTGGGGGTTTCTGTTCGGGGATGCCGGGAGCGGGTTCTGGATCGGGCGGCGAGCGCTGGACGCCGCCTACCGGGGCTTTGACGGGCGGGGGCCGGCGGGGCCGTTGACGGCGCGGGCGCGGGAGGTCTTCGGTGACCTCGCCACGCTGCCCCACCGCCTCTACCTCGCACCCGACGCGGTGGCGCGGATCGCCCGCTTCGCCCCGCACGTGTTCGAGCTGGCCGCCACCGACGCGGTGGCCGGCGCGATCGTCGACTCGGCGGCCACGGAGCTGGCGGGCACCGTGGCCGCCGCCGCACGCCACTTCACCGGCGAGGTACCCGTCGCCTGGACCGGACGCCTGCTGCGCGACGAACGGCTGCGAGCCGGGTTCGAGTCGGCGCTGACGGCCCGTCTGCCCCTGGCCCGCATCGGCCGGGCGGCCGGTGACAGCCTGACCGGCGCCGCCCACCTGGCCGCCGCCCCCGACCTCGGCCCCTACGCGCCCCTGGCCACCGTCGGCCACCGCGAGGCGGCGCGGTGAGAGTCGGATACGGCTTCGCCGAACTGCCCGTGCCCGGCGGCACCCCGATGGGCGGGTACATCGACCGCCCCGGCCCCTCCACCGGCACCCTCGACCCGCTCCGGGTCAGCGCGGTCACCTGGTCCGACGGCGAGCGCCGCTTCGCCCTGGCCGTGGCCGACGTGATCTGCGTCAACACCGACCTGGCCGAGTACGCCCGCCGGGCCGTGAACCTGGACGAGCACGCTCGGCGGACCACTGCGTGTGAGCTTTGGCTGGCGGCCAGCCACACCCACGCGGGTCCCGAGACCGGGTGTGTGCCCGGAGGCGGGGTCACCCCCGGGCCGTGGCTGGAGCGGGTTTCCGGGGCGGTGCGCGCCGCCGTACACAGGGCTGTGGAAAGTGAGCGGGCGGCGGACGGGACGGCTCATCGCGGTGAGTTGCACGGCGTCGGCGCCGACCGCAGCCGGCCGGACGCGGCCAGGACGGTGCCGCTGGACGTGATCGCGGTGTGGGAGGACGGCGGGCCGGCCGGGGTCGTCGTGGTGCTGCCGGTGCATCCGACCGTGCTGCCCGCCGGCAACCTCCTGGTCAGCGCGGACCTGGCGGGGGCGGTGCGCAGGGCGTTGCGGGCGCGGCTCGGGGACGGCACGTGGGTGATGGTGGCGACCGGCGCGGCCGGGAACGTCAGCACCCGCTTCACCCGCCTCGGCCAGGACGCCGCCGAACTGGACCGCCTCGGCGGCCTGGTCGCCGACCGTTGCGTCGAACTGCTGGCACAGCCGGGTGACCGGGCCTGGACGGGTACCGACCGGATCGGGACGGCACGGGCACGCCGCGACCTGCGCCGGGCCCGGCGGGACGCCGACCCCGGCTCGCTCGCCACCGCCTACGAGCACGCCACGGCCGCGGGTGACCCGGTGGCCGCCCGGCTGGCGCGCAGCAGGCTGGAAGGCGTACGCGCCAGAGCCCTCGGCACCCCGTCAAACACCGACACCATCCCCGTGGACGTGAGCGTGGCCAGAGTCGGGGCGCTGGGGCTGGTCGGGCTGCCCGGCGAGCCGTTCCTCGGAGTGGCCGAGAGCATCAGGAACGGGCGCGGCCCGACCGCCGTGCTCGGCTACGTCAACGGCTATCCCGGCTACCTGCCCACCGCCGAGGCGTACGGGCGGTCCGACTACGAGGTGCTGGTCAGCGCCGTCGCCCCCGGCAGCGCCGAGACGCTCGCCGACACCGCACGACAGCTACTGGAGGAAGCGTGATCGATCAGGACGCGTACGCGGAGGTCGCCAGATCGGCCATCGACCGGCTGGTGACCAAGGAACGGGACACGATCGCCCGCGCCGGCACCCTGATCTACGAGTCGTTGCGGGCAGGCGGCGTGCTCCAGGCGTTCGGCACCGGCCACTCCCGCTCCATCGCCCTCGAACTCGTCGGCCGGGCCGGCGGCCTGGTCCCCGCCAACCAGCTCGGCATCCGCGACGTGGCCTACTACGGCGACGCCTCCCCCGCCGACATCCTCGACCCGAAGATCGAACGCGAACCCGGCCTCGCCGCCCGCATCTGGGCCCTCGCCCCCATCCGGCCCGAGGACATCTTCGTCATCATCTCCAACTCCGGCGGCAACGCCGCCATCGTCGAGATGGCCCAGCTGGCGGTGAACCACGGCCACCAGGTCATCGCGATCACCTCCCGCGCGCACACGACCCGCCTGCCCTCCGGCCCGCGCCTCGCCGACCTCGCACACGTCACCATCGACAACGGCGCCCCGTACGGCGACGCCGCCCTCCCCCTGCCCGACGGCACCACGATCTGCCCGATCTCCAACCTCACCGGCGTACTGGCAGCCCAGATGCTGGTGGCCGAAGTCGTCGGCCACCACCTGAACGCCGGAGTAGCTCCCCCGATCTTCCGCTCAGCCAACACACCGGGCGGCGACGCCCACAACGCGGCGCTTCTGCGCACCTACGGCCCCCGAGTCCGCCTGGGCGACGCCTGACCCCTCCCGGACGGCCCGGATGGCTGACCCGCGCCGCACGAGTCCACGGTCCACGAGGTGGGTGAACGGTTGTCACAGGGGCACCTTGATCAGGGATGCGGAGAGGATCCGGCGCGGGCCGGGGTCAGCATGCCTGCTGGAGTGGCTGGAACTGGACGTTGAGCCGCACTTCGAGTGCTTGGGCGAGACGTGTGCGCCTTAGCTCCATGACCCGCGTCGCCCGCTCGATCTCACCAGCTTCACGCATCCGCTACGGCTACGGCCGCGGTATCGGGCTCCGGATCATCACCGGAATCGTGCGGCTCCGCGACAACGGCCGGCGCATCCTCACCGTGCGGCGGCAAGGCGGCTCAAAGATCAGAACCCTCGACCGGGTATCGCACTCGGGCCCGCCGAAGGCCATCGGCTCCCACGGCGAATACAAAGGGTTCAGCTACCCTCTGCGCCATGTGGATGATCTTCGCTTCGTTGGCGAGAAAGATCCCGGCCATCTCCTTTCCGACAACGCCGGCATTGGAGAGGGCAAAAATTCGAGCACCACTCATATAGATCACCCGCGCTTCGACGAGGTTACGCGTGATAGCCAAGTCCTTGCACAGGAGGATGTCTGCGCGCAGTGTGGCTTCCTCAATCCACCGCACGTCCTCGATCTGCTGAGACTCATCCTTCCCGTACCGCTCGTCCATGGTCTCAAGGACCCACCCGGCGGCGCGAAGGGCGTTCGGCACAATCCGTGAACCTAAACCTCGATCGAGGAAGAAGGTCAGCCCAGACTCTCTCGCCTCGCCCGCCATTCGTCTCCTAAGCGGCTCGGGAAAGCAGCGCGTTAACCTCGTTCAGACGCAGGTCATAGTCCTCGGCGACCTCTCGGCTGTCCTCTCCGGCCTCCAAGCGGCTCAGTACGTCCGCAACGCGAATACCGCGCCGCGCCAGAGTGGGCTGACCACCGTTGATCCAGGGGTCGACGGTCACATCGACACGCTCGTACGCGGGGAGATGGATCACCCGCATCCATCCATCCTGGTACGTGACACGACGTAGATAGTCCCGGACAACCGGCCGGAACACCCCCTGGCCGCTGCGGATGACCACAAGCCCGTCGATCGCTTCCCGCTCGGCGGGATCATCCGTTCGCTCCCGGAAGTCCCACAGCACTTCGGCACCGTCGGTCATCAGCCTCTCGCTCGCCAGCGCCTGCCCGAGGCCGATGTTCTCCTCCAGCCAGCGGATGGCCGGACGGATCCGCTGCATGGGTACGTTGGCACTGCGGAAGGCAGCGAGCATGTACGCCTCGGCCAGGCCGACGAAGGGGACGGTCGGCCCCTTCGCGCCCGCGGTCGTCACCAGCGGATCGGCCGCCACGACCAGGCCGTCCACATGCTTGTAGGCATATCCCACCGCCCAGTTGCGGAACGACTGCCGAGGCACGCCGATAAGGTCAGCTGCCTGCCCTTTGGTGTACAAGGGAGTGACGTAGCGGAAGTCATTGATCAGGCCAGGACCGGGCCTGCCGCCGCGTACGACCATCGTTGCCACCTCCCTTCAAGCCACAGCCTAGAGAACGATGTGCGGGGACGCATGCGATCTCTACCCGATGATCCGGCTGCCCATGTGAGTCCCCGATATCGACCAGCCGAGAAGCCGCGCGGCTCGTCTTCGGGTCCGCATGCCGCACAGGCTCCGGTGACGCACCGTAGCCGCCCGTGGTCTTCAGGGCGATTCGGTCTGGCAAAGTCGGCCGGCTCCCGGTGAACCTGGGTGCCTCACCACACGCGCCGAAGGCGCGCTCGATCAAGGGCGCCCGAGCGGAGCGAGGACCTATCGGTCGGGACGGCATCTAACTGGCTGACCACCCAGACAGGCAACGGGTGGGCCTCAGGCAAGGCGCCCGAGCGGAGCAAGGACCTATCGGTCGGGACGGCATCTAACTGGCTGACCACCCAAGCAGGCAACGGCCGTACAAGGCGGCCGAGCGGAGCGAGGACCTTGCCCTTTTGGGGACGGGCCAACCGGTACGGCTGGCGGGGCGGCGCGCCTGGGCGACGCCTGACCTAGACTCACGGCATCGACGACGAACTCATCCAGGCGGCCGCGCACGTGGCCCGAACGCACTGCCGGGGCGACAACCACACCATGGCCGCCGCGGCCCGTGCCCGGGACGGCCGGATCATCACTGCGGTGAACGCCTACCACTTCACCGGCGGACCATGTGCCGAGCTGGTCGTCATCGGGACGGCGGCCGCCCAGGGCGCGTACGAGCTGGACACCATCGTCGCCGTCGGCGACCGCGAGCGCGGCGTCGTGCCCCCATGCGGCCGGTGCCGTCAGGTCCTCCTCGACTACTTCCCCGGCATCAGGGTGATCATCGGCGGCGAGAACGGCTTGCGGACGGTGCCCATCACCGAACTCCTGCCCGCGAGCTACGTCTGGGCCGACCACCAGCTCGAATAGGCGTCTCACGAAGCCGGCCGGGCACGGGTCGGCCCCGCCGCCGGGCCGGCTGATCCCTGCCCCACACCTCGCCGAGGGAAAGGCCGAGGACATCGGCGTTCGCGGTGATCACCAGGAAGGCTGGGGCATCCGGCTGCTTTCCGGGCTGCGCAAGGCCTCCAACTAGAGCGTTTTGCCGATGGCGGGATCTGGCCAGTCGTAGGTCCCATGGTGGTTCGGCCGGTGAGAGTCAGCCTGATGTCGGCCAAGGCGGCGTCTCAAGCTCCCTGCTCAACAGAACGCGCAAGCCGCGCGCCGAAGGCGCGCTCGATCAAGGACGCCCGAGCGGAGCGAGGACCTATCGGCCGGGGCGGGATCCAACTGGCTGACCACCCAGACAGGCAACGGGTGGGCCAGGCAGAACGCCCGAGCGGAGCGAGGACCATTCGGCCGGGGCGGGATCCAACTGGCCGACCACCCAAGCAGGCAACGGGTGGGCCAGGCAGAACGCCCGGGCGGAGCGAGGACCTTGTCCTTCAGGGGCGGACCAACCGGTACGGCTGGCGGGGGCGGCCCGCTTGGGAGCCCTTTACCGGCGGCATCGGCCAAGCCAGCCCCTCCTCCGCCAGACTCTGCAGAACCCGGCGGGCCGATCGCGGCGCCACCGCCAGCACGTCGGCCACGATCTCGGCGTCCACCACCAGCGCCTCCGGCCCATCGCCGAGCCCCGCCACCAGGCGTTCCAGGAGCTTGCCCCCCTTGGTCGCGGTGACCGGCTCGCTTTCGGCCCGTCTGCGCTGCCGTAGCGGCAGGGAAAGAACGGTCCCGTCTCCGCTGACCATGTAGGCCGCCGCCGCCCCGGCGTTCCTGGCCTTCTCGACGGCGACCAGCGCGTTGGCGTCGGCGTCCCGCGCGGTGGTACCGAGCCCGATCCCCACCTCGACCGGCACCCCCGCCTCCGACCGCACCCGGTCCATGAACGGTGCGACCCGGAACCCATCGGTGGCCTGTGCGAGCGCACCGACCGTGGCGGTGACGACGTAGCTGTTCTCATCGCGCGGCACCACGGTGGCACCCATCACCCGAGCGTCTGCCAGCAGCGACTGGTGAAGGGAGAGCTTCAGTTCCTGCTGCCAGTAGTTGCCGGGCCCTGAGTAGCTGGGCCGAGCGGAGGCGGCCAGTTCGACCACGGCGATGGCGATCTGCCCCTCTTCCAGCCGGCTCCCCGTACCGAGAAGTGCCGCCGTGTTCAGCGCCAGCCTCAAGGTGTGGGAGGTGGGCAGCATCCGCAGCACCGGCACCCCGGCGGCGGTGAGCGCCTTGGCCACACTCCTTATCGTGGTGAGCGCGGCCGTGGTCACCCCTTGCCGATGAAGCTGCTCGTGGAAGCCGATGAACCCGCGGGCGGACTCCGGCTGGTCGTACTCGGAAAGGTGCACCCCCGCGGTGCTGACGCCGATCTCCCCGTAGGCCTCTTCGACGTCGGCCGCCGGCAACGAGTCGATGCTGACCCTGGCCGGATCGATGCCGTCGGCGAGCACCCCGCGCAGCAGGGCGGCATAGAGACTGGCCCCGCTCATGGGCACGAACGTGGCCGGCATGGGCAGTTCGCCGCCCTGCCGGGCGAGGTCGTACTGGAGCGGCCCGGTGAACAGGGCCACGTCAATACTGTCGGCGATCTTGGAGAACTTCTCGTACGTCTCGTGCTCACCGGCCAGCGGCGCGCCCACCAGCCGCCAGTCGGCGGCGGCGGGCAGGTCGGCGCCGATCATCATGATCTGCTCGACCAGGTCGGGCGGCCCGACGACCCCGATGGCCACCCTCGACCGCGTCTCGGATCGCAACCGATCCATGATCGTTATCTCTCCAGTCCGGATCGCCACTGCAGGAGTCGCGTCATCGTCCCGCCGAGGACCGCCGCACGGTCCTCCTCGGCGAGGCCACTGAAGATTACCCGGCCGAGCGACATGCGAAGATCGATGAACGGGAAGTCGGAGCCGTAGACCACCCGGCCCGCTCCGACCTCCGACACCATTCTGACGATGTCGGGCCCGCTGTTGAAGGAGCCGCAGACTTCCAGGATGAGTCCGGGCTGTCGCTGCGCCGCCTCGATCGCGAGGTCGAAGCCCAGCGGCGTGGCCCCGGCATGCCCGGCCAGGATGGTCGCCCCGGGATGCCGGGCGGCCACCTCCTCCACCTGCCCGAGATCGTTGTACGGCGAGCCGTCATAGCTGTGCGTCAGCACCGGGCACCCGGTCCGCTGCGCGAACTCCCACACCGGCGCGTACCGCCGCCCGGTGAGCGGATAGTCGTGCAGGTCGGGATGGAGCTTGATCCCCCCGAAGCACGGATCGTCCCCCCACCGCCCGAGTTCCCCCACGGGATCCTGCCAGGGGTTGACGGTCAGGTACCCGGTGAACCGGTCGGGCGCGCCCCGGACGATCTCGGCGGTCCGCTCGTTGCCCTCGGTGGCGTCGAGCTGGATGGCGAGGTGGCTGGACAGGACCGCGTGCGCGACCCCGCACCGGTCCATGACCCGCACCATCGCCTCGGGCCCGGCCTCGGGAATGAAGAACAGGCTGTACGGCCCGGCGTGCGCGTGCGCGTCCACGATCCGCACCCCGGTCTGGGGACGGCGGCTCCACACGGCGGTCTCGATGCTCACGCGGCCCTCGCTTCCTGACGCAGCAGGCCCAGCACGTTGCCGGAGCCGATGGCGGCCACGCTCTCGTCGTCCAGTTCCGACCAGAGGAGCCGGGTGAGCGCCTCGGCCGGGTCTCTGGTGGGGGCGCCGGTGCCGAAGACGAGGCGGCGCGGGCCGTACCTCTCGACGAGCCATTCGAGGCCGCAATGGGAGGAGAGGTTGGCCAGCCCGAGATGGACGTTGGGTGTGCGGGCGAGCACGCCCGCCGCCTGCCTGAGCAGGCGGTATCCGAGGCCGCCCACGACGACGGCGAGGCCGGGGCGGGCGGCGGCGACGGCCTCGACGGTGGGCCAGCCGGCCTGCGGCGCGTCGAGCAGCAGCGGCAGCCCGGCCTCGGCGAGGGCGTCGAGCACGCGGGCGGTGTCCTTGCCCGCGAGGTCGTAGCCGTGGTCGGCGGGGTAGGCGCGGACGGCGGCGACGCCGTTGTCCAGGGCGGAGGTGACGAAGTTCGCGGTCTCGTCGCAGGTGTCGGGCAGCATCACCCAGCAGGGGCGCAGCCTGGGCTGTCCCTCGGTCAACTTGACGATCTTGAGATTGCCCTGGTGCGGGTCGTGCAGCCACGACCAGCTGTGGCTCACGAGCGCCTCGGCGATGCCGAAGCGGTCCATTCTGGCCAGCGCCTGCGTGACCGTGCCCTGGCCGACGTCCCTGCGGGGGTGCCGGCCGAGCATCGCGTCAGCGTCGATCAGCATGAACCGTCCATCCGTCGGGGATCGTGGGGGGCTGGTCGCGGAAGGGGAAGAGGCCGACGGTGAACCGGCCGTCGGCGCGGCGCAGTCCGAGGGTGTGGATCTCGCCGTACTCGGCGGTCCTGGCCTTGGGGTCGGGGATGCGCGCGGGACCGTTCCCGTGCAGGACCTCGTCGGGCGCCTCCAGGGGTACGGCCAGCAGCCCGGGACCCTTCTCCGTCACGAACCCGTCCCCGTGGCGGCGCCAGGGCGACAGGGCGTGGAGCTGCCAGATCGCCTCCGTGTCGATGCGGTCGGAGACGACCCAGTAGCCGGGGTCGGGTACGAAGACGATTTGCCGGTCGTGGCGCTGCCCGTAGCCGAAATGATGTCCCTCGAAGACCTGCCTATCGCGAAAAATCCGGAACAGGTCGCACGAAGCCCGCCGATCCTCCTCGTACTCCTGTCCGGGCACCAGCAACGTGTTGTGCGCCCTGGTCGCCTGATACCAGTCGTAGTAGCCCGGGTCGTCATACGACGGCGGCCCGCCGCCCTCCCACGCCAGCGGCACACCCCATCCCTCGATGACGAAGTCGAGCGCGGCGTGGTGGCTGTGCGGCTCCAGCTCATGCCCGACATACGGCCCGTAGTTGATCACGGTGTGGAAGCCGCCGCCCCGCAGCACCGCGTACCCGCTGGCCTCAAGGTTGACCGGACCGGGCAAAGGGTCGATGCCGACCGGCCAGACCACACCGCTGTCCTGCAGGTGCGGCACCCAGCCGCCCGACGTGGTCAGCGCGGCCAGCCAGTCGTGCATGAGCGGGTAGCGGGGGTGTGCGGCCAGCGACGGCTCGACGGCGGCGGCCCGCTTGAGCGCGTCCAGGCACATGCCGTGGTAGCCGGGCGAGCGTTCGTGGTGGCCGCCGTCGGCGCGTACGTCGCGCTCCAGGTGTTCGTGGATGCGGGCCAGCGCCACCTCCGCCCACGACTCGGCCTCCGGCAGGTCGGCGAAGACGCGGGCCAGGTGCAGGAGCTCGCAGACGGTCGCGAACTGCCAGTTGCCGTGGCGGAACTCGTCGTGCTCCTCGGCCGACCAGCGCGCGCCGCCGATGACCGTCTTCAGCATCTCCCTTCTGCACCGCTCGCCCAGGGCCGTGCCGAAGACGTGCAGGGCGTGGGTGAGGTACATGCCGCGGGCGCACACGCCGAGCGAGTACCAGACCACGTCGAGACCGGGCCAGTCACCGCGCACCCGGTCGCGGTCGGCGTACCACTGCAGGAACAGACGCTCCCAGGTGTCGGCGTAGCGCTGCTCGCCGGTCTCGGTGTAGGCGGCGATCAGCGGGGTCATCCAGCGCAGGTAGTGGAAACCGTACAGGCGGGAGCGGCCGTGGCCCTTGTCCAGGAAGTCGACCTCGATGCCGATCAGGTCGTCGGCGGCGTCCGCGGGCATGCCGGCGGGGACGGGCGCCCGCCATCTCCAGGTACGGCCCAGCTCCGGCAGATCCGCGTCGGGAATGTGGCGCATCCGGGTCGGGTGCACATGCGGCGGCTTCTCCACATAGGCGGTCATGCGAGCCTCACCGGAAGCCCGGTGCGGGCGGACTCGTGCGCGGCGGCCAGCACGGCGGTCACGTCGCGCGAGCTCTCGACGCTGATCAGCGGCTCGGTCCCGGTGCGCGCGCAGTCGACGAAGTGGTGGATGGCGTCGCGGTAGGCTCCGGCGGGCACGCCGTGCACGACGCGCTGGAGCATGTTGCGCGGGTAGGCGTAGGCCTTGGCGGTGGCCACCTGGATGTTCTCCTTCTGACGGTCGAGCTGGATGACGCCGTCCTCGCCGACCACGGTGACGTAGCTGTCGACCATGGTCGGGAAGGTGTTCGGGTAGATCCAGGCGGACTCGAAGGTGGCGACGGCGCCCCGGCCGAAGCGGGCCTGGATCTGCATCGCGTCGGGGGTCTCGATGCCCATGCCGCGCAGCTTGCCGTGGCGGGCGGTGGCGAACACCTCCACCACGCGGTCGTCGTAGAGCCAGCTGAGCAGGTCGATGTCGTGGCTGGACAGGAACCAGGCGCAGCTGGTCTGGTCGGCCCAGCGGATCATCTCGGTGGGCACGTAGATGGTGTCGTCCTTGCGGGCGTACCCCACGACCGGCTCGCCGACCAGCGCCATCTGCTCCTTGGCCTGCGCGTAGGCGGGCACCCAGCGGTGGTTGAACAGGCACATCGCGACCACGCCCGCCTCGCGGATGGCGGCGACCGCGCGGTCGGCGTCGGCGACGGTGGTCGTGAACGGCTTCTCGACCAGGATGTGCAGCCCGGCCCGCGCGGCGGCGACCATCATGTCGGCGTGCAGGTGGTCGGGCGTGGTGATCGAGACGGCGTCGACCGTGCCGGAGGCGATCAGGTCGCGGTAGTCGGAGTAGACGGCCGCCTCTCCCAGGGGGCTGCGGGAGACCGCGGTGAGCTCGACGTCGGGGTGGGCGGTGAGCACCTCGGCGTGCCCGCGGCCCATGATCCCGGCGCCGATGATCCCTACTCTGAGCTTAGGCAAGTGCGTCATTCCATCGCTTCTCTGCAGTGTCGAGCGCTTCCTTCGCGCTCTTGGTACCCGTGAGGAAGGCCCTCACCTCTTCGGAGAGCAGCTCGCCCAGCTCCGCGTCCTTGTTGGTGCCGATCGGGGTGTACTTCAGCTGGGGCAGCCCCTTCACGATCACGCTCCTGGCCATGGCCATCGGGTCGTCGCCGGAGACGCCGGTGAAGAACGTGTCCTTGGTCGAGGAGACCGTCGAGGGATAGATCGGCACGATCTTGCAGAAGGCGAGCTGGTTGGCGCCGTTGGTGAAGTACTTGATGAACTCCGCGGCGGCCTTCTTGTTCGTGGACGCCTTGGGGATGGAGAAGGCCTGCTGGGCGAGCAGCAGGTTGCCCCCGGTGCTCATCTGGACCGGCGCCGTGACGAGCAGGTCCTTGTAGACGTCGGGCGCGTTCTTCTGCACGTTGAGCAGCTCGGCGGCGTTCGCGTGCGCCTTGAAGGCGACCTGGCCGTTCTCCAGCGTCTGCGGGAGGTTGCGGATGTCCTTGGAGACGGCGCCGGGCGCGATGCCCTTGGCCGCGTAGCTCTTCTTGAACTTCTCCAGCACCTCGGCGGCCTGCGGCGTGTTGAACACGGCCTTCTTCTTGTCGGGGCTGAGCAGCTCGACGCCGTAGTAGCGCAGCGTGTTGTGGTCGGGGATCGCGTTGAACCCGTTGACCTTGGTCTTCCCGTAGACCTTGTCGGCCAGTGCGAGGGCCTCGTCGTAGCTGGCCGGAGGCTTGGCGGGGTCGAAGCCGACCTTGTCCATCACCGACTTGCGGTACATCGCGACGGGCGCGCCGCCGTTGTACCAGGGCACGGCGTAGAGCTTTCCGCCGGTACGCAGCGGCTCGACCAGGTTCGGCTGGAAGTCGGCGAGGTCGGTCTGGGTGAAGTAGGTGTCGAGCGGTTCGAGCGACGGCGTGAAACGGCCTAGTTCGATCGAGCTGACGTTGACCGCGTCGGGCACCTCGCCGCTGGCCACGGCGGCCAGCAGCTTCGTGGCGCTCTCCTGGCCGGGCACGTCGACCCACTTGACCGTGACCTGGGGGTGCTGCTTCTGGTAGTCGGCGATCAGGCCGTTGATGTAGTCGCTGTAGTTCTTCTTCAGGTTGATCGTCCAGAACTCGACCTCGCCCTCGAAGGGCTGGTCGTCGCCGCCTTCCGCGGCTCCGGAGGTACCGGCGACGCAGCCGGTCGCGAAGAGGGACAACGCGAGAGCCGCTACTAAGAAGCTTCTGCTTGACATGTGGCCGTCCTTAATCGCTACTTTCGGCACAATGGCAGGACGCGCTCTTGCCGTCAATCCCCGGGCTATGTACGCTGCAGAAAATTCTGGCCCGCCGTTATCCATCTTTAGGACTACCAATGCCCGGACAGCGGTGGTACACCCCCTACCTCTTCGCCCTCCCGGCCCTGGCCTTGTTCGGGGTCTTCTTCGTCTGGCCCGCCGTCACCGCGATCCAGCTGTCGTTCATGAAGTACGACGTGGTCTCGCCGCCGGCCTTCGTCGGAGTGGACAACTTCGTGCGCCTCCTGGGCGACGAGAAGTTCTGGACCGCGACGCTCAACTCGGTGTTGTTCCTGATCGGGCTGTTCCCGCTGCTGGTCGTGCTGCCGCTGCTGCTGGCCGTACTCGTGAACCAGAAGCTGCCGGGGATCAGGACCTTCCGGATGCTCTACTACCTGCCGGTGGTCACCTCGATGGTCGCGGTGGCCGTGGCCTGGGAGTACGTCTTCAACCAGCAGGGCGTGCTCAACTGGATCCTCACCGGCGCCGGCCTGCTGGACCAGCCGATCCAGTACCTGCTCGACCCGTTCTGGGCGCTGCCCGCGCTCATCCTGGTCGAGGGCTGGAAGAGCATGGGCTTCTACATGATGATCTACCTCGCCGGGCTGCAGACCATCGACACCTCGCTCTACGAGGCGGCCCGCGTCGACGGCGCCACCGCCTGGGACCGGCTGCGGCGCATCACCGTGCCGCTCATGATCCCGTACATCGCCGTCGCGTTCACGATGGAGATGCTCGACGCGATGCAGGCCTTCACCTCGGTGTACGTCATGACCCGGGGCGGACCGCAGGACGCGACGCTGACCCTCGGCTACTACATCTGGTCGGCCGGCTTCGAGCACTACGAGATGGGCTACGCCAGCGCCATCGGCCTCGTCCTCTGGGTGGTCATGATCGCGCTGGCGATACTCAACCACCGCCTCACCAGGGGGAAGTCGTGAGAACACGCAACATCGGGATGTACGTCCTGCTCACTGCGATCGCCCTGGTCTTCGTCGGCCCGTTCCTCATCCTGCTGTCGTCGGGACTGAAGCCGTCCGGCCAGGCGGTCTTCGCCTTCCCGCCCGACATCATCCCCCGGCCGCCGGTCCTGGACTGGGTGAAGGAGGCGTGGACGGCGATCCCGTTCCCCCGCTATCTGCTCAACTCGGTCATCTACGTGGGCGCGATGGTCCCGGCGTACGTGCTGGTCTCGGCGCTGTGCGCGTACCCGCTGGCGCGGCTGCGCTTTCGCGGCCGGAACCTGATCTTCCTGGCGATCCTGTCCACGATGTTCCTGCCGGGCGAGGTCATGCTCATCCCGCGTTTCCTCGTGGTCTCGCAGCTCGGCATGGCCGACACCTATGCCGGGGTGATCCTGCCCGGCCTGCTGTCGGCGTTCGGGATCTTCCTGCTCCGGC
This sequence comes from Nonomuraea sp. NPDC050394, assembly GCF_044459065.1. NCBI lineage: Bacteria > Bacillati > Actinomycetota > Actinomycetes > Streptosporangiales > Streptosporangiaceae > Nonomuraea > Nonomuraea sp. NPDC050394. The sequence goes on along the minus strand of NZ_JBITIO010000011.1, from coordinate 13,610 downwards.
AGACGTTCGCCGGGGTGCCGCGCGAGATCGTGGACGCCGCCCGCACCGACGGCTGCCACGAGCTGCGCATCTTCTGGCATGTGATGCTGCCCGCCGCCCGGCCCACGCTGGCCATCCTCGCCATCTTCGGCTTCATCTCCGTCTGGAACAGCTTCATCTGGCCGCTGGTCGTGCTCAAGGACTCGGCCAAGTACCCGATCGCGCTCGGGATCGCCTATCTGGCCGGGATCACCGGCACCGACGTCAGGACCCTCGCCGCCGGGACGATCATCTCGATCATCCCGGTGGTCGTCGTTTTCATGCTCATGCAACGCCACGTCCTCGAAGGCATGCGAGGCGCAGTGAAAGGCTGACCGCGATGTTGACCCGCAGGCAGTTCGGTTTGGGCGCGATGGCGCTGGGGTTACCCCTCACCGCACGCCCGGCAGGCTACGACTACACCACCCGGGAGACGTTCGACCTGTTCGACAAGGTCTTCCACGACAGCGGGCTGACCGGGCAGCCCACGCACACCAACGAACTGGGCGCCCTCGGCTGGGGCCAGTCGTACGTGTTGTGCGCGTTCATCCGGATGTATGAGGCCTACAAGGACACCCACTACCTCGACCGGCTCATCCACAACGCCGACCTGGTGCTGGCCGGGCGCGACTCGGTCCGCGGCGTGACGGACTACCGGGGGCTGTCGCTGCCGGGCTGGCGCAACACCAGCTACACCGCGGGCGGGGTGAGCCTGCTCGACGCCGCCGGCACGCCGGTCCTGGAGGTGCGCAGCGCGCTCACCAACGTCAGCGACGCCGTCGTCACCGTGAAGGCGGGCAGCTCGGCCGAACGCTTCACGATCGTGGTGGACAACCCGAAGAAGAAGCGCGTCTCCACCTTCACCGACCTGACCATGGACGACGCGGCCGAGCGTGTCCTGGCCGCCTACCCCACCCCCAACATGGTCACCGCCAGACGGCTGGCCGCCGGCCCGCCCGCGCACGGCACGTTCCCGATGGCGGCGGCGCCCGTGCACTTCTCCGTGCACACCGGCATGATCACGTACCCGATGGCCGCCTTCGTCCGTCTGGTCCGCCAGAGCCCCAGACTCCAACGCATCCCGAAATATCGGGACAAGGCGCGTGAGTATCTCCAGGCCGTCCGCGAGGCCGCGGCCATCCACGACCGCGAGTGGCACGACGGCGGCTACTTCATCTGGCCCAAGCACATGCCGGTCCCCTACGACGGCACAGAGCAGCCCCACAACCAGTCGCTCGGCCTCGGCCAGACCTACGCGGAACTCGCCGCCGCCACCGGCGAACGCCGCTACCGCGAGCGCACCCGGGCCATGGCCCGCACGTTCGGCCGCGACCTGCGGACCAACGACAAGGACGCCTACGTCTGGCCCTACTGGCCGGCGTCCGGGGTGATGTACCGCGGTTACACCCGGGCCGACGACATCTCGGAATGGACACCGTCGTACGGCAGGCCGCCCGTGGGCGCCCAGCAGATGGAGGACCTCAGCCACGCCGGAATCGACATCGAGTTCGCCGGCGCCGCCCACCGCGCCGGCCTCGGCTTCCGCGGCCGCGACATGGCCCGCCTCGCCCGCACCTACACCCGCAACCTGGCCACGAGCGACAACGGCGTCGCCACCACGTTCCTGTACGTCGACGGCGGCGGCGGCCTCGCCCCGCCCGGGCAGTACCTGCAGGCGCCCCGCTTCATGCCCGTCGCTCAGTGGGACCCCGGCCTCTTCACGCACGCCCGCAAGGTCTACGACGACCACGCCGTGGAGTCCCAGGCGGGTTCCACGCTGCTGAGCGTCGCCTATCTCAACTGGTTCGCCCGGAGGTCCTGATGCGTCTGTCCCGCCGCCAGTTCACGCTCGGCGCCCTCGCCCTCTCCGGCACGGCCGTCTTCCCCGGCACGGCTGTTTTCCCCGGTACGGCTCGCGCCGCCGCAGCCCACGACTACACCGCCCGCGAGACCTTCGACCTGTTCGACCGGACCTTCCACGAGAGCGGCAGCGCCGGCCAGCCGTCCGACACCAACGAGCACGGCGGCCTGGCATGGGGCCAGTCGTACGTGCTTGCGGGCTTCGTCCGGATGTATGAGGCCTACCAGGACACCCACTACCTCGACCGGCTCATCCACAACATCGACCTGGTGCTGGCCGGGCGCGACTCGGTGCGCGGCGTCACCGACCACCGGGGCCGCTCGCTGCCCGGCTGGCGGGCCATGGCGCCCTACACGGTCGGCCTGGTGACGCTGAAGGACGCGGGCGGGCAGGCGCTGATCGAGATCCGCACTGCCCTGACCTACGCCGACAACGCGGTGGCGACCGTACGGGCGGGCAGCTCCGCCGACCGGTTCACGCTGGAGGTGCGCAACAACCGGACGAACCTGGTGGCGACCTTCACCGACCTTTCGCTGGATCCGGCGGCGCCCGACTACGCGGCCCGGCGGATCCTCGACGCCTATCCGACGCCGACGCTGGTGACGGCCCGGGAACTGCGGGCCGCGCCCGCGGGGAACGCGGTACCCGCGCTCGGGGCCACGCCTTTCGTGTCGCAACCGGTGATCTTCACGGTGCACACTGGCATGATCACTTATCCGATGGCGTCGTTCGCCAAGCTCGTGCTGCGGAGTCCGCGGCTGCGGGCCGTACCGAAATATCGGCACAAGGCGCTGCAGTACCTGAAGGCGGCGCGGGACGCGGCGGCCATCCACGACGACGAGTGGCGGCAGACCGAGGACGGCCGGGGGTATTTCGTGTGGAACAAGGGCACGCCGCTCGCCTACGACGGCACCGAGCAGCCCACGAACCAGGGTCTCGCGCTCGGCCAGACCTACGCCGAACTCGCCGCCGCCACCGGCGACCCCTTCTACGCCGACCGGGCGCGGCGCATGGCCAGGACCTTCCTGCGTGAGGTCAAGGCCGACGCCGACGACGCCTACGTGTGGTCGTACTGGCCGGCGTTCGGGCGGACCTACAACGGGTTCGCCAAGGCCGACGGCGTCTCGGAGTTCACGCCTTCCGGCGGGCCTGCGCGGCAGATCGAGGACCTCAGCCACGGGGCGATCGACGTGGAGTTCGCCGCCGCGGTCTTCCGCAACCGGCTGTTCTACAAGGGCGCCGACATGGCGCGCTTCGCGCGTACCTACGGCAAGAACCTCGTCGCGCCACCCGGCGCGGACGGCATCGCCACCGCCTACCAGCGCGTCGACGGCACCGGCAGCACGACCTCCGCCGGGCAGTACTTGCAGGCGCCGCGGTGGATGGCGGTGGCGCAGTGGGACGAGACCGTGTTCACGCACTCGCGGGCCATCTATGACGGCCGTGCCGTACAGCCGCAGCTCGGTTCCTATCTGGGCTGTGTGGCCTACCTCAACTGGCACGCCCGAAGGGGGTCGTAGTGTTGCTCAACCTGGTCATGGCGGGGACGCTCGCGCTGAGCGGCGCGCACTCGCTCTCGCTGGAGAGCGTCTGGCTCACCAAGTACAAGGCGCTTGAGGCGCAGATCGGCGCGTCCGTCTACAACGACCGCAGCAGCGCCACCCTGGCCTGGGGCGAGAGCTACATCATGCGCAGCTACCTCGACGTCTACCGGGTCACCCAGGACACCGCCTGGCTGGACAAGCTCGTCACCCACGCCGACACGGTGATCGCCAACGCCGACGACGTGGACGGTGACGGGTTCCTCGGGTGGAGCACCGAGCGGTACTCGCCGGTCGAGATCGCCAACACGGGCTTCGAGAGCGGTGACGGTGCGCTTCCCACTTCGTGGACCCGTTTTCAGGACACCGGCAGCCATGTCCACCGCACGACCGACGCGGTCGTGGGCACGCAGTCGGTGCGGGTGGTCTCCGATCAGACCAAGTGGAAGAAGCTCTACCAGAACGTCAACAGCGCCTACGAGGGCGGATCCACCTACGTTCTGCGCGGCTGGGGCAAGAAGGCCGGGTCGGTGACCGGGCGGATCGTGCTGCGCAACGGGTCGACCACGATCTGCGCGCTCGACTACACCTCGACGAGCTGGACGTTCAAGCAGGTCGAGTGCAAGCTGCCGACCGGCGGGCCGCAGCTTCGGGTGTGGCTGGAGCACGCCTCCTACACGGTGGCCGGATCGGCGTCCTTCGACGACGTGAAGCTGAGCGGCCGTTTCCCGTACATGGTGCACGACGCCATGATCGGCATCCCCATGGCCGAGTTCTCCAGGCTCGTCACCCAGACCCCCGCCTTGTCCGGATATAGCGCGAAAGCGGCGGTGTATCGGGACTTCCTGGAGACAGAGATCGTGCCCCGCTGGGAACAGAGCACCTACCTGGGCAACACGTGGAACGGCACCACCTTCCGCCAGCCCCCGAACGTCGACACCCTCTCCCACACCGGCACCGGCAACGACCTGCCCTTCAACATGGCCCTCGGCTTCGCCAACCTGCTGACGGTCCTGCACAGCATCAACGGCGACCCCGCCTACCTGTCCCGGGCGAACGCGGTCACCCAGTGGGCCAAATCGAACCTGGTCAACTCCGGTGGCGCGTACATCTGGAACTACGGCACCTACACCACCATGAAAGAGGACCTCTCACACGCGAACGTGGACCTGTCGGCGTTCCTGGAGTCCTACCGGCGCGGGCAGGTGATGACCACCGCCGACATGATCGCCCTCAAGAACACCCTCAAACTCAAGATGTGGAACGGCTCCGCCACGGCGCCGGTCTTCAGCCTGCGAGTGGACGGCACCGGAGCGGCTAACGGAACCGACTACTTCCTGCACTCGTGGATCGAGCTCACCGAGTGGGACCCGCAGGTGAAGGCGCTGGTGGCAGCCAAGTACACCAACTTCACACCCACCAGCTCCTCCCACCTGATCACGTTGTCCCGCCTGCTCGCCCGAGGCTAAGGGCAAGGTCCTCCCTGCGGTCGGGCGCTTTACCGAGGGCCCCACCCCTTACCCAGCCAAGTGGTTGGGCAGTTGGAGCCCGCCCAGAGTGCGAGGTGCTCCGCTTCGCTCCGCGCGTGTTTTCCAGCCGGGCCGTAGCCCCGGCCCCTGCGGGTCCTCGCTTCGCTCGGGCGCCTTGATGACGCGCGCCTGCGGCGCGGCTCGCGCGTCGGGAGGGCAGCCGCTCATGTTCGCCCAGCCACCCGTGGCGAACTCGACGAACTGCCCTTCCTCCGACGCCGCGGCTGCGGCATGCCCCCGACCCCGGCGCGGCGCAAGCCGAGCATGCTGGCCGACCAGCGGGCCGCTACGACGCGGTGGCCCTGGACTGCGTGCCGGGTTCGCGGGCCAGCACCTTCGGAGTGTGGTCGAGCCGCCGCCCTCGGCTGACCAGCGGCTCTGCCCTCTCCGCCTCGCGCGAGCCGCGCGCCGGAGGCGCAAAGACAGGCAGCCCGAGCGGAGCGAGGACCCGCAGGGGCCGGGGCCACGGCCCGGCTGGAAACACGCGCGGAGCGAAGCGAAGCACCTCGCCCTTTGCCTTTGTCAGCGGAACGCGGCAGCCGCCTTGAGGAAGGTGTCGTTGGCCTCCGGGTCCCCGATGGACACGCGTGCCCCCTCCCCCGCGAACGGCCGGACGGCCACGCCCTCCAGCCCGCATGCCGAAGCGAAGTCCAACGTCCGCTCTCCCAGCCGCAGCCACACGAAGTTCGCCTCGGTGGGCGGTACCTCCCATCCCTGGGCGATGAGCGCCTCCCGCACCCGCGTACGTTCCTTGACCACCGCGTCCACTCTGGCCAGCAGTTCGTCCTCCGCCTCCAGCGAGGCGAGGGCGGCGATCTGGGCGAGGCTGTTGACGGCGAAGGGGATGGTGACCTTGCGTACGGCCGCGGCCACCGGCTCATGTCCGATCAGATAGCCGACCCGCAGCCCGGCCAGGCCGTACGCCTTGGAGAAGGTGCGCAGCACGCAGACGTTGGGCCGCTCGCGGTAGATGTCGAGCCCGTCGGGGACGTCTTCGTCGCGCACGTACTCGCGGTACGCCTCGTCCAGCACCACGAGGACGTTCGTGGGCACCCGGTCCAGGAAGGCCGTGAGCCGCGCCCGCCCGATGGGCACGCCGGTCGGGTTGTTCGGGGTGCAGACGAAGATCATCCGGGTCCGGTCGGTGATGGCGTCGGCCATCGCGTCCAGGTCGTGCTCCTCGTTCACCAGCGGCACCCGTACCGAGACCGCCCCGGCGAGGTCGGCCAGCAGCGGGTAGGCCTCGAACGAACGCCAGGCGTAGATCACCTCGGCGCCCGGTTCGCTCACGGTCTCGAACAGCTGCTGCGCCACTGTGACCGAGCCCGGCCCCAGGGCCACGTGCCCGGCCGGCACGCCGAAGCGCCCGGCGAGCGCCTCGGTCAGCCGTGCCGACGCCGGGTCGGGGTAGCGGTTGATCTGCCGCGCGCCTTCCGCGATCGCCTCGACGACCGAAGGCAGCGGGTCATAGGGGGATTCGTTCGAGGACAGCTTGTGGGAGCGGCCGTCGGCGCTGACGACGGCCTTGCCCGCCTTGTACGCGGGCATGGTGTCCAAAATGGCGCGGAAACGAGGCATGGCCACACTGTAATCCCCGGTCCGCGCCTCTTGCGCTACGCCTGCCCGTCTCCTAAGTTATGGGCCATAACTAAGGTTAGCCTTACCTAGGGAGTGAGCGATGCGGACTGGTGGGCGGACGGCCACGTTCAGCCACGAGGACGTGGTCGCCGCCGGCGTGCGCATCGGGCTGCACGAGCTGACGGTCCAGGCGGTCGCGGAGGCCCTCGGCGTCACCCCCACCGCCGTCTACCGGCACGTGCCGAGCCGCGCGGCGCTGGAGACCCTGGTCGGCGAGGCCATCCTGAACGAGCTCACGCTCCACGACGACCCGGAGCGCCCCACCGCCGCGCATCTGGTGGCGTTCGGCCGCCAGTTGCGGCAGTTCACGCTCGCCCACCCGGGCACCGCCCAGTACCTGCAGCGGCTGTTCCCACGCGGCCCGTCCGGCGTCCGGCTGCTCGAAACGCAGATCAGAGCCCTGGCCGGGCGCGGGTACGCCCCCGCCGCCGCCACCGTCCTCAGCTCCGCCGTGGCCACGGTCACCATCGGGATCGTCGCTGCCGAACAGGCCCAGGACGCACAAGCCCGGCTCGACCCTCCCGGCACCGAGGAGAACACCCGCGAGGCCCTGGCCGCGATGGCCGGCTCGCCGCTGGTGCGGGCGGCCACCTCGGGCATCCCCGCCCACACCGCCGACGACTACTTCGAGCTGGTCCTGGCCTCACTCGCCGAAGGGCTGGTGGCCAAGCTGCCGCCCGGCCGCGACGTGGCCGAACTCGCCGCCACACTACGAGAGGAACACTGAGATGGCCCGCGGCTACGGCGGGGTGGTGATGAAGGCGTTCGGCGCCGACGAGCACACGCTCACCGTCGTGTCGTACGCCGACATCACCCCGCACTTCCGGCGCATCACCTTCCACGCGCCGACGCTGTTCGACGGCCCGCCGATCGAGCCGGCGAGCTGGGTACGCATGTGGGCCCCCGACCCGGAACGCCAAGGCCGCGAACACCAGCGCGGCTACACCCTGGTCGCCCCCGACACGGAGACGTGCGAGGTCAGCCTGGAGTTCGTCCTGCACGAGCCGGCCGGCCCCGCCTGCGTCTGGGCGCGCCAGGTGAAGATCGGCGACACCGTCCAGGTGAGCCGGTGGTCCTCCGGCCAGTTCACCGTGCCCACGCCGGAGCCCGACGGCTATCTCCTGGTCGGCGACGCGGCCGCGCTGCCCGGGATCAACGCGATCCTGGCGGCGGTGCCCGAGACGACTCCGGTCGAGGTCATCCTGGAGCGCTTCCACGACGACGACCTGGACATCCCGCTCACCGCCCACCCCCGCGCCCGGGTCACGTGGGTGCCGGCGACCGGCGACGACTCCGTGCTCGCCCGCGCCGTGGAGGATCGTGACTGGTCCGACTGGTACGCGTGGGTGACCGCCGAGTCCGCCGCCACCAAGCGGGTGCGCGAACGGCTGAAGGAGCTCGGCTTCCCGAAGACCGACGTGAAGTCGCGGGCGTACTGGATCAAGGGCAAGGCCATGGGCGTGGACCGCCCCACCGAGAGCGAGGAACGTCCGCAGACGCCGCCTCCCGCCCCCAAGCGGACCGGGAAGTGGCGCTCGCGGGCCGGCGCCCGGCTGCTGGCGCCGCTGAAGTCGCGGCTCATCCTGGCCGGTGTCTTCCAGGCCGTCGTCTCGCTGCTGCAGCTCGCGCCGTACCTCATCCTGGCCGAGCTGTGCCGCCGCCTGCTGGCCGGCGGCGCCGTGGCCGCGGGCGTGACGGAACTCGGACTGCTCGCGGTGGTACTGCTCGGCGTGGGAACGACGCTGGCCGGGGTGCTGGTGGTGGCCATGCACGCGCTCGACGCCGGATTCGGCCACCACGTCAGGGCGAGCGTGGTGCGCAAGCTCGCACGGGTGCCGCTCGGCTGGTTCACCGACCGCACCTCCGGCAAGATCAAGCAGGCCGTGCAGGACGACGCGGCCAGCGTGCACTACCTGGTCACGCACGCGGTGCTCGACATCGTGGCGGCGGTGGTCACGCCGCTGGCCGTCCTGGGCTACCTGTTCTCCGTCTCCGCGGGGCTGGCCGCGATCCTGCTGGTGCCGCTGGCCTTCTACGGCGTCCTGACCGGGCGCATGGTGGCCGCCTCCAGCGCGGCGCTGCCGCGGTTCTCGATCTGGGAGACGCGGGTCGCCTCGGAGGCGGTCGCGTACGTGGACGGGCTGGCCGTCGTGCGCGCCTACGACGCCGGACCCGCCGGCGGCTTCCGCGCCACGCTGGAGGAGCGGGCCCGCTTTCTCGACGCGTGGCAGCGCCCGCTCGGCGGCCGCAAGACCGTGGTCGACCTGGTCACCCGGCCACTGACCTCGCTGCTGCTGATCATCGTGACGGGCGGCCTGATGGTGGCGGGCGGGGTGCTGAGCGCCGCCGATCTGCTGCCGTTCCTGCTGCTGGGGGTCACGTTCGGGGCGCAGCTCCTCGCCGCGGGGTACGGGCTCGGCTCGGCCCGCGAGGGCTTCGGCGCCGCCCAGCGGATCGGACTGCTCCTCGACGAGCCCGAACTCCCGGAACCCGACGCGCCCCGGCCCCTCCCCGCCGGTGAAGGCCGCCCGGTGCGCTTCTCCGGCGTCTCGTTCGGCTACACCCCGGAGCACGAGGTCCTGTCCGGTATCGACCTCGAACTGCGGCCGGGCACCGTCACCGCCCTCGTCGGCCCGAGCGGCGCCGGGAAGTCCACGCTCGCCGCGCTGCTGGCCCGCTTCCACGACGTCACGGCCGGCCGTATCACCATCGACGGCGTGGACCTGCGCGAACTCCCCCTCACCGACCTGTACCGGACGGTCGGCTTCGTCTTCCAGGACGTCGCGCTGATCCGCGGCAGCGTCCACGACAACATCGCGCTCGCCCGCCCCGACGCCACCCGCGAGGAGGTGGAGCGGGTGGCCCGCGCCGCCCAGATCCACGAGCGGATCATCCGGCTGCCCGGCGGGTACGACACCGTGCTCGGCGACGAGGCCCGGCTGTCCGGCGGCGAGGCGCAGCGCCTCACGATCGCGCGGGCGCTGCTGGCCGACCCGGGCGTGCTCGTGCTCGACGAGGCCACCGCCTACGCCGACCCGGAATCGGAGCACCAGGTTCAGGAGGCGCTGAGTCACCTGGTGGCCGGCCGTACCGTGCTGGTGATCGCGCACCGCCTGCACACCGTGGCCGGCGCCGACACCATCGTCGTGCTGGACGGCGGGCGGATCGTCCAGCAGGGCGCCCACACGCGCCTCGTCACAGAACCCGGCCTCTACCGCGAGCTGTGGCAGGCCACCTCCATCATCGAGCAGCCGAAGGCCTCCGCATGATCCTCCAGACCCTCCGCCTGGCCGGCGACCGCGGCGCCGCCGTGCGCTACGCCTGCCTGCTCACGCTGAGCACTCTCCTCCGGGCCGGCGCCATGCTGAGCCTGGTGCCGCTGCTGTCCGCGCTCTTCTCCGCGACCCCCGCCGGCGCGCTCCCGTGGATCGCCGCCCTGGCCGTGCTCGTCGCCGCCGGATGGGCCAGTGACTACGCCGTCACCGGGGCCGGTTTCGCCATCGGCTTCGGCCTGCTCAACAACCTGGAGGCGCGGATCGTGGACCGGCTCCAGCGCATCCCGCTGGGCTGGTTCACCGGTGAGCGCCGGACCGGCGCGCAGCGCACCCTCACCTCCTCCGGCCGCGAACTCTGCCAGGGCATCACGCACCTGCTCACTCCGACCGTCAACGCCCTCGCCCTGCCAGCGCTGATCGGGGCCGGACTGCTGTTCGTCGCGTGGCCGCTGGGCCTGGTCGCGCTGGCCGCCGTCCCGCTGCTGCTGGGAGCGCTGTGGCTGAGCGGGCGCTGGCTGCGCGCCGCCGACTCCTCCTACGACGCCGCCTCCGGTGAGGTCGCTCAGCGCATCATCGAGCTGGCGCAGTCACAACCGGCATTGCGTACGGCCGGCCGTACCGGCGTCGAAGGCACCGCGATCGGACGGGCACTCACCCGCCAGCGCAAGGCCGCACTGCGGCTGATCGGACTGGGCATCCCCGGCCAGCTGGTCTTCGGATTCGCCACGCAGGCGGCGCTCCTGGGGCTGGCCGCCACCGCCGTCGCCCTGGGCGTCTCCGGCGAGCTGAACGCGGCCGAGGTGGTCGCGGTCATCATCGTCATCGTCCGGTTCATCGAGCCGTTCACGACGCTGGCCGACCTGTCCCCCGCGTTGCAGAACATGCGCGGCACCCTCACCCGCGTCCACGCCATCCTCGACGCCCCCGCCCTGGACCCGCTCCACGGCGACGCGGAGATCCTGCCCCGCCACGACGCCGCCGCACTGGAGCTGCGCGACGTCCACTTCGGCTACGAACCCGGGCAGGACACGATCGACGGCGTCTCCTTCACCGTCGAACGCGGCACCACCACCGCGGTGGTCGGCCCCTCCGGCGCCGGCAAGAGCACCCTGCTGGCGCTGATCGCCCGCTTCCACGACGTGGCCGCGGGCGCCGTCCACGTCCGCGGGCACGACGTCCGCCACTACGACCCCGCCGTCCTGATGGGCCAGCTCGGCATCGTCTTCCAGGACGTGTACCTGTTCGACGCGAGCCTGTACGACAACGTCCGCCTCGGCAACCCCGCCGCCACCGAGGACGAGATCCGCGCCGCCGCCACGGCCGCCCAGCTCGACGAGGTCATCGCCCGTCTCCCGAACGGCTGGGAAACCCGCGTGGGCGAACGCGGCACCTCCCTGTCCGGCGGCGAACGCCAGCGCGTCAGCATCGCCCGCGCCCTGCTCAAGAACGCGCCCGTGCTCCTGCTCGACGAGGCCACCGCCGCGCTGGACACCAACAACGAACGCGCCATCATCGGCGCCCTGGAGTCCACCGGCCGGGACCGGGCGACGCTCATCATCGCCCACCGCCTCAGCACGATCGCCCGCGCCGACCAGATCGTGTTCCTGGAGGCCGGCCGCGTGGTGGAGTCGGGAACCCTACCCGAACTCCTCGCCCTGGACGGCCGCTTCGCCGGCTACTGGCGGCAACGCGAACAGGCCGCCGGCTGGACCCTCGTCCCCACCAGAGCAGGCTGAGCAGCCGGCGATCCGGGACGTCACCCCACCCGGCGGTTCGTTGTCCAGATCGGGCGCTCACCAGCGCGGGCGCGTACCGGTCGAGCAACCCCAGCGCCCGCCACTCCCGCTCCGGCTGCCCCATGCTCGACGGACCTGTAGCGCTTGACGACCACGCCAGGTCCCATCTCGATCGTGTGCGCACTCCTCAAGGCAGCTTGGCCCGCACGATCTCCCCCAGCGGAACGTCCGCCACCTTCCGCCACCCCTTGGGACGCCGCCGCCCGACACGCAGCTCGACCTGCTCCTCCACGACCTGGTCCACAGCGCCGATGGCGGCTTCCAGGATCTGGTGGGCCCGGTGCCTGTTGGCCCGGTGGGGGATGCGCTTGTTGCGGCGGATGTTCTTGCGAGAACTCTTGTCATTCTCACCGTAAGCGTTGCGCCGGTCCTTGGCGTAGCTCAGAAGCTTCTTCTCCTGCGGCGTCCTCTGCCTCATACACCGTCCTTCCCGATCACGACGATAGCGAAGAACCTCCGCGCGTCTGGCCTATTGACCACAACCCAGGCACGGCCTCTGTTTTAGCTCGCATAGAGCTCTTGCCAGGTCAAGGAGTGCTCCCATCTGGAGCCCGACAGTCAAGCAGCGGCCACTTCTCATTCGATTCGATTCGATAGTCGAGTTCGTTGGGCGTTGCCATGGCGAGTGCAGGGTATTCCACCCTCGGACGAGGGACACTCTCGGCACTTTTCACCGGCAGGCAAGAAGGGAATTCCATCATGACCTCGGTTAATCTGACACATCTGTCGTGTCTTCGCACGGAGGACAGTGAGGAAGACGAGGTGTACATCAAAGTAAACGGCTCGCGAGTGTGGCCGAACTCCAGTGCGACCCCGATTTCACCGGGGCACACGGTCACGATCTCCAAGAGCTTCCATTTGGACCAGGACACCATGACCATTGAACTGGTCGACGAAGATACCGAGCCCATCGATCCGGACGATAGCCTCGGCACGCACACAGTACGATCATCCGAGCAGGGCCAGGGACAGCGCGAGGCGAAATTCACCGGCTCCGGCAGTCAGTACTCGCTCTTCTATACGGTTACATAGTCACGATCGACAATGCGCACGATGCGCCACAACCCCCAGATCATCACGGCCAACCTCGCCGCGTACGAGGAGTACCGGACGCTGTTCGAGAAGCTTCTTCTCCTGCGGCGTCCTTCCCGATCACGACGACAGGCTTCCGAGGAGAAGCCGGGTCATGAACACGCTGTTGGGATCAGGCCGGTAACCGGCGAACGGATCACAATAACGGAACCCGAACCGCTCATAGAGCCTGCGCGCCGGAAGAAAGAACTCCTCCGACCCCGTCTCCAGGCTCACCCTCCCGAACCCCATGCCCTTGGCCTCACCGAGAATGTGCTCCAGCAACCGAGACGCGATACCACCGCGCTGACGATCCACCGCGGTCCGCATCGACTTCAACTCGGCATGCCCCGCGTCCAGCCTCTTGACCGCCCCACAGCCGACCACCGTCTCACCGTCGAGCATGGACCAGAAAGTGATCTCCGGCCGGCGAAGCTCGTCAAGATCGAGCGCATGCGTACTCTCCGGCGGCGATAGGGCCCGCATCTGCCGCACATGCTCATCGAGAAACTCGCCGATCCCCGCCCCGGACAGATCATCCACCACGATCCTCATGCCGGCCCACTGTACGACCGCCCCGTTACACCAGGATTTCGGCAGGTTACACGGCCATAAGGAATGACCAGGATCCCGATCCGGCCTCTCTCGTCCGTTCTGACAACCCCATGATCCGAACCCCCGGATCACCACACCGTTCTTGCGCATTTCCCCAGACCTGACCACCAGAAGCGGTCGCCCATCCTCCAACCACCTGCCATCCTCCGTAAAGGAGGAGGTCGCACTGGAGCTTTCCCCTTGGCACCAGTCCTGGAGCATGAGACACATACGCCATTCGTCACCACGTCAGATGCTGCTCGCATCGTTTACAGTCGCGGCTTTCG
>NZ_JBITIO010000010.1:0-446235 GCF_044459065.1 Nonomuraea sp. NPDC050394 | reverse complement strand
ACTCAACGCCGCCATCTGGCACAACTGGAACACCGGCGCTCCGGTAAAGCGATCCCTAACCTCCTACGATCACTGATTTCACATCAACGATCTAGCGCGGGGGGTTGTCGGTGGAGTCTCTTCCTGTCCATGGGGTGGTCCAGTGGTAGGTGCCGGACTGGATCTCGAAAGGGGGTGTGTGGGGGAGGGTGACCAGGGCTGTGGTGTTCGGGGGGATCACGGCGTTGGTGGTCATCGTGTTCTTGGTCAGGGTCCAGGAGAGTTCCGCCGTCCCGTACGGGGTGCGGAGGGTTGCCTTCGCGTACGTCAGGTCCGCCCCCGGGCGGGGGGACAGCAGGATGCGGCGGTAGCCCGGCGCCGCCGGCGCTATTCCGGCCACCACTCGGTGCAGCCAGTCGGCCACCGCGCCGAACGCGTAGTGGTTGAACGATGTCATCTCGCCCGGGTTCACGGTGCCGTCGGGCAGCATGCTGTCCCATCGTTCCCAGATCGTGGTGGCGCCCATGGTCACGGCGTACAGCCAGGACGGGCATTCTCGCTGGAGCAGCAACCGGTAAGCGGCCTCCACCTGCCCGGCCTCGGTGAGGGCGTCGCACACCTCCGGCGTTCCGAGGAAGCCCGTGGCGATGTGGTGGCCGCCGTCGGCGAGCACCCGGGCGAGCCGCTCGCCGGCGAACACCCGCTGCTCCCGCGTGGGCAGCAGGTCGAAGCGCAGAGCGAGCGCGTAGCCGGTGGCCGAATCCCCCAGCACCATCCCTTCCGGCGAAACGTAGGCGTCCGCGAAGGCCTGCCGGACTTGTGCGGACAGAGCGGTGTAGGGCCCGGCGTCCTGTCCCAGCACCGCCGCCGCCTCCGCCACGACCTTTGCGGAGTGCGCGAGGTAGGCGGTGGCGACAACCTCCTTGGGTGTACGCCCGTCGCCCGGCTTGTCCGGCGGCGCGGCAGGGTCCAGCCAGTCGCCGAACTGGTACCCGCCATCCCAGAGCCGCCCATCACCCGCCAGCTCCGCAACGTGGTCGACATAGCGTCGCATGCTGGGAAACTGCCGCTCCAGAAGCCCGGCGTCGCCGTACCGCTGGAAAAGGGTCCAGGGGACCAGGACGGCGGCGTCGCCCCACCCGGCGGCGGCGATCACGGCGCGTTCCCCCAGCACGTTGGGAACCACGACGGGGACGGCTCCGCTCGGCGCCTGTTCGGCGGCGAGGTCGGCCAGCCAGGAGGTGAGCATCCCGGCGCAGTCGTGCAGGAACGCGGCGGCGGGGGTGAAGACCTGGAGGTCGCCGGTCCAGCCGAGGCGTTCGTCGCGCTGGGGGCAGTCGGTGGGCAGGTCGAGGAAGTTGCCGCGCATGCTCCACACCACGTTCTCGTGCAGGCGGTTGACCAGCGCGTCCGAGCATTCGAAGTGGCCGGTGCGTTCCATGTCGGTGTGGCAGACGACGGCGCGGACCAGCGCCGGGTCCACGGGTCCTTCGACGGAGGCGTAGCGGAAGCCGTGGAAGGTGAAGCGCGGTTCCCAGACCTCTTCCGGGTCGCCGCGCAGGATGTAGACGTCAGTGGCGGCGGCGGTGCGCAGGGGGCGGATGGACAGTTCACCGGCCTCCAGCACCTCCGCGTGACGCAGGACGACGCGCTCGCCCGCCTGCCCGCGGGCGGTGACGCGCAGGCGGCCGACGAGGTTCTGGCCGAAGTCGAGGATGGTCTGTCCCGAGGGGGAGGTCAGGATCTCCACCGGGGTGAGTTCCCGGGTACGGCGCACCGGCGGGCCGGTGGGAGCCACCAGCGTGGACAGGTCGTGCTCCAGCGGGTCCACGGGGCGCCAGCCGGTGGGGGTCCGCAGGCGGGCGTCGTGGGTCTCGCCGTCGTAGATGCCGCTGGCCAGGATGGGGCCGGGGGCGCACTGCCAGTCGGGGCCGGTGCCGTAGCGCTGGACGGTACCGTCGGCGTAGGTGATCTCCAGTTGGGCCAGCAGCGCGAGGCGCTCACCGTAGACCGCGACGGTACCGCCCTGGAAACCCAGGCGGCCCCGGTACCAGCCCTCGGCCAGGATCGCGCCGAGCGTGTTGGAGCCGGGGCGCAGGAGCGTGGTGACGTCATAGGTCTGGTAGCGCAGGCGGTGGGTGTAGCTGGTCCAGCCGGGCGCCATGACGTGGTCGCCGACCGTGACGCCGTTGAGCTCGATCTCGTAGACGCCCAGCGCGGTGGCGTAGAGCCTGGCCGACGCTACGGCGGGCCGTACCGTGAACTCGCCGCGCAGGAGCTGCTCCTCGCCCGGCGGCGCGACGAAGCGCGCGGTCCAGTCGGCCGGGGCGAGCAGTCCGGCCTCGGCGACGGCGGGCGGGCTCCAGTCCGACCACGCGCCCTCCGCGTCGCGCACGCGGACGCCGACCTCCACACGCTCACGGGCGGCCAGCGGCGCGAACGGCCACGGGACCAGCACCGACTCCGCCGACTCGACCAGGACGCGCTCGCCGCGTGCCGATATCTCATAGGCGCTCTGGCGCCATCCCGGGCTTTCGCTGTTAATGATCCAGGAGAGTCTCGGACGGCTTTCGCCCAGGCCAAGAGGCTCGTCGAGGTGTTCGAAGCGGGGAGCTGCGATGTCCATGAGGCATGCTTACTTACAACTAAGTAAGTTGTCCATATGAAGAACCGCAAGGAGGAGATCGCGGCCGTGGCCGCCGAACTCTTCGCCCGCACCGGCTTCCGCGGCACCGGGATGACCGAGATCGCCCAGCGCGTGGGCATCACGGAGCCGGGGCTGCTCTACCACTTCCGCAACAAGGAGGGCCTGCTGCGCGCGGTCATCGAGTGGCGCGACGGCAGGAGCCTCGACTTCGCCCGCGAGGCGGCGGCGCTCGGCGGGCTGGGCACCATCCGCGAGATGCCCGCCTTCGCCCGGCGCAACCGGGAGGAACGCGGGCTGACCAAGCTGTTCGCGGTGCTGGTGGCGGAGAACCTGGAGCCAGGCGCGCCCGCGCACGAGTACTTCCGCGAGCGCTACCGGGCGATGCGCGCCCTGGTGGCCGGAGCGCTGCGGGCGGGCCAGGAACGCGGCGAGATCCGGGCCGACCTCGACCCGGAGGGCAAGGCGGCCGAGATCATCGCCACGCTCGACGGCCTGGCCACCCAATGGCTGCTGGATCCCGAGCAGGTGGACCTGGTCGAGCGCATCGAGGGGTACGCGCTGTCGCTCCAGCGCGACCTGCCCTAAAAACCCAGGCGACCTGCCCTAAACCCAGGCGACCTGCCCTAAACCCAGAGGGCGTGCACCTCCGCCCGGTTGTCCTCCACGACCGCCGATTCGGCGTCGAAGACCATCGTCGGCCGGGTCGAGGGGTTCCACGCGGGCCAGCCCGGCTCCCCTGTGGTGGCGAACCGCACCCACGCCGCGTGCATCTCGTCGGCCAGGCCCTGCGGCGGGTTCTCCCCCACCATCCAGCGCGACTCGGGCATGGCCAGCGCGTCGAAGACGAACGGGATCTCCATGGCGTGGGCCGCGCCCAGGTCGCGCTCGGGCGAGCGCCAGGCGAACTCGTACAGCCACGTGCGCCCGATCGGCCGCCCTTCGGCCAGGCGGCGGTTGGCCAGCCGTACCAGGCGGTCGGTGAGCACGAGCCCGAACACCTCGCCCGGCTTCGCGCCCTGATACAGCGCCTTGTAGCCGCGCCAGACCCGCCCCTTCACCCCCATCTTGAGCATCGCCACGCGGGCCATCAGCGGCCCCATGCGGTCGACGCCGCCGGTCGGCACGAACCACAGCCGGTACTCCTCCGTGGTGTGCCCGATCAGCACCTCCACCTCGGGGTCGACGTTCTCCTCCGGCGGCCCGGCGACCAGCTCGCCGTCGATCACGGGCCCCAGCTCGGGCCCGCCGGCCAGGCCGCTCCTGCTCATGACCGCGGCCTGCGCGTCGAGCAGCCGTTCCTGGTCCACGCCGGCGAACGCGGCGGCGGTGGCGGGCACGCCGAGGCGGCGGGCGATCTGGCCGGTCGCCTTCCTGACGGCCGCGCGATGGCCGGCGGCGGGCCCGCCGCTCTGGATGATCGCCCGGTTCAGCAGCCGCCGGGCCGCCGGTATGCCGAGCAGTACCCCGAGGTCGATCGCGCCGGCCGACTCGCCGAAGACGGTGACGTTGTCCGGGTCGCCGCCGAACGCCTCGATGTTCTCCCGCACCCAGGTCAGCGCGGCGATCTGGTCGAGCAGCCCGCGGTTGTCTGGCGCGTCGGGGAAACTGGCCCAGCCCTCGACGCCCAGGCGGTAGTTGATCGCCACCATCACCACGCCGTCGCGGGCGAACGCGCTCCCGTCATACAGCGGGACGGCGTTGGAGCCGTTGCGGTTGGAGCCGCCGTGGATCCACACCATGACCGGGCGCCGCCCGTCCAGGCCGGGCGTCCAGAGGTTGAGGTTGAGGCAGTCCTCGCCCGGGATGGCCACCTCGGCGAGGATCTCGTCCAGCGGCGGCCGGTAGCCGCGCTTGGCCGCGGTGGGGCCGTTGGCGAGCGCGTCGCGCACGCCTTCCCACGGTGGCGGCGGCTCGGGCGCGCGAAAGCGTAGCTCGCCGAAGGGCGGTGCGGCGTACGGCACGCCGCGGAAGACGGCGACGCCATCCTCCAGCAGGCCGCGCAGCTTGCCCGGCCGGGTCTCGACGATGATCTCCATGGCGCCTGCCTTCAGCGATAAGGGCGGTGGCTCCATTTTCCTGGAATCTCGTTCTACCGGCACTGGGCCATAGACACGGCTTTCCGGTCAGGGTTTGGGCGCTGGCACAAGTCGGTGGCCGATCAGGGCGGCGTACAGGGCGGCCACGTCACCGGGGCGCTCCAGCGACCGGCCGGTGAGGCGTTCGATCCTGCTCAGCCGGTTGCGGACGGTGTTGCGGTGACAGTAGAGCCTGCGGGCCAGTTCCGAAGTGGACTCGCCGCTCTCCATCCACGCCGACAGCACCTCCAGCAGTGCCTCGGCGTCGGGGCGGTCGAGTACGGGGCCGAGCACCGCGGCGGTGACCCGTTCGGCCAGGTCGGGGGCTGCCGCGACGAGCGCGCCGATCGGGCGGCTGTCCACCGTGGCCGCCTCCCTGCTGCCCGGCGGCAGGCCCGCCCACACGAGCCTGGCCAGGCGGAAGGCGGCGGCGGTCTGCGGCAGCCGTTCGTAGGGGGCGCTGATCCCGATCCTGCCGCGCCCGGACAGCGCCGCCCGCACCGCGCCCGAGTCGGCCACGATGCCCACCTGGTCGTCGGCGCGCAGCCGCCACGCGCCGCGCAGCCCGATCGTGGACAACGGCACCGCCGGGTCGGCCACCACGCACACGTACGGCCCGCGCGCCGGCAGCCCGAGCGCGTGCGCGCTGCCGCCCAGCACGCTCCAGTCGGTGACCCGCCCTTCGATCAGGGCGTCGAGCAGCACCTGGCGCTCGCGCTCGTCCTGCCTGGCCAGCTCCAGCATGGCCTCGTGGTAGCTGTCGGTGACCGCCACGGAGTAGCCGTCGATGAGCGACCAGACCTCGGTCATCGAGGTGGCGAGCGTCTCGACGGGGTAGCCGGGGTCGGCCATCGCCCGCGCGACCAGGCTCTCCCAGACCACCCGGAACCCGATGCGGTAGGCGTGCAGCACCGTGCCCAGCGGCACCCCCTGCCCGGCCCGGCGGCGCGCGGTCTCCCTGGACACCACGGCCTTGACCGGGCGCTGTTCGGCCAGGTCGAGCAGGTGCTCGTCGAGGTTGCGCCGGTTGTACTCGCGTACCTCGGCCAGCCGTTCCTCCGGCATGGCCGCGTAGGTCTCGTCCTCGGCCACGATGGCGGCGAACATGCGGTCGGCGAGCCCCTGCACGTCCTCCAGCAGCTCGGCGGCCAGGCGCGCGATCCGTGGGTCACCCATGCGCGGCAGCATAACGGCCACCCCTTGTGCCACCGCACATGAGACCAGGTCAACGGCACCAGGCGCCGCGAGCCGGCGCCACAGACCCACCGCAGCCCACCGCAGACCCACCGCAGGTCAGCGGAGCGGGGTCAGCGGGTCATGACGGCGGTGACCGAGTCCACGACGGTCGTGCGCCACTCGCGCGAGGAGGCCAGCATCCCGGTCAGGGTGTGCGAGCCGTGGACGTGCCCGGGGAACTCGCGGAAGGTCACCGGCACGCCCGCCTCTGCCAGCCGCGCGGCGTAGCGGCGGGCGTCGCCGGCCAGCGGGTCGCACTCGGCCGAGAGGATCACCGCGGGCGGCAGCCCGGTCAGGTCGGCGGCATGCAGGGGCGAGGCGATGGGATCGGTGGCGTCGTGCCCGGACAGGTAGGTGCCCACGCACCACTCCAGCTCCGGCTTCGTCAGCACGTGCCCTTCGGCGTAGGTCTCGACGGTGGGCGATGACATCGTCAGGTCGAAGGCGGGGATCTCCATCACCTGGATCACCGGCATGGGCCCGCCCCGCTCCTTGGCCAGCAGCGACACGGCCGCGCTCAGGTTGCCGCCGGCGCTCTCGCCGCCCACGCCCACCCGCGTGGGGTCGAACCCGAGCCGCCCGGCCTGCTCGACGGTCCACTCGAACGCGCGGTGGCAGTCCCGGGCGGGTACGGGGAACGGAAACTCGGGCGCCAGCCGGTAGTCCACGTTGACCACCACGACGCCGGCGCCCGCGGCGATGGCGCGTGAGCGGCGGTCGCTGTCGTCGATCGTGCCCATCAGCCAGCCGCCGCCGTGGAAGAGCACCATCGCCCCGGCGTTCTCCTCGGCCGGGCGGTACACGCGCACGGTGATCTCGCCGTCGGGATCGGCGACCTTGATCCGCTCCTCGAACACCGTCGCGATCTCCGGCTCCTCCTGCACGTAGTCGCCGTAGGGGTTCGGCTCCTGCGCCTTGCGCTCGGCGTTCATGCGGCGGCGGGCGACGGGGTCGTGGGGCGCCGGAGGCTGGGAGTGGATCATGGCGATCAAGGGGGCGATCTGCGGGTCGACGGGCATGTGAACTCCTCGGATCGGCATCGTTACCAAAAGCCTACCAATTGATAGGTAGTTTTTGTTAGCCTCGCCACACCCCCATCCGAGGAGGTTCCGATGCCGAGATCTCGCGGGACGGCCCTGGCGGCCGCCGCCGTCGCCCTCGCAGTCGCGGGCACCGCATGTTCCGGCGGCGCTGCCGAACGCGCCGCCACGGCGGAGCGCATGCTCACCCTGGCCGTAGCGGCCGACGTCTCGTCCTGGGACCCAGCCGTCGGTGCCGGAGGCAACTCCCTGGGCTACCTACAGGCCGTCTACTCATCCCTGACCACGCTCAACGCCGACTTCTCCGTCTCGCCCGGCGTGGCCACCACCTGGGCCTACGACCAGCCCAAGACCACACTGACCATGACCATCCGCGACGGCCTGACCTTCTCCGACGGCACCCCGCTCGACGCCGCCGCGGTCAAGGCGAACCTGGACCGCGGGCTGAGCACCCCGGGCGCCACCCAGTCGGCGCTGGCCGGCATCGCGAGCGTCGAGGCCACCGGCCCGACCGAGCTGATGGTCAAGCTCGAGAAGCCCGATCCCGGCCTGCTCTACCAGCTCTCCATGGTCCCCGGCATGATCGCCAGCCCCAAGGCCTTCGCCACGCTCAAGACCAACCCGGTGGGCAGCGGGCCGTACGTGCTGGACCTGAACGCCAGCACCCGCGGCACCTCCTACACCTTCACCCGCAACCCCAAGTACTCCCTGCCGGCCACGTTCGGCTTCGACAAGCTGGTGATGAAGGCGCTGCCCGACACCAACGCGATGGCCAACGCCGCGCTCAGCGGCCAGGTCGACGCCGGCGGCGTGCCCATGGCCAGCCTGCCGCAGGTTCAGGGCGCGGGCCTGGAGCACAGGAAGATGCCCGGCCTGATCATGGGCATGTGGATCGTCGACCGCGCGGGCAAGCTGGCTCCCCCGCTGGCCAAGGTCAAGGTACGGCAGGCCATCAACCACGGCCTCGACGCCGAGGGCATACTCAAGGCGGTCGACAAGGGCAACGGCGACCGGCGCACCCAGATGTTCGCCGCCGGCACCCCCGCCTACCTGGCCGCGCTCAACTCCCGCTACCCCTACGACCCGGACAAGGCCAGGCGGCTGCTGGCCGAGGCGGGCTACCCGGACGGCTTCGAGCTCACCCTGCCCAGTGAGAACACCTACGTGCCCGCGCTGTACCCGATCGTCGCCCAGCAGCTCGGCCAGATCGGCATCAAGGTGAAGTACAAGCCGGTCTCCAGCAACCTGATCACCCAGCAGTATCTGGCCGGCACCTACCCGGCCTTCATGTACACCTACACCGCCACAGAGAACTGGCTGGACGCCTCGCTGTTCCTGGCCAAGGGCGGGGTGTTCAACCCGTTCCACGTGGAGGACCCGGTGGTCGCCAAGCTCATGGACCGGATCGCCGTCGCGGAGGAGGCCGAGCGCGGCAAGTTGTTCCAGGAGCTCAACACCCATGTGGTGGAGCAGGCGTGGTTCGCCCCGCTGTACGCCGCCACCAACCTCATGGTCTGGAAGAAGGACAAGGTCAGGATCGACGCCGCGGCCGACCAGATCTTCGTCTTCCTGCGCGACTACCACCCGGTGGGCTGAGGTGCTCAGGCTGCTGTCGCGGCGGCTGATCGCGGCGGGCGTCCTGCTCGTCGTCATCACCGCGCTCACCTCGCTGCTCACCACGCTGGTCCCCGACCCCACGCACAACCTGCTCGGCATGACGGCCACGCCCGAGCAGGTCGCCGCCAAGCGGGTGGAGCTCGGGCTGGACCGGCCGGTGAGCGTGCGCTACCTGGAATGGCTGGGCGGGGCCGTACAAGGGGATCTGGGGGTGTCGTGGTTCACCGGGCTGCCGGTGGTCGAGACGATCACCGCCCGGCTGCCCATCACGGTCTCGCTGGCGGTCATCGCGACGCTGGTCTCGGCGGTGACCGGCATCGCCTTCGGCATGGCGGCGGCGCTGCGGCGCGGCTGGCTGGACCGGGCCCTACAGGTCGCGGCGGCGCTCGGCTTCGCCGTACCGGGGATGTGGGTGGCCTTGCTGCTGGTCATCGTCTTCGCGGTGCAGTTGCGGTGGCTGCCGGCGACCGGGTACGTGGCGTTCGCGGAGAGCCCGGCCGACTGGGCGCGTTCGCTGCTGCTGCCGGTCGTGGCGATCGCCGCCGGGTCGGTGGCGGCAGTGGCGGCGCAGACCCGCAACGCGGTGGCCGCCGTGCTGAACCAGGACTACGTGCGCACGCTGCGCAGCCGGGGCCTGCCCCGGCGCCGGCTGCTGCTGCGCCACGTGCTGCGCAACGCCGCGCCCACCGCGCTGACCGTGGTCAGCCTGCAGTTCATCGGCCTGCTCGGCGGGGCCATCATCGTCGAGCAGATCTTCGCGATCAACGGGCTCGGCAGCCTGGCCGCCGCCGCCTCCAGCCGCTCCGACATCCCGGTGGTGCTGGGCGTGGTGGTGGTCGGCGTGCTCATCGTGCTCACCGTCAACCTGGTCGTCGACCTGCTGGTGAGCTGGCTCGACCCGAAGGTGCGCACCCCATGAGCCGATCCCTTCTCCGCCGGCCCGCCGCGCTCGCGGCCGCCGTCGTGCTGCTGCTGGTCGTCGTCGCGGCGGTGGCCGGGGCGTGGCTGGCGCCGTACGGACCGGACCAGGTCGACCTGCGGGCCGCCCTGGCCGGCCCGGGCCCCGGGCATCCGCTCGGCGGCGACGGCTCCGGCCGCGACGTGCTCAGCCGGCTGCTGCACGGCACCCGTGCCACCGTGTCGGGCGCGCTGCTGGCGGCCGGGGTGGCGCTGGTGATGGGCGTCGTGGCCGGGACGCTGGCCGGATATTTCGCCCGCTGGGCGGACGCGGTGGCGAGCTGGTTGTTCAACCTGCTCATGGCGCTGCCGGCGTTCATCGTCGTGCTGGCCTTCGTCGCGGTGATGGGCCCGGACCTCGTCGGCACCATGGCGTTCGTCGGCTTCCTGGCCTCGCCGTCCATCTACCGGCTCGTCCGCGCCGCGACCATGCGGGTGCGCGGCGAGTTCTACATCGACGCCGCCCGCGTGTCCGGGCTGTCCGACCTGCGCGTCGTGCGCAGGCACGTGCTGCCGGTGGTCCGCTCGGCGATCATCGTGCAGGCGCCGCTGCTGTTCGGCGCGGCCCTGCTGCTCCAGGCCGGCATCGACTTCCTCGGCCTCGGCGAGCCCGGCGCCGCCAGCTGGGGCGCGATGCTGAACGACGCCGCCGCCAACGTCTTCCGCGCCCCGTGGCTGTCGATCTGGCCCGGTCTCGCCATCGCCGCGACCGTGCTCGCGGTGACGGTCCTCGGCAACGCCGTACGCGACGCGCTCGAGGACACCCCGATCCAGGCGGCGGGCCGCGCCCCCTCTACCCGCCGGCCCGCCGCCTCCTCCCCCGCCCCGGCTCCCGCCGACGGCGCCCTGCTCGCCATATCCGGCCTCACGGTCACGCACCGTACGGCAGGCGGCGAGGTCACCGTCGTCGACGGCGTCGACCTCCAGGTACGGCCGGGCGAGGTCGTCGGCCTGGTCGGCGAGTCCGGCTCGGGCAAGACCCAGACCGTCCTGGCCGCCCTCGGCCTGCTGCCCCCGAGCGGCCGGGTCGCCGCCGGGTCGGTCCGCTTCGCCGGGGCCGAACTGACCGAGCTGACCGAGCGCGAGCTGAACCGCGTCCGCGGTCCCCGCGTCGGCTACGTCTCCCAGGAGCCGATGTCCAACCTCGACCCGAGCTTCCGCGTGGGCAGCCAGCTCGTCGAGCCGCTGCGCGCGCACCTCGGCCTGTCCGGGCGGGCCGCCCGGCGCCGCGCGCTCGAACTGCTGGCCAGGGTGGGGATCGCCGAGCCCGAGCGCATCTACCGCGCCTACCCGCACGAGATCTCGGGCGGCACCGCCCAGCGCGTGCTCATCGCCGGAGCCATCTCCTGCGACCCCGAGCTGCTGGTGGCCGACGAGCCCACCACGGCGCTGGACGTCACCGTGCAGGCCGAGGTGCTCGACCTGCTGCGTTCCCTGCGCGGTGAACGCGACATGGCGGTGCTGCTGGTGACCCACGACCTGGGCGTGGTGGCGGACATGTGCGACCGGGTCACGGTGATGCGCGACGGGCGCCTCGTGGAGAGCGCGCCCACCCGGACGCTGTTCGCCCAGCCGGCGCAGCCGTACACGAAGGATCTGCTGGCGGCCAACCCGCACAATGCCGCGCGGCGGGAGCGGAGTGCGGCGGTCGGGGCGCCGCTGCTGGAGATCGACCGGCTGCGGGTGGACTACCCGCAGCGCGGCCTGCGGCGCCCGCCGGTGCGGGTGCTCAAGGAGGTCAGCCTGACCGTCGGCGAGGGCGAGACGCTCGGGCTGGTCGGCGAGTCCGGCTCGGGCAAGACGACGCTCGGCCGCGCGGTGCTGGGCCTCGCGCCGGTCGTCGGCGGCTCCATCCGGTACGGCGGGCAGCCGCTTCCCGCCCGCCGGGCCCGTGCCCGCCAGATCCAGGCGGTCTTCCAGGACCCGTTCAGCTCGCTCAACCCGGCCATGAGCATCCACGACATCCTGGTCGAGCCGCTGCTCGCGCACGGCGTGGCCGACCGGGCCGAGGCCGACCGGCGCATCGCCCTGCTGCTGGACCGGGTCGAGCTACCGGCGGGCACCGGGGCGCGGCGCGCCCGCGAGCTGTCCGGCGGGCAGCGCCAGCGGGTGGCCATCGCCCGCGCGCTCGCCCTCGGCCCGCGCCTGATCATCTGCGACGAGCCCGTCTCCGCGCTCGACGTCTCGACGCAGGCGCAGGTGCTCGGCCTGCTCACCGAGATCCAGCGCGACACCGGGGTGAGTTACCTGTTCATCTCGCACGACCTGGCGGTGGTGCGCAACGTCAGCGACCGGGTCGCGGTCATGTCGCAGGGGGTGCTGGTCGAGACCGGCGACGCCGAGCAGGTGACGACCGATCCGCGTGATCCGTACACGCGGCGGCTGCTGCTGTCGGCGCTGGTGCCCGACCCGGACCGGCAGGCGGCCCGGCGCGCGGCGCGGCTTGGCCTGGCCGCGAAGGAGGAGGCGTGATCGACAGGGAGCGGCTGGTGCGGCGGCACTCGGTGGTGCTCACCTCCTGGCATCCGTCGTGCACGCTCAGCCTGGGCAACGGCGACTTCGCGGTCAACGTGGACGTGACCGGGCTGCAGACGTTCCCGGAGGCGCACGAGCTGCCGCCCCGGCGCGCGCCCGGGGTCTTCGATCCTGACGACTTCCCGGTGCCGTTGCGGATCCAGTCGAGCTGGGGGTGGTACTCCACCGATCCCGGCGTGCCGTACAGGCTGGAGGAGGCGGCGACTGACTATCCCACCCGCACCCGCACGGTGCGCTACCCCGACCGGATGCGGATCGGGGCGGACGGCGTGGCCTCCGCCGACGCGGGCGGCTGGCTCTACGCCAATCCGCGGCGGCTGGATCTCGGGCGGATCGGGCTGCGGTTCGACCCGGCGCTGGAGCTGACCGAGACACGCGTGGAGCTCGACCTGTGGACGGGCGACGTGCGCTCGGCCTTCCTGCTCGGCGGGCAGCCGGTCGAGGTGCGGACCGTGGTCCATCCCGAGCTGGACGTGGTCGCCACTCGGGTGCGCTCGCCGTTGCTCGCGGCCGGTGCGCTCGGCGTCGCGATCACCTTTCCCGGGCAGCGCGATCCGCTCTCCCCGGGCGAGCGGCTGTCGCAGGCCACCCGCTACGGGCCGGAGGGGATCACGCGTGAGGTCGGCGACGCGCGCTACCACGTGCGGGTGCGGACCGACGGGCGCTGGGGGCCCGGCCCGGTGGTGGGTACCGGCGCGGCGGAGCTGAGGCTGAGCGCCGCCTTCTCCGCCGAGCCGCCGGACGAGCCGCCCGCCTTCGACGCGGTGGCGCAGGCGGCGGCCGGGTACTGGCGGGCGTACTGGAGTTCCGGCGCGGCGGTCAGCTTCGAAGGCAGCGCCGATCCGCGGGCGGGCGAATTGGAGCGGCGGGTGGTGCTCTCGCAGTACCTGACCGCCGTACACTGCTCGGGCTCGGCGCCGCCGCAGGAGTCGGGACTCGTGCACAACTCCTGGGGCGGCAAGTTCCACCTGGAGATGCACTGGTGGCACGCCGCCCACTTCGTGCTGTGGGGGCGGCCCGAGCTGCTCGAACGCGGTCTCGGCTGGTACCGGGCGATCCTGGGCTCGGCCCGCCGGACCGCCGCCGAGCAGGGGTACGCCGGCGCGCGCTGGCCCAAGCAGGTGGGCCCGGACGGCCGCGAGGCGCCCAGCCCGATCGGCGCCTTCATCATCTGGCAGCAGCCGCACCCCATCCACTACGCCGAACTGCTCCGGCACAACGGCGTGCCGGGTGCGCTGGAGCGCTACTCCGACCTGGTCTTCGCCACGGCCGACTTCATGGCCTCCTACGCCGAGCCGGACGAGGACGGCGTCCACCACCTCGGACCGCCGCTGGTCCCGGCGCAGGAGACGTACTTCCCCGACCGGGCCCGCACCGCCGACCCCACCTTCGAGCTGGCCTACTGGCACTGGGGCCTGCGGGTCGCGCAGGAGTGGCGTGAGCGGCTCGGCCTGGAGCGCGAGCCCGCATGGGACGTGGTGCTGCGCGGGCTGGCCAGGCCGCCGGTGCGCGACGGCGTGTACGCGGCGGTCGCCACCGAGCCGTACACGCTGCCCGACGACCACCCGTCGATGCTCATGGCGCTCGGTTTCCTGCCGGCCACCCCGCTGATCGATCCCGGGGTCATGTCGGCCACGTTCGACCGGGTGCTGCGTACCTGGGATCTGGGGAGCACGTGGGGGTGGGACTACCCGGTGCTGGCCATGTGCGCCACGCGGCTCGGCCGTCCGGGCGACGCGGTCGACGCGCTGCTCATGGACACCCGCAAGAACCACTACCTGCCGACCGGGCACGTGCCGCAGTTCCCCGGCGGGCTGTCGGTCTACCTGCCGGCCAACGGCGGGCTGCTCGCGGCCGTGGCGCTCATGGCCGGCCGGTTTCCCGAGGGGTGGCGGGTGTCGCACGAAGGGCTGGGGACGTTCCCGCCGTGACCACGCGGCGGTCGAGCGCCTGGGCCCATTTCACCGCGACGGCGGCGACCTGGATCAGCTCGGTGCGCAGCGCCTCGGGGTCGGACTCCGCGAACGCCTCAAGCACCTCTTCGGCCAGGATGTGGCGCCAGGTCAGCGTGCCGTCGTCGAACGCGGCCGAGGTCTCGCGCTTGGCGGCGTCGGCGGCGGGCGTACGGGAAGGGGAGGTGCCGTCGGGAATGTCCTGGATGCCCCAGCGCACGTCCTGGGCCCGCCGCTCGCCGGCGATCTCGTCCAGGACACGTTCCAGCGAGCCGGGCAGGCCGTAGTCTCCGTCGTTCACAGGGTCTCCAGTACGCGGAAGCGTTCGGTCACCACGAGGGTGTCGTCGTCGATCACGGGCGCGCCACCCAGGTAGGCCACGTGTTCGGGGCTGAGCCAGAAGCGCTCGTGACCGGCCCGCCACTCGGCGACCCCGGCGTAGTCCTCGCCCTCGTCGCAGGCGAAGCGCTCGTCGATCTCGCGGATCGGCACGACCTTCACCTCGGTGGTCTCCAGCAGCGCCACGCGGCGCCCGGCGGAGTCGACCAGCGCGTCCCAGGAGCCCGCCACCGGCAGCGGCTCGTCCTCGTGCTCGTAGTCGGCCAGCAGCGAACTCGTCGCGGTCTTGCGCCCGGCCAGGATCGCCGCGACCAGCTTGTCGCGCAATGGCCCCGGGTAGGCGAACTCCGCCTCCCCGACCTCCCCGAAGGGGAAGCACGCCCGCCGCCGCCACGTCTCGCCGTCGAAGACCTCCAGCGTCACGCCGCTGGCCCGCATCCGCACCGGCAGCCCGCTCAGGCCGCGCTCGATCGCGGCCGCGCTCTCGTCGTCCAGCCCCTGCCCGACCGTGAGGTGCGGCGTGATCTCCCCATATTTCCCCTGGTACGGCTGCGCCTGCGGCCACCGCGCCACCACGGCCTCGGTCAGCTTCCTGACCGGCTCCGCGGGCTCGGGAGCCAGGTAGACCACGCCGGGAAACCGCGCGAACCGCTCGAAGACCAGATCGAAGCGTTCGCGGGAGGCGAACAGCTCGCGCAGCGCGCCCTCGTCCACCCGGGCGGCGTCGAGGAACGGGTAGAGGACGGTCACGTGGGCGGGCACGCCGTAGGCGGTCGACGGGTCGTAGCGCTGCCGCCACGGGCCCACGACCTGCTCGGCGGCGGGCACGGTGACCGTCAGCGCGGTCTCGCCTCGGGTGAACATGGCCGGAAGTATCCCATGGGGCCGGCGTTCGAGCCGCGACTCAGGATGATCACCCTTGACCTGGCATTACCCCTGGAAGCAAAGTTTGTTTACCAAAGGAAATGCCAGCTCACGCCCCTACTTCATTCCACGAAATATCCATGATGCCGACTTTATATCGCGACATATCCCGGTATTGACATGTCAGATGACCCACAACCAGTATGGGTCCCCGGTCACCCAACTGCGGGTGGTGGCCGACGGGGAAACACCCTTAGCGACTGCATTGCCAGTCGGTCCGTTGGGGGTCTGATCGTGCACCACCTTTTTTGTTCAATATTCAAACAGGCCTGCTCAGCATGAGCGATGCCACCGTATTGGCCCTGGTCGGGACGGGGAGCCTGGCTCGAGCATTCTGTTACTCGCTCGCCGTGGTCGCGACCAGCCCGATCCGTGTTGTGGTACTCGGCCGTAACATCGACAAATCACACGAAGTCGCCTATGTGTCGTCAACTCGTGCAGCACTTTCCGGCACCCCGGTCGTCTTCGAGGCCCGGAAAAGCAGCTTGACCAGCAATGAAGCACTCGCGGAGACGCTCGGTCAGATCGTTCCCAATGGCGTGCTCGTCGCCGCGTCCACCCAGTCACCGTGGGAACGCCAGAATTCCCCCTCCAAATGGACGGAATTCCTGGAAAAGGCGGGATTCGGGGTCACCCTGCCCTTCCAGGCGGAGGCCGCGCTCCGGGTCGCCCGTGCGGCCCCCGCGGGGACCTGGGTGATCAACGCCTGCTTCCCCGACGCGGTGAACCCCCTCGCCGCGGCGCTGGGCCTGCCCCTGTGGTGCGGCGTCGGCAACGCGGCGCTGCTCGCCGCGAGCGCGCAGGCCGCCCTGGGCCTGTCCGACCAGCGTGACCTGCGGATGCTCGCCCACCACAGCCACCTCTATCCGCCGTTGGACGGCCACCCGGAGGCGCGCGCCTGGCTCCGGGACGAAGACCGGGGCGGAGATCGAAGCGGAGATCGAAGCGGAGATCAGGGAGCGGATCGGGAAGAGGATCGGGGACTGGATCGGGAACTGGCGGACGTGGGCGGGCTGCTGGCCGCCCAGCGCGCCGCCGGGCGCGCCGAGCTCAACCACGTCACCGGCCTCGCCGCCGCCCGGCTGGTCGCCGCCCTGGTCGCGGGCCACGACGTGCCCACCCACCTGCCCGGACCGCTGGGGCTGCCCGGCGGGTATCCGGTCCACGCCTCGCTCGCCTCGGGGATACGGCTGCGCCTGCCGTACGGCATGGAGGAGAAGGAGGCGGTCGACTTCAACCAGCGGGCGGCCCTGCGCGACGGCGTGGTCGTCGAAGACGGCCGCGTCACCTTCGCGCCCGCCGCACGAGAACAGCTGGCCGCCGCCGCACCCGACCTCGCGGACGGCTTCCCCGTCACCGACCTGGAGCCGGCCACCGCCGCCCTCGATCAGCTCAGAACCCGGCTGCGCCGCGCCGCGGCCGACCGGCAGGACACCGGCCGCGAACCGGCCTGACCCACTTCAGCGGTCCCGAACCCGGAACCGCCGCACCACCACGGTCCCACCAGGACCATCGCCAGGAAGAGGGGCGTTGACGCCATGCCGAACTCCTTACGCACCGTCGAGACGACCGCCAACCTGCTGACCGACTTCTACGACCAGTTGCCCCGCTCGATCGCGGCCTGCGTCGCCGACCCGGAGCCGGTCAGGGAGCCGGCCGGCTTCTCCCCCGGCTTCCTGCTGCCGGAGCTCGACGACGATGTACGCGGCTTCCTCGACGTGGCGACGGCGGCGTGGCGGCCGCTCGGCGACTACGGCGGGCACGACCTCAGCCTCCTCGACCTGACCGGCAACCCGGGCACCGGCACCACGAAGACGTTCGCCTCGCTGCTCATCGTGGCCCGCGCGGTGGAGTACATCCGCCGCCACGGCGAGCCGATCACGATCTTCTCCCCCACCTCGGCGAACAAGGGCACCGCCCTGCGCGACGCGGTGCTGCGCGCGATCGAGCACGGCCTGGCCGACCCCGCCCAGCTGCGCGTGGTCATCCTGGCGCCCGAATCGTGCCAGGCCAAGCTGCGCGCCTCGCGCCTGTCGTCCGATCCGGCCCTGGCCGCGCTCAACCCGATGCTGGTCTACGGCGGCGAGCACCCGGAGGACGTCAAGGCCGTCGGCCGCCGGTTCGCCGACAAGTACGCGGGCGAGTTCCGCGCCGCCGGCGGCAACCTGTGGTTCTCGCTGGAGCTGGGCAACTACCTGGTGGCCGACACCGCCCGCGCGTTCTTCGAGCAGCGCGCCGCCCCCGACGACGGGCCGCGGCTGCACGCGCACGCGGTCTCCAGCGCCTTCGGCCTGCTGGGCTACCACCGCGGCCGCGAGGTCCTGGAGCTCGCCGGCCTGGCCGACCCGGCGGCCCGTCCGGCGAGCCTGCTGGTGCAGCACCTCGGCACCCCGGACATGGTGCTCAACCTGCGTCACGGCGGCTTCGAGCGGGACAACGCGCCCGTCTACAAGGCGGTGGGCGGGCGCTACGTGCAGAGCGCCGACCCCCGCTTCCCGCAGGTCACCTACGACCCGGCGGAGGTGCTCGACCCGACCTTCTACACCCACCGCCCCGCCACCTCACCGGCCATGAACGAACTGATCGCCAGGCACGGCGGCGACGGCATCGTGGTCTCGCTGGCCGAGTGCGTCGAGCGCTATCCGCGGCTGCGCGAGATGCTCGCGGGCACCGGCTGCGAACTGCCCGCCGACTTCCGGACGCTGCGCGAATGGTCGCTGGTCATGGCGCTGACCGGGGTGCTGAACGCGATCGACCGCGGCCTGGTCGAGGCGCCGCGTGACGTGGTGGTGCACGGCTCGGGCAGCTACTCCACCGCCGACTACGAGGTGCTGCCCCGCTCCGCCCAGATCATGGTGAACGGCGCCGAGGACGTGGCCCGGGCGGTCCTCGGCTGATGGACGGCTCGTACACCGGCGACGAGATCGCCATCGTCGGCATGGCCGGCCGCTTCCCCGGCGCGGCCGGGGTGGCGGAGCTCTGGCGCAACCTCCTCGACGGCGTGGACTCCGTGCACGACTACACCGAGGCGGAGCTGCGCGCGCTCGGCCTGCCCGACCGGCTGATCGCCGACCCCGCGCACGTGCCGTACGGCGGCCGGGTGGACGGTGTGGAGGGCTTCGACGCCGGCTTCTTCGGCGTGCCGGAGGACGAGGCCGTGCGCATGGACCCGCAGCAGCGGCTCTTCGTCGAGCAGGCGTGGGCGTGCATGGAGGACGCCGGCCACGCCCCCGGCTTCTACGACGGTGTCGTCGGCGTCTTCGCCGGCTCCGCGGTCAACCGGTACTTCCTGTACCGGCTCCTGGCCGAAGGCCGGCCCGACGACTGGGAGGAACGGCTGGCCCCCGGCTGGGCGGCCGACTACCTGCCCGCGCAGACCGCCTACCGGCTGGGTCTCACCGGCCCGGCGGTGGCCGTGCAGACCGCCTGCTCCAGCTCGCTCGTCGCGGTCTGCCAGGCGGCGCAGAGCTTGCTCGACTACCGCTGCGACCTGGCGCTGGCGGGCGGGGTGAGCGTCATCGAGCCGCGCTTCAAGCACGTCGAGGGCGGGATGGTCGCCCCGGACGGCCGATGCCGCGCGTTCGACGCCGCCGCTCAGGGCGCGGCCTACGGCAGCGGGGTCGCGGTGCTCGCGCTCAAGCGCATGGAGGACGCGCTCGCCGATCGCAACCACGTGTACGGCGTGCTGCGCGGCTGGGCGGTCGCCAACGACGGCGCGGCCCGTGCCGGGTTCGCCGCTCCCGGGCTGGAGGGCCAGGCGGCCGTGGTGGCCGAGGCGCTGGCGGGGGCGGAGCTGAAGCCGGGCGACGTCGGGTTCGTGGAGGCTCACGGCAGCGGTACGCCGGTGGGCGACGCGATCGAGGTGGCGGCGCTGGCGCGGGTGTTCCAGGGGCCGCTGATGCTGGGGTCGGTCAAGACCAACCTGGGCAACCTTGACGCGGCCGCCGGGGCCGTGGGGCTGATCAAGGCGGTGCTCGCCGTACAGACCGGGCTGATTCCGGCCAACCTCCACTTCAAGACGAAAAATACGGATCTGGGGGATGTGCCGTTCGTGATTCCCCAGCAGACCGTGACCTGGGAGGATCCCATACGACGGGCCGGAGTCAGCTCGTTCGGGCTCGGCGGCACCAACGCCCACGTCATCGTCGAACAGCCCCCGGAACCACCCGAGCGCCCCCCGGTCTCCGGCCGGCACGCGCTCCCCCTGTCGGCCCGCACCCCCGAGGCGCTCTCCAAGCTCGCGGCCGCCCTCGCCGCCCACCTCACCGCCCATCCCGGCCTCCGCCTCGACGACGTCGCCCACACCCTGTGGAACGGACGCCACTTCTTCACCCACCGCACGGCCGTCCTGGCGGAAGACCTCCCCGGCGCCGTCGCCGCCCTGGCCACCGCCGCGCCGGGCACCGTGGTCCCGGCTCCCCGGACGGGCGGCGCCTCGTACGGACCGGCCGAGCGGTGGGTGCGGGGCGAGCCCGTCACTCCGCCCGAGCATCCCGGCGCCCGCCGGGTTCCGCTGCCCGGCTACCCGTTCGAGCGACGCACGTACTGGTCGGAGATTCCGCGATGACCACCCCCATCCTCTTCTGCATCCCCTACGCCGGAGGCGCGCCGAGCGCCTTCCGCGCCTGGCCGGCGATCGCCGGGCACCGGCTGGACGTGCGCCCCGTGGCGCTGCCCGGACGGGAGGCCCGCTTCCTGGAGCCACCGGACGTGGACGTGGCCCAGCTCGCCGACGACATCGCGGGGCAGGCGGGCGGCCGGCCGTACGCGATCTTCGGGCATTCCATGGGCGGGCGGCTGGGCTTCGAGGTCGTGCGGGAGCTGCGCAGGCGCGGCGAGGAGCCGCCGCTGGCGCTGTACGTGAGCGCGTGCCGCGCGCCCGACACGGTCGAACCGCTGTCGGAGCTGGCCAGGGCGGACGACGAGGCGCTGTTCGCGCGGCTGACCGAGCTCGGCGGGATGCCGCGGGAGATCCTCGACGACCCCGAGATGCGCGAGCTGCTGCTGCCGGTCTTCCGCGCCGACTTCGCCTGGCTGGACACCTACGTCTACCAGCGCGAGGCCCCGCTGGAGGTGCCGATCACGGCCTTCGCCGGCCGCGACGACCCCTCCATCGACCCCGGGCTCGTGGACGGCTGGCGCCGCGAGAGCACGGCCGGCTTCGAGCTGCGGATCGAGCCCGGCGGCCACTTCTTCGTACACGAGCGCGCCCCGCAGATCCTGGACGCGATCTGTCACGACCTCGGCAGGCAGCCGCGCCACCTGCTCCCGCTGGGCGGGACGGGCTGGTCGGTGTGGAAGGACGCGGTGCTGCGCAGCACCGGTTTCCCCGCGGACGGACTGGCGCGCTTCTCCGCCCCCGAGTGCGCGCGGGCCGCCGACGCCTTCCTCGCCGGGGAACTCGACGAGGAGACCTTCGCCAAGACGCTGGCCGCCGCGCTCGCCGCGGGCAGCGAGGACGCCTGCGAGCTGGCCGCCGACCCGTTGTTCCGCGAGGCCGTCACCTGGCAGAACCGCACCGCCCTGGCCGCGCTCGACGGCCTGGTCAAGGGCGGCCCCGGCCAGAACCGCAACAACAAGCGCCGCGAACGCGAGCAGATCATCCTCAAGTACTGGCAGCGCTACACCGCCAAGAACGACAGCGTCGGCTTCTTCGGCCCGGTCACCTGGGCCGGGATCAGCGCGGACGGCCCCGCGGTCACCGCCGAGCCCGGCCCCGGTCTGCTGGCGAGCCGCCGCGTCCGCTTCGAGGACTGGGCGCTCAGGGCCCTGGCCGCCAAGCTCGCCGAGGACCCCGCCGTACGCCGCGGCTACCCGCCGATTCTCCAGCCCCACCTGACCCTGGCCGGACGCAAGCTTCTGCGCCCCGCCTTCCCGCCGGTGCCGATCTCGGCGGCCGAGGAGGCCGTGCTGAGCCGCTGCGACGGGCGGCCCGCCGTGGAGATCGCCGGCGAGCTGGTCGGCACCGCCGGCTTCAGGTCGCCCGACGACGTCTACCTGACCCTCGACATGCTGGCCGAGCGCGAGCTGATCGACTGGACGGGCAACGTGCCGGTCACCGAGGAGGCCGAGCGGCACGTGCACAAGCTGCTGACCCGCGCGGGCCACGCCGGCGCGCTGGCCGTGTTCAAGGACCTGCGCGCCGCCCGGGACCGGGTGGCCGGCGCGGCGGGCGATCCCGAAGAGCTTCTGGCCGCGTTGCTGGCGCTCGACGACCGGTTCACCTCGGTCGCCGGCGAGACCGTGCGCCGCCCCGGGCAGACCTACGCCGGTCGTGGCCTGCTCTACGAGGACACCACCCGCGACCTGCGCGTGGTCTTCGGCGGTCAGCTCCTCGACGACCTCGCCGAGCCGATGGCGCTGATGCTCCAGGCCGCCCGCTGGCTGACCGTCGAACTGGTCAGGGTCTACGGCGACGCGCTGCGCGAGCTCTTCGACGAGTTGCGGGCCGACACCGAGGGCGAGGTCCTGCTGGCCGACGTGTGGTACCTGGCCCAGGGCGCGCTGTTCGGCTCGGCGCGGCGGCCGGTGGACGAGGTGGCGGCCGGCTTCGCCGCCCGCTGGCGCGCGGTGTTCGGCCTGGACGACCTGCCCGACGACACCTCCGAGGTACGGCTGACCGCCGCCGAGCTGGCCGGAGCGGTGGCGCGTACCTTCCCGGCGGCGCGCCCCGGCTGGTGGGCGGGCCGGTTGCACGCGCCCGACCTGCAGATCTGCGCGCCCGACGCGGACGCGGTCAACCGAGGCGACTACACGGTCGTGCTCGGCGAGATGCACGCGGCCTGGCCAACGTTCGACACCTGGGTGTTCACCGGCGCCCATCCGGACCCCCGCGCGCTCGCCGACGCCCTCGACGCCGACATCGGGCCGAAACGTCTCGCGCCGCTCTACCCCGACACCTGGCCGCTGCACACGGGCAGGGTCTCGCGCGCGCTGGCGGGTCCCGGCCTGCGGCGGCTCGGCTGGACCGCCGCGCCCGGCGCGGACCCGGCCACGTTCCTGCCCGCGACCTCGATCCAGGTCCGCGACCTCGGCGGCGACCTGGTCGCCGTCGCGCCGGACGGGCAGCGCTGGCCGCTCGTCGAGGTGTTCTCCGAGCTTCTGGCGATCCACGCGGTCGACGGCTTCAAGCTGCCCGCCGCCGGCGGGCACACGCCGCGCATCTCCATCGGCAGGCTCGTCGTCGCCCGGGAGACCTGGCGGACCACGGCCGGGGAGAGCGGCCTGACCGAGGTGGCCGGGGAGCGCGGGCGCTACCTCGCCGTACGCCGCTGGCGCCTGGCACTGGGCCTGCCTGAGCAGGTCTTCGTCAAGCTGAGCAGCGAGATCAAACCCACCTACGTCGATCTGACCAGCCCGTTCTACGCCTCGATGCTCTGCATGATGCTGCGCTCGGCCAAGGCGCGCGCGGGCGACGGCGTGAAGGTCACGATCACCGAGCTGCTTCCCGGTCCCGGGCAGGCGTGGCTGCCCGACGCGCGGGGCCGCGGCTACTTCAACGAACTGCGTCTGCACCTGGTCGATCCCGCGACTCCCGGAGGTCTCGCGTGAGCCTGGCTGATCTCATCCTCTCCCGGGCCGCGCGGCGGCCCGGCGCGGTGGCCGTCCGGCAGTGGGCGGACGTGCTCACCTATGGCGAGCTCGCCACCCGTGCCGAGCGGCTGGCGGTACGGCTGCGCGCCCACGGCGTCGGCCCCGAGACGCTGGTGGGCGTGTGCCTGCGGCGCCGGCCGTCGATGATCGTCGCGATCCTGGGCGTGCTGCGGGCCGGTGGCGCGTACGTGCCGCTCGACCCGGACGGCCCGCCCGTCCGGCGCGGGGAGATCCTCGCCGACGCGGGCATCACGACCGTGATCGTCGACGACGACACCGCGGCCGGGTTCACCGGCGTGCGGAGGGTGCGCGCCGACGACGGTGACGGCGGCGGCCCGTGTCCGCCGTCGGGCGCCGGGCCGGGCAACGCCGCCTACGTCCTGTACACCTCGGGCTCGACCGGGCGGCCCAAGGGCGTGGTGGTCGAGCAGCACAGCGTGGCGGCCTTCGCCGACGGCTTCGCCCGGCACACCGGGGCCGGGCCGGACACCCGGGCGCTGGGGTTCGCCGCGCTCACGTTCGACCTGTCCGTGCTGGACATCTTCGTCACGCTGGCCACCGGCGGCGCGTTGCAACTGGCCGGGGATGCCGACCGGGCCGACCCCGCCCGGCTGCAGCGGTTCGTCGCCGGGCACCGGGTCGACTGGGGCTGGATCCCGGTGGTGCTGCTGACCCTGCTGGAACCGGCCGGGCTGCCGGAGTGGCGTACCGTCATCACCGGCGGCGAGGCCCCGGGGCCCGAGCAGGTCGAGCGCTGGACCTCGACCGGCAAGCGCTTCCTCAACTGCTACGGCCCCACCGAGGCGACCGTCTGGGCCACCTCCTTCGAGGCGCGCGGCCGCTGGGAGCGCTCCCTTCCGATCGGCGCCCCGCTGCCCGGCTACACGGCGGCGGTCTTCGACGAGACGGCCGGTGCCGTGCCCGACGGCTGCACCGGAGAACTGCTGCTCGGCGGCACCGGCGTGGCCAGAGGCTACCTGGGCCGTCCCGCGCTGACCGCCGACCGCTTCGTGCCCGACCCCGCCGGACACGGCGCCCGCCTCTACCGCACCGGCGACCTGGCCAGGCGCGACGACGAGGGCCTGCACTTCCTGGGCCGGAGCGACCGCCAGGTCAAGATCCGCGGGCAGCGGGTGGAGATCGGCGAGGTCGAGACCGTCCTGCGGGCCCACCCGTCGGTCGAGCACGCGGTGGTCGAGGCCGTGGACGGACCCTCGGGTCCGCGGCTGGTCGCCTTCTGCAGCCCGGACGCGGACGCGTCCGACCTCCTCGCCCACTGCGCCGAGCGCCTGCCCGCCGCGATGGTCCCCGCCCAGCTGGTACGGCTCGCCGCCCTCCCCCTGACCCCCTCGGGCAAGGTGAACGGCCTGGCCCTGCGCGCCCTGGCCGGGAACGGCCGGACACCGGACGGCGGCCCGGCGGACGGCCGGACACCCGGCGGCACGGTCGCGGCGGCCGTGCCCGCGACTCCGCTCGAACGCGCGCTGGCCGACCTGTGGACCCAGGTGCTGGGTTACCGGGATGCCGCGTTGGAGGACGACTTCTTCGCCATGGGCGGGGACTCGGTGGCCGCGATGCGCCTGGTCGCGGCCGTGGGCAGCACGCTGGAACTGGCCGTCGCGGTGGAGGACGTGTTCGCCGGGCGGACCCTGGGCGGCTTCGCGGCCCGCGCCGCCGCCGCGGGTCCGCGGGCGGAGCGGCTGCCGACCGGCGGCCCGCCCGCGCTGTCACCGGCGCAGCGCCGCCTGTGGTTCGTGGACAAGCTCGCCCCCGGCGCCACCGCCTACAACCTCGCCCTGGCCGAACGTCTGCACGGGCCGCTGGACGTGGCCGCGCTGGGCGGCGCGCTGGCCACGGTGATCGCCCGGCACGAGGTCCTGCGCTGGCGGGTTCCGGACGCGGCGGGCGTGCCGTACGTGGAGGTGGACCCGCCGGCGGCGGTGCGGCTGGTGGCGGAGGACGTTTCCGAGGAGCGGCTGGAGGCGGTGCTGGCGCAGGAGTCCGGGCATCGCTTCGAGCTGGCGGCGGGGCCGTTGTGGCGGGCCAGGCTGTTGCGGCTCGGGGAGCGGGAGCACGTGCTGGCGCTCACCTTCCACCACGCGGTCTTCGACGGCTGGTCGCAGCGCCCGTTCCTGGAGGATCTCGGCCGGGCCTACGCGGGCGAGGACCTGCCCGCTCCGCCGGCGCGGTTCGCCGACTACGTGGCCTGGCGCGACCGCCAGGAACGCGAACACGGCCAGGACCACCTGAACTGGTGGAAGACCCACCTCGACGGCGCCCCCGTCGTGCTGGACCTGCCCCGCGACCGCCACCGCCCGCCGGTGCAGACCTACGCGGGCGGCCGGGCGAGCCTCACGCTGGGCGCGCACACCTCCGACGCGCTCAGGACGCTGGCCGTCGAGCTCGGCACGACCCCGCCCACCGCCATGCTGGCCGCCTTCGCCGAGGTGGTGCGCCGGGTCACCGGCCGCGACGACATCCTGGTCGGCACGCCGTCGGCCGACCGCAGGCACGAGGCCTTCCACGACCTGGTCGGCTTCTTCCTGGAGGTGGTGCCGCTCCGGCTGCGCGCGGGCGCCGGCGACAGCTTCGCCGACCGGGTACGCGCCGCCGCCGGCGAGTTCCTGTCCGCCCTCGGTCACCACGCGGTGGCGCTCGACCGGATCGTGGACGCGGTCGCCGTCCCCCGCGACCCCGGCCGTGCCCCGCTGGTGCAGGTGCTGTTCAACGTCTACAACTTCCCCGAGCCCCGGCTGCCGTTGCCCGGGGTGCGCTCGGAGCGGGCGGTGCCCGGGGTGGCCGGCTCGCCGTTCGACCTGACGATCTACGCGGTCGAGCGCGACGGCGCGTACGCGATCGACTGCGTCTACAACGCCGACCTGTACACGGCCGCGCGCGTGGAGCGGCTGCTGTCGGCCTACGGCGCCCTGCTCGCGGCGGCGGCGGACGACCCGCACGCCCCGGTCGGCGCCCACGAACT
Organism: Nonomuraea sp. NPDC050394; assembly: GCF_044459065.1. Lineage (NCBI taxonomy): Bacteria > Bacillati > Actinomycetota > Actinomycetes > Streptosporangiales > Streptosporangiaceae > Nonomuraea > Nonomuraea sp. NPDC050394. The sequence goes on along the minus strand of NZ_JBITIO010000010.1, from coordinate 420,361 downwards.
GCCCGGCGCCGCGGCGCTGGCCGAGGGTGTCCGCGAGCTGCCGGGCAGCGCGCCGGGCGAGAGCCCGGCGCGGGCGACGCCGATGGCCGGCTCGGCGCGGGCGGTGCCTTTGGCCGAGTCGGCGCGGGCGGTGCCCATGGCTGACTCGGCGCGGCCGGTCACGGTGACCGAGCGGCTGGTCGCCCGGGTCTGGCGGGAGGTGCTCGACCGCGAGGACGAGGTCGGCGCCACCGCGAACTTCTTCGACGCCGGCGGCAACTCGCTGGCCATGGTCAGGGTCAGGGCCCGCCTCGCGGCGTTGCTCGGCCGGGAGCTGACCATCGTCGACCTCTTCAAGCACACGACAGTCCGTGGACTCGCGGCCTTCCTCGACGGGGAGTCCGGCACGCCAGAACTGAACAGAGCCGACCGGCGCGCCCAGGCCCGCCGGAGCCGGCAGGAAAAGCGCAGGAGGATCTAGTGACGGAGTTCGCCGCCGAGCCCATCGCCATCATCGGCATGAGCGCCCGGGTGCCGGGCGCGGCCAGCATCGAGGAGTTCTGGCGCAACCTCGTCGCCGGCCACGACTCCCTGACCGTGACCACGCTGGAGGAGCAGCTCGCGCTGGGCGCCAACCGCGAGATGGTCGAGCACCCCGCCTTCGTGCCCGCCGCCCAGATCATCAGCGACATGGAGTACTTCGACGCGGGCCTGTTCGGCATGAACCCGCGCGAGGCCGAGATCGCCGACCCGCAACTGCGCGTCTTCCTGGAGCAGGCGCACGCGACGCTGCTCAACGCCGGCTACGACGCCACCCGCTTCGACGGCGACATCGGCGTCTACACCGGCACCGGCCCGAGCGTCTACCAGTGGCTGAACATCCGCACCCACGCCGCCCAGTCGCTCGGCGCCATCGGCGTCGGCGTGGCGGTCAGCAACAACATCGACTACATCGCCACCACCGTCTCCTACCGCCTGGACCTGCGCGGCCCGAGCATGACGGTCTCGACGGCCTGCTCGTCCTCGCTGGTGGCCGTCCACCTGGCCTGCGAGGCGCTGCGTAGCGCCGAGTGCGACATGGCGCTGGCGGGCGGCGTGTGCCTGGAGTTCCCGTGGGGGCTCGGCTACCCGTCCATGGACGGCTTCACCTCCTCCGACGGCCACGTACGCCCGTTCGACGCGAAGGCCGACGGCACCATCTGGGGCAGCGGCACCGGCGTGATCATGCTCAAGCGGCTCAGCGACGCGCAGGCCGACGGCGACCACATCAGGGGCCTGATCCTGGGCAACGCGATCAACAACGACGGCGCCGGCAAGGCGGGCTTCTCGGCGCCGAGCGTCGAGGGCCAGGCCGCGGTCATCCAGGAGGCGCTCGGCGTCGCGAACGTCGACCCGCGCACCGTCGGCTACGTCGAGGCGCACGGCACCGGCACCGCGCTCGGCGACCCGATCGAGGTGGCCGCGCTGACCAGCGTCTACGGCCGCGACGCCCAGGACACCGGCTGGTGCGGCATCGGCTCGGTGAAGTCCAACATCGGCCACCTCAGCCAGGCCTCCGGCGTGATCGGCCTGATCAAGGCGGTGCTCACGCTGGAGCACGGCCTGATCCCGCCGAGCATCAACTTCGACGAGCCGAACCCGGCCATCGACTTCGACGCCGGCCCGTTCTACGTGGTCACCGCGCCCACCAAGTGGCTGGCGGGCGGCGAGCCGAGGCGGGCGGCGGTCAGCTCGTTCGGCATCGGCGGCACGAACGCGCACGTGGTGCTCCAGGAGGCGCCCGCGCCCGACCCGCGAACCGGCCCCGCGGGTCGTCCCCGCCTGCTGCGCCTGTCTGCCCGTACGGCCGGCGCCCTGAGCACCGCCCGCGACCAGCTCGCCGCCCACCTGGAGAAGACCGCCGACCTGGTCCTGGACGACGTCGCCCACACGCTCGACGTGGGCCGCTCGGTCTACAAGCACCGCGCCGCCGTGGTCGCCGCCGACCTGGGCGACGCGGTGAGCGCGCTGCGCGAGCGCCGCCGCTTCCTCACCGGCACCGCCGGCGACCCGGCGCCGGGCGTCGCGCTGCTGTTCTCCGGCCAGGGAGCCCAGTACGCGGGCATGGGCGCGGAACTGTACGAGACGGAGCCGGTCTTCGCCGCGGCGATCGACGAGTGCGCCGAGATCGCCGCGGCCGAGCTGGGCGAGGACCCGCGGGCGGCGATGTTCGGCCGCGGCCCGGAGTCCGACGCGCTGCTGCGCGAGACCCGCCGCACCCAGCCCGCCCTCTTCATGATCGAGTACGGCCTGGCCAAGCTCTGGCAGCACTGGGGCGTCGAACCGGCGGCCATGATCGGCCACTCGATCGGCGAGTACGTGGCGGCCACGCTCGCCGGCGTCTTCACCCTGCCCGACGCGGTGCGCCTGGTGTGCGCCCGCGGCCGGTTGATGCAGTCGATGCCGGCCGGGTCGATGCTGGCCGTCCAGCGGGACGAGGAGTGGGTGGCGGCGCGGCTGCCCGAGGGCGTGGGCATCGCCACCGTGAACGGCCCCGGAGTCTGCGTGGTGGCGGGGCCGGCGGAGGCGGTGGACGCGTTCGCGGCGCGGCTGAAGGACGAGGAGGACGTCAAGACCACCGCGCTGCGCACCTCGCACGCCTTCCACTCGCCGATGATGGACCCGATCCTGGCCGAGTTCACCGAGGTGGTCGCCGCGGTGCCGAGGCAGGCGCCGCGGCTGCCGTTCCTGTCGAACGTGACCGGCGACTGGATCACCCCGGAGGAGGCCGTGGAACCCGCGTACTGGGCCAGGCACCTGCGGCAGCCGGTGCGTTTCGCCGACTGCGTGGCGACGCTGCTGGCCGAGGGCCGGTGGGTGCTGCTGGAGTGCGGGCCGGGCAAGCAGCTGGCCGGTCTGGCCCGGATGCAGACACCGAAGGACGGCCCGGCGCCGCTGGCCAGCCTGCCCGCGGCGACCGAGCGGGCGGGCGCGGCCGAGACGCTGCTGACCTCGGCCGGGCGGCTGTGGACCGCCGGGGTCGCGGTGGACATCCCGGTCCCGGGGCGGCGGGCGCCGCTGCCCGGCTACCCGTACGAGCGGGAGTACCACTTCCTCAGCCCTTCGGCGCCCGAGGCGGTCGCCGCCCCGGTGGTGCCGTCGGGGCCGCGGGGTCTCGACGACTGGTTCGAGGTGCCCGCCTGGAACGAGGTGCCGACGGTCGACGCCGGTGAGCCGTTCGCCCGGTGCCTGGCCTTCTCCGGCGACGCCCGGGGCGAGGAACTGGTCGCGGCGTTGCGGGCGGCGGGCACGGAGGTCGTGACCGTGCGTCCCGGCCCCGGCTTCGCGCGGCTCGCGGACGGGTACGCGCTCGTGCCGGGCGATCGGGCGGGCTATGACGCGCTGGTAGAGGCGCTGGTGAACGACGGCGGCGTACCGGCGAGGATCGTGCACGCCTGGCCGCTGACCGGTCAACCGGCCGGGACCGACCCGGACGCGACGGCCGCCGCGCAGGAGAACGGTCTCTACAGCCTGCTCTGGCTGACGCAGGCGCTGGCCGCCGCGCAGGTGGCCGCGGGCGTGCGGATCGACGTGGTCACCGACGGCACCCAGGACGTGCTTGGCCACGACCTGACCCGTCCCGAGCACGCCACCGTGGCCGGGATCGCCCAGGTCGCGCCGGTCGAGATCGACGGCCTGACCGTCCGCCACCTGGACCTGGACCCGGCGGGCACGCCGGTGAAGGCGCTGCTGGCCGAGCTGCGCCGGCCCGCGGAACAAGGCACGCTGGCCCTGCGCAACGGACGGCGCTGGCAGCGGGGCTTCCGTCCTGCGCCGCTGCCCGCCGGCGTGCCGGGCGACGTGCTCAAGCCCGGCGGGCGCTACCTGATCACCGGCGGCACCGGCGGCATCGGCATCACCATGGCCGAGGAGCTCGGCACCCGGCTGCGGGCGCGGATCGTGCTGCTGAGCCGTTCGGGGCTGCGCGAGGGCGATCCCCGCACCGCGCGGGCCGCGGCCGCGATCCGGCGGGTCGAGGCCGCGGGCGGCTCAGTGAAGGTCGTCGCCGCCGACGTCACCGACCCGGTACGGCTGCGCCGGATCCGCGAGGAGGCGGTGGCCGAACTCGGCGGCCTCGACGGCATCGTGCACGCGGCCGGCCTGCCCGGCGGCGGCATGGTCGAGCTGAAGGAGCGCGAGGAGGCGCAGGCCGTACTCGCCCCCAAGATCTACGGCACGCTCGCGCTCTGGAACGCCTTCGGCGACCTCGACCTGGACTTCGTCGCCCTGTGCTCCTCGGTGACCGGCATCGCCGGCGGCTTCGGCCAGGTGGACTACACGGCGGGCAACGCCTTCGAGGACGCCTTCGCCCGCTCCCGTAAGGACGGCCCGCGCGTCCTCTCGCTCAACTGGGGTGTCTGGCTGGAGGTGGGCATGGCCGCCGACACCGACGCCCCGGCCGCCGTCGGCAGGAACGCCGGCGTCACCGCCGCGGTGCCCGTCGAGCACGGCATCCTGCGCAGCCGGATCGGCCACGAGGTACGCGGCCCGGTCTCGGCCGAGACCCACGCGATGCTGGACGAGCACCGGATGGGCGAGGTCCCGATCATGCCGGGGACGGGGCAGCTGGAGTGCGTGCGGGCGGCGTTCGAGGCGGTCGTGCCCAGCCCGGGTCCCGGCCACGTCATCGAGCTGCGCGACCTGGCCTTCGTCAAGCCGCTCGCCGTACGGCCCGGCACCACGGGCGAGGTGGTCGTGACGGTGGACGGCGGCGAGCTGGAGCTGCGTACCCACGAGGGCATGCACGCCCGGGGCAGCGCCGTCTGGGTCGAGGAGCGGCCGCCCGCGCGGGTGGACCTGGAGGCGCTGCTGGGCGGGCTGCGCAAGGCGGGCGCCGAGGAGATCGTCGGCGTCCACGACAGCGTGCTCAACTTCGGGCCGAGCTGGCACCACCCCGAGCAGGTCTGGTTCGGCGAGCGCGAGCAGATCGGCCTGGTCGAGGCGATCGACGCGGTGGCCGCCGACCTGGACCGGTGGGGGCTGCACCCGGTGCTGCTCGACATCGCCACCTCCTACGGCACCGGCGACGGCCGCCAGACGGGGCTCTCGTACATGCCGCTGGCGTACGGGACCGTGCGTGTCCACGACCGGCTGCCCGCCCGCTTCTACAGCCACCTGCGCATGGGCGACTTCCGCAAGGACAGCCGGATGGTGGCGCTGAACTTCACGCTCATCGACGAGTCCGGCAAGGTCCTGGTGGAGATCGAGGACTTCGAGGTACGCCAGGTCGAGCCGGGCACGGTGACCGCGCTGGGCGACGTGCCCGAGGCCGCGCCGACCGGCTGGAGCTACGCCGGGGCGAGCGGGGAGCCGAGCGACGGCATCCGGCCGGTGGACGGCGTCGAGGCGTTCCGCCGCGCGCTGGCCGCCGACGCGGGCGCCCAGATGGTGATCAGCTCGATGGCGATCGCCGAGATCATCGAGGGCGAGCGGCGTTTCTCCGCCGGCGAGCCCGCGCCGGAGCCGGCGGCCGAGGCCGTGCGGGTGGTCCGCGACGGCGACTTCCTGGCGCCGGAGGGCGAGCTGCAGACGACGCTGGCCGGGATCTGGAGCGGCGTACTCGGGGTGCAGGACATCGCCGCCGACGACGACTTCATCGACCTGGGCGGCAACTCGCTCGTCGCCGTCCAGCTCATCGCGCAGGTCAGAACCACGGTCGGGGTGCGGCTGCCGATGCGGGCCCTGTTCGAGGCGCCGACCATCGCGCAGATGGCGGCCAAGATCGAATCGCTCAGGGCCGCCCAGAGCGGCGCGACCCCCGCCGCCGCCCCGCCCGCCTCGGCGGCGATCCCCCGCGTCGCCCGGCGCATGTCCTAGGACTCACCCACCCGGAAAGGAGCTCGCGATGCCGGACTTCAAGGTAGTGATCAACGACGAGGAGCAGTACTCCGTCTGGGCCGCCGGCCGCCCGGCGCCCGCAGGCTGGCGGGAGTCCGGCTTCGCCGGCTCGCGGCAAGAGTGCCTCGACCACATCGACCAGGTCTGGACGGACATGCGGCCGCTCAGCCTGCGTACGGCCATGGGCGGATGAGCATGGAAGGCTACGTGCTCCCCGCCTCGTTCGGGCAGGAGCGCCTCTGGTTCGTGGACCAGATGGAGCCCGGTCTGACGGCGTACAACATCGCGTTCGTCAAGCTGCTGCGGCGCGGCCTGGACCCGGACCGGTTCGAGGCGGCGCTGCGGGAGCTGGTGAAGCGGCACGAGACGCTGCGCACCGGGCTGGAACTGCGCGACGGCGAGCTGGCGCAGATCGTGCTGCCCGAACTCCACGTGGAGGTCGAGCGGACCGACCTGCGCGGGCTGGACGAGCGCGAACAGGCGGCGCGGCTGTCGGAGATCCACGCCGCCGACGCCGCCCGCCCCATCCCGCTGGACCGGGCGCCGCTGTGGCAGACCAAGCTCTTCCGGCTGAGCGAGGACGAGTGGCAGGGGTTCTTCCTCTTCCACCACATCATCTTCGACGGCACCTCGGTGGAGATCTTCATCACCGACCTGGCCGCCCTCTACGACGGCAGGACCCTGCCCGAGCTGCCCATCCAGTACGGCGACTTCGCCGCCTGGCAACGTGGCCGGTGGGACAACGGCGAACTGGCCGACCAGCTCGCCTACTGGAAGAAGCAGCTGGCCGAGCCGCCGCCCCCGCTGGAGCTCTCGCCGCGCGCCCCCGACCCGGAGATCTCCCGGCACGCGGGCGGTGACGTCGGCTTCGACCTGCCGCCCGAACTCACGCGGCGGGTGCGCGAGCTGGCGGCGGCCCGGGGCGCGACGCCGTTCGCCGTGCTGCTGGCCGCCCTGCATGCGCTGGTCGGGCGGCTGACCGGCCGCGAGGACGTGCTCGTGGGCACGCCGGTCTCCGGCCGGGACCGGCCCGAGACCGCCGGGCTGATCGGCATCATGGTCAACACCGTTGTGGTGCGCGGCGACTGCCGCCGCGAGATGCCGTTCACCGAACTGCTCGCCCAGGTGCGGGCGAACCTGCTCGACGCGCTGGACAACCAGGAGGTGCCCTACGAGCGCCTGGTCGAGGAGGTACGCACCGAGGGCGCCGACGGCGAGCCGCTGCACCAGATCGTCTTCAACCTGCTGCCGCTGGCCGAGAACATCCAGCTGCGCAACGGCACCGCCAAGGTGGACCTGCTGATCGACCTCGTCGAGGAAGGCGACCGGATCAGCGGGCGGATGGAGTACGCCAAGGCCCTGTTCGACGCGGAGTGGGCCGAGGACTTCGCCGCCCGGTACCGGCTGCTGCTCGGCGGCGTGCTCGCCGATCCGGCCACTCCGGTGGGGCGGCTGCCGATCCTGCTGGCCGGGGAGGAGCCGCGGGGCCGTACCGGGGAGATGCCGGAGCGCAGGAGCCTCACGGAGGTGTTCGCCGCGCTCGTGCGCGAGCGTCCCGGCGCGGTGGCGGTCGCCGACGCGGACGGCGGCGCGCTGACCTACGGCGAGCTGGACCGGCGTTCGGGACGGCTGGCCGCGCTCCTAGCCCCGCACGCGCGGCCGGACACGCCGATCGCGGTCCTGCTCGGCAACGACGTGGAGCTGGCCGTCGCGGTGCTGGGCGTGCTGAAGGCGGGGGCGGCGTTCCTGCCGCTGGACGCGCGGCATCCGGTGGAGCGGGTGCGCTACCAGCTGGCCGACTCCGGGGCGACGGCGGTGGTCACCAGCCGGGCACTGGCCGGTGGGCTGCCCGGGACGGGGCTGCCGGTCATCGACGCGGCCCGCGCGCCGGAGGAGCCGGCGCCCGCGATCCCCCGGCATCCGGCACAGCTCGCGTACGTGATCTACACCTCCGGCTCGACCGGGCGGCCGAAGGGCGTGGGCGTCGCCGACGGCGAGCTGACCGCCTACGTCTCCGGAGTCACGGACCTGCTCGGCCTCGCGCCCGGCCGCCGCCTGTCGATGCTGCAGCCGCTCACCTACGACTTCGCCATCACCGTCTTCTTCGGCGCGCTGCTGACCGGCGGCACGCTCCACCTGGTGCCGCGCGAGCTGGCCACCGACGCCTACTGGGTCGCCGAGCACCTGCGCCGCGAGGCCGTCGACATCTACAAGGTCACGCCGTCGCACCTGGCCGCGCTGCAGAGCGGGCTGCCCGACCCGGCCGCGCTGCTCCCCCGCCGCACGCTCGTCCTCGGCGGCGAGGCCTCACGCTGGGAGTGGGTACGCGAGCTGCGCGCCGCGGCCGGTCCCGAACGGTCGGTCGTCAACCACTACGGCCCCACCGAGACGACCGTGGGCGTGCTCGCCCTGGCCGGTGACCAGACGCCGCACGGCGCCGGAACCACCACCCCGGTCGGCCACGCGCTGCCCCACGCCACCGCCTATATCCTCGACGCCGGCCTGCTGCCCGTACCCGACGGGGTGCCCGGTGAGCTGTGCGTGGGCGGTGTGAGCGTGAGCCGCGGCTATCTCGGCCGTCCGGCCGCGACGGCGGCGGTCTTCGTGCCCGATCCGTTCTCCGGTGTGCCGGGCGCCCGGCTCTACCGGACCGGCGACCGGGCCAGGCGGCTGCCCGACGGCTCCGTGGAGTTCCTGGGCCGGGCCGACGACCAGGTCAAGATCCGCGGGTTCCGGGTGGAGCCCGGTGAGGTGCAGGCGGCGATCGCCGCGTACCCGGCCGTGCGCGAGTGCGCCGTCCTGGCCCGCGACGGCGAGCTGACCGCGTACGTGGTCGGCGCGGTCGAGGCCGCCGCGCTGCGGGCACACCTGGCCGAGCGGCTGCCCGACTACATGGTGCCCGCGCACTTCGTGTCCATGGACGGGCTGCCGCTGGCCGCGCACGGCAAGCTCGACCGCTCCCGCCTGCCCGCGCCGGTCGCCGCCGCCGCGAGCGCGGGCGCGCCGCCGTCCGGCGCGACCGAGGAACTGGTCGCCGCGCTGTTCCGGCAACTGCTCGACTGCGGCCCGGTCGGCAGGGACGACAGCTTCCTGGAGCTCGGCGGACACTCCCTGCTCGCGATCAAGCTGATGAGCCGGGTCAGGACCGCCTTCGGCGCCGCGCCCCCGCTGCGCGCCCTGTTCGAGAACCCGACCGTCGCCGGGCTCGCCGCGAAGGTCGACACGGCCCTGAGCAAGCGGGGCGAGCGGCTGCCTCCGGTCGTGCCGGTCCCGCGCGGCACCGGCCTGCCCGCCTCCTACGGCCAGCGCCGCCTGTGGTTCCTCGACCAGCTCGAACCGGCCGCCGCCGTCTACAACACGCACGTCTGCCTGCGCGTGCGCGGCGACCTCGATCCGGTACGGCTGGCGCGCGCCCTGCTGGGCGTCGCCGACCGCCACGAGGTGCTGCGCTCGCGGCTGGAAGAACGCGACGACGACCTGATCGTGCGGGTCGAGGACGAGCCCGAGGTGCCCTTCACCGTCACCGAGCTGCCCGGCGGCGGACCGGCGCAGGCACTGCGGCTGCTGGAGGAGGAGGCGTCACGGCGCTTCGACCTGACCACCGAGCCGCCGTTGCGCGCCCACCTGGTCCGCATGGCGGCCGACGACCACGTCCTGCTCGTCACGCTGCACCACGTGGTCAACGACGCCTGGTCGGCGGTGCTGTTCCAGCGCGAGCTGGCCGAGATCTACGCGGCCCTGGCCGAGGACCGGCGGCCCGGCCTGCCGGAGCTTCCGGTGCAGTACGCCGACTACGCCGCCTGGCAGCGGGCCCGGGTCGAAGGGCCGTTGCGGGAGACGCAGCTGGCGTACTGGCGGGAGCGGCTGGCCGGACGGCCCGAGCGGCTGGAACTGCCCGCCGACCGGCCCCGGCCGGCCAGGCGGAGCTACGCGGGGGCGAACGTGCCGATCAGCGTTCCGGCGCCGCTGGCCGAGCGGCTGCGCGGGCTGGGCGCCGAGGAGAACGCGTCGCTGTTCATGACGCTGCTCGCGGCCTTCTCGGTCCTGCTGGCCCGCCACTCCGGCCAGGACGACATCCTGATCGGCACGCCCGCCGCGAACCGGCCCAGGCCGGAGGTGGAGCCGCTGCTCGGCTTCTTCCTGAACACGCTGGCCGTCCGGGCGGACCTGTCGGCGGATCCGACCTTCCGCGAGCTGCTCAAGCAGGTCAGGACGACGTCTCTGGAGGCCTTCGCCAACGACGAGGTGCCGTTCGAGGTGCTGATCGAGGACTTGCAGCCGCGGCGTGACCTGGGCGGCACGCCGCTGGTGCAGGTGATGCTCAGCCTGGAGGACGCCGGGCGGCCGCCGGTGTCGGCTGGCGGGCTGCGGTTCGAGTGGCTGCCGTCGGGGACCGCGCACGCCAAGTTCGACCTGACGCTCTATCTGCGGCGGGAGCCGGACGGGCTGCACGGCATCCTGGAGTACCGCACCGACCTGTTCGACGCGGGCACGGTCGAACGGCTGGCCGCCCGCTTCCTCGCGCTGCTGACCGCGGCGGTGGCCGACCCGGACCGGCCGGTCTCCTCGCTGCCGCTGCTCACCCCTGCCGAGAACGCGCTGATCGAGGAGTGGAACGACACCGGCTCGTTCGCGTCGTCGCCGTCACTGCCCGAGCTGCTGGCGGCGCAGGCGGAGCGGACGCCGGAGGCGGTGGCGGTGGTGGCGCCTTCCGGCGACGCCCTGACTTACGCCGATTTTTCAGGACGGGTCCGGGGGTTGGCGCAGGCACTCCGGGCCGCCGGGGCCGGGGTCGGGTCGGTGGTGGGGGTGTGCCTGCCACGGAGCGTGGACCTGGTGGTGGCGGTGCACGCGGTGGTGACCGCCGGAGGCGCGTACCTGCCGCTGGAGCCGTCCCATCCGGATGAACGGCTGGCCTTCCTGACCCACGACGCCGGCGTGGAAGTCATCGTCACCGAACAGACGGACCGCTTCCCCGGCCACACGACCCTCTCCCCCACAACCTCAGAACCGGGCGACCCGGCACCGGACGCGAGCGACCCGGCACCGGACACAGACAGCCCTGCACCGGACACAGACAGCCCTGCACCGGACGCGGACGGCCCTGCACCGGACGCGGACGGCCCGATGCCGGAAATTTCGCCGCATGCTCCGGCCTACGTGATCTACACCTCGGGCTCCACCGGCAACCCCAAGGGGGTCGTGATCTCGCATGCGGCCATCTCCAACCGGCTGCGATGGATGTCCGAGGCCTTCCCGCTCACCCCCGGCGACCGGATCCTGCACAAGACGCCGTTCACCTTCGACGTCTCGGTCTGGGAGTTGTTCTGGCCGCTCATCGCCGGGGCGGGCATGGTCGTCGCCGGGCCCGAGGCGCACCGGGACACCGCCGAGCTGGTCCGGCTGATCGGCGAGCACCGGGTGACCACGGTCCACTTCGTGCCCTCGCTGCTGGACGCCCTGCTGGAGGAACGGCCCGCGCTGCCCTCTCTCCGGCGGGTGATCTGCTCGGGTGAGGCCCTGCCCACCTCGCTGGCCGAACGCTTCCACGCCGCCCTGCCGGACAGCGAGCTGCACAACCTGTACGGCCCGACCGAAGCGGCCGTCGACGTCACCTGGCACGCCTGCGAGCCGGGCGAAAGCCGTACCCCCATCGGAAGACCCATCACCGGCATCCGCGTCGAGATCCTCGACGGGAACGGCGGGCGGGTCCCGATCGGCGCGCCCGGCGAGCTGTGCATCGGTGGCATCGGCCTGGCCCACGGGTATCTGGGGCGGCCGGGGCTGACCGCGCGGCAGTTCACGCCGTCGCCGCACGGCCGCCTCTACCGCACCGGCGACCTGGCCCGATGGCTGCCCGACGGCGAGATCGAGTACCTGGGCCGCATCGACCACCAGGTCAAGATCCGCGGCATCCGGGTCGAACCCGGCGAGGTCGAGGCGGCGCTCACCGCGCACCCCTCGGTCAGGTCCGCGGTGGTGCTCGCCCGGCACGGCGCGCTGGTCGGCTATCTGGTCGCCGAGACCGAGATCGACCTGCCCGCGCTCACCGCCCACCTGCGCGTCCGGCTGCCCGAGCATCTCGTTCCGGCCCAGTACGCGGTGCTGGAGGAACTGCCGCTCACCCCGAACGGCAAGCTCGACCGGCGCGCGCTGCCCGAACCCCGTCCGGCCGCCGCACCCGTCCACGAGCCGCCCGCCGGGCCCGAGGAGGAGGCGGTCGCCCAGGTGTGGGCGCGGGTGCTCGGCGTCGAGGACGTCGGCGCGCACGACAACTTCTTCGCCCTGGGCGGCGACTCCATCCAGTCGCTCAAGGTCGTGGCCAGACTGCGGGGCCGCGGTTACCGGCTGGCCCTGGAGCGGCTGTTCACGCACCAGACCGTGCGTGAACTGGCCACTGTACTGGAGCGCGAACTGGCCACCACGCTGGAGCGCGGCCCGGCCGCCGAGAGCGCCACCCGCGCCGCGTTCGGCCTGCTCGGCGCCGGTGACCTGGACCGCATCAAGCAACGCTTCCAAGGAGGGCGACCATGACGGCGCTGCAGGACGCCTACCCGCTCACCGCGCTGCAGGCGGGCATGTTGTTTCACAGCTCCTACCAGGAGGGGTCGCCGACGTACCACGACGTGTTCACGCTCGTGCTGCACGGACGCTACGACGCCGCGGCGCTGCGTGCGGCGCTGCGGGAGGTCATGGCGCGGCACGCGGTGCTGCGCACGTCGTTCGACCTCACCGGCTTCGAGGAACCGCTCCAGCTGGTGTGGGACGAGGTCGAGCCGCCGCTGGCCGAGGTCGCCGAGCCGATCGGGGCCTGGGGCGAGGCGGAGCGCGGCCGGGCGTTCGACTACGGGAGCGCGCCGCTGTTCCGGGTGGCGGTGGAGGTCAGGGGCGAGGCGGAGTTCGGGCTCGGGCTCAGCTTCCACCACGCGATCCTGGACGGCTGGAGCGTCTCCACGCTCACCGGTGACCTGCTGCGCCGCTACTCCGCGCACCTGGCGGGAACCCCGCTACCGGTGGAGCCGCTGGAGCCGAGCTTCCGCGACTTCGTGGCCACGGAGAAGGCGGCGATCGCCGACGAGAAGACCGCCGGGTTCTGGCGGGACCTGCTCGACGAGGCCCCCGGCGGCGCCCTTCCGAGGCTGCCCGGCTACCGGGCCGGTGACACCGAGCAGGCCGTGTCCCATGCGGTCGCCATGGACGAGCCCGTGGTCGCGGGCCTGGAGGAGGCGGCCACGCGGCTGCGGGTGCCGCTGCGCACGGTGCTGCTCGCCTGCCACCTGCGGGTTCTCGCCCTGCTCACCGGCGAGGGCGAGGCTGTGACCGGCGTGGTCACCCACGGGCGGCCCGAGCACGAGGCCGCGGGCGAGGTGCTCGGGCTGTTCCTCAACACGGTTCCGCTGCGGGTACGCACCGACGTGCCCACCTGGGAGGCGCTGATCAGAGGCGTCTTCGAGACCGAGATCGCGCTCCACCCCCACCGCCACTACCCGCTCTTCGAGATCCAGCGGCTGACCGGACGGGCGCCGGCCTTCGACGCGCTCTTCGACTACCGGGACTTCAAGGCCTACCGTGAGCTCGGCGGGGACGGCCTGACCGTGTCGGAGACCGAGTTCTTCGAGCAGACGAACCTGGCCTACGCCGCCAACTTCACCTGGTCGCCGCGGACGCGGCGGCTCGGGCTGACGTTGAAGTACGACCGCACGCAGTTCGCCATCGGCCAGATCGAGCGGGCGGCCGCGTACTACCGGCGGGCCTTCGCCGACGTCGCCGCCGACCTGGCCATCGATCCGCGGGAGAGCGGCGGGTACGTGGCGGCGGACGCGGCGGTGATCGCCGGGTGGAACGCCACCGGGCCGGGCGTCTCGGGCACCCTGCCCGAGCTGCTGGCGGTGCAGGCGGAGCGGACGCCGGAGGCGGTGGCGGTGGTGGCGCCTTCCGGCGAAACCCTGACTTACACCGATTTTTCACGACGGGTCCGAGGGTTGGCGCAGGCACTCCGGGCCGCCGGAGTCGGGGTCGGGTCGGTGGTGGGGGTGTGCCTGCCACGGAGCGTGGACCTGGTGGTGGCGGTGCACGCGGTGGTGACCGCCGGAGGCGCGTACCTGCCGCTGGAGCCGTCCCATCCGGATGAACGGCTGGCCTTCCTGACCAGCGACGCCAGCGTCCAGGTGATCGTCACCGAACAGCCGGACCGCTTCCCCGGCCACACGACCCTCTCCCCCACAACCTCAGAACCGGGCGACCCGGCACCGGAGGCGGGCGGCTACGTGCCGGAGGCAGGCGGTCTGGTGCCGGATATTTCGCCGCATGCTCCGGCCTATGTGATCTACACGTCGGGCTCCACCGGCAACCCCAAGGGCGTGGTCGTCTCCCACGCGGCCATCGTGAACCGCCTGATCTGGATGTCGGACGCCTTCCCGCTCACCCCCGACGACCGGATCCTGCACAAGACGCCGTTCACCTTCGACGTCTCGGTCTGGGAGTTGTTCTGGCCGCTCATCGCCGGGGCGGGGACGATCGTGGCGGCTCCCGACGACCACCGCGACACGGCTGCCCTGACCCGCCTCATCCGCGAACACGACGTGACCACCCTGCACTTCGTCCCGTCCATGCTGGAGGCCCTGGTCGAGGAGACCCCGGTCCTGCCGTCGCTCCGGCGGGTGATCTGCTCGGGTGAGGCCCTGCCCACCTCGCTGGCCGAACGCTTCCACACCGCCTTCCCCGGCGTAGAACTGCACAACCTCTACGGCCCGACCGAAGCGGCCGTCGACGTCACCTGGCACGTCTGCGAGCCGGGCGAAAGCCGTACCCCCATCGGAAAACCCATCACCGGCATCAGCATCGAGATCCTCGACCGGAACGGCGGGCGCGTCCCCATCGGCACCCCCGGCGAGCTGTGCATCGCCGGAGCCGGGCTCGCCGACGGGTACAGGGGGCGGCCGGGGCTGACCGCCCGGCAGTTCACCCCGCACCCGGACGGCGGGCGCATGTACCGCACCGGCGACCTGGCCCGATGGCTGCCCGACGGCGAGATCGAGTACCTGGGCCGCATCGACCACCAGGTCAAGATCCGCGGCATCCGGGTCGAACCCGGCGAGGTCGAGGCCACGATCAGCCTGCACCCGCACATCAGGAGCGCGGTCGTGGTGCCGTACAAGGGCGGGCTGGCCTGCTACGTCGTGCTCGAACCCGGCGCCGTGGCCGAGCTGTCCGACGTCACCGCGTTCCTGCGGGCGCGGCTGCCCGAGCACATGGTGCCGGGGGCGTTCCTGTCGCTGGAACGGCTGCCGACCACGGCCAACGGCAAGCTCGACCGCAAGGCGCTGCCCGATCCGGCTCCGGCGCCGCGCCCGCCGTACGAGGCGCCGCGCGACGAACTGGAGGAGCACCTCGCCAAGCTCTTCGCCGACGTGCTCGGCGTCGAGGAGGTCGGGATCCGCGACGACTTCTTCGCCCTGGGCGGCCACTCCCTGCTCGCGCTGCGCCTGGCCATGCGGCTGCGCCAGGACCTCGGCCGGGAGGTGCCCGTCGCCACGATCCTGCCCGCGCCCACGGTCGCCCAGCTCGCCGCCGCGCTGCGGCACGACGCGGACACGCCGGTCGGCAAGGGGCGGATCGTCCCGCTGCGCGAAGGCGGGGACCGTACCCCCGTCTTCCTCATCCACGCGCTCGGCGGCGAGGTCTTCCGCTACCAGCCGCTCGCCACCGCGCTCGGCGAGGACCAGCCCGTCTACGCGATCCCCGCGCACGGCCTGGCCGAGGGTGAGACGCCGCACGCGACGATCGCCGAGATGGCCGAGGCGTACGCCGCCTACGTCCGCTCGGTGCGACCGCACGGCCCCTACGCGCTCGGCGGGTTCTGCATCGGCGGCAACATCGCGCTTGAGGTGGCCAGGCGGCTGCGCGCGGACGGCGAGGAGGTGCCTGCCGTCTTCCTGGCCTGGTCCTCGGCCGACGAACCGGTCGTACGCAGGTCGCTGGAGGACGACCTGGAGCTCATGGGGCACGCGCTGGCCGGCGGGCTGACCACCGTGGACATCCAGGAGTTCCGGCATCTGGAACCGGCCGAGCAACTGCTGTCGGTCATCAACGCCGCCTCCAGCGAGGGCACACTCCGGCAGCGACCCGACGACCTCGCCTACATCCGGCGCTACCTGGACGTCTTCCGCGCCAACGCCCACGCCGTCGGCCACTACACCCACGAGCCCTACGACGGCCGCGCCGTCCTGCTCATTCCCGAGGGGGACGGCGTCTCCCTCGACGAGGACTACGGCTGGCGCGCGATCTGCGACCGGCTCGACGTCGGCTACCTGCCCGGCGCCCGCTTCAGCTCGTTCTTCCCGCCCTACGTCGCCCGCACCGCAACCGAATGGAGGAGGTGGATGGATCATGGCACAGGAGACGACGGCCAGTGATGCGCCGCCGGAGACGCCCAGTCTGTGGAAGCACAGGGACTTCCTGAAGTTGTGGAGCGGGTTCACCGCCTCCGCCTTCGGCAACGCCGTCACCGAGGTGGCCTTCCCGCTCGTCGCGATCGTCCTGCTCAGCGCCACCGAGGAGCAGCTCGGCTTCCTCGGCGCGATCGGGCGGGTGCCCATGCTGCTGTTCCTGTTCGCCGGGTTCTGGGCGGACCGCTTCCGCAAGCGGCCCACGATGATCGTCACGGACGTGGTGCGCGGGTTCGCGCTCATGCTCATCCCCGTGCTCTGGCTGACCGGCTCCCTCAACCTGGTCTGGCTGGGGTTGGTGTCGTTCGTGCTGGTCACCATGTACGTGTTCTTCGAGGTGGCCAACATGTCGCACCTGCCGTTCCTGGTGGGGCGCGAGCAGCTCGGTGACGGCAACGCCAAGCTGCAGCTCAGCACCTCGGTCGGCAAGATCGCCGGGAACACGCTCGGGTCCGCGCTGGTCACCACCGTCAGCGCCGCGGTGATCCTGGTCATCGACGTGGTCTCGTTCTTCGCCTCCGCCGTCCTGTGCGCGCTGATCAAGAAGGAGGAGCCGCGGCAGGATCCCGCGGAGGGCAGGCCGGGCGTGATCTCCTCGATCAAGGAGGGGCTGGTCTGGGTCTGGCGGCAGCCTCTGGTACGGCCCGGCGTCATCGCCAGCGGCTTCTACATGTTCTTCTTCACCGGCATCCAGGTGCTGCTGCCGTTCTGGATCACCAAGAGCCTGGGGATGGAGCCGTACTGGGTGGGTGTGATGTTCGCGGTCGGCGCTCCGGGGGCGATTCTCGGGTCGCTGCTGGCCGTTCCGGTGATGAAGCGGATCGGCATGGGGCCCGGCTTCTTCTGGGCGACCGTGGTCGGCAACGGCTCGCTCATCCTCATCGCGCTGGCCACCGGGCCGTTCTGGCTCGCGCTGACCATGATCGGCATCTCGCAGTTCCTGCTCGGCGTGACCGGCCCGATCGCGGGCGTCAACCACACCGTGCTCAGGCAGGGCGCCACGCCCGACCGGCTCCAGGGCCGCGTGATGGCCTCGCAGCGCGCGGTCGCGCTGGCCTTCGCCCCCGTCGGCGCCGCGCTGGCCGGACTGCTCGCCGCCGGGATCGGCGTCCGGCCCACGCTGATCATCTGCGCGCTCGGGGCGCTCGTCCCCGTGGTCATCCTGGCCCTGTCCCCCGTGCCCCGTACCCGCGCGATGCCCACCCCTCAGGAGTGACCATGCCCGCCACCACCGTCGCCACGCTCGACCACGCCGACCCGGTGAAGACGGCCGGACTCCTGCGCGAGCACGGCGCCGTGCTCCTGCGCGGACTCGGTATCTCATCCGCCGAGGAGTTTCACAAGGTGGTACGCGAGTTCGGCGAGCCGTTCACCACCTACCGGCACGGCAACTCGCCGCGCGAAGCCGTACACGAGGGCGTCTGGACCTCCACCGAGTACCCGGCCGAGTACCGCATCTCCCTGCACAACGAACTGTCGCAGGCGGCGCTGTGGCCCGAGCGCCTGTTCTTCTGCTGTCTCGACGCCGCCGACACCGGCGGCGCCACCCCGGTCTCGGACGGCCGCGCCCTGCTGGCCGCGCTCGACCCCGCGGTGCGCGAACGCTTCACCACCCGCGGCGTCACCTACCTGCAGAACCTCCACGGCGGCTTCGGCCTGGGCAAGTCCTGGCAGGACACCTACGAGACCGCCGACCGCGCCGAGGTCGAGTCCGTCCTGCGCGCGGCGGGCGCCCAGTTCACCTGGAGCGACGAGGGCGATCTCCGCGTACGGCAGACGCGGCCGGCCACCAGGAAGCATCCGCTGACCGGCGAGGAGGTCTGGTTCAACCAGGCCGAGCAGTGGCACGTCTCCTCCCTGCCCGCCGACGAGGCCGAGGCACTGCTCGGCCTGGTCGAGTCGGAGGAGGAACTCCCCCTGCACGCCCTCTACGGTGACGGCAGCCCCATCCCCGCCGGTGATCTCGACCACGTGCGCGAGGTCGCCCGCGCCGGGGAGTGGGCCGAGCCGTGGCGGGAGGGCGACGTCCTGGTGATCGACAACATGCTGGTCCTGCACGGCCGGCACGCCTTCACCGGCACGCGCAAGGTCCTGGTGGCGATGACGTGAGCACGCTCGTCGTCCCGGAGCACCGGGAGTTCCGCGCCGGATGGCTGGCCGAGTCGATCCCCGCCCGCTTCCTGGCCGCCGCCCGTACCCACCCCGAACGGCCCGCGCTCGACGGCCTCACCTACGCCGAACTCGCCCGCCGCGCCGGGCGGGTGGCGGCCGCGGTGCGCGGTGCGCGGCGGGTGGCGCTGCTGCTCGACCACGGCGCGCAGACGATCGCCGCGATCCTCGGCACGCTGGGCGCGGGCGCGGCCTACGTGCCGCTCGATCCGCGCTATCCGCCGGTACGGCTGCGCCGCATGGCCGCCCTGGCCGACGCGGACGTGGTGCTGACCTCGCCCGGCCACCTGGCCTTGGCGGGTGAGCTGCTGGAGGGGTGCCGCGTGGTGGACGTGACCGCCCTGGCCGGGGAGTCGTCCGGCTGGGTGCCCGTGGATCCGGACTCGGCGGCGTACATCCTGTTCACCTCGGGCTCGACCGGGGAGCCGAAGGGGGTCGTGCAGACGCATCGGGGGGTGTTGTTCCAGGTCGCCGCCCACACGAACAACCTGCGGATCGGGCCGGCCGACCGGGTGAGCGTGCTGTCGTCGTTCAGCTTCGACATGGCGGTGACCGACACGTTCTCCGCCCTGCTGAACGGGGCGTGCGTGGTGCCGGTGGACGTGCGGACGGCGGGCCTGTCGGAGCTGGCCATGGCCGCCCGAGAGATCACCATTTATCACTCCACGCCGACGGTTTTCCGTTACCTGGTGGATGCGCTCGCGGACGGTGAACGGCTGCCGCGGATGCGCGCCATCGTGCTGGGCGGCGAGGCCGTGGTGGGCGCCGACCTGGAACGCTTCCGCCGCCACTTCGGCGACTCCTGCCTCTTCGTCAACGGCTACGGCGCCACCGAGATCTCCTTCGCCGTCCAGAACCACCTCACCCGGGCCGACGCCGCCCTCGTACCGGCCGGAGTCGTCCCCATCGGCCGCCCCCTCCCCGGCACCCGGGTCACCCTGGAGCCGGCCGGACCCGAGGGGCAGATCGTGATCAGAAGCCCCTACCTGGCCGGCTACTGGTGCGCGCCCGCCGCGGACGCCGTCAGATTCGGCACGGACCCCGACGGCACCCGCTTCTACCTGACCGGCGACCTGGGCCGCCTCCTGCCCGACGGCCAGATCGCCTACCTCGGCCGCCTGGACCGCCAGGTGAAGATCCGCGGCCATCGCGTGGAACTGGGCGAGGTGGAGGCCGCCCTGTCCGTCCTCCCCACCGTGTCGAAGGCGACCGTCGTGGCCCGTGACGAACACCTCCACGCCTACGTCATCGCCGAGTCCGCCGCCGGTCTCCGGGACGCCCTGTCCGACGTGCTGCCCGAGTACATGCTGCCGACCTCGTTCACCGCGCTCAGCGCCTTCCCCCTGACCCCGACCGGCAAGGTCGACACCACCGCCCTCCCCACACACCAGCCGATCACCACCGCCCTCCCCACACACCAACCCGCCACCCAGGCGTCCATCCCCACACACCAGCCCGTCACCCAGGCGTCCATCCTCACCGGCCTGGAGGAAGTGATCGCCGCCGCCTGGCGCGCTGCCCTGGACCTCCCCCAGGTGCCCAGGGACCAGAACTTCTTCGACACCGGCGGCCACTCGCTCCTGATGGCCAAGGTCCAGCTCCACCTCGAAACCGCCCTGGGCCGCCGCCTCCCCCTGACCACCCTCTACACCCACCCCACCGTCGCCGCCCTGGCCCGCCACCTGAGCCAGGAACCCGCCCCGTCCCCCACGGACCCGGCAGACCGCATGACCCGCCGCCGCCAGGCCCGCCGCGACCGCACCACCCCACCCTGACCCTTGCCACCTCCCCGCACACACCCCCACGCGACCCCCCGGGTCAGCCCTTCTCCCGCACGACGCCTCCGAGATCCCGGTGGTACTCCTGGATCCCGGCGCCCGTCCCGGGGGTTTCGGGCGGTACTCCCGCTCCGGCCGCTCGTGGCGGGGATCCGGCGGTCGTGGCACGGCTCCGGCCAGTCGTTGCCGGGGTTCAGCCGGGCGTGGCCGGGGTCGGGTCTCGGCGGGATGGCTGGGTCCGGGGCGGGGTGGCTGGGGTTATGGGGCTGGGTGGCTGGGGTTATGGGGTCAGGTGGAAGGCGGCGCTGGCTCTGACCACGCCGTTGACCATGATTTCCAGCGTGCGCGGCCCCGGAGGCTCCACGCGGGTGGTCACCGGCCGGAACGAGTGGGACTTGGTCACCGAGAACGCCTCCCCCGCCACCCCGGCCACCCGCTCGCCCAGATGGAACACCCGCCGCGACCCCTCACGGCACACCGCGTACCGCAACACCACGGGCCCGGGCTCCGAAGCCGTGACCACCACGGTGAACGGCAGCTTCTCCCCCACCGCCACCTGCCCGGCAGCCAGCGTCAGCGACTCCACCGCGCCCCCGCCCGCCCGCGCCCCGACCAGCCCCAGCGCCTCGGGATGCCCTTCACGCAACAACCCCCGTACGGCATGCCGCACCACCTTCTCCACATGCGACCCGCCCTCGGCCCGCCACCCGGCCAGCAACGCGATCGCCGTCTCCGGATGGCCCTTGGTGAAGTCGTTGACGTGGTTGGCCACGGACCGGCGCACATACTCGCTCGGGTCGTCGCGCAGCCGGTTGAGGATCGGCAGCGTCGGCCCCGGCTCCATCAGCCAGCTCACCCGCGTGGCCCAGGGCAGTCTCGGCCGGGTGCCCTCGGAGGCCAGGCGGCGCAGGTGCTCGTCGGCCGAGCCCGCCCAGCCGTACATGATCTCCAGGGCGGCCTGCCCGTGACGCTCCAGGAAGGGGCGTACGGCGAACTCGGCGGTGGCGTGCGGCGTGATCGCGGCCAGCGTCTCCATCGCGACGTCGAGGTGGCCGAGCCCGTGGAGCGCGACGTAGTCGGTGGCCGGCCAGCCGCTCCACATGTCGAACTTGGGCGCGCCGGTCCGCAGGGCGGCGGCCACGGAGGGGAACGGCAGGCCGGCGACCAAGCCGAGCGTGCTCGCGACGTGCCGCACGCGGTCCTTGAGCTCCAGCGATCCGAGACCGGAGACGGCCTCGTGGACGAAGCGCTCGCGCGCGAAGCCGGGCAGCGAGGCGGCGAGACCGTCGGCGAGGACCTCGACGGAGGCGGCGTTGACGAGCTCTTTCAGGGGTTGGGCCACAGTTCCACACCGTGCCACATGGCACCGACAGTTCTGGCTCGTTCTTGCAGGAACTCCTGCTCGGCGGCGTTGTCGCTGAGCTCCAGCGCGGCCCGGTACGCCTCGACCGCCTCGGCTTCGCGGCCCAGCCGGTGCAGGAGGTCGGCCTTGGCCGCCGGCAGGTAACGGTACCCGGCCAGGCGGCCCTCCCGCTCCAGCTCCTCGATCGCCTCCAGCGCGGCGGCCGGACCCTCGACCATGGCCAGCGCCACCGCCCGGTTGAGCGCGACCACGGGTGACGGCCAGATCCGCAGCAGCTCGCCGTACAGGATGAGGATCTGCGGCCAGTCCGTCTCGTCGTAGCTGGACGCCTGGGCGTGCAGCGCGGCGATCGCGGCCTGCAGCGTGAAGCGGCCGGGCGCTCCCGCGGTGAGCGCGCCGACGATGAGCCGGTCGGCCTCGGCGATCAGCTCGCGGTCCCACAACGAGCGGTCCTGCTCCTCCAGCCGCAGCAACCGTCCCGCCCCGTCGGTACGGGTGGCCCGCCTGGCCTGGTGCACCAGCAGGAGCGCCAGCAGCCCGGTCGCCTCCCGGTCGGCGGGCAGCAGCCGGACCAGCATGCGCGCCAGGTCGAGAGCGCGGCCGGTGAGCTCGTCGCGGACCAGGTCGCGGCCGGAGCGCGCGGTGTGGCCGGTCGAGTACAGCAGGTGGATCACGGTCAGCACCGCGTCGACGCGCACGGGCAGATCCTCCGCGTACGGCACCGCGTAAGGGATGTGCGCCGCCGCGATCTTCTTCTTGGCTCTGGTGATCCGGGCCGCCATCGTCGGTTCGGAGACCAGGAAGGCCCCGGCGATGTCCGGGGTCGCCACCCCGCACACCAGCCGCAGCGTGAGCGCGACCCGCGCCTCGGGTGCCAGCGCGGGATGGCAGCAGGTGAAGATGAGCCGGAGGCGGTCGTCGGGCACGGCACCCGTCTCCGGCGTCTCCTCCTCGACGCCGACCAGCAACGGCAGCTTGGCGGCGAGGGTGCGCTCTCGGCGCATGGCGTTGAGCGCGGTGCGACGGGCGACCGTGGTCAGCCACGCGCCGGGCCGTTCCGGCACGCCGTCCTTCACCCACGTGCGCAGCGCCTGGACGTAGGCGTCCTGCACGGCCTCCTCGGCGGCGTCGAGGTCGCGGGTGACGCGCACCGTGGCGGCGAGCACGTAGGCCCACTCGCCCCGGTGCGCGTCCTCCACGGCCCGCTCGACCGAACGGGCCGTGGAGGAGGATCCGCTCAGCTCACCACCTCGAAGCCGATCAGCGGCCTGACCTCCACGCAGCCCTCGACGATCGGCGTCATCGCGGCCAGCGTCAGCGCGTGGTCGAGGTCACGCGCCTCGATGACGAAGACGCCGCCGAGCGCCTCCTTGGTCTCGATGAACGGCCCGTCGGTCACCAGGCCGCCGCGGATGACCGTGGCGGTGCCCGGCTGGTCCAGCGCCAGCCCGGCGATGGTCCTGCCGCCCTTCTCCGCGATCTTCCCGGGCAGGTCCATGTGGCCCTGCATGACCTCGGGCGGGAGGTTCTCCGGTGGTACGGCCTCGAAGATGAGCACCGCGTACTGGGGCATCACGCCACCTCCTTGGCCAGCCAGGCGTTCCAGTCCGCGCTGGAGTCGCCGCCCGCGAACAGGTGGTGGGCCACGCCGACCGGCCAGCCCCACACGTCGCGGCCGTAGAAACGGTACAGCGCGTCGCCGCTCCTGACGCCGAGGAAGACGGGCGTGGCGTAGTCGACGACGCCGTCGATCGGGGTCAGGCCGGCGGGCGTCAGCCGTACCCTGTCACCGGCTTTGACCTCGTCGGGCAGGCCGAGCGCGGCGCGGACGGCGGCGAAGCGCACCTCGGCCTCCGCGGTGACGTACTCGCACCGGCGGCCGGCGAAGTGGCGTACGTACTGGCCGAGTGAGTGGTTGTAGAAGGCGGTGTGCTGACGGCAGGCGTCGGCCTGGACGTCGTAGTCGTCGTCGGGCAGCACGCCGTTGTGGGTGTAGCTGAGGAAGGTCTTCTCGCCGCGCGGCTCCAGCACGAAGTCGAGCTGGTTGAAACCGTCGAGGTCGGGCCCGCGGGTGGTGAAGTGGCGGTGCGGCTCCCAGACCGTCACGGTGCCGCCCGCCGCTGTGAGTCCTGTCTCACTGCCGCCCACACGCGGCTCGTAGTCGATCTTCCACAGCCAGCCGTCCGCGCGGACGGTGATGGCCTCCCAGACCTGCTCCGGCGAGCCCTCCAGCTCGCCCTGCCAGCGCACCTCTATCGCTCTGGACATGATCCGTCTCCTTCGTCGTCAGGTGCTTTACCCATCCGACAACCGGGGCGAGCGGAAATCGACAGCTGGTCACAAAGGATTGACTTTAAGCAAGGGTAGCCTAACCTTATGCCCGTGACAGGGAAGATCTCGCTGGCCGGAGCCGATCTCCGCCTCAGCTACCACGGTACGTGCGTGGTCGAAGAGGGCCGTATCGACCTCCGCCCCGGCCAGGTGACCGCTCTGGTCGGCCCGAACGGCAGCGGCAAGTCCACGCTTCTGCGCGCGCTGGCCAGGCTGCACCGTCCCGAAGCGGGCACGGTGACGTTCGGCGACGGCGGGTCCGCACTGGACCTGTCGCCGCGTGACTTCGCCCGCCGCGTCACGCTGCTCGCGCAGAGCCGCCCCACCCCGAGCGGGGTGCAGGTCAGCGACGTGGTCGGCTACGGCCGCCACCCGTACCGGGGCCGCTGGAAGGCCGGAGACCCCGACGGCGCCGCCGCCGTCGCCCGCGCGATGACGCTCACCGGCGTCGCCGCGATGGCCGGCCGCCCGGTGGACGAGCTGTCCGGCGGTGAGCTCCAGCGCGTGTGGCTGGCCACCTGCCTGGCGCAGGACACCGCCGTCCTGCTGCTGGACGAGCCCACCACGTTCCTCGACCTGCGCTACCAGGTCGAGTTGCTGGAGCTCGTCCGCGACCTGGCCGACGAGCACGACGTCGCCATCGGCATCGTGCTCCACGACCTCAACCAGGCGGCCGAGATCGCCGACCGCATCGTGCTGCTGCACGGCGGCCGGGTACGGGCCGACGGCCCGCCCGCCGAGGTGCTCACCGAAGAGCTCCTCACCGACGCGTACGGCATCCGCATCGACGTCACGCACGACCCCCAGACGGGCACGGTGCGCACCCGGCCGATCGGCCGGCACCTGCCCGTCGCGACCTGACAGGAAAGACATGCTCCCCCTGCGCACGGCCCTCGCGGCCCTGGCCGCGATCGCCGCTCTCAGCGCCTGCGGCACCACCGAGACCCCCGTCCCCGCCGCCTCCTCCACCTCCGGGGGTACGGCTCCCGCCACCGCCACCCCGGTCACCGTGACCGACGCGCGGGGCAAGCCGATCACGCTTGAGCGCCCGGCAAGCAGGGTCGTCAGCCTCGAATGGGGCGAGACCGAGATGCTGGCCAGCCTCGGCGTGATGCCGGTCGGCGCCGCCGACGTCAAGGGCTACGCCACCTGGGTGACCGCCGCCCCGCTCGACGCGTCGGTCAAGGACGTCGGCATGCGCACCGAGCCGAGCGTCGACTCCATCGCCGCCCTCCAGCCCGACCTCGTCGTCATGGAAACCGACGACGAGGGCCTGGTGGCCCAGGTGGAGAAGATCGCGCCCGTGCTGGTCTTCAAGGGCAGCGACGCGACGGGCAACTTCCAGCGCATGCGCGAGGAGTTCAAGACGCTCGCCACCGCGGTCGGCAAGACGGCGGAGGCGGACAAGGCGCTGTCGGACTTCGACGCCGCCCTGGCCGACGGCAAGCAGAAGCTGGCCGCCGCCGGCGTCGCGGGCAAGCCGTTCGCCATGGCCGATGGCTGGAAGGAAGGCAGCACGATCTCCGTCCGCCTGTTCGGCAAGGGCGCGCTGGTCTCCGACGTGGCCGAGGGTCTCGGGCTCAAGAACGCCTGGACCGGCAAGGTCGACAAGGTCTGGGGCCTCGGCAACACCGACGTCGAGGGCCTGACCGCGCTCAAGGACGCCGACACCCGCTTCTTCTACAGCGCCTCCGACGGCGTCGACGTCTTCGCCGACGGCCTGGCCTCGAACGCCATCTGGAAGTCGCTGCCGTTCGTGAAGAAGCAGGGCGTCACCAAGCTGCCCGACGGCATCTGGACCTTCGGTGGCCCGGCGTCGTGCAAGCAGTACGCGGAGGCGCTCGTCAAGGCCCTCACCGCTTGAGCACGCTCACGTCCGTCGAGGTCCCGATCACGCCGCTGCGGCGGGTCGGGACCGCGGGGGTCTTCCTCCTCGCGCTGGCGGCGCTCGGCCTGGTCTCGGCCGTGCACATCACCCAGGGCACCTCCTCGGTGGGCGCCATGGACGTGTTGTCCGGCGTCTTCGGCGGCAGCGACGAGGCGGTCAGGGTACTGCTGGCCTCCCGGCTGCCCCGGCTGCTTGCCGGAGTCGCGGTCGGCGTCGCGCTCGGCGCGGCGGGAGCGCTGCTGCAGTCGATCGCCCGCAACCCGATGGCCTCGCCGGACACGCTCGCCGTCAGCAACGGCGCCTACCTGACCGTCGCCACGGCGGCCGCGTTCGGCCTGTCGCTGCCGCTCGTGCTCTCCGGCGGCCTCGCCTTCTTCGGCGGGCTGGCCGCGGCGGCGCTGGTGCTGGCGTTGTCGGCGGGCGGACGTACCGGCACCACCCGGCTCATCCTTGCCGGTTCAGCCACCGCGCTGGCGCTCGGCTCGCTGACCAACCTCGTCATGATCCTCTTCCAGGAGGGCACGACCGGCCTGTACGCCTGGGGCAGCGGCTCGCTGGTCCAGAGCGACCTGGACGCCGTCACCCAGCTCGGCCCGGTCATCCTGGCCTGCCTGCTGGCCGCCATGGCCGCCGGTCCCAAGCTGGACATCCTCGGCCTGGGCGACGACACCGCCTCCGTGCTCGGCGTCAACGTGCGCAGGCTGCGCCTCGTGCTGACGTTGCTGGCCGTGGTGCTGGCGGCGGCGGCCGTGACGATCGCCGGCCCCATCGGCTTCGTCGGCCTCTGCGCGCCGGTGATCGTGAGGCTGCTGCCCAGGTCGATCCCCGGCCTGCACCGCAGCCGCTCGTTGCTGCCGCTGTCCGCGCTGACCGGTGCGCTCATCGTGCTCGGCTCCGACATCCTGCTGCGGGCCCTGCTCGGCGCGCAGGCCGGGGTGGACGTGCCGCCCGGCGTGGTCACGACGCTGCTGGGCGCGGTGGTCATGATCTGGCTGGCCCGCCGCTACCGCGACGCCGGCCCCACCCGGCAGCCGCCCGCCGTACGCACGGTCGCCGGCCGTTCCCGCGTCGCCTTCCTCATCGTCGTCGCGATCTGCCTCGCGCTCCTGACCGGGGCCGCGGTGCTCGGCATGCTGGGCGGCGACACGTGGCTGCTCACCGGGGACGTGGCCAACTGGCTGCAGGGCCGTACCGGCCGGGCCCTCACCTACGTCCTCGACCAGCGCTACCCGCGCGTGCTCGCCGCGTTGCTGGCCGGAGCCGCGCTCGCCGTGGCCGGCACCGCCGTGCAGGCGGTCTGCCGCAACCCGCTCGCCGAGCCCGGCGTGCTCGGCGTGACGACGGGCGCGGGAGTGGGCGCGATCGCCCTGCTGACGACGGTACCGATGGCGGGCATCTGGGCCATGACCGGTGCGGCGGGCGCGGGCGCGCTGGTCGCGTTCGGCCTGGTCTACCTGCTGTCCTGGCGCGGCGGCCTGAACTCCGACCGGCTCGTCCTCATCGGCGTCGCCGTCCAGGCGGCCTGCACGGCGATGACCGTCCTGATCATCGTCAAGTCGGACCCCTGGAACACCGCGAAGGCCCTGACCTGGCTGTCCGGCTCCACCTACGGCAGGCTGCCGATCCAGCTGATCCCGGTCGCGCTGGCGCTGGTGGTGTCCGTCCCGCTGATCGCCTGGCTCCGCCGCGACCTGGACCTCCTCGCGCTCAACGAGGACACGCCGCGCGTGCTCGGCGTCCCCCTTGAGCCGGTACGGCTGGCCGCCCTGGCCGCCTCCGTCGTGCTGACCGCCACGGCGGTGTCGGCCGTCGGCGTGGTGGGATTCGTCGGCCTGGTCGCCCCGCACGCCGCGCGGGCCCTGGTCGGCGCCAAGCACGCGCGCGTGCTCCCGGTGGCCGCGTTGCTGGGCGCGCTCCTGGTCAGCCTGGCCGACACCCTCGGCCGCACGGTCATCGCGCCCGCCCAGGTTCCGGCCGGGCTGGTGACGGCGCTGATCGGCACGCCGTACTTCGTCTGGCTCCTGTGGCGCTCACGCGCCCGCTAACGACCTCTTGCCACGTGGCCGCTTGGCCGGTGAAGGGTGGCCGTTGCGGCGGTGCGTGTGTCCGACGTGAGAAGCGACCCCCACGATCGGCCCCCGCCCGCGTCGGCGGGTGGGGGTGGGGCGGCTGGGCCGTAACGTATGGGGGGTTAGCGCCCGAAGCAGATCGTACGACCGGCCAGCACCGTCTCGGGTTTGTAGGAGACCTGGTCGATCAGCGCGCCCGCGCCGTCGGTGAGGATCAGCGCGTCGCCCGCGTTGCCGAGCTGGAGCGCGCCGCTCAGCGTCACCTGGTGGACGTCGCCGCCGCCGAGCGTGCCGGACAGGGCGTGGCGGCCGCCCGCGGCGTCGAGCAGCGCCCAGTCCTGCAGGTTGACCGGGCTCGGCGTCGTATTGATCAGCGTGACGCGCTCGCGGCCCCCGTCGGGGCCCACCGGGTCGGGGAGCGCGGCCACGATGAGGACGTCGCCGATCGCCGCGGGCCTCGGGTGGACGGGCGCGCCGGGCGGGGCCGGGTCGGGGCTGATGATGAAGTCCTCGGGCCAGGCGGTGAGCTGGATCTCGTTCCCCGTGGCGCGTACGACGTCGTGCATGTTGCCGTATTCGCCCTTCTGCAGCAGGAAAAGCTGGTCGTCGCGGTTGACCGGGTCCTCGCGCAGCCACGCGTCGAAGCCGTCGAACGTCGTGCGGCCCGAGGCCAGATAGGGGACGAGCCGGCGGAACAGCTTGGGCCAGATCACCGCCTGCTGCAGGGCGTGGAGATCGGCGATCTTGGCGGTGCCGTCCGGATCGCCGGTGGATCGGGGCCAGATGCCCGCGTTGCCGTCGCGGGCGGCACGCGAGGCCGTGGCCAGGTGCTCGCGCAGGCTCGCGGGCAGGGTGGCGTAGAAGGCCGGGTAGGCCAGGCCGTTCTTGAGCAGGGCGGCGTTGACGGAACGGTCCACGCCGGCCTCGTCCAGGAACACCGCCGAGCCGTCCGCGCCCGGATGTTCGCCGGTGAAGGCGAAGGCGATCAGGCGGCCGTTGCCGTCGATGCCGTTCGACAGCACGTGGCCGCGGATCGTGTCCTGGTCGGCCGACTGGACCTTGTTCGGCAGGTCGGGGAAGTAGACCACGTTGGTGAAGCCGAGCAGGCGCAGCAGTTCGTCGCGGGCGGCGTTGGCTCCCCGCAGCTCCTGGTGGGTGTCGCCGAAGTGCGTCTCCAGGGCGTCGATCGCCTCCAGGCGGGTGGAGATGCCGCGGCCGTTGATCTTCGGGGGCGTTCCCGTGGGGCGGGGCAGGCCCTCGACCAGCGCGGGGGCGTCAGGCTTGAACTTGACCGTGTCACCGTCCGGTTCCGGCCCCTGCCGGGGAAGATCGGGGTAGCGGATGACGAACTCGCCTTTGAGCAGGGTGTAGCTCATGGTGCCCCCTCGACGGGACTGGGTGTCTGACGGGAACGTAACCCAGCCCTGGGCCCATGTCTCGAATTATGCGAGGGTCTCGATGAATGCTGTCAGTTGTTGGACATTTCGACATTCATGCATGGGGATCACCGTGGCGTAGGAAGATGCGATGGAGTCGCCGGTGTCCCATTGGGCCGTGGGCTCGGGGTTGAGCCAGTACGCGTGGCGGGCCTTGGCGGTCAGCGCCTTCAGCGTGTCCAGGGCCGGAGGCTGGTAGTTGCTGCGGGCGTCACCGAGGATGAGCAAGGACGTCTTGGACCCTACGGCGTCGCCGTACCTCTCCGCGAAGCCCTCGAAGGCGTGGCCATAGTTGGTACGCCCGAACCGGATCATGTCGGACTCGTTGGCCAGCGTGGTCATCGCCTCGACCACGTCCGCGCCGGGAACGAAGAACCTGGTGATCTCATCCACCCGGTCCACGAAGCCGAACGCGCGTACCTTCGTGAACTGCTCCCTCAGGGCGTAGGTGAGCAACAGCGTGAAGTGTGCGAACGACGCCACCGAATCGCTGGCGTCGCACAGCACCACCAGCTCGGGGCGGTGCGGCCGGGGCGGCTTGAACACCGTCGTCAGCGGCACCCCGCCGCTCTGCAGCGAGGCCCGGACGGTCCGCCTGAAGTCCAGGCGCCCCCGGCGACCGCGCCGCTGCTTGATCGTGAGGCGCGCCGCCAGCCTGCGGGCCAGCGGATACACCTCTCTGCGCAGCCGGGCCAGGTCCGCCTTGGTGACGCGCAGGAAGTCGATCTGGTCTAGCGGCGGCTTCACGGTGGAGCGGGCGATGCGCTCGACGCCGGAGTCCTCGGCGATGCGCCGCCGTACGTCCGCCGCCACCGCGTCCTGAAATCGCGCGATATTGGCGTTCACCCGCTGCCGGGCCGTCTTCTCGGCGAGCCCGCCGCGTTCCTGACCGGCCAGGACCTCCCGCAGGATGCGCGCCATGAGCGTCTCCGGCGACAGGGCACGCAGGACGCTGTAGCTGAACCAGTTCTGCCGCCCCGGTCCCGCGGACTGGCGTCCGAACCGCTCGACCATGGCGCGGGCGAACTCCGCCATCTCCGCGTCGCCGGAGTCGGTCAGCAGTTCGGCCAGCCGTTCACGAGGATCGCTGTCCTGATCCGCCGGGACGTGCAGTCCGCTGATCACCGGCGGAAACCACAGGTCGAACAGCACGTCGAACCCGGCCCGATACCCCGGCTTCTTGATCAGCGTGGTCGCGTATGCGGCCCGCAGCGCCTCCCGCTGCGACAGATCGATCACCCGCAGCGCCCGCGCGGCGTCCAGCCCCTCGGCCAGCGACACCGGCACCCCCGCCTCGCGCAACGCGTGCACGAACCCGACATGCCTGTCGACCAGCGACATCAGAGCCCGAGCTCCTTGACCGCCCGCACATGGTCGGAGTTGTGCTTGAGCACCACCCCGAGCGTGGCGGCGACCGTCTCCTCATCCAGCTCGTCCCGCCCGAGCGCCAGCAGCGTCCGCGCCCAGTCCACCGTCTCCGCCACCGACGGCGCCTTCTTCAGCTCCAACGCCCTGAGCGTGGCCACGGTCCGCGCCAGCTGCTCAGCCAGATCCGCCCGGATGGACGGAACCTGGCTGAGCACGATGTCCCGCTCCCGCTCCGGGGTCGGATAGGCGATGTGCAGATAGAGACACCGCCGCTTGAGCGCCTCGGACAGCTCACGCGTCGCGTTCGAGGTCAGCACCACGTACGGCCGGCGCACGGCCGCGATCGTCCCCAGCTCCGGAATCGTCACCTGAAAATCCGACAACAGCTCCAGCAGCAGGCCCTCGACCTCGACATCCGCCTTGTCCATCTCATCGATGAGCAGCACCGTGGGCTCACTGGCCCGCACCGCCTTGAGCAACGGCCGCTCCAGCAGGAACTCCTCGCCGAAGATGTCCTCATCGGTGCTGGTCGCCTGAATCCTGAGCAGCTGCTTCTTGTAGTTCCACTCGTAGAGCGCCCGAGCCTCGTCCAGCCCCTCGTAGCACTGCAACCTGATCAACGTCGCCCCGGTCGCCTCCGCCACGGCTTTGGCCAGCTGGGTCTTCCCCACCCCCGCCGGTCCTTCGGCCAGCAGCGGCTTGCCGAGGGCGGCGGCCAGGTAGACGGAGGTGGCTATGGAGTCGTCGGAGAGGTAGCTGGCGGCGGCGAGCCGCCCGGACACATCGGCGGGCGAGTCGAACATGGCGCTCCTGTCGAGGCGGGTAGGCCGAACTTTATTCTAATAGCTGAGGCCGTCCGGTATCGATTCGCGCTTGGTGGGGAGGACCGGTATATTCCTCTCTGCAAGCGCCGCTAGCTCAGTTGGTTAGAGCAGCTGACTCTTAATCAGCGGGTCCGGGGTTCGAGTCCCTGGCGGCGCACCCGACCGAAACCCCAGTTCAGCACGCTGAGCTGAGGTTTCTCGGTTTTGGGAGGGCGTCACTCGCGGGTCGCCCTTCGGCGCGCTTCCAGGACCGTCTCCCGGTGCGACCCCCTACGTCAGCACGAAGGCCTTGCGGGCGCCCTGGTCCAGGATTCGCCTGTTCGCGGGCCACTTGATGGCGCTCGCAGGAGCCCATGGGCGCGAGATGGACCTCGGCCCGCACGCGGCGGACCGGCAAACGGTTTCACATCTCCCCGACAAGACCAGTCCTGTTCGGACTGTTGCGGCACCTGCTCGGCACGAGGTCAAGGACATGCTGGTGCGAGAAACAACCGCCTGCCACGGGGTTGAGGAACCCGGGGACGGAGGTTGGTGCCCACGCTGGTCCGGCCGATGTGCCTTGGGGCGGAACCACGGGGAAACGCCAACCCGCGCCGCCGTGCCGGAGCAGACCTTCGTTCTGCCTGGTTGCCGGCCGGTAGCGCCAACTGCTGTTCCCGTGCCCCCTCGACCCCCGGACCACCCGAAATGGGGTCTAATGCGACTTTGTCGCTCCGCCGGTGCCGCCCTCGGCGCGCTCGCTCTTGTACTCGCCACGCCGACCTCCGCAAGCGCCGCCACCGGCGACTTCTTCTACAAGTACGTGGGCCTCGACGGGTCACCGCAGGCGGCCGTCCTCCACGACCCGGACAGTCTCGCCTGCATCACCCTGCCGGAGGTCGCCGACCCGGATGCCTCCGCGCCCGCGTTCGCCCCGCACAACGACACCGGCGCCTGGGCCATCGTCTTCACCGAGCCGGGCTGCGCCGGCGACTTCTGGACGTTGCGCCCGCACGGGAGGCCGGCCACGGACCGTCTCAAACTCCGCTCGGTGTACTTCACCGATCAGCGTTGATCCACCCAGTGCCCCGATGCCAGGCCATGGTCTGCATCGGGGCATACCCCGTGCGACGCCCTGGACAGACGAGCGCCCAGCCCGCGAGCCCGCGCCCACCGGCGAGCACGCGCACCATGATGCACCCGGCTCTGCCACAGGCGAAACATACACTTTCGTCTAAGTAACTATACTATTTTAAATGCGCATAAAAAATCACAGAACGCCTCCCGCGCCTCGGAAACCCCCTGGGGGCGTTGTGAGCTGATCTCCATAGCCGCAGACTGCGCGGCAAAGGAGGCGCCTCATGAGTCCCCTGAGGGCAAACACCAGCGATACACCAGACGAAGTCAGCCGACGAGCATTCTTAGGCGGCGTGGGCGCGACGGCTATAGCCGCCGTCACCGTTGACCTGGACGCCGCGATGGCCGCCTCGGCCAGAGCCGAGTCCAGCGGCGTACTGGCCAACAGCTTCGGGCGTATCTTCCAGCTTCCGGCGTTCGCGCCCGCCAACGACACCGTGCGGGCCGGCCTCATGGAGATGGGCAAGCCGGGCGGGTTCATGGACGCCAAGGATCCGTTACAGTTCGGCCCGATACGCCTGATCACCGAGCCGGAACTCAGCCCCAACAACCTGGACAATCCCACCCAGACGGCAGGCACCACGTTCCTGGGCCAGTTCCTCGACCACGACATGACCTTCGACCGGCTCTCCCCGCTGGGCGTGCCCAAGCGTCCGGAGGATTCGCCCAACACCCGTACCCCGCAGTTCGACCTCGACTCGGTGTACGGCGGCGGCCCCGACACCAGCCCGCACCTCTACTCCTCGAACGACCGGGCCAAGTTCCGGATCGAGAACGGCGGCGCGTTCGAGGACCTGCCTCGTCGCAGCAACGGATCCGCCATCATCGCCGACGAACGCAACGACGAGAACCTGATGATCGCCGGGCTGCACGTCGCCTTCATGAAGTTCCACAACAGAGTGGTCGACCGCGTCCGGTCGCAGGGTTTGCCCAACACCTTCGGCACCGCCCGGCTCAACGTCCTGTGGCACTACCACTGGATCATCCTGCACGAGTTCCTGCCCCAGATCGCCGGGCAAGCACTGATCAACCACATCCTGCGGAACGGCCGCCAGTTCTACCGTCCGTCGGAGGCCTTCATCCCGGTGGAGTTCCAGATCGCCTACCGGATGGGCCACAGCATGATCCGTCCCTCCTACCGGGCGAACATGAAGGGTGACGCCGGCGACCAGCCGTTCTTCGGGTTCATCTTCGACCCGGTCGCCGAGGGCCAGGCCGACCCGGTCGACCTGCGCGGCGGCACCCGGGCCCGGCGCCGCTTCATCGGGTGGCAGACCTTCTTCGACTTCGGCGACGGCGAGGTCAAAGCCAACAAGAGAACCGACACGAAGCTCTCCACGCCACTGTTCAACCTGCCGCTGCAGACCATCACCAGCGGCGATCCGCCGACCTCACTGGCCACGCGCAACCTGTTACGCCACCTCACCTGGTCGCTGCCGTCCGGCCAGCGGCTCGCCCAGACGATGGGCATCTCCCCCATCAGCACCGGCGAACTCGGGGTCTTCGGGATCGGGATCGAGAACCACGCACCCCTGTGGTACTACGTGCTCAAGGAGGCCGAGACGCTCACGAACGGCCGATCGCTGGCCGGAGTCGGCGCCAGGTTGATCGCCGAGGTCTTCATCGGACTGCTCCAACTGGATTCGCAGGGCTATCACCGCAACGCCCCCAACTGGCGCCCGTTCCTGCCGAGCCGTACCCCCGGTGACTTCCGGATGGTGGACCTCCTCACCTTCGCGGAGGTCGACCCGGCCAGCCGACGTCAGTGACCCGGTGGCCCGAGGCACGCGAAGGTCGCCGGCACGTCCCAGTCAAGGAAGGGTGAGCGGATCGTCCAATGACGCCGCCGCGTTCACGCTGGTGGGAGCCATCGTTGCACCAGGTGGCGAGGGATGGTGGCGTCGACGTGCCACAACTGGCGGGCCGGGTCCCACTTGGCGCGCATCCCGGCGTCTCTGGCCAGTTGCTTGAGTTCGTCCTTCTCCTGGCGGGACACATCGAGATAGAGGCGGCCGTCGGCCACGACGCCCGGGGCGACGTGGCCGTCATCGGGGCTCCTCGGAGGAGGCGTCCTTGGTGGCCAGGGACGGGCCGGACGCTCCATGCGGGCGCGGTCGACGATGCTCCGGACTCGTTGGCAGCAGGTCGGGTCGGTGATCCGCATCATCAGGTCGGTGGGGCCGATGTTCGCCAGGAGGTTGAGCGAGCCGTGCCACAGCACGGTCTCGTCGAGGATGAGTACCTTCTCGTGCATGCGCTCGCGCAGGGTCACCTGGCATCCGGCGGCGCGAAGTTCGCCGACGAGGTCTTCCCGGCGTGAATCCTGGGATTGGTCGCGGGTATGGACGGTGACGTCGACACCGGCCTGTACGCGGGGGATGAGGTGACGCAGCCAGGTCCGGACGGGGGCCGGGTCGAGGAAGGCGCAATAGATCTCGATGGATCGCCGGGCGCGGGCGATATCCCAGGCGACGGCACGCGGCACCTCGTCGGCGGGGAAGAACGCGGGCCGGGCCAGTTCTTCCTCGGGTAGCCCCGCCAGGTCGGCCGCGCTGCGGAACGGCACGAGATCGTCCACCGACAGCCGTTGGGCGTGCCGTTCCAGGTGATCGAGCATGCGGGCGGCTTCGCCGGCCGGGTTGAGTTTGGCGTGGAGGAACCCCGTGTCGGCCACCACGATGAGGTGGTCCTGCGCCCGGCTGAGGGCGACGTTGAGCAGGCGGCAGGTGGAGGAGGAGAGGCCGAGTCCCTCGTAGAAGAAGCCGGCCTTGCTTCCCCCGCCGGCGACGGTGTCGATGATCACAAGCGGGCGCTGGCTGCCCTGGAAACGGTGGACGGTGTCGACGAGCCCGTCGTACTGCTGGCCGAAGCGGTAGGTCAGGCTGGCTTGGAGCGCTTTCACCTGCGCCTTGTACGGGGCGATCACGGCCACCCGGCTCGTGGGCTGCTCGTCGGCGGGCAGGTCCGTCCATTTGCGGGCAGGCAGGATCCGGTCGTACTGCAGGCCGCGGATGAGTTCGTGGATGACCGCCTCGTGCACGGAGTTGGTGGTGTGCGCGCCGGCGCGGTACTCGGGGTTGGGCAGGCGGCGTGTGGTGGTGTCGACGAGGATGAGCGGCCCGCCCAGGAGCGGGGAGCCGGGAAGGCGTCCGCGATCTCCCCGGCCTGTGCGCAGCGGTGCGTCCGGATAGGCCACGGTGTTCACGATCTCGCAGATCGCCTGGCGCATCCGGTACTGCCTGTCCAGGCAGACCATGCGGGGATCGGCGCGCTGGGCCGTACCGGAGATGTCGACGAGCCCGGCCAGGCTGAACGGATCGCGGTCCATCCACAGCCGGGCATGCTCCTGATCGCCTGGTGAGGTGTCGCGGTCCGACGAAGCCCTGGTGACCGCGGGCAGTTGCCGGAAGTCGCCGGCGAGAATGAGCCGACGGGTGGCGAGCCCGGCCGCGCACCATGCCGAGGGCGTGTTGACCATCCCGGCCTCGTCGATGATGACGACGTCGATCGCGTCCATGAGTTTGCGTGACTGCACCGCCTTGGCCACGGTGGTGCCCATGATCCGGCAGTTCGCGCGGACCACGTCAGCGATCTTCCGGAGCTCTGCCTGGAGCTGCGACAGCTGCTGCCGCCACTGGTCGACGACGCGTTGGAGCGGGCCGGGGGGCGGGATCGCGCGCAGGCGGGTTCGCAGGGCGAGCAGTTCGGTCTCGGTCCTGGCCGCCTCGGCCGCGTAGTGTTGCCGGGCGTCATGAGCGGTGCGAAGTTGCTGGTCGAGGGCGGTCAGCTCGTGCCGGCCCGCCGATCGCATCCGGCCCAGGTTGTCAAGCTTGTCCTGCTTCCGCTTGGCGAAAAGACCGGAGGGCGTGCCGAGGTCGCGGATCTCGCGGTCGATGTCGCCGATCGCGGCGTCACGTTGCCGGATCTGCCGCTGAAGGGAGCCGACGTGGCGATCGGCCTCGTCACGCTGGGCGCGGAGGTTCGCGAGCCGCGTCTCGGCTTCCGCCGCGTCAGCGTGTACGGCGAGATCCCGGCCCGCCGCCTCCAGGCGCTCACGGATATCGGTGATCCGCGTGGTGAGCGCGGTGGACAGCCGCTGCGTGATCCGGGTCGGGTCGATCTTGTCGCCGAACCCGGCTGCCAGCGAGGCCAGCTCGATCTCTCCGGCACGTTGCACGAGCCCCGCGTCGAAGCCGTCCTCGTCCGACAGCAAGGTGCAGATCCGTTCCAGCGCCTGATCGACGGCCACCTTCGTCGGCGCGACGAACAGCACCCGCAACCCCTGCCGGTAGCAGCCTTCGGCGATGCAGCCGACCACGTCGGTCTTTCCGGTGCCCGGCGGGCCCCAGATGAAGGTCAGGTCGCTGCCGAGTGCCTGCTCGACCGCGCGCCGCTGCTGGTCGTTGAGCGAGCGCTCCCGGTACTTGCGGATGAAGCGCTCGGGGGTCGCGCAGCGGTCGATACGCGGGCGCCCCTGGCCGGTCAGCCAGCCCGTGGCGGTCAGGTTGACCGGGGAGTTGCTCCCGGCGGCCGACTCAAGCCTCTCGACGACGGCTTCCCATCCGGCCGTCTCGTCCTCGCGTAGCCGCGCGTTGCCCGGCTGTCCGCCGAGGTCGGCCACGGTTCGAACCCTGACCCTGCCATCCGGCATACGCTGGACCTCGGCGGGCTCCCAGGCACCGCGAGAGCTGGACAGGCGGATCAGCTGCCGCTCCCCGGCGAATCTGTCCTTCCACGCCTTGCAGGAGAACAGATACTCGTGTCGCTCTCCCTGCTTTCCGGTCCTGCGTCCGGCCGACAGGGACAGCTTCTCCCCGTCGCCGTCGCCACGCAGCTCGGCGGCGACCTCCAGACGTACGGCACGCAAAAGCTCTTCCACGGGGAACGGCTTGCGCTGCGGACCTGTCATCGTGCTCCCGGGGTGAGGAGATCAAGATGGCCGTGCGGATCAGGACCTTACCCACGCCGGGCCCGGTACGCACTCGACCACATGTTCAGGGGCAGAGCGGGTCGGTGTGGGCGCCGTCCGGCACCAGCTTCTTGACCTCGTCGGACTCGGCGTTCAGCTCTCCGTACACCCTGCACAGGTGAGCCAGCTCCGCCTCGACGCCGGGAGAGGCGACCTGGGCGCCCCGCGCCGCCATCGTGGCGAGCCGGTCGGTGGCGCTCTGCCCGCCCGCGGGCAGCAGTAGCCCGATCTGGTCCGCGGCGACCAGGGCGAACCCATCGCCCACCGGGAGCAAGGTCCGCCATGCCATGGGCAGGCGGAGCTGTCCTGCACGCCGCCCGCCGGGAATCGACCAGCGGGTGACCCGCTGCGCGTCGCTCAGCTGGGCGGCGAAGGCCTGCATGTCCTCCAGCGACAGGCTGCTCGGCTGGGCGACCGGGAAGTCGAGCCAGGTGTCGTGGAGGGTGGATCCGGTGGCGTCGAAGGCGGGCGAGCCGACCAACTCCGAGAGGCTCATGTCGTCCAGCCGGGTGATCTGCCCGCCTGTCCCGGTGTCCCAGACGAGGAAGGCCGGCTGCTTCTCACGCTCCTCGAACGCCGCCACCCGGCGTCCGTCCGCGCTCATCGTGACGATGGAGCTCGCCAGGCTCTCGTGCAGCACGGTGGTGGCGCCGTCGACGGCCAGGCGAAGCAGCCGGTGGCCGGTCGCGTTCTGCTTTCCCGCCTTCGCGCCGGCGGAAAAGACCAGATGTCCGAGTACGGCCCCGCCCGGGACGAGCCGGAAGAACGAGATCGAGTCGGTGGGACCCACCCGCAGCGGCACCGCTGGCAGCGCCTTGCCGCCGGGCAGGTCCCAGCGCTTCAGGCTGGTCTTTCCCGCCACGGTCGTGACGAGCCCGACGCTCCGTCCCTCCGGATCGATGGAGAGCCCTCCCGGTACGACGTCGTCGGGCAGGACAAGGGCGAAGGCGGTGGCCATGCGGGCGAGGTCGGTGACGACCAGGCAGGTACGCACCACGGTGAAGGCTTCGTGCGCGGTGGGCGAGTCAGGCACCTTGATCACGCATCTGCCGTCGGGCACCCGGCTGTACGGAGTGACCTCGATTCTGGCGGTGTAGGTGGCGGCGGCGTAGCGGCCGTCGGCGCTGAGCGCGATGTGGTTCGCGCTGCCGGCGCCCTCGCCGGGCAGCGTCACCGGGTACGCGGTGCCGTTGCCGAGCCGCCACAGGACGACTCTGCCGTCCGGGGAGCGGGTGAGCAGCGCCCGGCCGTCTGTACTGATTTTTCCGGACAAGCTGCCGCCTGGGCGGGCCTCCCCTTTGAAGGAGACGAGGCCGACCGAGGTGTCGGGGATGATCCGGGCCAGCGGCAGGGCGTCGCCGTACAGCTCGTGGATCTTCTTGCGGGTGTCCGATGTGTCTCGTGTCCTGTGGGCACGGATGGCGAGCTGGGCGGCGCCGTAGGGGTCGGTGGCGGCTCGTTGCTCGGCCCGTTCGAGCAGAGTCTGCGCGGCGTTGGCGGAGACCGCGCCGCTGAGCGGGATCCAGACGGCGAGCCCGGCCGCCACCACCACGGCCAGACCGGCCACACGCCGCCGTCTGACGGATCGGCGCCGCCGTACGCCGAGCCCGATGAACTCCCGCTCCTCCTCGCTCAGATCGTCGGGCCGCTCCCTGAGGCGGCGCAGCGCGTCGCCGAGGTCCGCGCCGGCGAGCAACCTGGCGGGCAGGCGGTCGTGCTGCCGCCAGAGCACGATCCGCCGGCGCAGTGATTCCTGCCAGAGCCGGAACTCACGGGCTTGTCCGGCGAGTTCCCGCAGCCGGGTCCAGCGCGTGACCAGCGCCTCATGGACGAGGTCGGCGCGGCGTCCCTCCTCCACGACGACCAGGCGGGAGACGGCGAGGCGTTGCGCCACCGCCCACTGCGCCGCGTCGAGTTGCTCGCGCGGCGCGCTCCGCCGGGTGATCTCCTGGCCCTCCGGGTCCGGGCGGGTCAGCTGGATGAGCAGGCGCTCGGCGTCGCGCCGCTCGCCCGCGGTCAGCTCCCCCCAGACCTGCTCGGCGAAGCGGTTCAGGCCTTCGCGCACTCCGCCGATCTCTTCGTAGGCCTGGTGCGTCAGCTTCCCGCCCGACTGGCGTTCCCAGAGCTGGGCCAGGGTGAACTGCAGCAGCGGGAGCCGTCCCGGCCCCACCCCGAGGTCGTCCAGGAGCCGGACGGCGAGACCCCGCTCATAGTCCACCAGCGGGATCCGCGTGATCGGTTCGAGCACCGCGTCACGCAGGCCGCGGGTGGAGAGCTCGCCCACGTTGACGGTGCGCTCCCCCGCCGCGAGCGGTGCGAGCTCCGCGTCGCGCAGGATCGGGGTCAGGTAGTCGGTCCGTAGCGCGGCCAGCACCCCGAGCGCGGAGTTCGGCCGCTCGGCGTGGAGCAGGGCCCGAGCGAAGGCGGTACGCTGCTCCGCCGGTGCGGAGAGCACCTCCTCCAGCTGGTCCACGACCAGGATGAGCCGGGATGCGCCGCGCTGGTCGAGAACCGCGCTGACCAGCTCCGGCATGGCGCCGTGTTCCAGGTGCCCGGCGAGCTCGTCGGCCCGGGTGAGACGGCCGGCCGGATCTCCCCGGCTCAGCGCGAGGGCGAGCGCGTGCAGGGGGCTCCGTCCCTGTCCCGGCCGGAACAGGGCGACCGCCAGGCCGTGGAGGCGCGGGATCACGCCCGCCTGGATGATCGAGGACTTGCCGACGCCGGACGGCCCGGTGACCGTCACGACCGGCCGTTCCGCGACGAGCCGGGAGATCCGGCCGACCTCGTCCGAGCGGCCGTAGAAGCTGGCGGTGTGCTCGGGGCCGAACGGCAGCAGCCCGCGGAAGGGCGAGAGCGGCCGTACGGCGTCGCGTAACCCCGGCCACGCCTCCAGCAGTTTGGCGGTGGGGATGAGGTAGCCGCTGCGCGGGCCGCCCGTCCAGGCCGCGACCACCATGCCGACGACGTCGCCGCGATCGAGGTGCCAGGCGGGAGTGCCGGAGAACCCGCCTTCTATGGGGAACCGGCTACCCTCCTCGACGTCGACCTGGAGCCAGCCTTGCGACTGGGAGCCGCGGAGCACACCCACGCTCCACACCCCCTGCTCCTTGCCGGCGGGAAAGCCGAGCATGGCGACCCGCTCGCCGAAGGAGGCGTGGTCGACGAGCGGCGCGGGCGCCACGTCCACGTTCCGGCCGAGGCGGAGGACGGCGACATCGCGTTCCCCGTCCCAGAGCATGATCTCGGCGTCGAGCCGGGCGCCACCGGTCAGGAAGGCCACCGGGACGCGGCCCTCCGGCGGGGGATCGAGCTCGAACTCGAGGCCGGCGGCGAGGCTCACCACGTGGGCCGCGGTGATCAGATGCTCGCCGGTCACGGGGAAGGCGGCCCCCACCGGCCGCCCATCCCGGCTCAGCACACCGGCCACGCTCGGGGCGCTCGTCCGCATGCGAACCACGCTAAGCCCAAACGGCTTGGCTTGCCGTACGCTCCCTTCGTGACCTACGTGGAGATACCGCTGGACGGCGGCGGCAGGCTGGTCGTCGAGGTCGAGTCCGCCGAAGCCGAGGAGATCCAGCGGGCGGGTCGCGCCGGCCGTGCCCTCCGCCAGGCCGGCGGCACGCTGCAGGCGGCGATCACCAGCGTGACCCCGGCCGTGGAGAGCATCGCGCGCAAGCTGCGCGACATCGAGAACCCGCCGGACCGGCTGGAGCTCACCTTCGGTATCAAGATCTCCGGCGAGGCCGACGTGGCCATCGCGAAAACCTCCTCGGAGGCGCAGTTCCAGGTCGTCCTCGAATGGGGACAGGCCGGCTGACACCGGAAAACACATTGCCGCAGGTAAGCAATGATAAGTATGGTTTTGCGCTCGTGATCAGAGTGGTGGAACGGGTCCTGCCGGCCCGGCTGGGGACAGGGTTCCGATGGTTGCTCGCGTCGAGCTGGCTGACGAACCTCGGCGACGGGCTCGCGGCCGCCGCCGGGCCGTTGCTGATCGCGACGTTGACCCGCGATCCGCTGATGATCTCACTGTCGGCGCTGGTGGGCTGGGCCCCGCAACTGCTCTTCAGCCTCTACGCCGGGGTGCTGTCGGACCGGCATGACCGGCGCCGGATCGTGATGATCGCGAACCTGGCCCGCGCGGTGGTGCTCGCCGTGCTCGTCGTCCTCCTGGCCACCGGCACGGTGACGGTGGTGACGGCGCTGATCATGTTGACGCTCAGGGCCGTCGCCGAGGTGTTCGCCGACAACGCGACGGCCACGCTGACCCCGACGATGGTCGACCGGGACGATCTCGTGGTCGCCAACGCCCGCCTGGGCACCGGATTCATCACCCTCAACCAGCTCGCCGGGCCGCCGATCGGCGCCGCGCTGTTCGCCGTGGGCTACACCTGGCCGTTCGCCAGTCAGCTGCTGCTGGTGCTGGCGGGAGTCCTGCTGGTCAGCCGGATCAGCCTGCCGCCCCACGGCCGCCAGGCCGGCGACCCCAAGCCCGACACGATACGCGAGCTCGTCGCCGGGTTCAGATGGACCATCAAGCACGCCGCGGTACGCACGCTGGCGCTCACCATCCTGATCTTCAACTTCACGTTCGGCGCCGCCTGGTCGGTGCTCGTGCTCTATGCCCAGGACCAGCTCGGCCTCGGTGACATCGGCTTCGGCCTGATGAGCACCATCAGCGGGATCGGCGGTCTCATCGGCACCGCGCTGTACGGCACCATCACCCGCAGGGTCAGCCTCGGCGCGCTGATGCGGATCGGGCTCATCATCGAGACCCTCACCCACCTGGGGCTGGCGCTGACCCATTCGCCGTGGGTGGCCGGGGGCATCTTCCTGGTCTTCGGCGCGCACGCCTTCATCTGGGGCACCACCTCGGTCACCATCCGCCAGCGGGCGGTCCCGCGTGAGCTGCAGGGCCGGGTGGGCGCCGTCAACACCATCTGCGTCTTCGGCGGCCTGGTGGTCGGTTCCCTGATCGGCGGCATCCTGGCCACCGGCTTCGGGGTGGCGGCGCCGTTCTGGTTCGCCTTCGCCGGCTCCGCGGTCTTCGTGGTGCTGCTGTGGCGCCAGCTCCTGCACATCGCCCACGACTAGGCTATTGGAGACGGGCGAGCAGATCGTCGAGGACCTTGCCGAGGGCCGCGGAGTTGGCTTCGGTGAACCAGGTGGTACGGACGCGTTCGTTGCTCCCGTTCGGGGTCTCGTGATCGGCCGCGAGCCGGCTCAGGGAGCGTGCCTCGTCGCTCAGGCTGCGTCCGACGCCCTGGAAGAGGCTGCGAACGTAGCGGTCCGCGACCCCGTCCGGCACGCCGTGGCCGGCGGCCCACGACGTGAGCGTGGCGAGGTAGGAGTAGTGGGTGGTCAGCGTCCCGGTCAGCGCGGAGAAGACGTTGAAGGCCGCCTCGTCCCCGACCGGGAGCGCCCCGCCCAGCCGCTCGAAGAGCGCGTCCACCTCCGGGTGCGAAGGACACGTCACGGTGACCGAGTCGCGTTCGCGCACGGGCGGCAGCGGAATGGCCCGCACCACGGGGACGTCGGTGTCGAGCATCCGGCGCAGATCGTCGATGCCGACACCGGCCATCACGCTGACCACGATCTTGCCCGCGTCCACCCGCAGGCCGGCCAGCGCCTCCTGCCGGTCGTAGGGGCGTACGGCGATGATGACCAGCTCGGAGCTGTCCAGCACGGCCTGGTTGTCCGCGCACACCCGCACACTGTCGTAGGACGAGGACAGCTCCGCGGCCGTGCGCGCTCCCCGCGGGGAAAGAAACACCTCGGGCGGCTCTCCGGCTCCCTCACACAGCCCTACCACGATGGCCCGGCCGATCTCGCCCACGCCGATGATCCCGATGCGCTTCATGACGTCTTCCTTCGTGTGCCCAGCCCGTCCAGCACCAAGGTACGGGACCCTCCCCCGCGGCGACCGAAGAGGCCGGCGGCCCCGTCAACCGCACCCGGTCGGGGAGAGAACGACAGGCAGAACCACTGGTGATCATTCTCAGCCACCGCTGTTCCGTTACCGCACGGGACGCTCCGGTGTTCCGTCGGGCCAGACGCAAGTGGAGGTGGACGCCAGAAAGAGGTTGTCTCCCGTCACCCAGGTGAGGGCGAGAATGAAGCCGTCGGGCCGCGATTCGCCACCGATGCTGGGATGACCGACGTCCAGACCGCCGGTCGACACGATGCGATGCCCTTGAGCCTCCCAGTGGGCGCGAACCTGGCGCGCGATTTCCAGGTTCGCTGCTTTGGGGATATCTCGTAGCCAGTAGGCACGGTTGATACTGATCCTGCCCGGAGATTCATTCTCATGCGTGCACGCAGCCGGGCCAGTGCCGTGGGCGATGAGTTCGAGACGAGGCGTGGGCGTGAGGGCGGCGGCGGTATCACGAATGAGCTTCTCGACGCGCATTGTTGCCTGAGCCTGAGTGATGGTGGGTGAACTCATTGTGCATCCTGCGAGGAGGAGGGCCGGTAGAAGAGCGAGGATTCGCAGCAAGGTGATCACCTGTTCTGCTCCGGCGCCAATTCGGGCATCAGGAGCTGCGGGCTTTTGCTGAGGGGCTCGGGCTGATCGAGTTCGTCGTACTGCCCGTTGATGAGGCGGCCCATGTTTCGCACCGAGACGGAGTCACGGTCCCAGTAGCTGCTGTGGGCCGAGGTCCAAACGTTGCGGCCGACGGGGAAGCGGCGGGCGCCGAAGGACGCGTCTCCTGGGTCCGCCCCGAAGCTGCCCAATGCGGTTACCGGGTCGCCGCCGGCCTCGCCTACCCAGACGTGGTTGGGGTCGAGGCCCAGTTCGCTGGCGTGGTTGACGCCGACGCCGGGGCTGCCGACCAGGATGAGGTCGTCGGCCAGGCGGCCTGGGCGGAGGGTGGCGGCTTGGCCGCTGGTCAGGGAGCCGTAGCTGTGGCCGATGACGACGGCGCGGGCCGTACTGGATGGGTGGTGGGAGGCGCGCAGGCCGTCGGTGAAGGAGGCCAGGGCGGCGGCGCCCTTCGCGGCGGCGGCTGCGAAGAGTACGGATTTGCCGGGGTCGAACAGTCCGGGGTCGATCTGGGGTGCGTCGTAGCCCAGCCAGGTGATGGAGGCTGTGG
Organism: Nonomuraea sp. NPDC050394; assembly: GCF_044459065.1. Lineage (NCBI taxonomy): Bacteria > Bacillati > Actinomycetota > Actinomycetes > Streptosporangiales > Streptosporangiaceae > Nonomuraea > Nonomuraea sp. NPDC050394. The sequence continues at coordinate 375,652 of NZ_JBITIO010000010.1, read as the reverse complement.
ATGTTCCGCCTCCGGTTACCGCTGCCTGGCGCCAGAGGGCTCGGGCGCGTTCCAGGTCTCCGTGGGCGGCGTCCAGTCCGGAGGTGAGGCCGGAGACGTTGGTGACGGTGATGTCGGCGGTGTCGGGGTCGCCCCAGGAGATGATCAGTCTGCCGTTGCCGGTGAGGTCGAAGGCGAGCAGCAGTGGACCCGGGTAACCGGGGCGGGGCCGGAGTTCCTGCTCGATGAGTCGCACGCGGCGGAGCTGGTTGGCGATCTTCTCCCAGGCGCCCAGGTCTTCGGGGTGGTCGACGGCCGCCTTCTCCAGCTGTGTGGTGAGGCGGGCCTTTTCCGCGCTCAGCCAGTGGCGGTTGGCCTGGTCGCGGACGGCCGCGGGCAGGCCGTTGAGGTTGCCGAATCCGGGGAGGGTGGTCGGTCGCGGGTCTTCTGGCAGGGCGTGCCACCAGGCGTTCACGCGGGCGGCCAGGCTTGCGTCCTGTCCCCCTTCCTGTACGGCCAGCAGCGCGCCGACCGCCCCGGCATCTCCCGCGGCGACCTGGTTCAGGAGCCGGCGCACGCGGCCGGAGCCGGGGGCATGGTCGCCGAACAGGTCGTACGCCGCCAGCCCGGCGGGAAGCGTGCCCCAGGGGACGGATCGCTGGATACGGGACAGGCGCCGCCGCAGGTCCCGGCCGCTTTCCACAGACCAGCCGGCCACCTGGCCGAGGGCGTGGCCCGGCTGGGCGGACAGGCCGTGGCCGGTCAGCTCGGATCCCAGGCGGGCCCCGGCCGTCGCGAGGGTGTGGCCCGCGTGGTCGAGGGCCGATACCAGCGTGGTCATCGCGTGCGGGTCGATTCCACGGAACGCGCCTGCCGGGGCGCTCGCGCCGGTCGGTGAGGTGGTCACGGCGGGGATGGTGAGGTTCGGTCCGCCCTGCCGTACGACCAGGTCGCCCAGGGCGCGCATCGCGACGGACAGCGAGGACTGGAGCCTGGTGCGGTGGCCGGTGAGGTCGGCCGTGAACGCCGTGGCGCCGCCCCCGACCCAGGCGTGGGCGTGCATCAGCCGGGCGGCGGTGTCCAGGGCGGCGTGGTGTTCGATGGCCAGGGCCGTCACTCGTTGGAAGGCTGCCAGCGCCGCCGCGTACTCCGCCATGACCGGCCCAGGATGGCAGGCCGGGCGCCTCTTCCTCAGGCGGTCAGCGGCTTGTCCGGATTCCTGCGCCTTTCACCCGGCGATGCCATCACGGACACACCCGGCTCCGCGTGACAAGAAAAGGCTGATCGGTCAGAACAGGGTGAGCGGCGGCTCGTCGGCCACCGGCTCCGGCAGCGGGGCGAGGCCGGGGAGCTGGGCGCGTACCTCGTCGTGGAAGCGGCGGGCCAGGGTCAGCGCCTCGGCGTTGTCGGGGGTGTGGATGAAGACCGTAGGTGATCGTCCTTCGCGCAGCCAGGCCGCGGCCGTCTCCACCCAGAACCGCCAGCCTTCGACGGTCCTGGCGGTGTCGTCGCGGCCGAGGTAGCGGACGATCGGGCGGCCGGTGAGGGCGTGCGAGCGGCGCGGAACACGGGGTTTCTTGGTCCACGCGTCCCGCTCGGCGTCGCTGACAGGCGGGCTATCGAAGAGCGTGACGGTGTCGAACGGCACCCATTCGGCGTCCAGGCCACCCAGCAGCCGCTCCAGGTTCCCGGCGGACGGGGCGTGGTCGAAGAAGGCGCGGTGCCGTACCTCGACGGCGTATTTGTGAGCGGCGGGCATGCGGCGCAGGAACGTGGCCAGCACGCCCAGGTCGGACGGGGAGAAGGAGCCGGGCAGCTGCACCCACAGGGCGTGGGCGCGGGGGCCGAGGGGCTCGATGGCGTGCAGGAAGGCGCGGACCTGGTCGCCGACGTCTCCGAGGCGGCCTTCGTGGGTGATCGTCTTGGGTAGCTTGACCACGAAGCGGAAGTCGGCAGGGGTCTGCGCCGCCCAGGTCTCGACGGTGGCGCGGGACGGCGTGGCGTAGAAGGTGGTGTTGCCTTCGACCGCGTTGCACCGGGAGGCGTAGGAGCCGAGCCGCCCGCCCTGCGGAAGCCCCCAGCGGGCATGACTCCACATCGCGCATCCCACGTGTAGATCCATATATCCGACGTTACCGGTCCAGGTACGCTTCCAGGCCGCCGATCAGCAGGGTGACGGCGTCGTCGAAGGCGTCGGGACGGACGCCGCCGGTCGACTCGGAGAAGATGAAGCCGCTGACGAACGAGGTGAGGATCTCGGCCGTCCGCGGCAGTTCCTCCTCCGGGAGTCCGGCCATGCGCAGGAGGCGGTCGAGCACCTCCCACAGCCCGCCCTGCTGCCTGCTCATCACCTCGGGGTTGCTGAACACGTACTGCCACAGCGACGGCTGCCGATGGGCCAGGTCCCGGTAGGCGTGGCCGAGCGCCCGCATCTGGTCCTGCCACGGCGAGCCGTCGTCGGGGGGTGTCGCGAGCTGGCCGGCGGTCCTGAGGCAGAGCTCGTGGATCAGGGCCTTCTTGTTCTCGACGTGGTGGTAGACCGACATGGGGTTGACGTCCAGCTCGGCGGCGAGCTTGCGCATGGACAGGCCCTCAACGCCGCCCGCGTCTATCAGCCGCCACGCCGCGGCGTAGATCTCTTCCGGAGTCAGAGGGGCACCCCTCCGCGCGCTCACTGCCATACGCCGTATGGTAGCGTCTGCCATACGGTGTATGGCTGACCCATTGGAGTGCCCATGATCCCCTCACCGCCTGGTCTGCCCCTGCTCGGCAACATGCTTCAGGTGCCGGCGCACTCGCCCGCCGCCTATTTCGACGAGCTGGCCGCCCGCTACGAGGAGGGCCTGTTCCGGCTGAACCTGCTCGGCAACGACGTCCTGTTCGTCTACGACCCCGACCTCGTCGAGGAACTCTGCGACGAGAGCCGTTTCCACAAAGGCATCCAGCCGCCGCTGTCCTTTCTGCGCGACCTGGGCGGCGACGCCCTGTTCACCGCCCGGCACGACGAGCCCGTCTGGGGCCACGCGCACCGCATCCTGATGCCCGCCTTCAGCCAGCGCTCGATGCGCGCCTACTTCCCGCAGATGCTGGAGGTCGCCGACCAGCTGATCGACTCCTGGGCCGCCCGCCAGGGGCAGGACCTGCCCGTGTCCGACGACATGACCAGGCTGACGCTGGACACGATCTCGCTGACCGGCTTCGGCTACCGCTTCCGTTCCTTCGACCAGCCCGAGCTGCACCCGTTCCTGCGCGCGATGGGGTCGGCGCTGACCGAGGCGATGCTGCGCCTGCGCCAGCCGCCCGTGGTGACCAAGATGCTGCGCAAGCGCCAGGAGGCCTACGAGCGCGACATCCAGACGATGCGGACCCTGGTCGAGGAGGTCATCGAGCAGCGCGCCGCGCGGCCGAGCGGCGCCTCCGACCTGCTCGGCCTGATGATGGAGGCGACCGACCCGCGCTCCGGCGAGCGCCTGTCCGAGGCGAACATCCGCGACCAGGTCATCACCTTCCTCATCGCCGGGCACGAGACGACCAGCGGCCTGCTCTCCTTCGCCCTGTACAACCTGCTGCGCGACCCGCACACCCTGGCCAGGGCCTACGCCGAGGTCGACGCCCTGCTGCCCGGCGACACCCCGCCCACCTACGAGACGATCATGAAGCTGGACGTGATCTCACGCGTCCTGGAGGAGACGCTGCGCGTGTGGTCGCCGATCCCCGCCTTCTCGGTGTCGGCGTTCGAGGACACGGTGATCGGTGGTTCCTATCCGGTACGCGCCGGCCAGCAGGCGGTCGTCGTGCTGCCGTCGCTGCACCGAAGCCCGAAGGCCTGGGACCGGCCGGAGGAGTTCGACATCGACCGCTGGCTCCCCGAGAACCGCAAAGATCACCATAAATCCGCGTACAAGCCGTTCGGCAACGGCGAGCGCGCCTGCATCGGCCGCCAGTTCGCCCTCACCGAGGCCCGCCTCGCGCTCGCGATGGTCCTGCGCCGATTCGCCGTCTCCGACCCCACCGCCTACAAGATCAAGACCAAGCAGACCCTCACCCTCAAGCCGGACGGCTTCACGATCCGGGTCCGCGACCGCCGGCCCCACGAGCGCGGCGCGGCCCGGGAACCCGTCACCGAGCCGCTCGAACGGCAGCAGGATCTCGCCGTCACCGGCACCGCCCTCACCGTGGCCTACGGCTCCAACCTCGGCACCTGTTCCGACCTCGCCGAACGCCTGGCCGAGCGGGCCGGCCGGGCCGGCTTCGCCACCACGCTGACCACGCTCGACGACCTGCGGCCGCCCACCGAGGGCCTGCTGCTGGTCGTCGCCTCCTCCTACAACGGCCGCGCGCCCGACAACGCCCAGCGCTTCGACGCGCTGGAAGAGCTTCCCAGCCTTTCCGGCGTACGGCTGGCCGTGCTCGGCTGCGGCAACACCCAGTGGCCCACCTACCAGGACTTCCCCCGCCGGGCGTTCGACAAGCTGGTGGCGGCGGGAGCCGTACCCCTGATCGACAGGGGTGAGGCGGACGCGGACGGCGACTTCGACGGCGACGTCTCGGCGTGGACGGCGCGGTTGTGGGCGGCGCTCGCCGAGGAGTACGCGGCCTCGGCGGAGGCGGCGGGACCGCGCTACGAGATGGAGGTCCTGACCGAGGCCGAGGTGCGGCCCGCGGTCGTGTCCGAGCGGGCGGTGCCACTGCGGGTGGTCTCCAACGAGGAGCTGACCGGCGACCCGTCAGGGCTGTGGGACTTCTCGAAGGAGGCGCCGCGTGCGGGCGTGCGCTCGATCGTGGCCGAACTGCCGGAAGGCGTCACCTACGCCGCGGGCGACCACCTGGCGGTCTTCGCCAAGAACGACCCCGAGCTGGTGGAATGGGCGCTGCGCGTCCTGCGCGTCCCCCGCGAGCAGGTGGTACGGCTGCGCGCCCAAGGCGCCACCCATCTCCCCCTGGACACCCCGGTCACGGCCGGCCTTCTGCTGACCGAGTTCGTGGAGCTGCAGCAGGTGGCCACCCGCGCGGACCTGTCCACGCTGGCCGCGCACACCGCCTGCCCGTGGACCACCCGGCAGCTCGGGGAGCTGGCCGAGGGCTACGCCGACGAGATCCTGGCCAAACGCGTCTCGGTGCCGGCCCTGCTCGACCGCTTCCCCGCGATCGAGCTGCCGCTGCCCGTGTTCCTGGAGCTGGCGGGGCCGATCAAGCCGCGCTACTACTCCGCCTCGTCCTCGCCGCTGGCCGACCCCGGGCGCATCCGGATCACGGTCGGGCTGGTGGAGGGCGCGGCCTGGTCGGGGACGGGCGAGTATCGGGGCATGGCCTCGGCGTACCTGGCGGGGCTGGAGGAGGGCGAGGTGTTCTACGGCTACGTCCGCGTGCCCGCCCCGCCGTTCCGCCTGCCCGCCGACCCGGCGACGCCAGTGATCATGGTCGGTCCCGGGACGGGGTTCGCCCCGCTGCGCGGCTTCCTGGAGGACCGGGCCCTGCGGGGGGCCACCGGGCCCGCCCTGGTGTTCACCGGCTGCCGCCACCCCGAGCACGACTGGCTCTACCGCGCGGACGTGACGGCGTGGGCGCCGGACGCGCACGTCGCCTTCTCCGCGCGCGACGGCCGCCTCGTCCAGGACGCGCTGGCCGAGCAGGCCGACCGGGTGTGGGAGCTGCTGGAGCGGGGCGCCCACGTGTACGTCTGCGGCGACGGGCTGCGCATGGCCCCCGCCGTACGGCAGGCCTTCCTCGCCATCCACCACGCCAAGACCGGGCGGCCGGGCGAGGAGTGGCTGGCGGCGCTCGACGCCGGGGGCCGCTACCAGCAGGACGTCTTCGCCTGAGGCGCGGCCAGGTCGCTCAGCAGCTCGGCCAGGACCAGCTCTTCCTCCACGCGGACCGCCCGCCGCCGCATCTCCTCCGACAGCGGCGGGTCCCAGGGCGTGGGCGTGACGCGTCCTGCCAGCGGGGCGGCACCGGCCGCCCGCCGGTAGGACGCGGCGTCGTAACGCCACGGCGTGAACCCCACGCGTTCGTGGACGGCCGCGGCGATCGCGACGCCGCCCCAGTCGAAGTCGCCGTGGTAGGCGAACGACGATCCCCCGGCGGCCAGCAGGCCGAGCAGCCGCCAGACGGCCGCGGACGGCCGGCCGTTCACGCAGACCAGGGGCGGGCAGGCGGCACCGAGATCGTCCGCGGCGGCGGCCACCACGACCGGGTTCTCGCACAGGCGCACCAGGCCCGCGGCGATCGGCTCGGCGCGGCGGAGCTGGCGCAGCGTGCGTACGTGCGGCTCGCCCGGGATGGGGTCGCCGGGCAGGCCGAGGCTCAGGACCAGCGACGACAGCTCGTCCAGATGCACGCCGACCGCCGCCCAGGCCGCGCGCCTGGCGTCGGTGCCGCCGTCGGCCGCGTACGGGAGGCCGGCCAGGGCGCGGGCCGCCGACAGGGCCAGGGTCGCCACCGGGCGGCCGTCGTCGAGCGCGTGCGCGTCACCGCAGGTCTCGGCGGCCAGCCTGCCGATCGGCACGCCCGTGGACGGCAGCCGCTCCAGCACCGCGACGAGCCGGTCCAGCAGGGATCCGGCGTCGGCGGGCTCGGGCGCCAGCCTGCGTACCAGGCCGGAGGAGTCCAGCCAGCCCCGCCACCCCGCGAGGACCTTCCGGTCCGCGACCCGCCCGTCGAGAACCTGCCCGTCCGCGACGCGCCCGTCGAGGTGTGCGTCGAGGCCGGCGAACGCGGTGCGCCAGGCGGTGTCGCGGTCGGCGGCCAGGGCGGCCAGGTCGCGGATCGGGCCGCGCAGGAGCGCGACCGCCTCGGCGAGGCCGTCGCAGGCGCCGCTGGCCCGCAGCACCCGGTCGACCTCCTCCAGCGAGACCGACAGCGAGGCGCCGCTCCCGGCCCGGCGGCCGAGCAGCGTCTCGACCGCCCGCCGCTGGCCGTGCGTCGCGCCCGCCAGCGAGACCGAGCCGGTCAGGGGCCTGCCGCGTTCCAGGCGGGTACGCGCCCGGTCCACCAGCCACGTCAGCTCGTCCCCGCCCAGAAGCCGCGCGAGCCGGTCACTCATCGGCCAGACCTCCCGGTGAAGGGCGTTCGACGCGGCGGCGCTCCCTGCCGTCCCAGCGCCACGGCGTGACCAGGACCGCGTCGATGCCGTCGCGCCGCGACAGCTGGGCGATGGCCAGGCCGGGCACCTGCGGGTAGCAGCCCCACTCGCGCTCGCTGGTCATCACCACGTCCATGTCGAAGGTGGCCAGCAGGCCGAGGCACTTGGCCCGCGAGTCGTCGTCCACTCCGGCGAACGCCTCGTCGAGCGCGACCAGGCGCGGCGCGTACGGGTTGCCGGCCGACTTGTAGTGCGCGGACGCGGCGGCGAACAGCGGCACCGAGGCGGCCAGCACCCGCTCGCCGCCCGAGGCGGGACCGGTGGCGGGCCGCCACTGGCCCTCCTGGAGCCGCTGGATGGCGAACTCGTGCCACGCCCGGTAGTCCAGGGCCCTGGTCAGCGCCTCGCTCCAGCCCGCCGCCGGGTTGTCGGCGTGCTCCCTGGCGATGCGTTCCTGAAGGAAGGAGCCGACCGCCGTCCGGTCGTCCTGCGACCACGCGTCAACGGTCTGGCGCAGCTTGCCGCGGACGCGGTCGAGACCTTCCGGGGCGTTCTTCGCGGTCTTCCACACCAGGCGCAGCCGCATGCCGGTGGAGGTGGGGCGCGACTGGAGCTCCTCGTTCATGCTGCCGACCTCGGTCTCGGCCGCCGCGATGAGCTCGTGCAGCGTTCCGGCGACCTCGTTGAGCAGGTGGTTCTCCAGCAGCTCGCGCTCCTTGGCCGACAGCAGCCGGGCGCGGCCGGCCGTCTCCTCCGCCAACGCGCCCACCAGGTCGGGGATGTCGCGGGCCCGGCCCTGGAACGTCACGTCGACGATCATGACGCCTTCCGTGACGGTCAGCCCCGCCGAGTGGCCCTGCCTGGCCATCGCGTCGGACAGGAGCTTGTGCTCGTCGGCGACCTTGCGCTGCACACGTTCCCACGGGCCGTCGCCGTCGTCGACCGCCTCCAGGTCGGCGTTGACCGCCCGCGCGAGGACGACCGTGGGCGTGGCCGACCAGGCGGTGGCCGGGTCCGGCACGTCGCGGCCGGGCAGCGCGACCTTGAGCAGGCCCGTCGCGGCGAACGCGCGGAAGTCGCGCACCGCCTCGTCCCTGGCACGCGTGGCCTCGACGATCTCGCCGGCCAGCCGTTCGCGCACGCCTTCGGCCTTGCCGCGCTCGGTCGCCAGCCGCTGCTGCCTGGCGCGGGCGTCGCTCTCGGCCCGGTCCCGCCCGCGCAGCTCCTGCCGTACCTCCTCCAGGCGGCGGAACAGCTCCTCCACCGCCGCGCCCGCCGTCTCGGCGAGCGAGCGGTACACCTCGGCCGCCGCCCGCGCCCGCTCCCCCGCCTCCGCGGCCAGCTGCGCCGCCTCGGCCAGCCGCCCGGCCGCGAGCGCGACCTCCTGCGCGGCCTCACGCTCGCTCTCGCGGGCCGTGCTCAGCGCGTGTACGGCCGGCCACAACCTGGCCAGTTCCAGCCGGTACTCGGCCAGCGCGGCCCTGATCTCCCCCAGCGGCCCGCGCTCGGCCGGCAGACCCACGTCACCGGCGAACTCGGCCGTCCGCACCTGGGCCGCGTCGAGCTCGGCCTGCCGGGTGTTCATCACGCCTACGGCCCGCTGGTGGCGCTCGTGGATCGTTCTGCGGTGCTCGTGGGCTCCGGCCAGCTTCACGTGGGCCTCGCGGACCGGAGCGTCGGAGGGGAGGGCGCGGTGCTCGGCGGCCAGGACGGCCTGCCGTACCGCGAGATCCTGCTTGTCGCGGTCGAGGTCGTCGGCCCGCAGCGCGGCGTCGGCGAGTTCCTGGGCGAGCGCGGCCAGGCGGGCGCGGCGGGCGGCCTCACGCGCGCCCTCGCCGATGTGGTCGGCGCCGGGCTTGTGCCAGACGCCGGCCAGCAGGCCGTTGACCCAGCGGCCGTCGGTGGCGATCCAGGTCGGCGAGCCGGGCCCGAGCCCGATCCCGGCCAGCACGGAGGCCACGATCGCGTCGTCGAGCGCGGCGGCCTGCGGGTCGGCGCGGTCGATCGCGGGGCGCAGCACGTTCGCGCAGGAGGGCCCGCCGACCCTGCCGCGCAGGATCACCGTGTCGCCGACGATCAGCTCGGCCTGCGGGGTCAGCCACGCGTCCAGCAGGCCCGCGGCCTCCAGGGCGGCCTCAAGACCGGCGCGGTGATCGGCGGGCACCCCGTCGGCGAAGTCCACGACCTTCCACAGCGGCGCGCCCGGCCGGGTGTCGCCGCGCGGGGCGCGGGTGTGCGGTGCGGGCGGCGCGTCGTGGCCGCCCGCCTCCAGCCGGGCGATCTCCACGGCCAGTTCGTCGGCGGCCAGCCGGGCGGCGGCGAGTTCGGCGTCCAGCTCCGTCTCGCGCCGGGCGAGCGCCGCCGTCGCCTGTCTCAGCGCGTCGTCGACGGCGGCGGCCGCGGGGTTGGGTCCCGCCGCGTTCTCCGCCCAGTCCCGGAGTACGGCCAGCACGCCGTCCCGGTCGGCCACCCGCAGCTCGCTCAGCCCGGTGAGGTAGCCGGTGAAGGAGTCGAGCAGATCGGCGGCCCGATCGCCGGCCACCTGCCCGGCCAGGGCGATCGCCTCCGCGGCCTCGGTGAGCTCACCGGTCAGCCGGTCGACCTCGGCCCTGGCCGTCGTGACCCCGGCGGCGGCGCCGGCCGCCGCCTCCAGCAGGCGCTCAAGCTGGGCGATCGCGTGCTCCTGGCGGACGACGGCGTTCTCGGCCTCGCGCCGGGACCCGGAAAGCCCGACCCCGGCCCGGCCCGCGGCGTCCCCCGCCGCGTGGTGGATCGCGTCGTGCTCCTCCTGCGCCCGCGCGGCCTTCTCGCGCGCGGTCTCGGCCCGGCGGGCCAGCCGCCCGGTCTCGCCGTCGGCGCGGCTCAGCTCCTCGCCGGTGCGCTGGGCGTGCTCGGCCAGGCGGCCCGCCTCCTCGCGCGTCTGGTCCAGCCGCTCCGCGTCGCGCATCTCCGGGCTCTGCTGCAGCGCCGTACGGCGGGCGTCGAGCAGGTTCTTCTCCGTGGCCAGCTCGCTGAGCAGGTCGTCGACCGACTCCAGCTCGGCTTCCGCCTTCGACTGGCGCAGCTCCGCCTCGGCCAGGTCGCGGCCGAGCTGCTCGTATCGGCTCTGCGTGAGCCTGGGCCCGGCCGCCTTCCGCTTGGTGGCCGTGGCCGCGTACGCGCGGTAGTGGTCCAGGAAGCCGGCCGCGGCCTTGCGCGCCTCGTCCAGGCCGCGCAGCGCGTCGCGTTCCTCGTCCAGGCCGCGGAAGGCGTCGGCGACCGTGGCCAGCAGCGTGGAGCTGAGCGGGGGCAGCGCCTCGGTGAGGGCCCTGGACAGCAGCTTCTCGTCCGGTCGCTTCGACAGCTGCGGCTGGCGGAGCTGGATCAGCAGGTTGACCAGCGCCTCGTAGCGGTGCTCGCCCAGCCAGAACAGCGCTTCGTCCACCGCGCGCCGGTAGTCGGCCGCCCGGTCGTAGACCATGCCGTGGCCGTCCACGGCCTCGCGCAGGTTCTCTCTGGTCAGCGCCACGCCGGTGGGTGAGATCAGGCTCAGCCCCGCCCCGACGCGCTGCGGGGTGACGAAGAACCAGTGCCTGACCACGCCCCGGTCCCTGACCGCCTTGAGCCCGCAGCCGATCGTGCGGAACTCCTGGCTGCCGTCGGCGGCGCGGCGGCCGAACTCCAGCCACGTGTAGCCGAGCCGCTCCGGATGCGGATGCTTGCCGCCGAGCAGCAGGTTCCACTCCATGCGCTTCTGCCGGTCGCCGTCCGGCTCGACCCGGTGTGAGGTCAGCTCGCCGTCCAGCAGGAAAGGCAGGGTGAGCGCGAGCACCTTCGACTTGCCGGTGCCGTTGTTGCCGCGCAGCAGCAGGCGGCCGTCGTGGAAGTGGAACTCCTCGACGTCGTAGTAGAACATGTCGACCAGGCCCGCGCGCAGCGGCTTCCAGCGCTCCGCGCCGGGGGTGGGCAGCATCAGGTTCCTTTGACCGTAGGCGGATCGAGCGCGTAGCGGGAGATGGCCGGCAGGCCGGTGACCCGGTTCCCCTCCACGTACGCCAGGCGCAGGGCGGTGAGCTTGCCGAGCGCCACCGCCAGCAGGCCGTCCTCCGCGCCCGGGTCGGTGACGCCCTTGCGCCAGAAGGAGGTGTGCTCGGCGGCCGCCTGCCGGACGAACGCCCTGAGCTCCTCGGTCGAGGCGCTGCCCAGCGCGGCCAGGCGCTCGGCGACCAGCAAGGTGACGTGGCCGTCGGTGCGCTGCTCGGGCAGCCGCACGTCGGTGAGCTCGTCGTCGGGATCGACCATGGCGATGCCCTCCGCCCTGACCTCGGCGACCAGGCCCGTGGCCTGCTCGATCCTGCGGATGACGGCGTGCCGTTGCGAGGTCAGGTACGCCAGCTCGTCCGCCGCCAGATCCTTGAAGTACAGGACGGGATCGTCCAGCAGCCACCTGGTCAGCCGGCGGCGTATCGCCTGGTTGCGCAGGTCGTCGGTGTCGGCGTACGGCTCGGCCGTCAGCTCCGCCAGCCGTTCATCGAAGGACTCGGCGGTGATCGTGGACGGCCCGCGCAGCCCGGTGAGCAGCCCGGCCAGCACCTTGCGCCGCACGTCGTAGAGCACGTCGCCGGTCTCGGCCAGGTACGCCTCCTCATCGCCCGAGACCCGGTCGAGAACTCCCCAGCCGAGCAGCGTACGGACCACCGCCACCAGGTCCCCGCGCTCGGCTCTGCTGCCGAGCGTGAAGGCGTGCTCGGTGCCCGCGTCCAGGACCTCCTCGGCCAGCCTGCCCAGCGTGGTCTGCGCGTCGGCCCGTTCGAGCACCGACAGGGCCAGGCAGAGCACCACGTAGCGTCTCCGCCCGAACGGCTCGCCCGCCCGGCCGAGCGCGGGACGGGTCGCGTCCAGGGTGTCGGGTACCGCCTTGAACAACCGGGCCGACTCCGAGTCCACGACGAGCCGCCAGCCGGTCTCCCTGGTCAGCCAGTCGCGCAGCTCGGCGGCGTGCCGCCGGACGAGCACGAGCTTCTCGGGGTCGCGCAGCAGCGGGCTCATCAGCAGGGCGCGCAGCGCCGCCTGGCACTGGGCCAGCTCCTCCTCGGGGGTCACGCGACCACCGTGATCTCGATCACGTGCTCGGGGCCGGTCAGCACCCCGTCCTCGGTCTCGATCGCGACCATCCCGCCGTCCGGTACCAGCGTGAGCCGCACCTCCATCGAACCGTCGCCGGTCGTGGTCTTCACCTCCGTGTCGTGCGGCCCGCGGGCCGACAGCGCGTCCCCGAGCAGCCCCAGGAACAGCCGGAAGGCCATCGGGTCCAGCACGCCCAGCCGCGAGAGCAGTACCGGCCCGTCCGTGCGCAGCCGCTCGCGCGCCCGCGACGTCTGCGCCGCCTCACGCTCGGCCCGCTCCAGCAGAACCCGGCGCGCCTGCGAGCGGTCGGCCACCTTGTTGGGCCTGCCGCGCCGTTCATAGGATCCGGTACGGCGAAGCTGCGGCGAGATCCGGATCGGCGGCGCCTGCGCCCACGGGGTGGAGGCGGGAACGTCGGCGATCTCCTGCGGCGGGATCGTCAGGTGCCGGGCCGGGGTCAGCCCGAACGCGGCCCGCCAGAGCCGGTGCATCGCGGCCTCGTCCGGCGCCTCGGCGAACCACTTGGCCAGCGTCCTGAAGTCGGCCGAGCGGTCCGATCGGCCTGAGCGGCGCTCGTTGAGCAGGCCGACGGTGTCGATGAGCTGCTTGATCGCGGTGACCGCCGACTGCCGCAGCAGCCGGGCCTGTGACGGGTGGCCGACGTCGCGCGAGACGAACCAGTCGCGCAGGCCACGCCATCTGTTCTCCCAGCCGGCCAGCACCTTGGCGTACTCGGCCTCGGCGTCGGCGCCGTCGGGCACCGCGTCGGCGGCCTCGCGCCGCGCGGCCGTCTCCAGCAGCCCGTGCTGGCCCAGTTCCTCCAGTTCGAGCAGCAGCCGGGCGATGCGGGCCCCGGAGTTGGCCAGCTCGGCGATGAAGCGGTCGATGTAGTCGATCAACCGCTCCTTGTAGGCGATGAAGCCGTCCACGTCGCCGTCGGCGAAGTCGATCGCGCGCCGCAGCGACGCCATGAACGCCCGCGCGTTGTCGGCGAGCGACGCGAACCGCTCGGCCAGGGAGATCAGGATCAGGTGGACGCCCGCCGGGTCGGGGTCGTCCTGCCCGCTCAGCGTGACCAGGGCCTGGAGCTGGTCGGCGATGTCGCCGAGCGCCACCGCCTGAAGTTGTCCCCGCCGGCCGATCGCCTCCTCGTAGAAGGCGATGGCCTGCTCGGCCGCCTGGCCGGCGGCGGTCAGCTGGAACAGCAGCCGCTTGCGGTGGAAGTCCTCGACCGACGCGACTCTGCCGGTGTCGGCGTCGGAGCGCAGGTTGCCCCAGTCGACCAGCCGCTTGAGCGCCTGGGCGAGCTGGTCGTCGCTGTCGCGCCGTAACTCCGCCGCGACCTCCTCCGGCCGCAGGTGGACCACGAACCGCTCCTTCGCCCGCGCGAACGCCACCAGGATCTCCCGGTAGAACGCGGCGTTGGGCGCGCTCAGGTGAGCGAACGCCTGCGGTTGCTGAGGAGCGGGAGCCATATGTCTAGTGTGAACAATTCCGATCGGGTGTCACCCTGATTGACCCGCACCGTATCCATCATGCGATCAACCGCGCTCCGTGCTATGGACCGGCAGAGGAAGCTATGGACCGGCAGAGCGAAGCTATGGACCGGCTGAGCGAAGCGCCGCCGGCGGACGGCGCCCACGTGCTCACATGCGGTGGAGTTCCCGGGCGGCGATGCGGGCCAGGAGTTCCACCTGCGTGGTGCTCAGCGCCGCGGAAGAGGTCGCCCGGATCATGCGGGGCGCCAGGTGCGGCTTGAGGAGGGTGAGACCCTCGGCCGTGAGCAGGCCGCCTCTCGGCATCATCCCGCAGTGCACCGCGACCATCGGGGTGATCGTGACCGGGATGCCGGTCTCCTTGGTGAGCAGCTCGGCGAACGCGTTGCCGGTCTCCACCAGGCCCTTGGCGACCTTGGTGCCGAACTTCTCGCCGAAGAACAGCCGGCCGCCGTAGGAGGCGATCTCGGTGTCCGGGCTCCACGACTCGTTGTCGATGATCCAGACACCGCCGGGGCCGATGACCAGATGATCGATGGAGGCCTGACCGCGGATCGCGCGGCCGTCCAGCACGCGGTAACCCTGCTTGGTCAGCGCGCGGCGCAGCGTCTTACCGGTGATCGCCTCACCGCGCCGGCGTCCTCGCCAGACCGCGGTGGCGCGGAACTGCGCCCAGTACCAGTACCAGTCGGCCCCCGCCACGATGCCGGCCAGGCCCAGCGCGTAGAGCGCGGGGAAAGGCAGGTCGAAGCGGATCGCCAGAGCCAGGCCGGCCGCGAAGCCCACGGCGGCCTTGATCGCACGGTTGCGACGACGGTTTCTGGTGTCCTCCCTCCAGAACTTCTCGTAGTACCACTGGGGCGACGACCCCGTGAACTTCGGGTCCTGCTGCACATAGATCGAGCCACCAGGCACGGCAAACTCCCCGAGTTGCTAGGAAATACTTGGATCTGCCACGCCGGAGATCCCTCGCCACGTCACGTGATACCCAATATCAAACAAAGGCCACCCTAAGGTGAGGGAAATAGCACCGCGAATCACGCACAAGACGCTCAACCGACCAGTCGGTATGCTGGGGTTCGTGACGGGGAAGGATGAGCCGGTGCGCCGGCGGCTGCTCAGCGAGGCGACGAGGCTGTTCGCCGAGCGCGGGTTCGAGGGCACCTCGGTGCAGGAGATCGTGGGCGCCGCCGGGGTGACCAAAGGCGCCATGTACCACTACTTCGACTCCAAGGATGACCTGCTGCATGAGATCTACGCGCGGGTCCTGCGGATGCAGATGGAACGGCTGACGCAGATCGCCGACGAACGCCGCCCGGTCAGGGAACGGCTGCGCGACGCCGCCGCGGACGTGGTCGAGACCACCACGGCCAACCTCGACGATTCCAAGATCTTCTTCCGGTCGATGCACCTGCTGGCCCCGGAGACGCAGAAGAGCGTGCGGGCCGAGCGCCGACGCTACCACGAGCGTTTCCGGGACCTCGTCACCGAGGGGCAGCGCGAAGGGGTCTTCCGCGAGGACATCCAGGCCGAGATCGTCGTCGACTTCTTCTTCGGCTCGGTGCACCACCTGGGTAGCTGGTACCACGCCGACGGGCCGCTGTCGGGGGCCGAAGTGGGCCGCCAGTTCGCCGAACTCCTCCTGACCTCCCTCAAGCCGTGACCCCCCGCCCATAGACAACCGCCGGATTTTGCGCATCATCTAAGTCTTTGTGAAGACGGATCCCGAACACCTCGGCGGCTACTGGATAGCCGGACGCCTGGGCAGCGGCGGCCAGGGTGTGGTCTACGAGGCCTACGACGACGGCGGCGAGCGGTACGCGCTCAAGGCACTGCACACCGCGCCGGACCAGCGTGAGGTCGAGGCGGCCCGGCGGGTCCGGCCCTACTGCGTGTCCCGGCTGCTGGAGGCCGGGGTGGACGGGGGCACGCCGTACGTGGTGAGCGAGTTCGTGGCCGGGCCGAGTGTGCGGGTGAAGGTCGGCGAGTCCGGCCCGTACCAGGGCGCGGACCTGCACCGCCTGGCCACCGGCGCGGCCACGGCGCTCACCGCGATCCACGAGGCCGGGGTGGTGCACCGGGACCTCACACCGGACAACGTCCTGCTCGGCCCCGACGGCCCCAAGGTGATCGACTTCGGCCTGCCCTCCGGGACGGCGGACCAGACGCCCGAGTCCGACGTGTACGCGTGGGGGCGCCTCACGCTGTTCGCCGCCACCGGTGAGGAGACCGGCTCAGCGGCGGCGCTGGAGCCACCGCTGCGTGACCTGGTGGCCCAGGCGCTCGACGAGAACCCCGACCGGCGGCCGTCCGCCCGCGACCTGCTGCTGAAACTGCTGGACAGCTCGGGCGACCCGCTCGCCGAGGGCGCCGAGACCGCCCGCGGCCTGCGCACCGGCACGCCGGAGCCGTCGCTGGGCGAACTGGCGGAGCAGGTGTACGCCGGACTGAGCCGGGCGGAACAGGACGCCGCCCCCGCGGTCTTCCTCCGCCTGACCGGCCAGGCCCGCGACGGCAGGAATCCCGACGGCCACGGCACCAGCAGCCCCGCGCACCTCACCGGCCCGCTCGACCGGCCCGCCGCCGCCCTGGTCATCCGGAGGTACATGGAAGCCGGTCTTCTCCACACCGAACCGCCACCCCCCGGCGGCCAAGGGGAGAGTCCGGGTGACGGCACCGTCGCGCTGGCGCACCTGGCGTTGTCGCGGGCGTGGCCGCGGCTGCGTGAGTGGCTGGAGGGTGAGCGGGGTGAGCTGGACGTCCAGCGGTCCCTGGCCGAGGCGGCCGACGCCTGGCGGCGGAAGGGGCGGCGGGCGGCGGATCTGCCGCAGGGTGAGCGGCTGAACACCGTCCTGGGCTGGGCCGCCGGTGGACGGCGGATGGCGGCGCTCAGCCGTACGGAACAGGAGTTCGTCACGGCCGGGACGCGGCTGGCCGGGGTCAGGGCGCGGCGGCGGGGGGTTGTGGCGGGCGTGCTCGCGGTCCTGCTCGCGGGGGCGCTGGCCGCGACGGGCGTGGCCTTCTGGCAGGCCGGTACGGCGACGCGGGCGCTGTCCGAGACGACGGCCAAGGCGCTGGCCGGGACGGCGGGGGCACTGCGGACCACCGACCCGATCACGGCGCGGCGGCTGAGCGCGGCGGCGTGGCGGCTGGCGCCGGTGGCGGAGGCGCGCTCGGCGCTGATGGCGGCGGCGACGGACCCCGTGCGTGACGTGTTCGCCGACCCCGACGCCGGTGCCGACTCCGTGTACGCCTTCGACCAGGCGGGGAGCTGGATCGTGGCGGTGCGCGGGGGCACGGCTCGGGTGTGGGACCCAGTGGCCAAGACGTTGCTGATGGAGATCAGGGGCGCGGGGCGTTCGGCACGGCTGGCGGCGCTGAACCCGGCGGGCACCACGCTGGCCGTCGCCACGACGGGTGACGTGCGGGTGTTCGACACACGTTCCGGCATCCTGCTGCGCTCGTTGCCGGTGAAGGCGGCGCTGGCGCTGTCGTATCAGGGCGAGACGCTGTCCACGACCGACAAGTCGGGCTTGGGGGTGTTGTGGCGGGCGGACGGCGGGCAGGTGACGGCGCGGCCGATGAGCAAGCTGAGCACGGACGGGCGGCGGGTGCTGGCCACCTCGGTCGCCGGCGACGTGGTCGCGCCCAGACCCCCGGAGATCTGGGAGGGCGGCGGCAAACTCGACCTGCCCTGGCTGGCCGCGCTCCGGGACGCGGTCACGGCCGGGGCGCTCGGCCCCGACGGCACCACGGTCGTCCTGTCGGGACCCTCAGGCACCCGCGTCCACGACCTGGCCAGCGGCCGGACGCTGGCCGGCATCGGTCCCGCCGCCTCGTCCCTGTCCTACTCCCCCGACGGCCGGCTGCTCGTCCAGGGCGGGCAGGAGGGCGTCACCGTCTGGCAGACCGGAACCTGGCAGCGCATGCTCCGCATCCGCGACACCGCCGACTCGCCGCAGGGACGTGACATCACGAACCGGGCGCTGGTGGTCGGGCGGTCCGGGGTGCGGTACGCCGGTGCGGGCGGCCGGGTGCGGACCTACACGGTCCCGGCCACCGCGCAGCCGCCCTCCGGTCCGGGCACGCGGGCCCTGAGCAGGGACGGCCGGCTCCTGGCCGTGGCCGACGGAACCGCGATCACGCTCTGGGACTCGGGCAGGCTCACCGCCACCCTGCCGAGCACCGCCACCCTGATGACCTTCAGCTGGGACGGCGGGCGCCTGGCCGTGGCCACCCCGGGCCAGCCGGCCGTGGACATCTGGGATCTGGCCGAGAGCAGCAGGATCAGCACGCTGAACTCCTCCCCGGTCTCCGGCCTGGCCTTCTCCCCCGACGGCGGGACGCTGGCGGTCGCCTCGAAGGACTGGGTCGAGCTGCACGCCGCCGGGCAGGTGCGCCGGGTGGCGGGGGTGACCGGGCCCGGCCTGGCCTGGCGGCCCGATGGGCTGCTGCTGGTCGCGTACGACGACGAGCGCGTCTACACCGTGGACCCGCTGACCGCCGCGCCGTCGGTCCCCAACGCCAACGGCAAGGCCGCCGGTGTGGTCGCCTTCAGCGCCGACGGCAGGATGGCGGCGACCGGCAACACGCTCGGTCACGTCACGCTCTGGGACACCGGCCTGCGCGCCCCGCTCGGCCCGCCGCTGGCGACCGGGAGGCGGGTGCGCGCGCTGATGTTCTCGCGCGACGGCACCGTGCTGGCCGCCGCCGGGCAGGAGGGGCTGACGCTCTGGGACGTACGGACCGGCGCCAGGCTCGGCCAGCCGGTCGAGGTCGCCGAACCCGTCCTCGCCCAGGGCGCCGACGTCCTGGCGGTCGGGGCCGACGGCCAGAGGCGGACGATCGCCGTGGACCCGGAACGGGCGCTGCGCGGCATCTGCGCCCAGGACGGCGAGCTGTCGCCGGCCGCCTGGGCGCGGTATCTGCCGGGCCTGTCACCCAGGAAGATCTGCTAGCTCCGCCAGCGCCGCGCGATGGTCGCCGGGCGTGCCGAGCGCGATCTCGGCGGCCTTCGCGCGCTTCAGGTAGAGGTGAAGGGGATGCTCCCAGGTCATCCCGATCCCGCCGTGCAGCTGCACCGCCTCCTCGGCCACGTGTACGGCCACGCCCGCGTTCCACGCCTGGGCCACCGCGACCGCCAGTCCGGAGCCGTCGGCGGCGGCGTTGCGCGCGGCGGCTCTGGCACGGACCACGTCCAGCCAGAGGTCGGCCAGCCGGTGCTTGATCGCCTGGAAGGAGCCGATCGGCCGGGCGAACTGGTGGCGTTCGCGGACGTAGGCCAGCGTGGTCTCCAGGCACCACTCGGCCACCCCGAGCTGTTCCGAGGCCAGCAGCCCGGCCCCGAACCGCAGGACCTCGGACACGTCGCACGCCCCGAGGCGTGCGGCGGCCGCCCCGGAGAAGGTGACGGTCGCGACGGGCCTGGTCAGGTCGAGGGAGGGGCGCGTGGTGACCTCCGCCTGCCCGGCCTCGACCAGGTACAGCGCGTCACCGGCCGGGACCAGCAGCACGTCGGCCGCCTCGGCGCCCGCCACGTCCGCGACCGCGCCGGTGAGGGTCGAGCCGGCCGCCGCCACGGTGGCGGCGGCCCGGTCGTAGGGGGTCGCGGTGAAGGGGACGGCGAGCGCGGCGGTCGTGTCGCCGGAGGCCAGGTCGCCGAGCAGGCCGGCGGCCCCCGCTTCGAGCGCGGCCTTGGTGGCCAGGACCGAGCTGGTGAAGAACGGCACCGGCGCCACCGCCCTGCCCAGTTCCTCCAGGACGACGGCCGCCTCGCTGGCCGAGGCGCCGGCGCCGCCGTAGGACTCGGGGACGAGCAGGCCCGCGACGCCGATCTCGCGCGAGAGCGTCTTCCACAGGTCGAGGTCGTAGGGCGCGGGGGACTCCACGCGCTTCAGCACCGCCGAGGGCGGGCAGCGGTCGGTCAGCAGCGCGCGGACGGCGGCCCGCAGTTCCTCCTCGACCTCCGTATACAGCAGAGTGGTCACCGCGGCAGGTCCTTCCAGGGCACGTCCTTGTCGATGCGGGGCTCCGAGGGCAGGCCGAGCACGCGCTCGGAGACGATGTTGCGCAGGATCTCCGAGGTGCCGCCCTCGATGGAGTTGCCCTTGGCGCGCAGGTAGCGGTAGCCGGGGCCGCGGCCGAGCATGTCGACGTCCTCGGAGCGGCGGAACGACCAGTCGTCGTAGCCGAGGTCGCGGCGCAGCTCCAGGTCCAGGCCGGTGAGCTCCTGGTTGAGCTTGGCGAAGGAGAGCTTCATGCCGGAGCCTTCGGGACCGGGCTGGCCGGCGGCCAGTTGTTCGCGCAGCCGTACCGCGGACAGGCGGGTCACCTCGGACTCGACCCAGAGCTTGAGCAGGCGCTGGTGAAGTTCGGGGGTGCGCAGGCCGGGGCTGGAGCGCCAGGTGTCGGAGACGACGCCGATCATTCCGCCGCCCCGGCGGCCCGGGGTGCCGCCGATGGCGACGCGCTCGTTCATGAGCGTGGTCTGGGCGACCCGCCAGCCGTCGCCGGCCTCGCCGAGCCGCAGGTCGTCGGACAGGCGCACGCCGGTGAGGAAGACCTCGTTGAACTCGGCCTCGCCGGTGATCTGGCGCAGCGGGCGCACCTCGACGCCGGGCGCGCTCATGTCGCAGACGAAGTAGGTCAGGCCGCGGTGCTTCGGCACGTCCGGGTCGGTGCGGGTGACGAGGATGGCCCAGCGGGCGTGGTGGGCTCCCGAAGTCCATACCTTCTGGCCGTCGACGACCCATTCGTCGCCGTCGCGTACCGCTCGCGTGGCGAGGGTGGCCAGGTCGGATCCGGCGCCGGGCTCGGAGAAGAGCTGGCACCAGATCTCCTCGCCGGTGTAGAGGGGGCGCAGGAACCGTTCCTTCTGCTCCTGGGTACCGAAGGCGAGGATCGTCGGCGCGGCCATGCCGAGGCCGATGGCCTGCAGGCCGATGTTGGGCTGCGGGGTGTGGGCGAGCTCCTTCTCCACGACCTGCTGCAGGTCGCGGGGCGCGCCGAGACCGCCGAGCCCCTCGGGGAAGTGCACCCACGCCAGTCCCGCGTCGAAGCGGGCCCGCAGGAAGCCTGCCTTGTCGGCGGGATCGGCCGAGTCGAGCAGGCCGGCGATCCTGTCCCTTACATCCACTTCTTCAGCTCCCGGTAGGCAAGAGAACGCTTGTGCACCTCGTCGGGCCCGTCGGCGAACCTGAGCGAGCGGGCGCCCGCCCACAGTCCGGCCAGCGGGAAGTCCTGGGAGACGCCGCCCGCGCCGTGGACCTGGATGGCCTTGTCGAGGATCCATTCGACGGTGATCGGCGTGGAGATCTTGATGGCCTGGATCTCGGTGTGGGCGCCGCGGTTGCCGACGGTGTCCATGAGCCAGGCGGTCTTCAGCACCAGCAGCCGCAACTGCTCGATCTTGATGCGGGACTCGGCGATCCAGTCCTGGACCACGCCCTGCTGGGCGACGGGCTTGCCGAAGGTGGTGCGGGCCAGCGCCCGCTTGCACATCATCTCCACGGCCCGCTCGGCCATGCCGATCAGGCGCATGCAGTGGTGGATGCGGCCGGGGCCGAGGCGGGCCTGGGCGACCGCGAAGCCGCCGCCCTCCTCGCCGATGAGGTTCTCGGCGGGCACCCTGACGTCCTCGAAGACCATCTCGGCGTGGCCGCCGTGGTCGGCGTCGGTGTAGCCGAAGACGTGCATGCCGCGCTTGATGTGCAGGCCGGGGGCGTCGCGCGGGACCAGGATCATGCTCTGCTGGCGGTGCGAGGGCGCCTCGGGGTCCGTCTTGCCCATGACGATGAAGATCTTGCAGTTGGGGTTCATGGCGCCGGAGATGAACCACTTGCGGCCGTTGATGACGTACTCGCCGCCGTCACGGGTGATCGAGGTCGCGATGTTGGTGGCGTCGGAGGAGGCCACGTCGGGCTCGGTCATCGCGAACGCGGAGCGGATCTCGCCGTCCAGCAAGGGCCGCAGCCACTCCTTGCGCTGCCACTCGCTGCCGAACATGGAGAGGACCTCCATGTTGCCGGTGTCGGGCGCGGCGCAGTTGGTGGCCACCGGCGCGATGGCCGGTGACCTGCCCATGATCTCCGCCAGCGGGGCGTACTGGAGGTTCGTCAGGCCCGCGCCATGGTCCCCGGGCAGGAACAGGTTCCACAATCCGCGTTTCCTGGCCTCGTCCTTGAGGTCGGCCAGGAGCGGGGGCGCGCTCCAGCCGCTCTCCGCGGCCTGTTCCTCGAAGGCGGCCTCGGCCGGATAGACACATTCGTCCATGAAGCGGAGCAGGCGCTCGCGCAGGTCCTCGGTGACGCTGTCGAAGGCGAAGTCCATAGCGCGACCTTACCGACCGGTCGGTATGACCGTCCACAGTGGTCTCCCACATTTCCCCACAGGTGGCCATAAACCCAGGTCAACCCGCCCTCTAAGCTGAGCCGCATGACCGCGCGCATGCCCGCTCCCACCGTGCTCGAGAACGACGTCGTCCGGCTCGAACCGCTCACCCTCGACCACGTCCCCGACCTTTTCGCCGCCGGTGGCGACGACGACGAGGTCTGGCGCTGGATGCCCGCGCCCACCCCGCGCACCAAGGAGGAGCTGGCCCGGATCATCAAGGGCGTCACCGCCAACCACGTCGCCTTCGCCGTGATTCACGAGGGCCGCGCCATCGGCCAGACGACCTACGCGGACGTGCCCGGGTTCGACGAGAGCGTCGAGATCGGCTGGACCTGGTACGGCCGCGCCTCCTGGCGTACCGGGGTCAACACCAACTGCAAGATCCTCCTGATCGACCACGCCTTCTCCCTCGGCTACAACCGGGTGATGTTCAAGACCGACGACCTCAACGAACGCTCCAAGGCGGCGGTCGCCCGCATCGGCGGCGTCCACGAGGGAACCCTGCGCCGGCACCGCAGACGCCCCGACGGCACCTGGCGCGATTCCGCCTATTTCGGCATCCTCAAAGAGGAGTGGCCCGAGCACCGGGCTCGCCTGAACCGTTAGCCGAAGGGCGGCGTCTAACCCCTCATGGATGATCGGCTGGGGGGCTACTGGCTGGGCATCCGGCTCGGTGGGCGCACCGTTGAGGCCTACGACGAGTCGGGGCTGCGCCGTGCCCTGACCCAGTGCGTCCCGCCGGAGGACACCGAGCCGATCCGGCGCGTGAAGAGCCTGCACGTGGCCGCCGTCGTCGAGGTCGCCGCCACCTACCTGATCAGCGAGTACGTCGAGGGACACAGCCTGCGCCAGGCCGTCGAGACCCGGGGACCCTACTCGGCCGACGACCTCTACCGCCTGGCCGCCGCCACGGCCACCGCGCTGGCCGCCATCCACGAGGCGGGAGCCGTCCACGGCGCGCTCGACCCCGGCGCCGTCCTGCTCACCGAGGCGGGTCCCCGCCTGGTCGGTCTCGGCACCGGAGAGGCGTGCGGGCCCGCCGACGACGTACGCGCCTGGGGCCGGCTGCTCGCCTTCGCCGCCGGCGGCCTGGCCGAGCTGGACCTCGCGCTGGCCGACCTGGTCACCGCCGCCCTCCATTCCGACCCCGAGCGCCGCCCCGGCGCCCGCCAGCTGCTCATGTCGCTGCTGGACCAGCCACAGTCACAGCAGGGCCGATTACTCCCGCCCGAGCCGGTGCACGACCCACCGCTCGGAACCCGGGCCGAGCAGCTCTACGCCGCACTCAGCCGGGCCGAGCAGGAGCTCGTCCCCGAGGTGCTGCTCCGCCTGGTGGGCATGGACGAGCGCGGCGACGACACCCGCGTGACCGTCCGGCGGGCCGAGCTCGTGGCCGGGCGCACGCCGGAGCAGGCCGCCGCGATCGAGCGCGTGCTCGAGGTGTACGGCGAGGCCGGGCTGCTGGCCCGCGACGAGGAGAGCGTGACCATGGGCTGCGGGGCCCTCCTGCGGGCGTGGCCGAGGCTGCACGAATGGCTCGACGCCGAGCGCGACGGGCTGGCCGTACACCGGGAGCTGGCTCGGGCGGCGCGGCGGTGGGACAGCGGCGGGCGGCGCGAGGCCGACCTGTTCCACGACGGCACGCTCGACCGGGCGCTGGCCTGGGCGGCCACCGGGCGGCGGCACGTCACGCTGGGCGGCGACGAGCAGGCCTTCCTCGACGCGGGGCTGACGTCGGGACGGCGCAGGGGCCGCCGCCGCTGGATCGTGGCGGCGTCGGTGGCGCTCGCGGTGCTCGCGGTCGCGATCTGGCAGTACGGCACCGCCCAGGGCAAGGTCGACGAGGCGATGGCCAGGGTCGCGGCCACCAGGGCGGAGACGATCAGGCCGAGCGACCCGGTGCTGGCCCGCAAGCTGAGCTTCACCTCCTGGGCCCTGGCGCCGGTGCCGGAGGCCGAGCGGCAGCTCGCCAAGTCCGACACCGACCCGGTGAGCGGTTCCTTCACCGACCCGACGGCCACCGAGCGGTCGCTGCACACGCTGAGCGCGGACGGCAGGAAGCTGGCCGCCCTGACCGACGGCGTACTGCGGATCTTCGACACCCTCACCGGTGAGCAGCTCGCCACCACGCCCGGCCCGCCGGAGAAGATCCGGGCCATCGCCTGGTCGTCGCAGGAACGTGATCTGGCGCTCGTCGGCATCGAGCGCACCTACTTCTGGGACACGACACTCCGGGACGCGGCGCCGGGCGGTGGCGTCAAGGTGAAGTTCGCCCGGGGGCTCAGCCAGCCGGGCCGGCACGCCGCGTGGTTCAGCCCGGGAGGCGCCTTCCTGTTCGCCGAGGGCAGCGAGTACGGCGAGCGGTGGGCCTGGAACCTCGGCCTGGACGAGGAGGCGTTCGCGGGCCGGTTCGTGGTGGTGGGGCCGGACGACCGGCGGGTGCTGGAGTTCGACGGCCGCCGCTCGGTGATCGACGACCTGCACACGGGCCGGGTCACCCCGGCGGCGTGGCTGGAGCGGATGCCGCCCGACTACACCGCCTTCGGCCCCGACGGCTCGCGGGTGGCCATCGCAGGCGAGGACGGGGTGCAGCTCTACGACCTGACCGGGGTGCCGACGCTGTCCACGCCGCTGCAGCCGGCGTCGGGCACGCTGCGCTTCAGCCCCGACGGCAAGTACCTGGCCGGGACCGACAGCGACCGGGTGCGGGTCTGGCGAGTGGCGAGCGGCACGCTCACGGTGGACCGCCAGGTGCCGCTGGCCGGTGGGGACCGGCCGGTGCAGGCGGTCTTCGATCAGTCGAGCGCGGGCATCTGGGTGCTGGCCGGGCGCGGGACGGTGCTCTCGATCGCCGCCGACGGGGTGCGCCGGGCCGCCCCGGTGCCCGCGGCCAGGTCGGCCGGGGCGATCTGCGCCGACTCGGGCGGGCTCAGCCGGGAGGAATGGGCCCAGCACCTGCCCGAACTGCCCTTCCGCGACCTGTGCAGGCCGCGGACCGGTCCTCGCTGACGGTCACCGTCCGATCATGCCGCGCACGACCTCTTCGATGCCTTCGCGCAGGTCCTCGTAGCGGGGGATCTCGCCGGCCCCGGCCAGCGCGTCGAACACCAGGCCCTCGGCGTAGGCGATGAGCTGGCGGCCGTGCCGTACCGGATCGGGCGAGCCCAGGGCGGCGGCGATGGCGGTGGCGGGCGCGCGGAACTGGTTGCCCGCCGCGTCGTAGATCGTGCGCAGTTCCGGGCGGCGGGTGGCCTCAAGGGCGAGCTCGTAGCGGGCCAGCGTCCGGCGGCTGTCCTGAAGCTGCTTGTGGAGGGCGACGGCGAGCTGGTCGATCGGGTCGGCCCCGGGCTCGATCACGGATTCGAACGTTCTGCGCTCCAGGACGGTGAGTCGGTTCAGCGTGAGCTCCAGGAGGGCGGCGCGGGTGCGGGCCAGGTTGGAGGTGGAGCCCGGCGGGAGTCCCGCGGCCTCGTCCACGGCGCGGTGGGTCAGGCCGCGCATGCCCCGCTCGGACAGCAAGGCGATCGCGGTGTCCGCGATGAGCTCGGAACGGTTCACGGCATCGGATACTACACTTGTAGTCGAAACTACACCTGTAGTACCGTCACGGACTACAGACGTAGTAAAGGAGTGAGCGATGACGACGGCAGTGGTGATCGGCGGCGGCGTGGGCGGGCTGACCGCGGGGCTGGCACTCCGGCTCAAGGGCTGGGACGTGACGGTCCTGGAACGGGCCCCGGCGCTGGAGAACGTGGGATCGGGACTGGCCGTGTCCCCCAACGGGCTGCGCGCCCTGGACACCGTCGGGCTCGGGGACCCGGTGCGTGAGCTGGCCCGCGTGCAGGGGGCCGCCGGAGTGCGCAAGACGGACGGGCGCTGGCTGTCACAGACCTCACAGGAACGCGCGCGGATCCGCTACGGCGACGGCGTCGTGCTCATGCTGCGGCGCGTCCTGGTGGACCTGCTCGCCGACGGACTCGGCCGGGCGAACATCCGCCTGAACACCGAGGTCACCGGCCTGGATCCCGAGGGCGGCGCCGTTGAGACCGAGCGGGAGACGTACCGGGCCGACCTGGTCGTCGCGGCCGACGGCATCCGCTCCGGGACCAGGCGGCGGCTCTTCCCCGGACACCCGGAACCCGTCTACTCGGGGGTCACCGCCTGGCGCGGGCTGCTGCCGCGGCCCGAGGGCGTGACGGTCCACAGCGCGGAGAGCTGGGGCCCCGGCCTGGTGTTCGGGACCCATCAGCTGGCCGGTGACATCGTGTACTTCTACGCCACCGACCTCGCCGCGCCGGGCGGCCGCGCCGACGACGAGCGCGCCGAGCTGCTGCGGCGCTTCGGGAGCTGGCACCAGCCGATCCCCGCGATGCTGGATGCGGTGGAACCCGGCGCGATCCTGCGCAACGACGTGTACTCCATGAGGGCCCCGCTGCCCCGCCTGCACCAGGGCCGGGTGGCGCTGCTCGGCGACGCGGCCCATCCGATGGCGCCCAACCTCGGGCAGGGCGCCTGCCAGGCGATCGAGGACGCGGTCGTGCTCGCGCACCACGCGGGCGGGGACCTGTCCGGTTACACCGAGGCGCGGCTGGGCCGTACGACGGAGATCGTCCGCAGGTCCATGGCGATCTGCAAGGCGACGAAGATCCGCAACCCGGTGGCGATCGGACTGCGGGATCTCGGCATGCGGGTGGCCGGCCGGTTCAGCTCAGATCTGATGTTGCGGGCAATGGACTCGGTTCTGGACTGGCGGCCACCGGCGCCGACCGGTCCTTCGAGTGGTCGGGCGTCAACCGGCCGAGCGTGATCGTGCCGCCGACGGTCAGCGCGGCGGCGATGATCGCGGGCACGGCGGTCGACGGGCTGGTCGGCAGCGGCTCACCGAGCAGGATCGCGCCGGCCAGCACCGAGGTGATCGGGTCGATCACCTGCACCCCGGCGTAGGCGATGCCGAAATATCCCACCGCGTAGGACTTCTGCAGCAGCACCACCGCGCAGATCAGCAGGACCGGCACCGCCAGCGTGAACCAGTGCAGCAGCCTGCTCAGGTCACCCTCAAGCCCGCCGCCGACCACGCGGACGAACGTGGACACACTGGCCGTGACCGCGCCCGCTCCCACCGAGAGCAGCAGCGCCTTGTTCGCCCCCTCGACCCGCCGCGCCGCCACCTGCGTGATCAGCACGACGACGCCGATCACCGCCAGGAACGCGAGCGCCGCCGGCGTCCCCAGCCGTGGCGTCACGTGCTGCTGCGGGACCAGCAGCATCAGCCACAGCAACCCCACCGCGACCGCGACAGAACCAAAGATCTCCGCCTTGTACGGCTTGCGCCCGTACATGAACGCCGCCAGCGGCACCGCGAACACCAGCGTGGCCACGCTGATCGGCTGCACCACGACGAGCGGCGCGAAGCTCAGCGCCACGGCGTGCAGGCTGGCGCCGGTGAACCCGATGACACCCCCGATCCACCAGCGCGGGCGTTTGACGAGCTTGAGCGTCGCCCCCTGAGCCACCGCCTCGTACTGTTGCAACGCCGCGCCGAGCGCGTATCCCAGTGCCCCTGCCAGAGCAATCGCCAGACCGACCCACGTCATGGGCGCCCGCAGAGGGGCAAGGAACCTTTCAAGAGCATTCACCCAGCTTATGGCTCGGTGTCCGCTGTCGGATCAGCCTTTAGGAGGAAGGGCATACACAGAAGAGATGCCCTTCGGGGTCCTGGAGCACCACCCACTGGGTGCCTTCCTCGGTCACACCCGGCTGAAACTCGGGCTTCGTGGCTCCGAGCTCCACGTACTCGGCGACCGCCTTCTCCACGTCCGGAACCCGGAAGTCGAAGTGGAACTGCTTGTCGGGACTCGGCCAGGTGACCGGTTTGCGATCCGGCACCCTGCCGAAGTAGATGGACACCGTACCGTCGCCGACGGCGGCGTACTCGTCTTCTGAGTACTGGATCTCGTATCCGGTGATCTGGTGGTAGAACTCGGCGAGCCGCTTGGGCTCGGCGCAGTCGAGGGTGAACGCGAGAAGTTTGGCCTTGGTTGTCATGGGGTCCACTCTGCCGGTCGTACCTGCCACCTTCTGTCAGGTATGCGGAAGTGCCTTGAGCAGGAAAAAGTGCGGTCTTCCGCGAAATTTCGGGTGGGTCCACGATCGGAGGCGTGACGATCATCGACAGACCCGACTACCGGCCTTTCCCCGACCCCGCCAAGCCGCGTTCCCTCACCTGGCCCGTCATGGACCCGGTCCGCGCCGACGGCCACTACGTCAAGGACATCGTGCTCAACTTCGAGCACCTGGCCGACGGCGAGAGCGTCCCCCTGCACCGCCACACCGGGGAGGAGGTGCTCATCATCGACGAGGGCGAGGCCGAGGCCTTCCTCGGTGACGAGACCCGCCTCGTGGGGCCCGGCGCCGTCATCTTCGTCCCGCGCTTCCGCAACGCCTCCGGCGCGGTGGTACGGCTGCACGCCCTCTTCCGCGAGCACGTGGTCGGCACCCAGATCGACGGCCGGCCCGCCTCACTGGACGACTTCCGCCTGATCACGGACGCGTGGGCGAATTCCAGATGAATGGCCGGGACCTCGCCCACTAGGGTGGGCCTCATGCACGGACGACTGATCTGCTCCCCTCCGCCCGCCCTCTAGCGGGCGGCTGACCTCCTTCCCCGGATACCCCAAGGCTGGGCCCCGGTGGTGAGCGCTGCCCGCGCGCGGGCCTCATCCACCTCATCCGGAAAGATCAGTCATGACCCCGATTTCCGCGCGCCGCGGAGCGGTGTACGCCGCCATCGCCGCAGCCGCCTGGGGCACCGGCGGCGCCGCCGGCTCGCTCCTGTTCACCACCTTGGACCCGGTGTCCGTCTCGTTCTGGCGCCACCTCCTGGGCGCCGCCTTCCTTCTCCCCCTCCTCCTCCGCCCCACGGTCCACACCAGCGCAGCGGGGCGATCCGGGCTATCGCGCCCCCTCCTCCCCTCCCGCCTTCCCAGGCTTTTCGGCGCCGCGTCGGCGAGAAGGGACGTCGGTGGAGACCGGCGGACCCGAGACCCCAGGCTCTCCACACTGCTAGGCGCCGCGTCGGCGAGAAGGGGCGACGGCGGAGACCGGCGCACCACCGCAGCGGGCGACGGGCGGATCGCCGGGCCCGGGGGTGGCGCGGGCTCGGCGGGTTGCCGGGGGACGACCGGGACGTCGGTGAAGGTGTGGCGGATTGGGATGGTCGGGGCGGGGATGGCCGTGTATCAGGCGGCCTACTTCGCGGCCATCGCCGAGTCCGGCATCGCCCTGGCCACCGTCGTGACGATGGGCGCCACCCCCGTCCTCACCGCCCTGGGCGGAAGGTTCCTGCTCAACGAGCGCCTCAGCCGCGTGGGCCTTGTCGCGCTGGCCGCCGCACTCGCCGGCCTGACCCTTCTCACGGGCGGCGGCCTCATGGGCGGCGGCCCGGCCGAGGGGACCACGGCGGGCGTGGCGTGGTCACTGCTGTCCGCGCTCGGCTACGCCGCCGTCACCCTCTACTCCCGCCGCCACAACGGCGACCCGGAGACCACCGCCGTGGGCGGGTTCGTGGTGGGCGCCGCGTGCCTGGCGCCGTTCGCGCTGGCGGGGGGCATCCTGCCGGAGTTCACCCTGGCCTCGGCCGCCACCCTGCTGTTCCTGGGCGCGATCCCGACGGCCCTGGCCTACGCGCTGTTCTTCCGCTCCCTCACGGCGCTCCCCGCCGCGACCGTCTCGGTCATCTCGCTCGGCGAGGCCGTCGGAGCGGCGATGATAGGAGTGGTGCTGTTCGGCGAAAGGCTGACGCTTCTGGCCTGGTCAGGATGCGTTCTGCTGCTGGCCGCTGTCGTGGTTCTGACCGTGCACGGGCAAAGGTGAGTTAGGGTCCGGTACGGCGGTGCCTGCCGTACCGGACCCCTTATCGGGGGAATCAGGGGGAACGGTGCCGAGGGAGCGCGCGTTGGAGGAACCGTGGCCTCGATTACCGGAATGATCAGGAATCTCCTGGACCGTCCAGGAGGGGTGAACCTGAGTCCGTACTTGAAGATCGTCAAGACGGCGAACACCCGCGCCGACCGGATCGGCAAGCTCGGCGAACTGCCCGAGCCGTCCATGGACGATCTGGCCGAGTTCTGCGCCGTCGCCCGCGAGGCCGCCGACCGGACGCTCGGCCTGCGGCCGTACGACGTGCAGCTGCTCGGCACGCTCGCGCTCCTCCACGGTCACGTCGCCGAGATGGCGACCGGCGAGGGCAAGACCCTGTCCGGCGCGATGGCGGCGGCCGGGTACGCGCTGCAGGGCAAACGCGTGCACGTGATGTCGGTCAACGACTACCTGGCCAGGCGTGACGCCGAGTGGATGGCGCCCTTCTACGAGGCCATGGGCGTCAGCGTCGGCTGGATCGGGCAGAACTCCACGCCCGAGGAGCGCCGCGCCGCCTACTCCTGCGACGTCACCTACGGCCCGGTCAGCGAGATCGGCTTCGACGTGCTGCGCGACCGGCTGCGTACCGACGCGGCGGCGATCGTGGTGCCGGAGCCCGAGGTGGCGCTGATCGACGAGGCCGACTCGGTGCTCGTGGACGAGGCCCGGGTGCCGCTCGTGATGGCGGGGGCGGCCGACGAGGGCAGCGCCGTACCGGAGATGGCGGCGCTTGTGCGCACGCTGGTGCGCGGCTACCACTACGAGATCGACGAGGGCGCGCGCAACGTCTACCTGACGCCGAAGGGCGCCGACAGCGTGGAGAACATCCTCGACGTCGAGCTCTACGACGAGAACGAGCCGGGCACGCTCATCGAGCTGAACCTGGCCCTGCACGCCCACGCGCTGCTGGCCAAGGACGTCGACTACATCGTGCGCGACGGCAAGGTCCAGCTGATCAATCCCTCGCGCGGCCGGGTGGCGCTGCTGCAGCGCTGGCCGGACGGTCTTCAGGCGGCCGTGGAGGCCAAGGAGGCGCTGCCGCCCAGCGAGAAGGGCGAGATCCTCGACTCGCTCACCATCCAGGGCCTGATCAAGCGTTATCCCAAGATTTCCGGTATGACCGGCACGGCGGTCGCGGTCAGCGAGCAGCTCGGCGAGTTCTACGGCCTGAAGGTCGCCGTCATCCCGCCCAACACGCCCGCCATACGCGAGGACGAGCCCGACCGGATCTACCCGACCGTGCCCGACAAGGACGCGGCGCTGGTCGAGGAGATCCAGGAGGCGCACGCCACCGGCCGCCCGATCCTCATCGGCACCCTGGACGTGGCCGAGTCGGAGAACCTCGCCAAGCTTCTGCAGCGCCGTAACCTGGAGCCCGTCGTCCTCAACGCCAAGAATGACGCGGAAGAGGCGGCGATCATCGCCAGGGCCGGCGAGCGCGGCGCCATCACGGTCTCCACCCAGATGGCCGGCCGCGGCACCGACATCCGCCTGGGCGACGGCGTGGCCGAGCTCGGCGGCCTGTACCTGATCGGCTCCGGCCGCCACGCCAGCAGCCGCCTGGACGACCAGTTGCGCGGCCGGGCCGGCCGCCAGGGCGACCCGGGCGGCTCGGTCTTCTTCGTCAGCGTGCAGGACGACCTGATCACCCAGTTCGTCCCGGACGAGCGCCCGCCCGCCGCCGACCCCGACGGCCTGGTCCGCCACCGCCGCGGCGCCTACCTGGTCGGCCACGCCCAGCGGGTGGCCGAGGGCGTCAACCTGGAGATCCACCGCAACACCTGGCGCTACACCCGGCTGCTGGAGCACCAGCGCGAGCTGATCCTGGAGTGGCGCGACAAGGTCCTCCACACCGACTCCGCCGCCAAGGCGCTGGCCGAGGCCGACCCCGAGCGGTGGGACTCGCTGCCCGAGGACACCCGGGAGGAGACCGCGCGCCAGATCGTCCTGCACGCGATCGACACCTGCTGGACCGAGCACCTGGCCTTCCTCACCGACCTGCGCGAGGGCATCCACCTGCGGGCGCTCGGCCGGATGAGCCCGATCGACGAGTTCCACCGGGAGGCGGTCGCCGAGTACAAGGCGCTGCAGGCCGAGATCGAGCGGCGCTCGCTGGAGGCGTTCGAGTCGCCGGAGCCCGACCTGAAGCGTCCCTCCGCCACCTGGACCTACCTGGTGCAGGACAACCCGTTCGGCACCGAGTGGGACCGCATTCTCAAGCGCGTCACCTCCGCCGCCCGCCGCGGCTAGGCACGGCGGAAACTTACAAGACCGGTCCCGCGGCGGGCGGGAAGGATGAGGTCATGACCGTTGACCTGACCGCCGCCGCCGACTTCATGGCCACGCACGCGCGTGTCCTGGACCGGCGGCGTTTCGACGTCCTGCTCGGCTCCGGCGACCACGCCGGGCTGCTGTCCGCGGTGGACGCCTACCGCAACCCGGACGGCGGCTACGGCTGGGGCCTGGAGCCCGACCTGCGTTCCCCGGAGAGCCAGCCGGGCGCCGCCCTGCACGCCTTCGAGGTGTTCGCCGAGATCGCCCCGGTCGTCGCCGTCCAGGCGGAACAGCTGTGCGACTGGCTGGGGACGGTGACGCTGCCCGACGGCGGCCTGCCGTTCTCGCTGCCGCTGACCGTGCGGGCGGGCACCGCCCCGTGGTGGGGCGGCGGCGACGCCGCGACCTCCTCGCTGCAGATCACCGCCGTGAGCGCGGCGGCGGCCCTGCGCGTCCCGTCGGTGGCGGGGCACCCGTGGCCGGCCCGCGCGACCCGCTACTGCCTGGACGCCGTCCGCGCCCTGGACGCCCACCCCCACGCCTACGTGCTGGCCTTCGCCATCCACTTCCTGGACGCCGTCCACGACCGTGAGCCCGAGGCCGCCGCCCTCCTGGACGGCCTGGCCAAGCTGATCCCGGACAGCGGCGAGATCCCCGTGGAGGGCGGCACAGCCGACGAGAAGCTCACCCCGCTCGACCTCGCCCCGTACCCCGATCGCCCGGCGCGTGCCCTGTTCACGCCGGCCCAGATCGAGGCCGACCTCGACCGGCTGGCCGCCGCGCAGAAGGCGGACGGCGGCTGGACCGTCGAGTACGCCAAGATCTCGCCCGCCGGCGCCCTGGAGTGGCGCGGCGTCGCCACCGTCAACGCCATCACCGTTTTGCGGCGAAACGGCCGCCTCTGAAATTCTGGCCCGATGACCGAACGCCCTGTCGTCGTGCCCCATGATCCCGCCTGGCAAGGGCGGGCGGCACGACTGTGCGCCGACCTCCGGCGCGTGCTCGGGCCGGTGGCGATACACGTGGAGCACATCGGCAGCACCTCGATCCCCGGCATGGCGGCCAAGCCGCTGTTCGATCTCCAGGTCAGCGTCCTCGGCCTGGAGGAGGCCGAGCGGGTCTTCCGCGGGCCGCTGGAGGCGCTGGGGTTCACGATGTCGCCGTACCGGCGTGACCACGTGCCCGCGGGGCTGGAGGACGACCCCGCCAGGTGGGCCAAGCGGCTCTGGACCCGGCGGGGGCGCCCCGGGGACGAGGTCAATCTGCACGTGCGGGTGCTCGACGCGCCCAACGACCGCCTGGCGCTGCTGTTTCGCGACTGGTTCCGGGCGCATCCGCGGGCCGTACCGGCTTATGCGGACTTCAAGCGGCGGCTGGCCGGGGCGGTGCGTGAGACGGGTGAGTACGCCGACGTCAAGGACCCGGTCGTGGACCTGGTCATCGTGGTCGCCGAGGAGTGGGCGGACGAGACCGGCTGGACGGCCCACCCTTAGGGCTTGCGGGCCCCTGGGGTTCGCGGGCCCCTGAGGTTCGCGGGCCCCTAGGGTTTGCGGGCCACGCCGCCCAGCAGGAGCTCCTCCCACGTCTCCAGCGGTCCGGGGCTGCCCTCGGGACGCCAGTGGGGAAGGTGGACGAGGCCGGGGCTGACCATGTCCAGCCCGTCGTAGAAGCGGTTGATCGACTCGGCGGTGCGGAAGCGGCCGGTCCCCATCGTGGCGTGCAGCATCGCCTCCAGCGCCTTCGCCTTGGGGTTGTGGGAGGTCATCATGTTGGAGGCGGCCAGGTAGCTGCCCCGCGGCAACGCCTGCATGTACTGCTTGACCAGCCCGTGCGGGTCGTCCTCGTCGGGGAACAGGTGCAGCAGGCTCATCATGAGCAGGCCCACGGGCCGGGAGAAGTCGATCAGGTCGAGCAGGTCGGGGTGGCCGAGCACGGCGTCCACGTCCATGGCGTCCGCGGTGATGGCCGTGGCACGCAGGTTGGTGCGCAGGATCGAGCGGGCGTGCGGCTCCACCATCGGGTCGAGGTCCACGTACACGACGCGGGCCTCGGGGTTGGCGAACTGGGCGACCTCGTGGGTGTTCTCGATCGTCGGCAGGCCCGCGCCCAGGTCGATGAGCTGGGTGACGCCGGCGTCCCGTACCAGATGGTCGGTGACGCGGCCGACGAAGGCGCGGTTGCACCAGACGAGGCTGACCACCTCGGGGACCGCGGCGGTCAGGCGTTCCGCCACGGCCCGGTCCACGGTGAAGTTCTCGGTGCCGCCCAGCAGCGCGTCGTATACACGAGCCACGCTCGGCCGGGTGGCATCGACCCCGGGTGGAATCCATTCGTTGATCATGGGCGGCTCCGCCGAAGTTCCGTTGCCGCGGATCGTATCCAGACTCCGGCCGGTATGTCAGCGCCTCTGCGGGGTAGCGCCCCAGCATGACGGACACTTCTCAGGGTGAGTCGCGCAACGAACGCGAGTCCCACAAAGAACGTGTAGATCGTGAGCTGACCGAGTTGCTGCAGGGCCTGCGTGTCGCGGTCACCGGGGTCCAGGTGCTCTTCGCCTTCCTGCTGACCGTTCCCTTTCAGCAAGGCTTCGGCAAAGTCGACACCGCGGGCCTGTGGCTGTTCTTCATCGCGCTCATGGGCGCCGCGCTGGCGTCGGTGTGCTTCATCACGCCCGCGGCGCAGCACCGGGTGTTCTTCCGCACCGGGCTCAAGGAGCGCATGATCAAACGCGCCAACTCCCTGGGCATCGCGGGTGCGGCGTTTCTGCTGATCGCCATGACCGCGGCCGTGGCCATGGTGGCGGAAGTGGTGCTGAACGCCTGGCCGGCGACCTTGTTCGGCGGCGCGGTGGCGCTCACAGCCGGGTGGTTCTGGCTCCTCCAGCCCATCACGGACATCTATCGAGCCAAGGGCACGTTAGAGGAGAAGTCCTGAGGGCAGCAGCATGACCATGGCTACATTGCTCTGGATCATCGCCGTCATCCTCGTCATCGCCGGGATCTACGTCATCCTGGCCAGGCGGGACATTCTATGGGGCATCGTCCTCATCGTGCTGGGATTCCTCGTGGGTCCCGGCGGAGTCAGCATCTTCAATGTGTGAGGAAAGCGGGCCGGCCAGAACCGGCCCGCCTTCTCTCACCTCCCAACCGTTTCAGCCGCTTCCCAGGTCTTCAGGTAGGCCTCGGCCCCCTGAGCCATGTCCTGGACGAACGCGTCGCCGGCCAGCGACCTGATGTCCTCGATCCAGTCGGGCACCAGGCCGTAGTTGGCGACGCCGTCCACGTTGTAGTCCCATGTCCGCTGTCCCGTGCTGTGCCGGTCGAAGCTGACCGAGCCGTCGTGGGAGTGGAAGGGGTACGCCACCGCGCTGCCGGCCCGGGGACCCGGCAGTTTGCCCAGCCCGTTGGCGTCGAGGCCGTACCCGAACCCGGGGCGGCCCGCCGCGTCGCGCAGGGGCTTGGTCTCGCGCCAGGCGCCGGCGAACCCCTCGGCCCCGTGGCCGTATGAGGTGACCATGCCGCCGAGCCGGTAGATGCGCTGGTAGTTGAGCGCGTCGGTCCAGCTGTGGGAGGAGATCACGCCCGCGTAGCCGGCCTGCTCCAGGAGGGTGAGCGTCCGGTCGGCGGCCTTGACGCTCATGTGGTCCACCTCGATGAGCATGCCGCGGCTCATCATGCCCTTGACCATGTGCTCACCGAGCGAGGTGAGCCCGCGTCTGTTGCAGTGCGGCCCCGGCGGGTAGA
This sequence comes from Nonomuraea sp. NPDC050394, assembly GCF_044459065.1. Taxonomy (NCBI): domain Bacteria; kingdom Bacillati; phylum Actinomycetota; class Actinomycetes; order Streptosporangiales; family Streptosporangiaceae; genus Nonomuraea; species Nonomuraea sp. NPDC050394. Next base: position 339,662 of record NZ_JBITIO010000010.1, on the reverse strand, counting down.
CGGGCAGGCTGACGCCGGGCGGCAGCCAGCGGGCCAGTTCGGGCGGGAGCACCGCGGGCGAGATCGTGTTGTCGCGCTGCGGCCCCGTGCACGCCTCCGTCTGCCAGAAGCGGCCGGACGACAGGAAGTTGCCCAGGTTGACGATGGCCCCCTGGGTGCCGGAGTCGAAGCGGACACCGCACAGGGCGTTGTCGTACTTGTGGCAGACGAACATGGAGCGGACGCCGAGCTGGTACATCTCATCCAGGCCCCGGTCGATCTGGGCCTTGGTGCAGTGGGGGATGCCGAGCGTCTGCCGGCAGCCGAACGGCTCGGAGGTCTCGATGCCGAGCACCACGGCGAGCTTTCCCGCGGCGATGACCGAGCGGGCCTCGGCCGGGCTTCTGACCACGCGGAACCAGCCCTGGCCGGGGCCGCCGCTCTGCTGGTCGATGTAGTCCTGCATCTCGAACGTACGGCGGGCCTCCAGGCGGATGGAGCCCATCTCGTCACAGGGGTTGATCTTCAGCGGGTAGATCTCGCAGAGCTGGCGGTTGGCCACGAGGTCGTTCACCATGATCCGCAGCCCGCCGCGCCAGGCACGCTCGATCCAGGTGTAGTAGGCCTGCTGGTGGGTCAGCGAGTCATGGGCCGGCCAGCTCCTGAACGTGGGCCAGCCGACCGGGTCGTGGGTGCCGGTCGGCTGACCGGTGCGGGTGAAGTTCTCGAACCAGGCGGCTTCGCCGTTCGGGAAGTGGTCGAGGCAGTCGACCAGCGCCCTGGCGATGCCGCCCGGGTCGAACGGCTTGCCGCAGAGCAGCTTGCCGCCGAACGCTTCGTAGGACATCAGGTGGCTGTGCGCGTCGATGAAGCCGCTCACGGGCTGCTCGCTGCGGGATAACGCGGGGGCGGGTAACGCGAGCAGGGCGATGGCGACCAGGACGGCGAGTATGCGGCTGATCACGCCCTCAGCGTGGGCTCCTTACAGACGCCAGTCAAGACCCAATATGAGTCCTACTCGCTATTTTGGGTCCGCCGGATCCAGATAGACCTCACCGCCCCTTTCGGTGAACTCCACCGCCTTCTCCGCCATGCCCGCCTGGATGGCCGCGGAGTCCGTCAACCCATGCTCCTCCGCATATTTCCGGACATCGTGGGTGATCTTCATCGAACAGAACTTCGGCCCGCACATACTGCAGAAATGCGCGGTCTTGGCGGGCTCGGCCGGGAGCGTCGCGTCGTGGAACGACCGGGCCGTCACCGGGTCCAGCGACAGGTTGAACTGGTCCTCCCAGCGGAACTCGAAGCGGGCGTCCGACAGCGCGTCGTCCCACTCCTGCGCCCGGGGATGCCCCTTGGCGAGGTCGGCGGCATGGGCCGCGATCTTGTAGGTGATGACGCCGGTCTTGACATCGTCCTTGTCCGGCAGGCCCAGATGCTCCTTGGGGGTGACGTAGCAGAGCATGGCGGTGCCGTACCAGCCGATCATCGCGGCGCCGATGCCCGAGGTGATGTGGTCGTAGCCCGGCGCGACGTCGGTCACCAGCGGGCCCAGCGTGTAGAACGGGGCGTCGTCGCAGATCTCGCGCTGCAGGTCCACGTTCTCCTTGATCTTGTGCATGGGCACGTGGCCGGGTCCCTCGATCATGACCTGCACGTCGTGCGCACGGGCGACCTTCGTCAGCTCGCCCAGCGTGCGCAACTCCGCGAACTGCGCCTCGTCGTTGGCGTCGGCGATCGAGCCGGGCCGCAGGCCATCGCCGAGCGAGAAGGCCACGTCGTAGCTCGCCAGCAGCTCGCACATCTCCCGGAAGTTCTCGTACAGGAAGCTCTCCCGGTGGTGGGCCAGGCACCACGCCGCCATGATCGAGCCGCCGCGCGAGACGATGCCGGTCTTGCGCCGCGCGGTCAGCGGCACGTACGCCAGCCGTACCCCCGCGTGCACGGTCATGTAGTCGACGCCCTGCTCGCACTGCTCGACCAGCGTGTCCCGGTAGACCTCCCACGACAGGTCGGCCGCCACGCCGCCGACCTTCTCCAGCGCCTGGTAGATCGGGACGGTCCCGATCGGCACCGGCGCGTTCCTGATGATCCACTCGCGGGTGGTGTGGATGTTGCGGCCGGTGGACAGGTCCATCACGGTGTCGGCGCCCCACCGCGTCGCCCAGGTCATCTTCTCCACCTCCTCGGAGATCGAGGAGGCGACCGCGGAGTTGCCGATGTTGGCGTTGATCTTCACGTGGAAGTTGCGGCCGATGATCATCGGCTCGCTCTCCGGATGGTTGACGTTGGCCGGGATGATCGCCCGCCCGGCCGCCACCTCCTTGCGGACGAACTCGCCGCTCACCCCCTCCCTGACCGCGACGAACTCCATCTCCTTGGTCACCACGCCCCGCCGCGCGTAGGCGAGCTGGGTCACGGGGGCCCCGGTGGCCCGCAGCGGCCTGCGCCCGTCGCCGGGGAAGACCTCGGTGTTCGCGCGGGCCCAGGCCTCCTGCTCCTTGAAGCCGTCGTCGATGGGCCGCACCTGGCGGCCGCCGTAGCGGGCGACGTCGCCGCGTTCGAGCACCCACACCTCCCGCAGCCGCGGCAGGCCCCGCGTGATGTCGGGGTTGTCCGGCCCCGAGGTGTCGTACAGCTCCACCGACGTCCCGTTCGACAGGTGCACCCGCCGCATGGGCACCCGCAGATCACCGAGATGGATCTTGGAAAAGCGCGCGTCACTCATCGCGCAAACTCCCTTCGCCGGCATTACCCGGATCAGGTTCTGGCGGTCGGCGGCTGCTCCAGCCGTCCTCTCAGCCCGTTGCACCGGGCTCCCGCGTTCGGACCGCGCCACCGTACCCCGGCGACCCGGGGTACGCACAAGACCCTTTACAGCGGCGGTTCGTCGATACGGCGCCTCTCCTCGTAGACCGTCGTCGTACGGCGCGCGTGCGGGTCCTCGTAGATCGGCTCCTCGATCACCCTGCGGGTAACGTGCATCCGGTACAGGCCGAACAGCAATCCGGCCAGACCACCGATCATGAGGACGACGCCGATCACATTGATGTCAAGACCGGCGAGGTCGAACTCGACCGCCCAGGTCAGGATCGCGCCGAGCATGATGAGGATGATGCCTCCGGCGATTGTCATAATGCACCTCCAGAGGAAACACCTATCCCCATGTCGAAGAACAAACCTGTCGTCGTGATCGGGCTCATGGGCTCGGGCAAGACGACCGTCGGCAAACTGCTGGCCCGCGAGCTCGGCGTGCCGCTCAGCGACAGCGACCCGTACCTGCGCGGCCGCTACGGCACCAGCGCCGCCGAGATCGCGAAGGCGGAGGGCGCGCACGTGCTGCACCAGAGGGAGGCCGAGCACGTGCTCCACGCGCTGACCGAGCCGCCCCAGGTGATCGCGGCGGCGGCCAGCACCGTGGAGGACCCGCGGGTACGCGAGGCGCTGCGCGCGGCCTTCGTGGTCTGGCTGGACGCCCCCGACGAGATCCTGGCCCAGCGGATGCGCTCGTCCGACCACCGCCCGGAGTTCTCGCCCTCCGCCATGCGGGCGCGGCGCGAGCCGTACTTCCTGCAGGTCGCCGACCTGCGGCTCGACGTCTCCACGGCCACCCCGGAAAACACGGCGACAACCATTTACGAGGCTCTATAAATTAGGGAAATGTTCGCGAACAAACCCACCCTCGCCGGTGATCGGGTCACCCTCGTACCCGTCGGGCCCGAGCACGTCGAGGGCCTGATCGAGCTCTGCGACGACCCCGAGGTCGCCAAGCTCACGGGCTCCCATACCCACAACGGGATCGCCCCCAAGGCGGCCCTGGAGTGGTACTCCACGCGAGGCGGCCACGAGGACCGGCTCGACCTGGCCATCATGGCCGCGGACGGGTACGTCGGCGAGATCGTGCTCAACGAGCTCGACAAGGACAACCTGTCGTGCAACCTGCGCATCGCGCTGGTCGGCGCGCGGGCGTTCGGCAAGGGTTACGGCACCGAGGCCATCCGGCTGGTGCTCGGCCACGCCTTCGCCACGACTCCTCTGCACCGCATCGAGCTGGGCGTATACGATTTCAACGACCGCGCCAAGCACGTCTACGAGAAGGTCGGCTTCGTGCGGGAGGGCGTGCTGCGTGACGCGCTGCTGTGGGAGGGACAGTGGTACGACTCGGTGACGATGTCCGTGCTGCGTACGGAGTGGAAACCCCTGTCATAATGATCATGACGCACGGGTCCCTCGAGGCGCGCGAGGGACCTGTGGCGTTGCGGGCGGCAACCAATTCCGCGTTGTGCGCATCTAAGGGGCAGTGACGATGCGCTTGGTGCCCGGTGACCCCGAACGGCTTGGCGGCTACTGGCTGGCCGGCCGGCTCGGCGCGGGCGGCCAGGGCGTCGTCTACGACGCCTACGACGCCGAGGGCCGCCGCTTCGCGGTGAAGGTCCTGCACGGCGGGCTGAGCGGGCAACTGGCCAAGGAGGCCGCCGCGGCCGGCCGGGTGGCCTCCTTCTGCACCGCCCGCGTGGTCGAGGCCAGGCTGGACGCCGAGCGGCCGTACATCGTCAGCGAGTTCGTCGAAGGCCCCAACCTGCGCCAGGCGCTCGAACGTCACGGCCCCTACTCCGGCGACTCCCTGCTCAGGCTGGCCGTCGCACTGGCCACCGCGCTGGCCGCCGTCCACAGCTCGGGCGTGGTGCACCGCGACCTCAAGCCGGAGAACGTGCTGCTCGGGCCGGACGGGCCCCGGGTGATCGACTTCGGCGTCGCGCGTACCACCGACGGGGCGAGCACGAGCTTCGTCGGCGGCACCCCCACCTACATGGCGCCCGAGGTGTTCACCGGCCGCCGCGCCGGGCCGCCCGCCGACGTGTTCGCCTGGGGCGGCGTGGTGCTGTTCGCCGCCACGGGCGAGGACCCGTTCCAGGCCGAGAGCCTCGGCGGCGTCATGCACCGGGTGCTCACGGTCGACCCCGACCCCGGCGACCTGACCGAGCCGCTGCGCTCGCTGGTCGCCCGCGCGCTGGCCAAGGACCCCGCCGGGCGCCCCACCGCCCCCGAACTGCTGCTCGGGCTGCTGGGCAGCGCGGAGCCGAGCGCGGGCGCCGAGCTGGCGGCCCAGGTCAGGCCGCCGGACGGCCTCGGCGGCGAGCGTCCGCTCGGCGAGGTCGCCGAGGAGGTCTACGCCGCGCTCACCCCCGAGCAGCAGCGCGCCGTGCCCGGCCTGCTGCTGCGGATGCTCGACGGCGAGACGCTCCGCCGCATCCCGCGCGACGAGGCCGAGGACCCCGGCGTGCTGGCCCACTTCGCCGAAGCCGGTCTCCTGGTACGGCGCAGCCTCAAGGTCGCCCCCGAGGACACCGAGACCGGCAAGCTCGTGGCCGTCTCCGACGACCTGGTCGCCCCGGCCAGCGCCGCGCTCTACCACGCCTGGCCCAGGCTGCGCTCCTGGGTGGCCGACGACCGCGACGGCCTGGCCGTGCACGGCAGGCTGCGCGGCGCCGCCCTCCACTGGCAGGCCCACCGCCGCCGCGCCGCCGACCTCTACCACGGCAGCGCCCTGGACACCGCGCTCGGCTGGGCCGCCACCACCCGCCGCCACCTGGACCTCAACGCCCTCGAACGCGACTTCCTCGACCGCAGCGCCGCCCAGGCCAGGCGGCGCGGGCGCCGGCGCGGGCTGGCCCTGGCCGCGATGGCGGCGCTGCTGGCGGTCGCCGTCTCGGCGTCGGTGCTGGCCGTACGGCAGAGCCAGGACCTGAGCAAGCAGCTCGCGCAGGCCAACGCGCGGGCGGTGGCGGCCAGGGCGGAGGCGATGCGCGCGACGGACCCGCAGGCGGCGATGCGGCTGAGCGTGGCGGCCTGGAGCCTGTCGCCGGTCTTCGAGGCCAGGACCGCGCTGCAGCATTCGCTGGCCCAGCCGGAGGTGAGCGTGTTCACCGACCCGGAGATCGTGCCGTCGGCCGCCTACCACCTGGCCTTCGACGGGAAGAGCCTGCTCAAGCGGGCCGGCGACCAGGTCGTCACCTGGGACATCGCCACCGGCAGGGCCACCGGCCGGGCCAGGGTGCCGGGCGGGCAGGTCGAGGCGGTCAGCGACGACGGCGCCAGGGCCGCCGTCTCCGACGGCTCGACGGTGCGCACGGTCGAGCTGGCCACGGGCGAGCAGGTCGGCGCCGCCCGCCCGCAGGGCGACGCGGTGGAGCTGCTGGCCGGCGGGCGGTTGCTGGCCCTGTCCGCCGGGGGCAGGACCGAGCTCTACCCCGCCGATGGCGCGCCGCTGCCCCTCGACCTGACGGGCCGGACCTACGCCGTCTCCCGCGACGGCCGCTGGGCCGCACTGGGCTCCGCCGACGACGGCGGCCGGGCCGAGCTGTGGGACCTGCGCTCCCGCAAGCGCACCGCCAGCGTGCAGGTGGACGTGCCGGTCGCCAAGAGCGGGGCGGAGCTGCCGCTGGCGTTCAGCCCGGACGGCTCCCGCCTGGCCGTCACCGGCGCCACGGGGATCACGCTCGTCGACACCGCCACCGGCGGGCGCCGCCTGCTGCCGAGCAGGGGCGGCTCGCTGCTGCCCGTCGTCTTCAGCCCGGACGGCAGGTTCCTGGCCGAACGGCTGGAGGACCAGGCCCAGCTCTGGCGGGTGGCGGACGCCGGCATTCTCGGCCAGTACCCCGTCAGGCAGGCCGAGGCCGCCCTCGCCTTCTCCGGCGACGGCCGCGCGCTGCGCTACGTGAAGGGCTCGGGCTCGGTGGTCTCCATCGACGTCTCCAGCGCCGTCGAGCTGACGCCCGACGAGGAGGCGGTCAGCATGGGCATGGCCCGGCTCTCGCCCGGCGGCCGGGTGACCGCGCTGCAGGTGTCCGGCGCGATCAAGCTCACCGACGCGCTCAAGAAGCAGCCGATCGGCCGCATCGAGGGCACCGGCGACCTCGCCTTCGACGACGGCGGCACCCTGCTGGCCGTCGCCGCCGACCCGGTCGTGATCTGGGACGTGGCCGCCGGGCGCCGCGTCAACGCCATCGACACCGGCCACGAGCCCTCCGCCGTACGGCTGTCGCCCGACGGCGGCACGCTCGCGGTCGTACGCGGGCCGGACATCGACCTGTGGAGCGTGCGCGACGGCAGCAAGACCCGCACGCTGTCCGGCGTGGGCAGCACCGCGCTGGCCTTCAGCCCCGACGGCAGGACCCTGGCCTCCGGCGCCGACCTGGTCGAGCTGAACAGCGGCCGGGTCACCCGCGACCCCGCCGGAGTGCGCAACCTGGCTCCGGACGCCGTCGCCTTCAGCCCCGACGGCCGTACGCTCGGCTACGTGCTCGGCGAGGACGGCCGCATGCTCCTGTGGGACCTCACGACCCGCACGGGCCGGACGGCGCCCGTCTCCTCCGGCGCCCAGCACCTGCGCTTCTCCCCCGATGGCAGGCTGCTGGCCGTCGGCGGCGAGCGGGTGGAGCTCTGGGAGGCGGATTCGCTGCGCGAGGTCGGCCAGGCGCCGGTGGACGCCTACCCCGCCGACATGGCCTTCAGCGACGACGGGCGGCGGCTGTTCGTCGTGCAGCCGGGCGGCGAGGTGCAGCAGTCGCCGATCGACCCGCTGCTCGCGGCCGAGCAGGTGTGCGCGCGGGCGGGCGGCGCGCTCAGCGAGGCCGAGTGGGCGAAGCTCATCCCCGAGGCCTCCTACCGCAGCAGTTGCTGACCCGGCGACAAGTACGCCACCAGAGGACGGAAAGAGCGGCGACTCATGCTGACCGCATGAGCACCGTACAGATCCCCACGTTCACGCCCCGCCGCGGCGGCGGGCAGGAGCCAGAGCCCAACCTGACCTCGATGTACGTCATCCACCGGGCCATGCTCGCCGACCTGCGGCGGCTCACCGCCCTGCTCGCCCGGCCCGGGTCGCCGGGCGTCGCGCGGGTCGCCGTCCTGCGCGCGTACGTCTCCAGCCTGCTCGTCGAGATCGACCACCACCACGCCAACGAGGACGACCTGCTGTGGCCGATCATCGAGAGCACCGCCGGGCGGGCCGTGGACCTCAACCCGTTCACCGACGACCACCAGATGCTGGAGCCGCTGCTGAACCGCTGCCGCAGGGCCGTGCACGGCGACCCGGCCACGCTCGGGAGCGAGCTGGCGGAACTGCTCGCGCTGCTCGACGAGCACATCGCCGAGGAGGAGTCCGACCTGTTCCCGATCATCTCCCGGTTCGTGCCGCACCAGGCGTACGCGTGGGTGGAGAAGCAGGTGGCCAGGCGCGCCACGTTCAAGGAGCTGACCTTCACCGTGCCGTGGCTGGCCCGCTACGCCACCAAGGCGGAAATGGACGGGCTGCTGGCCGACGCGGGCGCGCCGTTCCGCGTGCTGCTCGCCGTCACCCGGGGCCGCTACGCCCGGCGCGAGCGGCTGCTGTTCGGCTGACCGCCGAGGCGGGCGCGGGCGGCGGCGATCCAGGGGGCCACGCCCGCCCGCTCCGCCACCTCCAGAGCGTGCCGGTAGTGCTGGCCGGCGGGACGGCCCAGGTGGCCGGCCACGTCACCGAGGACCTGAGCCGTGGGCCAGACGGCCAGGTAGCCGGTGCCGCCCACGGGCTGGGCCGCCACGGGAAGCAGGTCGGTGTAGGCCGACTCCATGCGCGGCCGGTCGTCGAGCGCGATGCCGAGCAGCGCGCGGACGGCGGTGAGGAAGTGCCAGAAGTAGTCGCGCCTGATCGGCTTCAGCGGGCCGGACAGCCGGGCCCGCGCCTCGTCCGCGCGGCCCGCGTGGCACAGGGCCAGCGCGTGGAGCTCGGTGACCTGGTCCCGCCAGGGCTCGTAGCCGGCCCACGGCTCGATCTCGGGCAGCAGCGGGGAGACGTCGCCGCGCATCAGGTGCATGCCGTACAGGGCGAGCAGGAGCACTCCCGCCTCGTGCTGCCACATGCCGAGGCGGCCGGCCTGCTTGGCGGCGGCGCGGTAGCGGCGTTCGGCCTCGGTGTAGTCCTCGGCCAGGACCGCGCGCAGGCCGCGGTAGAAGCCGGCCACGGCCTCGGGCAGCGCGCGGCCGTGGCGGGCGGCCCGCGCGGCGTGGTGGTCGGCGGCGGCGAAGTCGGCGCGGCCGGTGGCGCTCTGCATGAGCATCAGGTGGGCCACCACCTCAAGGGTGCCGTCGGCCTCGGCCATGGTGAGCAGTTCCCGCCCGATCTCCTCGCGCTCGGCCAGGCCGTCGTAGCGGAAGCTCTCGTGGTGGCGGCCGTTCAGCGCCAGGGTCAGCAGGCCGGGGTCGCCCAGGCGGCGGGCCATGGCGACGGCCTCACGGGAGGCCACGTAGCCGCGTTCGGTGGGTTCGCCCTCCAGCTCGAAGGCGAGCGTGGTCAGCAGCTGACAGCGGGCCATGCCGTCGCCGGGAGGCAGCGACTCCAGCGCCGACTCGACCGCGGCGAGCAGGTCCGTGTCGAGCCCGCCGTACTCCCTGCTGCTCCAGAACATCGGCACGTCGAAGGAGACGATCACCCGCGCCAGCAGCTCGGGGTCGCCGAGCGGCAGCGCCTCGCGCACCGCCCCGGTGCGGTGGGTACGCGCCTCGACCAGCCGCCCGTCGTTGGCCAGGGCGGAGACCTTCGCCAGCATGAGCTCCAGGCGCTCGCGGGCGGTGCCGTCGAAGCCGTCGAGCGCGTGCTGCCACAGCTCGGCCGCCTGAGCGAAGGCGAAGCGCCGCTCGGCCTGCCGCGCGGCGAGCCTGGCATAGTGAACGGCTTTCGCCCGCTCCGCGGCGGCGAGGTAGTGATGGGCCAGGGCGGCCACGTCGTCCGGCTCGTGTTCCTCGATCGCGCGGGCGACCTTGCCGTGCAGCCGCGCCCGGCGGATGCGTGACAGGTCGTCGTAGAGGGTGTCGCGGATGAGCACGTGGGCGAAGCGCAGCCGGCCCGCCTCCGGTTCGGTCAGCAGCCCGGTGACCAGGCCGGACTCGATGGCCTCCAGCACCGCCTCCTCGTCGCCGCCGCTGACGGCGGTGAGGACGGCGACGCCGCTCTCCCTGCCGATGACCGCGCCGTGCCGCAGGATGGTCCGCGCCTGCGCGGGCAGCCGCGCCAGGCGGCGGCGCAGCACGTCCCGTACGCCCGCGGGGACGGCGACCGTGCCCTCGGAGTCGAGCAGCCGCGCGGTCTCCCTGACGAAGAACGGGTTGCCGCCGGTGCGTTCGGCGATCTCGGCGACCGCCTCGGGCGGGGCCGGGCGGGCGCAGGTGATCAGGACCAGTTCGGCCACCTCGGCCCGCGACAGCCCGCCCAGCTCGATGCGCAGCGGTGCGTGGGCGGCGATCGCGGCCAGGGCGTCGGCCAGGCGTTCGCTGGGCTCGGTGTGGCGGTAGGAGCCGATCACCAGGAGGCGGGCGGCGGTGTTCTCGGCGATGACGTGGGTGAGCAGGGCGAGCGTCTCGGCGTCGGCGCGGTGCAGGTCGTCCAGGACGATCAGGAGCGGCTGCCTGGCCGCCGCCGCGCCCGCGAAGGCGGCGACCGCGCGGTGCAGCCGGAAGCGCGCGGTGGCCGCGTCGCCCCGGACCGCCGCGTCGCGCAGCAGCGGAGCCAGTGCCTCGGGGTCGTCGGGCGGCACCCTGGCGGCCAGTTCCCGCAGCAGCTCGGCCCAGGCCCAGCCGGGAGGCGCGCCCTCGTGCTCGGGGCAGCGTCCCCAGCCGGCCGCCCATCCTTCTGCCACGAGCCGGGTCCTGACCTGCTCGATGAAGGCCGTCTTGCCGGCGCCGGGCTCCCCGCTGACCAGCACCACCCCCGCGGGCAGCGCGAGCACGCCGGCCAGTTCCCCGCGCCTGCCCACGTACGGCTGCGCCGGCACGACCGGCCGCTCGGGCGGCGCGGCGGGGACGGGCCGGTCGCTGAGATGGGCGGCCTGGGCGAGGATGTCCTCCTCCAGCTGCCGCAGCTCGGGCCCGGGATCGACGCCGAGCTCCTCCACCAGGTGGGCGCGGGCCCGCCGCAGCGCGCCCAGCGCCTCTCCCTGCCGCCCGCATCGGTACAGGGCCCGCGCCAGCAGCGCCCACGCCCCTTCGCGCAGGGGGTACGCGCCGACGAGCCCCTCCAGATCCGGTACGGCCCGCGCCGCCCCGCCCTGCCCGATCAGCTCCCCCGCGTGCCGCTCGACGGCCGAGGCGCGCAGCTCGTCCAGCCTGGCCGCCTCGGCGTCGGCCCACGCCAGACCGGCGAACTCCTGGTAGGCGGGCCCGCGCCACAACGCGAGCGCCTCGGCCAGCGCGGTGGCGCCGGCCGACGGGTCGCGTACCAGGCTCTCGAACCGCCAGGCGTCCACGGCGCCGGCGGGCAGCCGTACCGCGTAGCCGGGCGGAACGGTCACCAGCACCCCGCCGGTGGAACGCGGCGAGCGGCCGGGTTCGAGCGCCCGGCGCAGGTTGGAGATGTAGCTCTGGACGGCGGCCAGCGCCTTGGGCGGCGCCTCGTCGGCGTAGAGGTCGTCGATGAGCCGGTCCACGGGCACCACTTGGCCGCCGGCGGCCAGCAGCCTGGCCAGGACCGAGCGCTGCCGCGGCCGCCCCAGCACCAAGGGCTCATCGTCGACGTGGACGGTGAGCGGGCCGAGCACCTGGAAGGTCAGCACAACACCGCCACCGTACCCAGAATCGCGGAAGCGGACATGCCGCGATTGCCCCTACGGTAGTGCCATGGATCCCGTCCTCAGCCTCCGGGCGCTCAACCGGGCCGCGATGGAGCGGCAACTGCTGCTGCGCCGTACGGACCTGTCGGTGGTCGAGGTGGTCGAGCACCTGTTCGGCCTGCAGGCGCAGACCCCGCATACCTGGTACGCCGGGCTGTGGAACCGGATCGAGGGGTTCGACCCGCTGTCCGCCTCCGCGCTCCTGGACAACCGTGAGCTGGTCAGGATCGCGCTGCAGCGCTCGACCATCCACCTGGTCTCGGCCCGCGACTGCCTGGCGCTGCGGCCCCTGCTGGACCCGGTGACCGAGCGGGGCACGCGCTCGACCTTCGTCAGGCGGCTGTCCGGCGTCGACCTCGACGAGCTGGCGGTGGCCGGTCGCGCGCTGGTGGAGGAGCGGGCGCTGAGCTTCGCCGAGCTGGGCAAGGCGCTGGCGGAGCGCTGGCCGGGCAACGACCCGCACGCGCTGAGTCAGGTCGTGCGCTGGCTGGTGCCGTTGGTGCAGGTGCCGCCGCGCGGCCTGTGGGGACGCAGCGGGCCGATCGCGCACACCTCCGCGGAGGCGTGGCTGGGAAACTCCGAGCCGCCGATGTCCGCCGAGGAGATGGTGCGGCGCTATCTGCGGGCGTTCGGGCCGGCCTCGGTGAAGGACGTGCAGACCTGGTCGGGGCTGACCCGGCTGGCCGACGTGGTCAAGGGCATGGATCTGGTGCGCTACCGCGCCGAGGACGATCGTGTCCTGTACGACCTGCCGGACATGACCCTGCCTTCCGCCGATATTTCGGTGCCCGTGCGGCTCATGTATGACTTCGACAATGTCTTCCTCGGATATGCCGACCGGACGAGGTTCATCACCCCGCAGGCCCTTGAGGTGGGCGGCGCGTTCGTCAAGGCCAACGTCCAGTGGCGGCTCATCCTCGTGGACGGGTTCACCGCCGGAGACTGGACGGTGAGCGCCGAGAAGGGCACCTCCACGCTCACGATCCACCAGTGGAAGCCGTTCGCCGCCGCCGACCTGCGGGAGGCCGAGGAGGAAGGGGCGAGGCTGCTGGAGTTCCTCGCCCCCGGCGACCGGCACGAGATCACCGCCGTACTCGGCGCCTCGCGAACCTAGCCCTCTGAGCCATCAGCTCTTCACGCCCTCAGCTCTCGACGCCCTCAGCTTTTGACGCCATCAGCTTTTGACCGCGCCGCCCAGGCCCGAGACGAGCCTGCGCTGGACCACCACGAAGAAGATCAGCACCGGGATCGTCATCAGCGTCGAGGCGGCCATGATCCCGCCCCAGTCGTTCTCGTCGGGCTTGAAGAAGACGAGCAGCGCCGAAGGCAGGGTCTGGTTGTCCTTGGCGGAGATGATGAAGGTCCTGGCGAAGATGAAGTCGTTCCACGCGGTGATGAAGGAGAACACGCTGGTCGCCACGAGTCCCGGCGCGACCAGCGGGAACAGGATGCGCCAGAGCACCGTGGCCCGGCCGGCCCCGTCGATCATGGCCGCCTCCTCCAGCGCCTCGGGCACCGCCGCCACGAACCCGCGCATCATCCAGATCGCGAACGGCAGTGAGAACGCCAGTTGCACCAGCACCAGCGCGCCCAGCGTGTTGAGCAGCTGAAGGTCGCGCACCACGAAGAACAGCGGGATCGTCAGCGCCTCCACCGGCACCATCTGCGCGATCAGGAACATGATCAGCACGGTGGTCCTGAAGCGGAAGTTGAAGCGTGTCACCGCCACCGCCGCGAGGAAGGCGATCAGGGCCGACAGCACCACCACGGCCAGCGCCACCAGCGCGCTGTTGAGGAGGTAGCGGGCGAAGCCCTCGCCGGTCAGGACCCGGACGAAGTTCTCCAAGGTCGGATGGGCCGTCCACGGGCGTACGTCCAGCGACTGGATCTCACCGGCCGGCTTCAGCGCCGACAGCGCCATCCAGTAGAGCGGGAAGGCCGTGAGCAGCGCGACCACCAGCGCCACCGCGTTGGCGATCCAGCGGCCCCTCACAGCTTCTCCCCCGTCCGGTAGAGCGCGCGGATGTAGACCAGCGTCACCGCCAGCAGGATCAGCGCCATCACCACCCCGATCGCGGCCCCGAGGCCGTACTCCGACGAGCCGAAGGCCGTCTGGTAGGCGTAGACGTTGAGCACGGTGTTCTGGCCCGCGATCCCGCCTCCGTTGGTCATGACGTAGATCTGCGTGAAGATCTTGAAGTCCCAGATGATCGACTGGATCACCACGATCGTCACCAGCGGCCTGAGCATCGGCATCGTCACGCGCCAGAAGGTGCCCACCGCGGAGGCCCCGTCCAGGGCCGCGGCCTCCAGGACCTCGCCGGGGATCGCCTTCATCCCGGCGTACAGGGTCACCATCACGAACGGGAACGAGTGCCACACGACCGTGGCCCCGACCACGCCGAACGTCACCCACTTGTCGTAGAACCAGTTGTAGCCGTCGAGCCCGAGCACCTGGTTGACCAGGCCCAGGTCGGCGTCGAACAGGAACATCCACACGGTCGAGCCGGTGATCGCCGGGGCCGCCCACGCGCCGAGCGCCGCCAGCGACAGCGTGGTGCGCGCCCACGGAGCGGCCTTGTCCATGACGATCGCGAGCGCGGCGCCGACGACGAGCGTCGCCAGCACCAGCGCCGCCGCGAAGACCACCGTCTGGACGAGCACACTCCAGAAGCGCTCGTCCGACAGAAGCCTCGCGTAGTTCCCGAACCCCAGGAACCGGGTCGGCTCCCCGCCGCTGACGTGGGCCTGCCGGTAGTCGAAGACCGACAGCAGGCCCAGCATGTACAAGGGGTAGCCGAACATCGGCCCGAGCACGGCCGCCGTGGGCAGCAGGTACACCCACGGCCTGGCTCGTGAGACGCGCGTCACCCGAAGGCGGCCTTCACCGCGGCGGCGGCCTCGGTGGTCGCCTCCTCGACGGTCGCCTGCTTGGTGGCGACCTTCTGCAGCATCGTCGGGATGACCTTGCTGTTGTCGATCTTCACCCAGGCCGGGTCGATCGGCACGAACTTGGTGCCCTTGGCCACCGTGTCGAGGAACGGCTTCAGGAACGGGTCCTTGGCCGCCAGTTCCTCCCGTACGCCGGTCAGCGTGGGCAGGTTGCCCATGGCCTCGTACATCTTGGCCTGGTACGCCTTGCCGCCGAGCAGCTTGACGAAGTCGTTGGCCAGCGTCCGGTGCTTGGCGTTCTGCATCACGCCCAGGTTGTTGCCGCCGGCGAAGGCCGGGGCGATCGAGCCGGGGGCCGCGCCGGGCAGCGGGATGACCTTGTACTTGCCCGCCGCCGCGCCGGCGTCCACGGCCGAGCGGCTGAAGTTGCCCAGGATGCCCATGGCGGCCTTGCCGCTGGCGAACAGCTCGACGGTCTTTCCGCCGGTCAGCGAGGCGCAGGCCTGGGCCGGGCAGATGTCGTCGGACAGCAGGTCGGTGTAGGCCTTGACGCCCTTGCGGGACTCGGGGCTGTCGAGCGTGGTGATGTCGCCGCCGGCGTCCCAGACGAAGGGCAGGGCGCCGAAGGTGTACTCGCCGCCCACGGCTATGCCGTACAGGTCGGGCTTCTTGGCCCGGATCGTGCGCGCGGTCTCGGTGAGCTCCGCGATCGTCGTCGGCGGCTTGAGCTTCAGCTCGTCGAAGACGTCGGTGCGGTAGTACAGGGCGCGGATGCCGATGAACCACGGCAGGCCGTACGCCTTGCCGTCGACCGTCGCGGACTTCACCAGGTCGGCGCCCAGGTCCTCGCCGGTCAGGTCGAGTTCGGCGAAGCCGCCGGCGGCGGCGTACTCGGCCAGGTCGGTGTTGCCGTACTCGGCCACGTCGGGGGCGCTGGCCGGGTCGTTGAAGGCGCCCTTGAACTTCTCGTGGCGCGCGGGGGTGGTCGGGACCCAGCTGACCTGGACCTTGACGTCGGCGTGTGACGCGGTGAACTCCTTGATCGCCTCCTGGATGACCTTGTCCTTCGGAGCGCGGTTGGGCTCGTCGTAGAGCCACACGTTCAGCGTTCCGGTCTTCTCGTCGCCGCCGCCCGTGGTCGGGGCGGTGGAGGGCGCGCAGGCCGCGAGCGCCAAGAGGGCCGCGGCACAGTAAAGAAACTTCACTATTGCCTCCTTGGCGCCGACACTAGGAAGGTCTCCCTGAGTCGAAAAGACTTGTCACGACTTGTTGTGCAATGCACAACGAGGTGCTGCAGAATGTGACATCAATGCATGCTTCGCCGTAATTTGGCGATCGTGCCCGACCGCAACCAGTCCGCCTCCCTGCGCCGCGCGCTCCTGGTCCTCGACCACGTGCGCGCCCACAGCGGACTGACGCTCACCCAGCTCGCCGAGGCGGTCGGCCTCTCCAAGAGCACCGTGCTACGGCTGGCCACGCCGCTCATCGAGGCCCGGCTCCTGGAACGCGACAGGAAGACCGGGGCCTACCGGCTCGGCCACGGCACGCTCCAGCTCGGCCAGGCCTACCTGGCCACCCTCGACCTGCGGGCGGTCGCCGCCGAGGAGTCGCACCGCCTGGTCGCCGAGGTACGCGAGACCGTCCACCTGGTCGTCTACGACCCGCCCCACGTCGTCTACATCGACAAGGTCGAGAACCAGGCCACCGTCCGCATGGCCTCGCGCATCGGCAGCCGCGGACCGCTGCACTCCACGGCCGTCGGCAAGGCCATCCTCGCCTGGCAGCCGGACTCGGCCATCCCCGACGACCTGCCCGCGATGACCAAGCACACGATCACCGACCACGAACGGCTGCGCCGCGAGCTCACCCGCGTCAGGCAGCGGGGCTACTCCGTCGACGACCGCGAGAACGAACCCGAGGTGCGCTGCGTCGGCGCGCCCATCTTCAACCACACCGACACGGTCAGTGCCGCCATCTCGGTCTCCGGCCTCACCTCGCGCATCACCGCCGCGCGGGTACGGGAACTGGGCCCGATGGTGGCGGAGGCCGCCGCGCGCATCTCGAGAAAGCTGGGGTCCACACGATGACCGACCTGGTGACGTTCGGCGAGACCATGGCCCTGTTCGCCGCCAGGCGGACCGGGCCCCTGCGTTTCGCCCGCGACTTCGACCTCGGCCTGGGCGGTGCCGAGTCGAACGTGGCCATCGGCGTCAGCAGGCTCGGCCACGACGTCACCTGGGTCGGCCGGGTCGGCGACGACGAGTTCGGCGAGCTGATCGCCTCGACCCTGCGCGCCGAACGCGTGGACGCCCGCGCGATCCCCGACCCGGACGCGCCCACCGGCCTGATGATCAAGGGCAGGCGCACCGCCGATCTCATCGACGTGCGCTACTACCGCAAGGACAGCGCCGGCTCCCGTCTGTCCCCCGCCGACCTCGACCCCGCGCTCATCGCGGGCGCCCGCGTCCTGCACGTCTCCGCCATCACCCCCGCCCTCTCCCCCTCGGCCAGGGCGGCGGTGCGGCACGCCATCGACGCGGCCCGCGCGGCCGGCGTCCTCGTCTCGCTCGACGTCAACTACCGCAGGGCGCTGTGGACGCGCGAGGAGGCCGGCGCGTGGCTGCGCTCGGTGATCGCCGACGTGGACGTGGTGTTCGCGACCGAGGACGAGGCACGGCTGATCGCCGACGCGGACGATCCCGTCGCACTGGCCAAGGCGCTGGGGCCGCGCCACGTGCTGCTCAAGTTCGGGGCGCGGGGGGCGATGGAGGTGTCCGAGGACCAGGTACGGCACGCGGAGCCGTACAAGGTGACCGAGGTCGACCCCGTGGGGGCGGGCGACGCCTTCGCGGCCGGCTGGCTGGCGGACTGGCTGGCCGGGGCCGACCCGGACCGGCGTCTGCGTACCGCCTGCGCCGCGGGCGCCTTCGCCGTGACCTCGCAGGGCGACTGGGAGTCGCTGCCCCGCCGTGCCGACCTCGACCTCCTCCGGCCGACATCGGAAGGCGTCAGCCGCTGAGCCGACGTCCGAAGGCGTCAGCCGCTGAGCCGACGTCGGAGGGCGTCAGCCGCTGAGCGGGAAAGAAACCGGTCACTACTACTCATCATCGGATTTCCTGGCTAGAGTGCTCCCCACGACCTCGCATACCCCCCGGAGGTTCCGTGAAATACTCTGCCGTTCTCGTGTTCGCCCTGGTAGCGACGCTGGCCGCGTGCAGCGGCGCACCGGCCCAACGACCCGCCGCCCAGGCGGCCAAGACCGTGACCATCGCGATCTCCTCCGACGAGGGCACCCTCACCCCCTTCACCAACGAGAGCGGCTACCCGGGCGACAACCTGGTCAAGCTCATCTTCGACACCCTGCTGGTCCAGAAGGGCGAGACCGTGGCGCCCTCGCTGGCCACCGCGGTCGAGACCACCGACAACAAGGTGTTCAGGCTGCCGTTGCGCACCGGCGTCACCTGGCAGGACGGCCGGCCGTTCACCGCCGCCGACGTGGTGTTCAGCGTGGAGTTCTACCGCAAGAACCTCTCCGGCGACTCCGCGATCGACGTGCGCCCGATCCGCGCGGTCAAGGCTGACGGCGACGCGGTCACGATGACGCTCGACGCCGCCGACCCCGAGTTCCCCCTGCGCATCCTGTCCGACATGGCCGTGCTTCCCCGGCACCTGTGGGAGTCGGTGACCAAGGTCAACGAGGCGGGCACCGACAAGGCGATCGGCACCGGCCCGTTCCGGCTGACCGCCTACGACAAGGAACGCGGCTACACGCTCACCGCCAACCCCGGCTACTTCGGCGGCAAGCCCAAGGTCGACACCGTCAAGGTCAACGTGATCCCGCAGGAGACCACCCAGTTCGCCGCCCTGCGCACCGGCGAGGTAGCCCTGTCGGTCAGGAACGTGCCACCGCAGCAGCGCGCCGCCCTGCAGAGCCAGCCGAACATCGGCATCGCCGAGGGCACCGAGTTCGCCTCCACGATGCTGCAGTTCAACACCACCCGCCCGCCCTTCGACCGCGCCGAGGTACGGCGGGCCCTCGCCAAGGCCGTCGACGTACGCGACCTCGTCAAGACCGCGCTCCTCGGCCAGGGCACACCGGGCAACCCCGGCTTCGTCCACCCCGAGTCCCCGGTGGGCGGCCCGGCGCTGCCCCCGCTGTTCGACGTCGAGGCCGCCAAGCGCGAGCTCGACGCCCTGGGCGCGAAGCCGGGCCCCGGCGGCGTCAGGACCCTGGACGGCAAGCCCATGAGCTACGAGCTGCTCGTCCAGAGCACCTCCACCGACCGGCTGCGCAGCGCCGAGCTGATCCGCGACATGCTCAAGAACGTCGGCGTCGAGATCAAGGTGACCTCGCTCGACCCGGACTCGCTCGACACCAAGGTCTGGCCCGACTACGACGTCAAGAAGGGCCGCAACTACGACCTGACCATGTGGGGCTGGTCGGCGCCGGTCATGCAGACCAGCAGCCAGATCGTCACGCTCTTCGACAGCGACCCGGAGGACGGCAACCTCAACATCGGAGGCTTCGCCGACGCCGGGGTCGACAAGGCCATCGACGAGCTGAAGGCCACGACCACGCCGGAGAAGCGGGCCGCCGCCGCGGCCGGGCTCCAGCGGAAGATCGCCGAGCAGCTCCCCTTCCTCACCCTCTACTACCGCAACGGCGCCTACGCCTACCGGAAGGACGCCTACGGCGGCTGGACCTGGCAGAACGGCCTCGGCGTCCTGCACAGCGGCTCGTTCGTCGGATGAGGCGGCTCCTGGAGTACGGCGCGGTCGTGGTGATCGCGCTGCTGCTCAACTTCCTGCTGCCGAGGGCGCTGCCGGGCGGGCCGATGAAGCTCTTCGGCAGCCCCGAGGCGCTGTCCAGGCTGACCGAGGCCGAACGCGCCCAGATCGCCCAGGAGTACGGCTTCGGCCGCCCGCTCCCCGAGCAGTTCGCCGACTACGTGACCGGCGTCTTCACCCTGGACCTCGGCACGTCCCTGTCGGACGGCCGGCCGGTGGCCGAGGCCATCGGCGAGGCCCTGCCCTGGACGCTGCTGCTGGTCGGCACCAGCATCGTCATCACCTGCGTCCTGGGCGTCGCGCTCGGCGTGCTCGGCGCGCTGCGCAGGCGCAGGGGCGGCGGCGCCGGGCTGCTCGGCACCGCGATCGTGCTCGACTCGCTGCCGGCGTTCTGGCTCGGCATGCTGCTCATCGTCGTGTTCGGAGTACAGCTCAACGTCCTGCCCACCTACGGCGCCGGCACCCTGGCGCACCTGGTACTTCCGGTGACCACGCTGGTGGTGACCGGCCTCGGCTACTTCTTCCTCTACACACGCTCCTCGATGCTGGCCGTGCTGACCAGCGAGCCGGTCCAGCACGCCCACGCGCGCGGCGTGCCGTACGGCAGGCTGGTCCGCAGGCACGCGCTGCGGCCGGCGCTGCTGCCCGTGCACACCATCGTGCTCATGGAGATCGGCTTCCTGGCGGGCGGCTCGATCGTCATCGAGACCGTCTTCGCCTATCCAGGGCTCGGGCGGCTCACGTTCGGCGCGATCTCGGCCCGCGACTACCCGCTGATGCAGGGCGCCTTCCTCGTGCTGACGCTCATGGTGGTGGCGATGAACGCGATCGCCGACGCCACCTACCCGCTGCTCGACCCGCGGGCCAGGCAATGAGGGCGCTCGGCGGGCAGGGACGCACCGGCCTCGCGCTCCTGGCGGTCATCACCGCCGCCGCCGTCTACGGCCTGCTCCTGCCCGATTCCGCGGGCACCGCCCGTGTCGGCGAACCCTACGCCCCGCCCGGCCCCGGGCTGCCGCTGGGCGCCGACGACCTCGGCCGCAGCCTCCTCGACCAGTTGCTCGTCGGCGCGGCCACCTCGCTCGGCCTCGGCTTCCTGGTGGCGCTCGTGGTCACCGCGCTGGCCGCGGTCATCGGCGGCGCCGCCGCCATCGGGCCCAGGTGGCTGTCCTCGCTGATCATGCGCTCGATCGACGTGATGCTCATCCTGCCGGAGCTGATCCTGTTCATCCTGGCCGCCGCCTTCCTCGGGCAGTCGTTCGGGATCAGGGTGGCCATCCTGGTCGTGCTCATGTGGCCGGTTCCGGCCCGGGTGCTGCGTGCCGGGATGCTGACCGCGTGGTCGCGCGGCCACCTGGAGGTCGCGCGGGCGATGGGCGCGCCACGCTGGTGGCTGCTGCTGCGGCACGGCTCCTACCTGATCGGGCCGCTGCTCATCCCAGTGTTCGTCCGCGCCGCCATGCGGGCGATCCTCTACGACGCCACGCTGTCCTTCCTCGGCCTGGGCGACCCCACCGCGCCGAGCTGGGGCACCACCCTGTACTGGGTGCAGGTCAACGGCGTCTTCCTGTCGGAGGCGTGGGTGTGGTGGGCGCTGCCACCCGGTCTGGCGATCACGCTGAGCGTCCTGGCGCTGGCGCTGATCGGCACCGCGGTCGAAGAACGGCTCAACCCGGCCTTGAAGGAGGTGCCCGCCTGATGCTCTCCATCACCGGGATATCGGTCCACTATGACGGGCTGCCCGCGGTCGACCGGGTCAGCCTGGACGTGGGCGACGGCGAGATCGTGGCGCTCGTGGGTGAGAGCGGCTGCGGCAAGACCTCGCTGGCCAGAGCCCTGCTCGGGCTGCTGCCCGGCTCGGCGGAGGTGACCGGCTCGGCCATGCTCGGGGAGGACGACCTTGCCCGCCGTACCGACTGGGCGGGGGTGCGGGGGCGGAAGATCGCGATCGTGCCCCAGGGCGCGATGACCGGGCTCAGCCCGGTCCACAAGGTGGGCGCGCAGATCGAGGAGATGCTCGCGCTGCACGGCGGCCGCGCGCGGCCGGGCGAGCTGCTGGACCGCGTCGGGCTCGGCGCCGAGCATCTCACCTGCCACCCGCACGAGCTGTCCGGCGGGCAGCGGCAGCGGGTGGCGATCGCGCTGGCGCTGGCCGGCGAGCCGTCTCTGCTGGTCGCCGACGAGCCCACCACCGGGCTCGACGCGATCGTGCAACGTCAGGTCCTCGCCCTGCTGGCCTCGCTCGGCATCGGCATGCTGATCGTCTCGCACGACCTGGCCGCGCTGGCCCCGCACGCCGACCGGGTGGCGGTCATGTACGCGGGCCGCCTGGCCGAGATCCGCCCCAAGGGCGCGCCGCCTCGCCACCCCTACACGCTCGGCCTGCTCACGGCCACCCCCGCCACCGACCGCTCGATCCCCTGGGGCAGCGTGCCCGGTTCCGCGCCCCCGCTCGGCCAGGCGCACGCGGGCTGCCGGTTCGCGCCGCGCTGCCCGCTCGCGCTCGACCCCTGCCACGACGTGGACCCGCCGCTCGTGGACGGCCTCGCCTGCCACCACCCCGGCTCGCCCGTCTACCCCGTCGTGCCGCGTTCGGCCCCCTCAGCCGGTACTCCCGCCGCCACCCTCACCGGCATCCGCCACGTCTACCGGCGCCGCGGCGTCCAGGCGCTCAAGGGCGTGGACCTGGAGGTGCGGTCAGGCGAGATCGTCGGCCTGGTCGGAGAGAGCGGCTCGGGCAAGTCCACGCTGGCCAGGATCGCCCTCGGCCTGATCAAGCCCACGGCGGGCCGGGTCGTGGTGGACGGCGAGGAGCTGACCGGCCGGCGCGGCAAGGCGCTACGGCTCCTGCAGCGGCGCATCGGCTTCGTGCACCAGGACCCCTACGACTCCCTGCACCCCGGCATGCGGGTGGGCGCCCTGGTGGCCGAGCCCCTCGTGGTCTCCGGCACGCCGGGCGACCGGGAGGAGAAGGTGCTGGCCGCGCTGGAGGCGTCCGGTCTGCCGTGCGACCGGGAGTTTCTGCGCCGCTTCCCCGGCCAGCTCTCCGGCGGCCAGCGCCAGCGCGTCTCCATCGCCCGCGCGCTGGCCGGTGAGCCGGTGCTGCTCGTCGCCGACGAGGCCACCTCGATGCTCGACGTCTCGACCAGGGCCGGGATCGCGACGACGCTGCGCTCCCTGGCCTCGGGACGCGGCCTCGCCGTCGTCTTCGTCACGCACGACCTGGGCGAGGCCGTCCAGGCGTGCGACAGGATCGTCGTGCTGCGCTCCGGCGAGATCGTCGAGCACGGCCCGGCGGCGGAACTGGCCGCCGCGCCCGCCCACCCCTACACGCAGGAGCTGCTCAAGTGAGAGACGTGTTCGCCCGCCTGGCGTCCTTCGGAGACAGGTACCGGCTGGAGACCGGGCTGACCGGAGAGGGCTGGCTGGCCTGCGACCGCCTCCTCGACCCCGGCTCCGACGAGCTCGGGCAGGTCCTGGAGGCCGAGCGGACGGCCAGCGGGCAGGTGTCGGAGCACGCGACCGCGCTGACCGTCATGGCCGTCTACTCCGGCACCGTCACCGCCTCAGCGCTGCTGGCCTGGGCCCTGCAGGACGTCCTGGTGGACATGCGCCCGCCGAACGTGGCGATCCGCCTGTCTCCGCACCACGGCTTCGAGGCGGTGGCGCTGCGCGAGCCCGAGGTGCGACCGGGCTCGCTGGACACGCTCGTCTCGTGGGTGCTGAACGAGCACCTGCTGCCGCTGGCCCAGGCCATGCGGACGCGGACCAGGGCCGGGCTGCGCCAGCTCAACGGCGGCGTGGCGCACGGCTGCGCCGCCGCCTTCTGCGTCGCCAGCCGCCTCGGGGCCGACGTGGACGTCCTGCACGCCGCCTACCGGCGCTTCCTCGCCGCGGCACCGGTGCTGGACCCCCTCGGCGAGGTGGTACGGCTGCGCGAGGGCGAGCGCGAAGGCCTGTTCTACCTCCGGCGCACGTGCTGTCTCTACTACACCTCGGCCGAGGCGGTGAAGTGCTCAAGCTGCTGTCTGGACAGCGTCGAGGACCGTCTGGCCGCCTACCGAAGGGTCCTGGCGGCCGGGGTCGTGCCCCACTGAACTCGGTAGCATGAGCGCATGAAGCGCGGCCTGGGAGAACTCGAGTCCACGATCATGGACAGGATGTGGGCCTACCACAAGCCCGCATCGGTGCGTGACGTGCTCGAAGACCTCCGCAAGGACAGGGAGATCGCCTACACCACGGTGATGACGGTGATGGACAAGCTCCACACCAAGGGCCTGCTCAAGCGCAAGCCGGTCGGCCGCGCCTACGTCTACGAGCCGGTCGCCTCCAAGGAGGCCTACACCGCCGAGCTGATGCGCGACTCCCTGGCCGCGAGCGGCAACCAGGCCGCGACGCTGGTGCACTTCCTGGAGCGGCTGACCCCCGAGGAGGCCACCGCGCTGGAGGCGGCGCTGCAGGTCTTCCCGCCCGGAGGCCGCAAGCAGTGATCGTCCCGCTCTTCCTCGCTCTTTACGCGGTCGTGGCGGCCGTGCTGCTGCCGCGCCTGCTCGGCCGGGCGTCGTGGACGTCCAGGGCGCCCCGGCTGGCGATCGGCATGTGGCAGGCGGCCGGCTTCTCCGCCGTCGCCGCCGCGCTGCTGGCCGCGATCTCCCTCGCGGTGCCCACCGACCTGATCGGCCACGGCCTGGCCCGCTTCTTCGAGGCCTGCACGGAGCTGCCCGACCTCTCGCTGACCGGGGTGCGCGCCGGGCTGGCCGGCGCCGCCCTCATCGTGGCCAGGCTCGCCTACTCGGTGGCCGACGTGGTGCTGCGTACCCGCCGCGAGCGCCGCCGCCATGCCGAGATGCTCGCCCTGCTGGGCCGGCCCGACGGTGACCTCGGCGCGGTCGTGGTCGAGCACGCCGAGCGCGTCGCCTACTGCCTGCCCGGCCGCCGCGCCCAGACCGTCATCACCACCGGCGCCCTGGAGTCGCTGACCCCCGACCAGGTGGCCGCCGTCCTCGCCCACGAGCACGCCCATCTGCGCGGGCGTCACCACCTCGTGCTGGCCGGGGCCGAGATCCTCACCCGGGCCTTCCCGCGGGTGCCGCTGTTCGAGCGGGCGCGGGCGGAGCTGGCCAGGCTGGTCGAGCTTCTGGCCGACGACATGGCCGCCAGGCGGCACCACCGCATCCACATCGCCGCCGCGCTGGTGGGCCTGGCGACCGGCCGCGTACCCGCCTTCGCGCTGGCCGCCGGCGGCGAGACGGCCCTGACCAGGGTGCGCCGCATGCTCCACCCGCACGAGCCGCTGGAACGCCGTGAGCGCCTGTCCGGGCTGCTGGCGGTCGCCGGGCTGCTGGCGGGCCCCGCCGCGCTGGTGGCCGTGCCCGGCCTGACCTCCTTCCTGGCCCACCACTGCCACGGGCTGTTCAGCTGAGCCCCACGTAGTTCTCGGCCAGCGTGGTCGCGGCGGCCGCCGAGGAGGTCACGTAGTCCAGGTAGGACAGCTGCAGGCGGCGGCCGTAGGCGTCCTCGTCGTCGAAGGTGTGCAGCAGCGTCGTCATCCACCACGAGAAGTGCTGCGCCCGCCACACCCGCCGCAGGCATGCCGCCGAGTAGCCGTCGAGCAGGGCGGCGGAGCCGGTGGCGAAGAAGGTGGCCAGCGCCTCGGTGAGGGCGTTGACGTCGGCCACGGCCAGGTTGAGTCCCTTGGCGCCGGTGGGCGGGACGATGTGGGCGGAGTCGCCGGCCAGGTACAGCCGGCCATACTGCATGGGCTCGGCGACGAAGCCGCGCATGGGCGTGACGCCCTTCTCGATGATCTCGCCCGTCTCCAGCGTGAAGCCGGGGACCGTCTCCAGGCGGGCCTTCAGTTCGGCCCAGACGCGCTCGTCCGGCCAGTCGGCGAGGTCGGCGCCGGGCGGCACCTGGAGGTAGAAGCGGCTGACCTCGGGCGAGCGCATGCTGTGCAGGGCGAAGCCGCGCTCGTTCCTGGCGTAGATCAGCTCTTCGGACGAGGGGCGAACCCGGGCCAGCACGCCGAGCCAGGCGAAGGGGTACTCGCGCTCGAACACCGTCAGCACGCCCTCCGGGATCGACGGCCTGGACACCCCGTGGAAGCCGTCGCAGCCCGCGATCGCCGCACAGTCGAGCCGCTCGCCGCCGAACGTCACGTACGGCGTGCCCTCCAGGTCGTGAAGTTCCACGTCGTCCACCTCGAAACGCAGGTCGCCGCCCGCTTCGAGCCTGGCCGCGATCAGGTCCTTGACCACCTCCTGCTGGCCGTAGACGGTGATCCGCCGGCCGGGGACCAGCTTCTCGAAGGGGATGCGGTGGGCGGCGCCGCCGTACCTCAGCTCGATGCCCTCGTGCGGCAGGCCCTCGCGCAGCAGCCGCTCGCCCACCCCGGCCGCGACCAGCGTGTCGACCGTGCCCTGTTCCAGGACCCCGGCACGGACGCGCCGCTCGACGTACTCGCGCGAGCGGCGCTCCAGCACCACCGAGGAGATGCCGCGCAGGTGGAGCAGATGGGACAGCAACAGCCCGGCGGGCCCCGCGCCGATGATCCCTACTTGAGTACGCATGAGGCACATCATCTCCGGCGGGGCGCGTACTTTGACAAGGACAGGGCGGCCGGGCGGTGCTTTGGTGAGGTCCGGCCGACCTCATGGAGTCCCGACATGTACACACCCGTCCACGAGCTCGTCGCCGCTCAGGCCCTGGCGGGGCCGGAGCGGGTCGCGGTCGTCTGTGACGGCGGCGCGCTCACCTACGGCGAGCTGAACAGCCGGGCGCAGCGCCTGGCCAGGCGGCTGATCGCGCGGGGCGTGCGGCCGGAGACGCCGGTCGGGGTGCTGCTGGACCGGTCGGCGGAGTTCGTGCTTGCCGCGCTGGCGGTGCTCAAGGCGGCGGGCGCGTACGTTCCCTGCGGGCTGACGTCCACCGAGCTGGTGATCACCGCGCGGACGCTGGACGGCGACGGTCCGGTGACGCCGGGACCGCTGCCGACCGTCCGGCCCGGCAACCTGGCCTGCGTGCTGGCGCCGAGGGTGTCGGTGCCGCACGCGGGGATCACGCGGCTCGTGCACGATCCGGCGTACGTCAGGCTGAACGCCGGGGAGATCGTCCTGCACGCCTCGCCGGTCACCCGCGACACGGCCGCCTTCGAGATCTGGGGCGCGCTGGCCAACGGCGCCCGGCTGGTCGTCGCGCCATCGGGGTGTACCTCGCCGGGCGAGCTGGGCGCGCTGATGCGCGAGGAGCGCGTGACCACGGCGTTCCTGTCCACGTGGTCGTTCCACCGGATGGTCGAGGAGCGCCTGCCCGACCTGGCCGGGCTGCGCCAGGTGCTGACCCGCGGCGGCGTGCTCTCGCCCGCGCACGCGCGTGCGTTCGTGCGCGCCCACCCGCGATCGGCCCTGATCAACCTGTACGGCGCCGCCGAGATGACCGCCTTCGTCACCAGCCACCTGGTCTCACAGGGCGCCGCCGCGACCATCCTGATCGGCCGGCCGATCGACGGCACCCGCGTCCGCGTACTCGACGAGAACCTGAACCCGGCCACGACCGGCCACCTGTACGCGGGCGGCCCCGGCCTGGCCCGCGGCTACCACGGCGACCCGGCCCTGACCGCCGCCCGGTTCGTCCCCGACCCCCGCGGCAGCGGCGAACGTCTCTTCGCCACCGGCGCCCTGGTCAGAGTGCTGTCCGGCGGCGCGATCGAGCTCCTCGGCCACGCCGGGCGCCCTGCTCACGGCGCCGGAGATCCCGGTGGGCGAAGTCACCGCGCGCGACAACCGCCACGGGCCCTAAGCTTTGGCGCGTGACCCCCGGACAAAAGGTGATCGACGGTCGTTTCGAGCTGCTGGACCGGCTCGGCAGCGGCGGCATGGGCACGGTCTGGCGTGCCCGCGACCTGGCGCTCCACCGAGAAGTCGCGCTCAAGGAGGTCCGTCCGCACGGCCCGCTGGACGACGACCCCGGCCGCGCCCGGATGATGCGCGACAGGATCCTGCTGGAAGCGCGCGCGCTGGCCAGGCTTCACCACCCGAACGTGGTCACCATCCACCACATCGTGGACACCCCGGAGACGCCGCACCCGTGGATCGTCATGGAGCTGGTGCCCGGCCGCTCGCTCCAGGACCGCATCGCCAAGGAGCTCATGCCGCCGGCCGAGGCCGCCAGGCTGGGCCGCGGGATCCTGGCCGCGCTGCGCGCCGCGCACTCCGCCGGCATCCTGCATCGCGACGTCAAGCCCGCGAACGTGCTGCTGCGCACCGACGGCAGCCCGGTCCTGACCGACTTCGGCATCGCCGCCCTGTACGACTCGCCCGGCCTGACGGCCACCGGTGAGCTGGTGGGTTCGCCCGAGTACATCGCGCCGGAGCGGCTGCGCGGCCAGGAGGGCAATCCGGCCTCCGACCTGTGGTCGCTCGGCATGCTGCTGTACGTCGCGGTCGAGGGCACCCACCCGATGCGCCGCGACACGCCGCTGGCGACGCTCGCCGCCGTCCTGGACGGCCGGGTCCCGCCGCCGCGCCGGTCCGGGCCGCTGACCCCGGTGCTCACCGCCCTGCTCAACCCGGACCCGGCCACCCGGCCCGACCCGGCCCGCCTCGACGCGATGCTCGCCGACGCCGCCATGGCCCCGCCCCCGTACACGTCGCCGCCGCCCGCCTACGCCCAGCCCCAGCACGTCCCGTCCCAGCCCGGCTACCCGCCGCCGCAGCAGCCCGTCTACGGCATGCCCACCGGCCCGAATCCGAACGCGCAGGGCTGGGCCACCCAGTCCACCCGCCGCCGGCGCGGCTCGGGACCGCTCGTGGCCGGAGCGGTCGTCCTGGCGGCGCTCGCGGTGGCGGGCGTCATCCTGGTCCCCCAATGGCTGGCCCCCGGCCCGTCGGACGACCCCACCCGGCCGAACACCGCGGCGAGCGGCAAACCGTCCGCCTCTGCCATGGTCGGCGACGACGACGATCCCCCGGTCACCGAGGCGCCCGTCCCCGACACCAGCCCCCTGCTCACCCCCGGCCGCATCCGCCAGGTGATCGCCGCCATGGAGAAGGCCTCGGGCAGCAAGGTGTTCAGCGACTTCTCGGTGCACGAGCAGTTCGCCTCGGCCAAGGCTCCGGTCCGCGGGAAGAAGTCCCTCTACGACACCTGGGACTACCGCGACGGCGAGGTCACCAAGGGCTCGGGCGGCACCATGTCCAGCCTCGACAAGACCGTCCAGCTCAGCTCGCTCAACTGGGAGGCGCTGCCGTCCCTGTTCAAGACGGCCGAGAAGCGGCTCGGCATCGACAAGCCGACCTCCCGTTACGTGATCGTCCAGCCGGGCTGGCCGTTCAACGGCCCGCCCAAGCCGGCGATCCTCGTCTACCTCAGCGACGACTACGGCGGCGCCTACCTGGCCGCCGACGCCAAGGGCAAGATCATTCGGATGTACAAGCGGGACTGACGCCTCCGGGCCGTCAGCCTTCGAAGCGGACCGTCGCCCCCCGGCCGGTGATGGACAGGACGCGGACGTTCAGGCTGTTGATGCTCCCGCTGGCGCCTTCGCCGAGGGTGGTGGCGACGCCGGGTCCCTCCACCCGCACCATGTCCTGGTTGAAGGCGTACACCTTGGAGACCCACACCCGGGACAGGCGGTAGCGGGCGGCCACGCGGAAGCTCACCGGCTTCGTGATCGTGATCTTGCACTTCCCGTCGTGGCAGGCGCGCAGGTTCGGCTTCGCCGCGGCGCTCGCCGGAGTGGCGAACGACGCCGCGGCCATGACGGCGGCGAGGGACAGAGCGGTGATGGTCGTCCGGTTCATGGAAGCCCCTTTCATCGGTTCGGCGAGCCCAGGATGCACCGTGCGTGCCGGGACGGGTCCCCGGTGTGACGAAGCCACCCGGGACCGGTCCCGAGCGCGCGATGTTAAGACCGCACCACGCCGGCGTGGGCCGCGGGCGGCACGATTCCGGCGTTCGGAGGGACAGGCGTGGACTCCACGGTCGACTGGTTCTCGTCACCGCACGAGGTGATGCGGCAGCTACCCGGCTACCGGATTGTCCGGATCATCTCCCAGACCGCGATGAGCTCGGTCTACCTGGCCGAGGACCTCACGCTCCCGCGCAACGTCGTGCTGAAGGTGATGAACCCGCACCTGGCCAGGAAGGACCCGAGCTTCCGCCTGCGGTTCACGCGCGAGGTGGCCACCGCGGCCCGCCTGGACCATCCGCACATCGTCCCCGTGTACGCCAGCGGCGACGTCAACGGCACCGTCTACGTCGTGCTCAGGCACGTCAACGGCGGCGATCTCGGCGAGCTGATCCGCACCGGCGGCAGGCTCGGCCTCGCGCGCGCGAGGCACATCGTCGGCCAGG
This sequence comes from Nonomuraea sp. NPDC050394, assembly GCF_044459065.1. Lineage (NCBI taxonomy): Bacteria > Bacillati > Actinomycetota > Actinomycetes > Streptosporangiales > Streptosporangiaceae > Nonomuraea > Nonomuraea sp. NPDC050394. The sequence continues at coordinate 310,005 of NZ_JBITIO010000010.1, read as the reverse complement.
TCGCCTCGGCGCTGGACGCCGCCCACCAGGTCGGCCTGATCCACCGCGACATCAAGCCGGGCAACATCCTCATCGACACCGCCGACCACGTCTACCTGTGTGACTTCGGCATCGCGAAGATGGAATCGGCCACCACCCTCACGACCGAGGGGCAGTTCCTCGGCACGATGGACTACGCGGCGCCGGAGCAGTTCAGGTCCGGCCCGATCGACCGGCGCACCGACGTCTACGCCCTGGGCGCGGTGCTGTACCAATGCCTGACGGGCGAGAAGCCGTTCCCGCACCGCGAGCCGTCGGCGGTGCTGTGGGCGCACCTGTACAAGACGCCGCCCAAGGTCACCGACCACCGTCCCGACCTCGGCCCCGGCATCGACGGGGTGGTCCAGAAGGCCATGGCCAAGGAGCCGCGCGCCCGCTACGACACCTGCGGCGCCCTGGCCACGGCTCTGACCAGCCCCGGCGATCCCCGCCCCGTCCGCGCGCGCCCGCGCGGCGCGGTCTGGGTGGCGCTCGCTCTCGTCGCCGTGGTCGCCGCCGTGGTCACGCTGATCATCCGCCCGTGGTCCGACGATCCCGCGGCGCTCGCCCGCGTGCCCGCCGCGCTGCGCGGGACGTGCGAGCGCGCGGGCGACGGCGCGGGCCTGCCGCTGTCGGCCGCGTCGCTGTCGTGCCGGGCGTCGGGGCAGACCGTGCAGATCGGGTTGTACGCCTCCGACTCCGCCCTGGGCCAGGCCTACGAGCAGACCCTGCGGCAGGCGGGCGTACCCCGTGCGCAGGGCGACTGCTCGAAGGCGTCGGGCGCCGAGCACCGCTACCCCGGCATCGGTGCTCCCCGGGGCCGGCTGCTGTGCTTCGAGCGGAACGCGGTGACCTGGCTGGTGTGGACCGACGACAAGCACCGGACCATGGCGAGGATGGAGAGCCGCGCCGCCGACGAGCTCAGACTTCAGCAGACCTGGAGCACCTGGACGGAAGCACCGGCTTTCCCCGCTCCGCCGGAGAAGGAGGTCATGCGCCTGATCGGGCAGACGGACTGCGAGCGGGCCGTGGCCGGGACGCTCGACCAGTTCCGCGACGTCGTCACCGGCATGGACTGCGCCTCGGACGAGAAGGGCGCCGACGACGTCTCCTACTACCGCTTCGCCAGCCTGGACGGCCTGCGCCGCAGCCACACCGGCCAGGTCGGCAGGACCAAGGCGCCGGACGCCTTCTGCCCGGACGAGAAGCCGGCGAAGTTCCTGAGCAACTCCACCTACGACAACAAGAGCGCCCACCTCGGCGAGATCCTCTGCTACAAGGGCGAGACGCCCACGGTCGAGTGGACCGTCGAACCGCTGCTCCTGATGGGCCGGGCCACCGGCAAGGACGCGCAGGCCCTCATCACCTGGTGGGAGGAGTCGCGCTCCCCCACCATCGACACGGTGATCGCGGCGGTCAACACGCAGGCCAAGCCGCCCTTCCCGACCGAGCGGGAGAAGTCCCTGCTCGACCGCGTTCCGGCCGCCTCCCGCGTCAACTGCCTGCGGCCGGCGGCGGAGCAGATCAAGAGCAACGTGCCCGGCGCCCGGGTGACGGCGGTGGCGTGCGGCCCCACCTCGGGCGCGGGCGTCGTCTTCTACTACCAGTTCCCCGACACCGCCTCGATGCGGCGGAACTACCAGGCGATCGCCCCGGCGAAAGGCTCGTGCGACCTCGAGTCGCGCACCTTCGTCGGCGAGAACGCGTACTCGGTCGGCGGCAAGACCGCGGGCCGGCTGCTGTGTGGCGAGAGCAGGGCGGGGCGGCCCTACCTCTCGTGGACCAACGAGAAGCTGAAGATCCAGGGGTTCGCCTTCAACACCCTCGAACGCGCGGTGCTGCTGAATTGGTGGAGAGAGGACGCCGGACCGATCTCCTGAGCGAAGGCGCTGACTCCAGGCCCATCGCTCGGTAAAGTGCGCAGTGTTCCGTCCCCTCCGAAGGGAACCACGGTGCGTCTGGGCAGGTCGGTCGGCCGTCGGTATCGGCTCACCAACGGTCCCATCCGCAGCAGGACCAGCGAGGTCTGGCTGGCGCGCGACGAGCAGCTCGGGCGGGACGTCGTGCTGAAGCGGATGCTGAGCGGGCACGACAGTGTCCGCGGGTTCAGCCGGCTGCGGGCCGAGGCGCGGGCTCTGGCGCGCTTCAACCACCCGCGCATCGTCACGCTGTTCGACGCGGTCCAGGTCGGCCGGGGCCGGCGGGCCACGTCCTGGCTGGTCATGGAGCACGTGTCGGGCGGGAGCCTGAACGGGCGGCCGGCCGTGGCGCCGGAGGTCGCCGCGAGCGTCGGCGCGCAGGTCGCCGACGCGCTGGTGTGCCTGCACGCCGAGGGCATCGTCCACGGCGACATCAAGCCGGGCAACGTCGTGGTGACCGGCGACGGCACCGTCAAGCTCGCCGACTTCGGCGCCGCCTACCGCGTCGGCGGCGATGAGACGATCACCCCGAACAGCGCCATCAGCTACACGCCCGACTACGCCGCCCCCGAGGTCATCCTCGGCCGGTTGGAGCGGGGCTCGGACGTGTTCTCCCTCGGCGCGATGCTCCACGCGCTCGTCACCGGCTCGCCGCCGGAGCGCGGCCCGGGCGGGCGTGTCCTGCTGAAGGCCGACCTCGGGGTGCTGGACGAGGTGCTGCGCGCGATGCTCGGCAGGGAGCCCGGCCTCCGTCCTGACGCCGCGGAGGTGCTGCGCCGGCTCACGGAGATCGCGGGCGGGGCCGTCCTCGATCCCGGCGTGCACGGCGCCGCCGACTTCCACGCGAACCAGCGCGCCGGCGACGCGCCCGGCAGCGTCATCCTGGGCACGGTCAGAAACCACCCGTACCTGACCGGCGCGGCCGCCGTCCTCGTGGCGGCGCTGGCCGGGATCGCGTCCTTCCTCCTGCCGCCGTCGGAGAGGGACGGCAGAGCGCAGGCGATCGGGCCCGTGTCCCTCATCGGCGACCCGCGGACTGTCGATCCGTGCGCGCTGACCGAGCCCGTCGCGCTCGGCCGGTTCGGCGCCACCGAACTCGACCGGGCCTACGGCAACTTCGACCGATGCGACGTGCTGGTGCGGCCCGACGACGACAGCGTCGTGGACGTCAGGGTGGACTTCAACCACGACCCGGGCGCCGAGCAGCCGGGTCAGGCCAGGACCGTGGGACGGATCGGCATCGTGGAACAACCCCCCGAGCGCGACTCGTGCCTGCGGATCCTGCTGCTGGCCGGGGAGAGCGACACCAACATCACCATCACCGCCAAACGCGACGATCCAGGTAAGGCACCGCTGTGCGCCATCGCCGACGTCGCCACCGGCAACGCCGTCACCGTGCTGAACAAGGGGCCGCTGCCCCGCCGTACCCTGCCCGCGCGATCGCTGGGGCACCAGGACGCCTGCGCGTTGCTGCCCGCCGCCGCGCTGGAGGTCATCCCCGGCATCGACGCCAACGAGCCGGACATCGGGTTCGGCAGCTGGCAGTGCGGCTGGGCGAGCACGACCAGCAAGCTCTGGCTCGACGTCCGCTTCGACCAGGGACCACCCCCGAACAGCGCGGACGGCTCCGCCACCATCGTGAACGGCTACCGCACGATCCTGCGCCCCGAGGCGGACGGCGACGAATCGTGCCTGGCCCAGCTCGTCTACCGGACGTACCACGACGACGACGGCCGGGCCGCGGAAACCGTCAACCTCCTCGTCACCGGATCACGCTCGGCCGACCAGCTCTGCCAGCTCGCCAGGCGGCTCACCGCGTCCGCCGCCGCCGCCCGGCTGCCGCACCCGGCCTGAACGCGGCCCGGGACCGGTCCCGAAGCGGGCGATGGATCCTGACATCCAGTGCCCGTGATGTCTGAAGGAGACGAGCGATGCATTTCCCCGACAGCCTTGCCCGTGGCGTCGCGCCCGTTCGTCCCGGCACGCTGCACGCCCGCACCATCACCGGCGGCGTCAAGGCCGCCCCGCGGAGCGGCGCGGTCGTCAGGTTCGGCAGGGCCGGCAAGCCGGAGGTCGACCTGGGCGTCGGCGAGGACGACCTGCACGTGAGCCGCCAGCACGGCGAGCTCACCTATCGCAGGCGGCAGTGGTGGCTGCGCAACACCGGCCAGCAGCTCGTCCGGCTGCCGCGCGGCCGGTTCCTGCACGCCACGACCGATCCCATCCCGCTCGCCGCCGGCTACACGCCGCTGTTCGTGAAGGGGTGCGGCCATCGCGAGCACCTGATCGAGCTCTACGTGAGCGGCCACGACGACGAGGGCCTGATCCCCCGCCGCCGGGCCGACACGCTGCCGCCCAAGATCTGGCCGCTCGACGACGTCGAACGGCTCCTGCTCGTCATCCTCGGCCGCCGGTACCTGCTCTACGAGGAGAACCCGCGTCCGCTGACGTACCGGCAGGCCGCCGGCTACCTGGCCGAGATCCGCCGGGACGAGACCTGGGGCGAGCGCAAGATCGAGGCCAGGGTCGAGACCGTACGGCGTCGCCTGGACGCGAGCGGATTCCCCTTCCCGTTGATCCACGACATGGCGACGGGCCGGCCCTGCGACAACAACCTCCTGCACAACCTGCTGAGAGGCCTGGTCGACTCCACGACCCTGGTTCCGACGGACCTCGAACTGGTGGAGGACGGCCACCACGCCTGAAACCGGGAACCCGGCCTGGACCTCACCAAACTCCGGGAAGCCCTGGAGGAGATCTTCGACGCCGGGCCGGCCACGGGATGCCGGTCACGGAACCGGTGCGCCTTCGCAACCTGTTCAAGTACTGCGCGCTGGGCCCGCAGGTCTCCCTGGAACCCGCGGGCGAGGGGTCACCTCGTCGCGGTCGCCAGGAAGTCGCGGGCCAGGCGGCTGAACTCATCCGGCCGGTCGTAGGTGACGATGTGCCCGGCGCCGGGCATCGTGACCAGGCGGCTGTCCGGGGCCGCCGCGGCGGCTTCGGCCATCTCGGCGTGGCCGACGAGCGGGTCCCGGTCGCCGCGTACCCAGAGGGTGGGCGTGGTCAGTCCCGGCAGGTCGGGCAGGTAGTTCACGCGCATGGCGAAGGGGCCGTAGGCGCGTACCATCCAGTCGTCCAGTGCGGGCTCGCCGTACTCGGCCTTGGCCTCCGCCTCCTCGGTGGCCAGGGCGAGGATGGTGTCGAAGTCGCGGGTGCCGGCTCCGGCCGTGAGGTTGGCGATCATCGACTCACGTACGGTCCTGGGGCGGCGGGCCAGGTAGCGGCTGCTCAGCCGCATCGCGCCGGGCGTGCGGGTGAGCATCCAGGTGAGGAACTGGGCCTTCCGCCTGGCCCCGAGCCCGCCGGGTGCGACGGCGATCAGGGCGTCGATCCGGTCCGGGTGCTTCAGCGCGTACCCGATCGCGATTCCGGCGCCCAGCGAGATCCCGATGACGGAGACCCGCGGCAGGTTGAGCACGTCGAGCAGGTCGTCGAGGAAGCGGGTGTAGAACGCCTCGTCCAGAACGCCCCGCCACGGACGGCTGCCGCCGTGGCGGGGCAGGTCGATGAGGTACACCCGGTGGTCGGGCGCCAGGTCCGGGACGACGTGCCGCCACACTCCTTGCGCGGTGTCCAGCATCCCGCCGTGCAGGAGCAGCAAGGGCGGGCCCGACCCGCCGGCCCGGTACAGCCGTACGGGGCCGCCGAGGACGGTCAGGTCGGTGTAGGTGTCGAAAACGCCGGTCATGCGGGCTCCTCCAGCCGGCCGAGTTGGTCGTCGAGACGGGCCAGCAGGGACAGCTGCGCCGCCCGCGCGGCCGCCGGATCGGCGGGCAGGCCGCTCGCCAGCCCGCGGCCGGCCATGTCGGCGAACAGGCCGACGGCCTCCGACAGTTCCCCGGCGGTCATGGCGCCGAGGACGCCGGGTGCGTGGAGCAGGCCCAGCGTGAAGATGCCGAGGACGCGGACGATGCCGTCCGTGGAGACCGCCGGGTCGATGACCCCGGCCCGCTGCAGCTGACCGACGTAGTCGCCCAGCCAGTGGAACCGGTCGAGATAGCGCTCGTCGCCCACGCCGCGCACATGCTCGCCCAGCACCGTCTCGTCCCCCAGGTAGAGCGCGCTCATCAGGGGGTTCGCGAGCGTCGCCTCCACCGCGAACCGGTAGACGGCCGGGAGGTCGACCAGGCCGGGCGCGCTCAGCACCCGCCGGTGCACCTGGGCGGTCAGCTCGCGCATGTCCTGGTGGAGCACGGCGGCGAGGATCGCGGCCTTGTCGGCGAACTCCAGGTAGACGGCGCCCTTGCCGATCCCGGCGCGGGCGGCGAGGCCGGCGACGGTGGTGTCGGGCCAGCCCTGGTCGAGGATGAGCTGCCGGGCGGCGGCGAGAATGCGCCCCCGCCGGTCCGGAACGAGTGGGCGCGGCATAGTGACCAGAATTGCAGATCTGGTCACTACCTCGCAAGGCCGGGCCGGTCCACGATCCCCGTCGCCAGCCACACGTCGGCGGAGACCGCGCCCTTCTTGACGATCACCTTCCCGTCGCGCACCTCGTCCCGCAGCCAGACCGTCTGATCGGCCATGACCCGATAGGTGCCCGGATCGAGGATGAAGTAGCGGCGCGGGCTCTCCGCCGACCGGAACAGCCCGAGCCCCGTCCTGCCGGTCGCGTCCTTGACGTTCGGCTCGATCCGCACGCCCGGGATCTTCGCCAGCGCGCGGAAGATCGCCGCCTCAAGCTTGGGCGGCATGACCGCCTGCCGCTTCAGATACAGCGTGAGGATCCGGTACGCGCGCACGTCCGGGGCCTCGACGTGCTTGGGCGCCCCCTCATCCCGGGGCTTGTCGATCCGGCGCCGGTCACCCGCGACACGGGCGAGCAGCTTGTCCGGATCGGTGGGGAGCTTGAGAAGCTTCTTCCGGTACGCCTGGGGCGACAGGTCGTCCGGCGGAACATCCCGTACCCAGATATTTCCGTCTACGCCCCGCCCCGCGCTCTGCTCGCCCTCATAACGCAGCCAGCTCTCGTAGGTCGTGGTCCGGCCGTCCGCGGGCTGGACATTGAGGGTCTTGGTGTACTGCCACTGATCCGGCCGGGGCTCCGGCGCCATGGGCCGCTTCTCGACGGTCTGCGCCGCCCGCTCCAGCACGATCTCGGAGTTCAGCGTGATCGTCTCGACGAACGGCACCGGCCGTAGCTCCGGGGAGTGCCGGGGTACCGTAACCACGACAACCGCGACCGCCGCCGCCGCGGCGGCCAGCACGGACGGCAGCACCAGGTACCCGCGCGGGCCGCGGCGCGTCACCCGGCGGCGCAGCCCGCGCAGCCGGTCGGCGTCGGGCATCGGCGCGTCCGCGCGCAGTTCGGCGAGGATCTTCAGGTCATCCATGATCTGCCTCCGCATCCACGACGAGGGCGAGCGCCACTTCCTCGTAGCTGAGATCGGCCCAGCAGGACCTCGCGATCCTCCGGCGAGGATACTCGCGAGCGCCCCCGCGAGATCGCGCTCCGCCACCTCGTCGACCCCGGTCCGCGCCGGCGCCTGGTAGAAGCGTCGTTCCTTACGGCGGTGCTTGCCGATCAGGTTGGCCGCGATGCCGTACAGCCAGGGGCGGGCTTCGGGGTGACCGCCTCGGTGTCGTCACCCTCTTTTCCCCGAAGTGGCGGCTTGAGTTCCCGGCATGGAGCGCTTGCTTAGGGAAGCAGGCTCCAGCGTGGGCCGTCGGCGGTGTCCTCCACGCGTACCCCGCCCTCGGCGAGCGCGCCGCGCACCGCGTCGGCGACCTCGAAGGCGCCCTCACACCGAAGCTTCTCCCGTACGGCCAGCAGCGGCGGCACGATCCTCGCCACCACCTGCCGGCCGGTGTGCGCGGCGAGTGAGGCGATCAGCCGCCGCAGCACGTCCCTGGCCTGCAGCGGCCCGCCGTCGTCCTGTTCGGTGTCGGCCGACCAGCCGGCGATGTCCTCCTCCAGCCGCAGCACCGTCCGGGTCGCCGCCGAGACGTCGTCCGCGCCCAAGGCCGCGGCGAAGGACTCCTCACAGGCCTCGACGATCTCCCCGAGAGTCCGCTGGGCGGCGACCTCCTCCGGAACCGCCGGCCCGGCGAACCTCCCCTCCCCACGAAGCAGTTCCCGCAGCTCGGCCAGCGTGGCCGACGCGCCGGCGGGCAGCACGCTCTGCCCGCCCCGGGTCCGCACCGTGACCCCGCCCCGGCCGGCCACGCGTACCCGCTCATCCACAAGGTCGACGACCAGCGCCGTATGCTCGTCGATTCCCAAGATCCCCGTACCGGCGGGAAGCTCACGCTCCATCCGTGACAACCGCCGCTCCCCCAGATAGCAGAAGCGCGTGTCGTGCGTGCCGCCCTCGGCGTTGTCATAGTGCGGGATGACGACGGCGTTCAGCCCGGCGGGCCCCAGAAGATCAAGCCCTTCCCGCCAGTACGGCTCCGCCCCCACCTTGTAGATCTCATACACCGGAACGGTCGCCACCCCGGCCGTGCACGCGGCGGCGGAGGCGAACACCGTGACCCCCTGCCGGGCCCGCACCCGCGCGACCAGGTCCGCCATCGCCGAGCCACCCGCCCACCGGTCCAGCGCGTACGTCGGGCTCCCGGGGCCGCAGAACACCCAGTCCGCACCCGCCACGACACCGTTGACCTCGACATCCAGGCCGACGCTCCGGGCGAAGTACTGGCAGGCCCGCGCGGAGATCTCCGCGGCGTTCTCCTGGAAGGCATAGGGCGTGTCAAGCAGCACGGCCCGAGGCTTCGGCCCCAGTCCGCCGATCGCGGCGCGATGGACCTCGACCATGGTCGGGCTGGTCTCACCCGAGCCCATCAGCAGCAATACTCCGTGCATCGCGTCCCTCCTCATGTGCCGCGCTTCCAGCGACGCACGGGCGGGCCTCTGCAGCAAGTCCACACCTGCTGAATAGACGCTCCTGCATACTTGTCGCAGATGGCCGGAAGACGGGGAGCAACGTGACGGTCTCGGTTGAGGTGCTGATGCTGCTGGCCGACCAGCAGGGTACGTGGTCGTACCGGCGAGCCGCCGCCACGCCCCTGCCCGGCGAGGCGCCCGACGAGACCGCCCGGCGGATCAGCGGCATCCAGGCCGACGACCCCGCCCACGTCGTGCACTCGACCAGCTGGCGCCATCTGCCGGAGCTGGACCAGATCGTGCTCACCTACGCGGTATGCCCCGACCCCGAACCGGAAAGCGCCCGCACCCCCCTGAACGACCTGACCATTGCCCGAGGCTCCGCCCCCGCCGCCCCGAGCCCGGACCAGATCGAGAACGCCAACGTGGCCGCCCACGCCATCCAGCACCTCGCCTTCCTGCGGACCACCGACCCCGTGGTCGAGCGCACGCTGGAGCAGTGGCCGACGATCGCCATGGCCCTGGCCTTCCCCGCCGGAGAACTCGACAACGTCCGCGCGTAGGACGTCAGGCCACGCAACATACAGAAATGCCCGTTTAAAGCTGCCCGAAAATAGCAGGGCAGCGAACGGGAACGGACACTTACCAACCTGGAGCCCATACTGCCCATTGGCGGAAAGCAGGGATGCTTACCGCCATTTCCATTCACGGCGCTCGGCAGTTATCACTAGAGTAGATGAGATATCGACACATCTCTCTTTGGGGGATTTATGGGTGCGAAGCCGCAAAATCACCCTTTCGCGCATGTCGCTGCCTTGGAACCCGATGGAGAGGCAGCCGCCCGAGAACTGCGGGAGCTGTACGGCACGCTGCGGAAGCGTCACGCGCCCGGCGACGCCGAACAGCTGAAGATCGCCGACGCCGCGGCCGGCCGCCGGGATTTCGACGCGCTCAAACGATTCATCGCCGCCGGCATTCCGCTGGACGACCTCACCGAGACACAGCACGCCCGGGTCGGGCGCATCATCGGCTGGCGGAACGCCACCGCGGTGCTGCCCCTGATGCTCACCTGGCTGGCGCTCGCGGCGGCCAGCTGGGCCTATTACGGACAGGTCACCACAAAAAAGGATCTGGTGACACAACCCTTCCTGGTGTTATGGCAGGGCCGTTTTGGCAATTTGCCCATCCCGACATTTGCAGAAACGGCAATGGCGGCATTCGTCCTACTTTTGGCTGTATTGACACTAACCATTTGGGCGCGCAGGGCGGAAAGTGCGGCGAATAGGACGATCGCCGATGTCGGCCTACAGGCGGACAAAGCGCTGCATGCCCTCGACCGAGCGGTCGAGAGCAACGGCGTACGGGCGCCCGACAACGCCAAGGAATGGGCAGAGGCGGCGAGCCTGATCCTGTCCGAAACGCAACAGATGATCAAGGCGGCGGTGCGTGACACCGAACTGGTCGCCAGGAAGAACGCCGAGATCACCCAATCGGCGAGCGAGCAGCTGACCCAGTTGCAGCTACGCGGCGAGGAACTGCTGAAGGGAGTCGGCGAGGAGACCCGGGAGGTGATGCTCGCCCTGCAGAGGAAGGCCGAGCAGACCACCACCCTCGTGGGCCAGGAGGCCACCCGGGTCCTGCAACAGGCGGGCGAGGCCAACCGGCAACTGGTCGAACAGCAGATGAAGCCGCTGTTCGAGGGGTTCGCGAAGTCGCTGGCCGACTACCGGCGTGACCAGAAGACCTACAGCACCAGCGCCGCCGCGGTGGCCGGGGCCGCGAGTGACCTGGCGGGCGCGGCGGCCGGGCTGGCCAGTAGCGTCGGCGCGTACACCACGATCGCCCGGTCCATCGACGAGAAGCTGGCGGCGATCGGCACCTCGCAGTCGGAGTTCTCCGGGCGCATCGCGGCCCACTCGGCGGGCATCACCTCGGCGGCCACCTCGTTGAACGAGGTCACCGCACTGGTCACCGGCGATCTGAAGCGCGATATCGAGACGCTCACGCAGAACGTCGTGAAGGCCGGCCGAAGCCTGGCCGCCACCGAACGCAACCTGGCCACGACCACTGGATCGCTCGAAGCCGCGACGCGGGCCATGGGGAGCACGGCCACCGACCTCGCCCGCGCCGCCGCGTCGGTGGAGAAGGCGGCCAAGGCGATCAGCGCCGGCGCCGGGGTGTCCGGCCGCGGCTTCTGGTCACGGCTGTTCGGCGGGCGTCGATGACCCGCGTACGCCGGGGGACCGGGAGCCGTCGCGGCCGCAGAGAGCCGGGCAACCTCGTGTTCGGCACCATCGGCTGGCTGTTCGCCGATCTCATGGTGGCTCTGGCGATGGCGTTCCTGGTGGCGACGACGGTGGGCGTGCCATCGCCACCCGAGCCGGCCCCCACGCCCACGCCCTCTCACACCCCCACGCCGAGCCGGACGCCCGAGCCGGGACTCGAACAACGACCGGTCGAAGTGACCATGAAGGTGGACTGGGCGGGGCTGCTGGCGGGCGACGACGCGGCCGAGGCGAAGATACGGCGTAAGGTCCGCGAGGACGTGAAGCTGCACGGCCGGCGGGCCGGCCTGGTGCTGGCCTTCGGCGGCGCGGGAGACACGGATCCCGGCCGCGCCCTGAACATCGCCGGGAAGGCGAACGCGGTGCTCAAGGACCTCGGCAAGTCCGGCTACGTCTTCGACGACGCCGTGTTCCGGCCCTTTCTGAGCCACCGGGCGGTCAACACCCTGGTCCTGGACATCTACCTGTTCAAGAAGTGATCACAGCGGCACGAGCTCCACGGCGGACGCCTCGCCGGAGGAGGCGGTGAACAGGCGGTAGCGCAGCCGTCGATCGGCGAACCGCGGCAACGGCACCACGCGCGTGCCGCTGACGGTGAGCGGAACGACGAGGGCGCAGCGGATGCCGTCCTCGCGGGTCCGCGGTGGCCGCTCCCGCCGGCCGTACAGGGCGATGGCGGGGAGCCTGACCCGGGCGGCGGTCCTCAGCATCAGTTGCGGCCGCCGGGCATCCGCCCCGAGCACCTGGTATTCGACGCGGACGGGCGGCCTGACGAGGTGGCGGCGCACGCCCGCGGTCACGAAGTCCGTCCCGTCCCGCTCGACGACGACGGCGACCACGACGTGGGCCGCGGTGTCGTCCGGCCCTACGGTGATCGAGCAGCCGCCCACGTCCTCCCCGGGTTCCCTGGTCACCGACAGCGGCAGCGCGGCGGTGGTCGGGTCGAGCAGTTCGGCCGTGGGATGGTGGCCGACCAGCGCCCGCGTTCCGCCATGCGCCCAGGTCCAGGCCAGGCGCAGGATCCCGTCCTCGAACTCCCCCTGCAGCTCGGACACCTCTTCGTGGACGGCGAAGCGCCGCGGCCTGCCGACATACAGCATGCCGTCCGCCCGCAGGACCGGCACATAGGAAAAGCAGCCGAGCTCGGTGTCGAAGAGGATGTCGGACACCGGCGGGGGCTCGGGCCGCACGTCCCCGTCCACCTTCAGGACGCCTTCCCGCCCCTGGTCGCCCTCGCGCAGCGATCCGGAACCGTCCTGCCGGACGATCAAGACCTCGCCCCGCTCCGGAGGCGGATAGCGGATCTCCACCTTCAGCTTGTACAGGTTGTACTGCGCGCTGGAGCTGGTCAGGACCAGCGGGCCGGGCGGGGCAAGCGGCTCGTACGGCGTCGCCTGCCGCACCAGGCCGGCCGACCAGCGCGTACCCATTCCGGGGACGGAGTACGACGCGCGCGCCGTGTACTGGTAGCGCACCCCGTTGACGACCTCCTGGTCGAGCAGTTGCGGCTCCCGCGTGACCGGCAGCACCACCGGCGCCCCGGAACCGCCCACCACCCGCCGGGAGATCTCGACCCGTTCCGCGCGCTCCGGCGGCGTCCAGGTGAGTTTCACCTGACGGTGGCCGCTCTGGCAGTTCAGGTCCGGGTCGGGCAGGACCACGACGGGCTCGGCTACTCCGGGCGCGGACTGTGTGCCGGCCCGTGCGGCGATCACCGCGTAGGTCAGCGGCAGCCCCGCGGCCTCGCCGGCCGTGCCGTCATGCCAGGACGAGTCGGTGGTCTCGCCCAGGCGACGCTGCCCCGGCAGGCTGCCGGCGGACTCCGGCGCGTCCGTGCCTGTCCGCCGTACCACGACATAGGAGACACCGGGGTCCGTCCCGCCCGACCAGCTGACCAGCACGCCGGCGGACGGGTCCGGGACGGTGGCGCGCACGTCGCGGGGCCGCTCCGGCGGGATGCGCTCGAGCTCGGCCTTGGCGACCTCCAGATCCGCGCACCTCCGCAGCGCCTCGGTGAGGAGCTCCACCCGCCGGGTCGTGGAGGTGCGGGACTGCCGGGACCGGTCGTAGAGCTCACGCGCCTGTCCGATCATCGCCTCAGCCCGTTCGAGCAGCGCCGTGGACTCGGGGAACCCGGGCGGCGCCGTCCGCAGCAGGTCGGCCGCCTGGATGTGTTTCCTGGCGTTCATCAGGTCGGTGATCGTGGCTCGGATCTGATCGACCTGTTCGGCCGCGCTCTTCCAACGCGACCGTGCCTTCTCGATCATGGCCGAGACCGGATCGTCGCGTCCGGGCGGGAGCCGCCAGATGCCCTCCGCCCGATCCAGCAGACTCTCCGCGATCGGCATCCGGCCGGCCTCCAGGGCCTCGATGGCCTGGGTGATGAGATCCCGCACGGTGTCGCGCTGCCCGATCGGAAAGCCGCAGGCGCAGCCGCCGTACCGGGGATCGACGGCGCCGCACGCCGGGCAGGGTTCGCGCAGCCCGAACGCGCACATCACGCAGATCTCGGCCAGGGGTCCGTTGAGCATGGTGCATCGGGGGCACTGCACCTGGTGGCGCAGCGTGTCCTCGGCCTCGGCCGCCGGCAGTTCGAGGGCCCAGCCGCGCTGCCGGAACGTCTCCCGCAGGTGCCGCAGCGCGAGATCCAGGTCGTCGATGCCCCGGCGTCTGGCCTCCTCCAGGAAGGCCAGAACCTGCTCGCCGCTGATCGCCTTCGCCGCGGCGAGCACCTTGACCACCCACGCGATCAGCTCGTCCAGCGTGGTCAGCCGCATCGACGTGTCGTGGCGTTCGCGCTGCTCGTCGGTGGCGAAGAGTGTCTTGGCCAGGCCGCTGAGCAGTTCCCGCGCCTTGATCGCCGGATCGGATTTGTTCTTGCGCCTGTGCTCCGTGCGGTAGAGCTCGTCGGCGGCTTCGAGCAGCAGCTTCCGGGGGCTTCGGGGGGTGACCGTCGGAGCCACCGTCTTGAGCGCGTCATAGAGCGAGTGGAGCCGCGCGCTGTCGAGCATGTCGCGCAGCCGGGCCGCGGTGGAAGCGTCCAGCCGGGCCGCGGAGAGATCGTCCTGCACCGGCCCGACCGGTGTGGCGTCAAGGCGGCCGGCCAGATCCCGGTCCGAGGCCAGGACGTCGGCGTACTCCCGGCGGAGCGACTCCGCTTCCGGCGGCAGCAGGTGGCCGCGCTTGGCGAGGAGCTGGAGCCTGGCCTGGAACTCCTTGCCCTTGGCCGCCAGCTCGGCCTTCCTGCTCCCCTTGGCCCGTCGCCGCTCCGCCTCGCGCCTGGTCTCGTCCTCCATGACCTCCTGGATGGCCCTGGTGGCGTAGAACTGCTGGTTGCGCCTGGCCGCGATGGTCGAGGGGCTCATCCGCGGCCCCGTGGCCGCCATCGACCACTGGTTGCGGGCCTGGGCCAGCGCACGCTGATAGGCCTGCTCGTCCCACGGGGCGTCCGGGTCGAGCCCCAGCAGGGTGAAGAAGTCCGGGCGATCCTCCGTCAATGCCCGCCCCCTTCGGTGATCTCCCGGGCGATCGTGCCGAAGACCTGGCTCAGCGAACCGAGCTGGGTGAACATCGCCTGCTCGGTGGAGGAGGCGATGCCGCGCAGGAACGCCTGGTCGGCGCTGCCGAAACCGACGGCGATGATCTCGATTCCGGCTTTGTGGCACCTGCGGGCCCGGCCCGTCGCGTGGCTCTGCTCCGACCAGACGCCGTCGGCGAGCACGACGCTGAACCTCCGGTGCGTGGTGTCGGCCAGCAGCCGGTGGATGTCGTCGAAGGGATGTGTCGCGTTGCCGTAGCCGGTGCTGCCGACGGTGAACCGGCGGATGGCGCGTTCGATGTCCGCGGCGTTGTTGGTCGCGGGCAGGGAGACGTCGACCCGGTCGGAGAAGCCGATGAGGCCGACCGCCACCGTGGTCAGGTCAAGCTGGCTCACGAACGCCCTGGCGGCCTTCTGGGCCTCGGCCAGCGGACTGCCGGCCATGCTGCCTGACAGGTCGAAGGCCAGGTAGACCGTCATCGCCGCACGCGAACCGCCCCGCCGGGGCGGCTGGAGGAAGCGCTCGGGAACGTCGGCCGGCAACTCCTCGACGTTGACGACCAGTGGGGCGCCCGTGACCCGCTCCACCGCGGTCACCTGGACCAGGGCGCTGTCGTCGTAGGCGTAGGAGACGTCGATCACGGCGTCGCGCGGGCCCTCGGCGGCGGGGAAGCCGGTGACGACGTACCGGCCGAGATAGACGCAGTCCCGAACGTCGCCGGTCTCGCCCTGGGTGAGGAAGACCTCCATCGTGTCCCCGCCGTCGCCCTTGAGCCGGAACTGGTAGGGACGGGTCGCGTTCGAGGGAACGCGCTGGTTGCGCGGGAGCAGGACGCTGTTGACGTACCTTTCCCCGGCGGCGTCCTCAGCGATCATGCCGAGGCTGTGCGCGACGACGTTCTTGATCTGGCGGGGTACGCCCAGCCGGAGGATGGGCCTGGCCTCGCCGAGGTCCGAGCCGGGCAGGCGCAACCGGGTCTGCTCCGCTTCGGCTTCCAGGAGGATCGCCGCCTGGGCGGCGGCTCCGAGCGCCACGGCGTGATCGGGATGGATTCCGCCCATCGGCGGCCTGCCGGACATGTGCTCGATCCACCGCGCGACCATCGGCATGCGGGTGGAGCCGCCGACAGGGAGCACGCCGTGAATGTCCGCCCAGGTGAGCCCGGTCTCCTCCAGCAACTTGACGGTGAGCTGCCCGGTCTGCTCCAGCAGGTCCGCGCAGGCCGCCTCGAACGCCTGCCGGGTCACCACCGCCTTGATCGTGCGGCCTCCCAGCGTGAGACGCGCCTCCGCCGCCCGGCGCGCCGACAGCGTCTGCTTCAGCCGTTCCGCCTCGACCAGAAGGACGCCGGGGTGTGCCGCCAGCAGCTCGGCGTCTTCCGGGGGCAGGCCGCTCAGCATCTCGCCGGTCAGCCGGTCGTCCCAGTCCCGTCCGCCGAGTTCGTGGTCGCCCTCGGCGGCGATGACGGTGATCTCGTCCGGACCCACCTCCACCAGCGAGATGTCGAAGGTGCCGCCCCCGAGGTCGTACACCAGCAGGCACCGCGTGTCCGGCCCCGGCCGCAGCCCGTACGCGAGGGCGGCCGCGGTCGGCTCGCTCATCAGCCGCGGCACGTTCAGCCCCGCGCGCCGGCCGGCCTCCAGCGTCGCCGCGCGTTCCGGGTGGGTGAAGTACTCCGGCACGGTCACCACCGCGTGCGTGACCGGCACCCCCAGCGCCGCCTCGGCCTGGGCCTTCAGCCGCGCCAGTACCAGCGCCGACAGATCGGCCGGCGACCATTCGCGGTCGCCGAGCGCCAGCCGGAACGCCGGATTGCCCATGAACCGCTTGAACAGGTGGGCGACCTCCGCCCTGCCGCCCGCCTGATCGGCCTTGGCCTCCGCCCCCACCACGGGACGGCCGCCGGCATCGAGCGTGACCACGGACGCGGTCAGCGGCTCCCCGTGGGCGTTGGGGATGATCTCCGGGTCGCCCTCCCGGTTGACCCAGGCCACCGCCGAGTAGGTGGTCCCGAGGTCGATGCCGACGGCTGTGTCCACGTGTCCGTGCCTTCCTGGGTTCGCTATCCGACGACGCGAATGCCGCGCGAGCGCTCGATGGCCTCCTCCACCTCTTCGAGGGAGAGCACGCGGTCCGTTTCGATGACGGCGGTCACGGTCTTGCCGCCCTCGGCCAGGTCCTTGCCGGTGATGTGCAGGCGTCCCTGGAGGTTGAGCTGGAAGGTGATCTCGATGGGCGAGCCGGCCGGGAGGCCGGACCGCATCTCCAGCGTCGCGTCGCCCACCTCTTCGCCCATGCCGAAGTCCGTGACGATCCGCTCGTCGGCCGTGTTCTCGAAGATCTTGATCTCGATCAGCGACGCGTTGTCGTCGCGGGTGCCGAAAACCCGTGTGACCTCGGCCGGCAGGGCCTGCTGGGCCAGCACGAGGTTGGAGATGACCTCGGTGTCGTCGTCGGTGTAGGCGAGCACGCCGAAGCTGTGGCTGGCGACGTTCGTCACCTTCATCGTGCTGAACTGCCGCACCGTGCCGAGCCGCAGGTTCATCGTGTCGGCCACGGCCTCCTCCGCCGCCTCGCGCACGTTCTGCGGCGTGGCCGCGATGTCGACCTCTTCGGGGTTCTGGTCGGTCTGCTGCGCGATCTCGTGCCGGATCCGATCGCTGATCGCCAGCTTCTGGCCGTAGATCGCGGCGCCCTTGGCCACCGCGAAGTCCGGCTCGAAGGACTCGATCTCAAACCCGAAGTCCTTCTCCAGCCGGGCCTTGACCTGTGGCATCTTGGTCGAGCCGCCGACCAGGAGCAGGCGGTCGACCGTTGGGTGCCCGCGCCGTCCGGCGTCCTCGAGCACCTCCTTGGTGAAGGTGACGGTGTTCTCCAGCAGGTGCGCCGTGAGCTCCTCGAACTTCTCCCGCTGCAGCGTCACCGCGGCCTGCTTGCCGTCGTGGCTCACCGGGATCCTGGTCTGCGGGAGATTGCTGAGGGAGCGCTTGCCGCTCTCGGCCCGCCCCCACAGGTCCTGCAGCGAGTCGGGTGAATCCAGAATGTCGCTCTCCGCGCCCGGGTGCTCGGCCCGCCACTGGTCGGCACAGTACTTGACGATCTCCTCGTCCCAGTCCCGGCCGCCGAGCTGGTCGTTGCCGCCCGTGGCGACCACCCGGATGACGTTGCCCTTGATCTCGATGACCGTGATGTCGAAGGTGCCGCCGCCGAGGTCGTAGACGAGCACGGTCTGGTCGCCCTTGTCCTGCACGCCGTACGTGATCGCGGCGGCCGTGGGCTCGTTGAGCACCTCCAGCACCTCCAGGCCGGCGATCTTCCCCGCGGTCGCGGTTGCCTCGCGCTGCGTGGAGTCGAAGTAGGCCGGGCAGGTGATGACCACCTGCTGGGGCCGCGTCCCGCCGAGCCGCGCGGCGTCGTCGACGACCTTGCGCACGATGTAGGAGGAGATCTCCTCCGGGGAGACCTCCTTGCCGTGGAACTCCCGGCGCCACGGCGTGCCCATCTCCCGCTTGATCATCTCGACGACGTTGCCGGGTTCGAGGACGGCCGCGTTCTTGGCCTCCCGTCCCACGACCCGGGTCTCCTCGTCCTCGAACAGCACGACGGAGGGAGTGATGGACTCGCCTTCGAAGTTCGACACGACGGTCGGTTTGCCGCTGGCCTCGTCAACGTGCGCGATGCACGTGTAGGTCGTTCCCAGGTCGATGCCATAAACCCGGTTGTCGCTCAACGGGGAGCTCCTTCTTCGACTTCTTCGACTTCTTCGACGGGATCGCTGGATTCTGCTGCGACATGGCGATAAGCGGTCACCCATTCGGGGCGGAGGACCTTCTCACTCCACGTGAAGCCCGCCCTGAGCCGCCGGGCGACCTGGCGGCCCAACGAGGGGTCCGGGGTGGCGACCGTGCTCACGACCTGCTGCCGATTACGGTCCACGGAGTCGCCTTCGACGGCGAACCGGTGCACGTCGTTCCTGGCCAGGATCTGCTCGACGGTGTCGCGGACGTACGCGAGGCCGCCGGTCGCTTCGGCCGGGGCGCCGCCGCCGATCGCCTGAGCGTCGATGGCCCGGGCGTCGATGGCCTGGGTCAGGTCATCGTGCAGCGAGACGAGATCGAGGAGCACGGGCCGCAGCAGTGCTTGCTGGAAGCCCGCGCGGTGCTTCTCGAGTTCCGCGCTCATCGTCTCGATGACGCGCTCCCGTCCACTGTCGTATCGGATCTTGGCCTCGAAGGCGCGCTGCAGTCTGCCCAGTTCCTCCAGGACGGTCGCGATCGTGGGGCTCCCGGGCTCCGGCTCTGTCACGCCGGGTTCCGTTTCCTGGGCGGTCTGGCGATCATCGCCTCGTACGGGGCCAGGTGATGGTTGATCCATATGGCTCCTTCCAGATCGTCGAGATCACGTCCCGCCGCCGGATCGGTGGCGAGGTAACCGTCCGGGCAGCGGTCCCCGAACAGGACGAGCACCGGACTGGAGCCCTCCCGTTTGGACGGCCAGATGAGGCCGTGCGCCGCCGTCGCCTGCTCCCTGATCCAGCTCGCCCAGCGGCGGGTGGCGTGGTATTCGGCGCTGACGGCGTGGACGAGCCAGGTGTCCTGAAGCACCGCCGCGAGTGCCTCCCCCGAGCACAGGTCCACCAGGGTCAGCGCCTGCGTGGTCTCCACCACACTCGCGCGCCGACCGGCCACGTCACCGCGCCGGATCACCCGCTTGCCCCGGTCGTTGAAGGGCACGTCGCGCAGCAGCGTCTCCAGCAGTGCGGTGGCCGCTTCGAACCCGGCGTAGAGGTACGGGTAGGGGTCCCGGTCGGTGCCGTCGAACCGGCCGCCGTAGAAGTTGGTGTCGGCCGGCTCGGTCTTGAAGGACGTCGCCTTGTACGTCCGGCGGTGCACCCGCCACAACCTGGTGCCGGCGGGCAGGTCGCGCAGCTTCGGGGTCGCGCGGAAAGAGGCCGGAGGTTCGCGGAAGGGCATCTCACACCCCCGGCTTCTCGTCACGCGCCGCGGCGACCAGCTGCCCGTCGGGGATTCTCCCGAGCAGCCGGATCGGTGCGTCGCCGAGCCTGCCGTTGTCGCCGAGCCACCAGTCGGCCGCGCCGAGCGGGTCATCGGCGGCCTCCAGTACCTTGTTGATCCAGCGGACGATCCGCAGTAGGGAACCGTCCTCGGCGAACTGGAAGGCCGGCCAGCTGGACGTGCCGTCGGCCGTCGTCAACCGGATCAGGCCGGGATCGGCCGGATCCTCCCCGTTGGCGATCAGCTCGTCCTCGCGCAGCGCAGGCAACGCCCGCATCCTGGCCATGATCGCGCGCTCCACCTCGGCGGCGGTTGATCCCTGCCGCCCGAGCCGGACCCGTAAGGGCTCGGAGAGCCGGAGCCAGTCGGCCAGGTTCTCCGCGCGCCGCTCCGGGTCGGGCGCCAGCCGTTCGGACCGGTCGGTCAGGGCCACCAGGAACGGATGTTCGTGCGGCAGCCGGGCCCGGAGCAGATCCGCTATCTCCTCGGCTATCTCCTCGGAAACCTCCTGGTCGCCCTCCCTGGTGAACTCATCGACGAGGGCGGCGATCTGCGCGAACTCCGCGGCCGGCAACCGGCCGCGGATCTCCTCCCACTGCTCGGCCAGCACCGTCAGCGCGCTCCGCAGTCCCATGGTTTGCCTCCCCTCTGATCACGAACCGGTGTCATGCCGCGCCACCGACTGCCTGGCCCGGTCGACGTCGTTCTGGTTCATCCCGCCGATCCGCAGCTCGAACGTGACCTGCCGGCCCGATTTCGGCTCCACGGCCCGTACGGTGAGCAGTCCACGCTCGTTCACGAAGAGCGTGACCTCGATCGGCGACCCCTGCGGCAGCTTGTGCAGGTTGAGCAGCTTGCCGCGGCCGACCAGCGCGTTGTCGGCGAGCTCCTCCGAGCTCTCCCGCGAGGCCTGTTCCCAGATCTCGATCTCGACGCCCGGCTGGTTCTCCCCCCACGTCTGGAAGGTCACCGGGCCGGAGTCGGCGGGCAGCGGGGTGCCCGCCGGGATCAGATGCACCACGTAGTAGCGCGCCAGCAGCGGGTTGGTGCGCATGCGTGGATCGTTGATGTCCGGGACCTTGACCCCGACGCCGCGCGGCAGAACGGTCGTCACCTGCCGGGAGCGGAGCCTCTCCCCCTGCGGGCTGCCGCCGGGCAGCCGGCCGGCGGGTTGCTCCGCCTGCCTGAGCTGGGCGAACATCGCCGCTCCCCGCACCACCGCGAGATCGGGTTCGTGTCGCCGGGGCGGTTTGCCGAGGAGCTTTTCCAGGCGGGCCTCGATCGCCGGCATCCGGCTCATGCCGCCCACCAGGACGATCTCATCCACCTCCGGTACGCCCCTGTCGCGCGCCATGGCGATGGTCTCCTCGGTGCCGGTGATGGTGCGATCGAGCAGGTCGGCCGTGAGCTCCTCCATCCGCTCCCGGCTCAGCTCCACACGGGCGGTGGCCCTGCCGAAGACGAAGTTCCTGCGCCGGGCGCGCGTACTGCTCAGCCGTTCCTTGAACTGCTCCGCCCAGATCCACACCTCCTGCCTGAACACGGGGTCGGCGGTGGGATCCAGCTGCGGATACTGCTCGGTGAAGGCGTTGACCAGGAACTCCCGGATCCTGGTGTCCCAGTCGGCGCCGCCGAGGCCGGGATCGCCCCCCTTGCAGATCACCTCGACGTGGTCGCCGTCCAGCCGTACGACGGCGGTGTCGAACGTGCCTCCGCCGAGGTCGTACATGAGCAGATGGCGGGTGCCCCGGATTTGTGCGCGCCCCCGGTAGGAGAGGGCGGCCGCGACCGGCTCCTCCAGCAGGTCCAGCACGTTGAGCCCGGCGATCTCGCCCGCCCGGCGGGTGGCTTCGCGCTCGGCCACCCCGAAGTACGCCGGGATGGTGATCACCACATCGCCGACCGGCCTGGTCAGGTGGCGCTGGGCTGCGGACGTGAGCTCCTTGAGTATCAGCGCGGAGATCGACTCAGGGGTGTAGCGGACGCCGTGAAAGGTGTATTCGACCCCCTCCTGCCCCATCTGGCGCTTGACGTGCTCGACCGACAGGTCCGGGGCCAGTTGCGCGGAACTCTTGGCGGCCTGGCCCACCAGGACCTTCTCCCTGCGGTCGAAGTAGACGACCGAGGGCGTGGTCGTGTCCCCGATCGCGCTGGGGACGATCACCGTTTCCCCGGATTCGTCGACGTACGCGATACAGGAGTTCGTGGTGCCGAGGTCGATCCCAAAGGCTGTCAACGGGTCTCCTCATCGGCCCTGATAGGTGAAGGCTGCCCAGGACTCGGGCTCGTGGAGCGGCATCTCCGCCAGCCGCGCGATCACGTCGGCGGCCAGGCGGGCGGGAACGCGGCGGCGCGGGTCGATCATCCACAGCTGCGCCGCGCGCAGCGCGACCGCCGGGTCGTCGTACCCGGAGTTCAGGTAGTGGTGGAACATGCTCATGAGCACGGCGGTGGGAAAGTCGTCCACCGGCCATCGGGCGCCGACCGCTCCCACCGCCCCGCCGGCGACGAAGGCCGTCGCCAGCGTCAGCGCCTCGTCGTGGTGGCCGCTGGTCAGGTCGCTGCCGCAGGCGGCCAGCACGACCAGCCCGCCGGGAACCTCGCCGGTCCCGGCCTGTCCCTGGCGCAGGATGTCCGTCATCCCGAGGCTCTCGAGGAGGGCCAGCGTGAGGTGGGAGTCGACCGGCCGGGGTCGCGGACTGGCGTGACAGCCCAGGTGCAGCAGTGTCGCGCCGCCCGAGTCCGGGCCGGGTAGCAGGGCGAGGACGTTCCGGCCGGTGGCGCGGATCAAGGGGGGAGCGTTCGCCCCACGGGTGCGGCCGCCCAGCAGGCGGGCCCGTGGATAGTGGTGTTCGCGGATCTGCTCGATCTCCTTCGAGGTCCAGTACAGGTTGCTGTCCCGGACGTTCACCAGCGCGGGCTCCTCCGCCCAGGGGCGGGGCTCGCGCCGCCTGGTGTCGACGAACTGACGCGCCGAGGCCGCGTAGGAGATCACGGCGTCCTGGCAGGCGTACCGTGCCCGGCCGTTTCCGACGGTACGGCGGGCGGCGTGCCAGGGAACGGCGCCCAGTTCGCCCACCGGGACCAGGATCAGGCGGTTGGTCCTGGAGGGGTCTGGTGAGTGGCCGGCCACCGAGTCCAGGAGGGGCTCCATAGCCGCGGTCCAGGCCCAGTCGCACAGCTCGCCCAGCGCGCGTCCCCATGCGGTCCGGCTGCTCTCCTCCTGGTCCGCGCGCTCACGCTGGGCCTGGACGAAGGCCGCGACCTTGCTGCCCTGCCCGGTGCTCAGCCGGGGCAGATCCACCCGGTGTACTCGCTCATCGGGGCCGACCACGAGGGCGACGCCGCCGCGCCAGCCGGGATGGGAGACCAGGTAGACCAGCGCCGCCGCGCCGGACCCGCGCAGCGCCCCGGCGATCTCGGCGACGGTCGCGGGGTTGAACAGCCGGCGCTCGGCGTCCGTCCCCTCGATCGCCGCCATGACACGCTGCCGGAGGGCGCCGGGCACCTGGATCTCCGGCAGGTTCTCCATGAACTGGGCGTGGCGCTGCGGCGTACCCGCGGATTCGTCCGGGACGTCCGCGTGCGGCCGCCAGGGGGCGTTGTCCGCCTGGGATGAGGCCGCCTCCCACTCCGCGACCAGGTCAGGATGGTCCGCACCCAGCAGTTCGGGGATTCCGGTCGCGGTGGTCGCGGCGTGCAGCACCAGGGCCCTGCCCGATTCGAGAGCTTCGATCGCCGTTTCGGTGAGCCCGGAGGCGGCGCACCAGAGCGCCACCTCCGCGGCCTCGCCTCCACCGGCCACGGCTGCCTCGAAGGCGCGCTCCGTGCTGGTCTGGAGCATCACGCTCCAGGCTCGGGCGCGCAGGGAGGCGAGGCCCGTCTGGCCCATGCGTTCCTGGTCGCGCAGGCGCTCGTCGGCGCGGAGGTGGTAGGCGCCGGCCAGGCTGTTCAGGTTCAGCGCCATCAGGTGACTGGGCGCCTCGCCCTCCGCCGCGCGCCGCGCCTCCTCCATCTTCTCGATGGCGTTGCTCAGGTCGGCGCGATCATGAGTGATCTCGTACCGCATCACCAGGGCTCCGCCGATCATGCTCAGCAACCACAGGCGGGAGTTCCCCAGGTCGGCGGCGGCTCGGTGGGCCTCGCTCACCGCGGCGAGCCCCTCGTCGAGCATCTGTACGTCGCGGTGCAGGAAGGCCAGGCCGATCTTCGCGTGTCCGGCGATGCCCGCCTCCTGGGCGTAGTACGGGCTGCCCTTGTCCATATCCCGGACCCTGGCCGCGAGGGTGTCGACCATCGTCCCGAGGTCTTCCGGTGGGGAATGCGCGTTACGCGGGTCCAGGACATGCCCGGCGATGGTCCGCGCGAAGTCCAGCGTGTACAGATCATGCTCGATCAGGCGGCGCATCCGGTCATCGGGCAGCCGGTCGGTCTGCTCACGCAGATGTGCGATGATCTCGGTCAGCCGGTCGTGGTCGTGATCCCTCATCAGCGGCATGACGGCGAGGAGCCAGTCCATGAGGACGGCGTAGTCGCCTTCGGGGGCGTCGGCGGTCCGGCCGGCCTGGGACATGGTGCGGGCGTAATAGGTGGCCGCGTCCAGGTGTTCCAGATCTCCCTCCAGCCTGAACCGCTGAGCGAGGATGGCCGGCAGCAGCGCTCGGCTCAGGGTGTGGATCTGATGGCCGGGAGGAGCCAGCTCCACGGCCCGCTTGAGCCTTTCGGTGGCTTCGCGCAATCCGGGCGCGCCGTCGGATCCGCCCAGGGCCAGGCACGATTCCACGATCACGAGCAGGAAGTGCTGGACGGCCTCGTTCTCCTGGTCGGCCGCGGGACGTTCGGTCGCCTCCTGGAGGAGTTCCCTCACTCTGGCCAGGCGTTCCAGGTTGTATCTGGTGTCCAGTCCGCGTATCAGCAGGCCCGCCAGCCGTACCAGGGTGGCGGCGCGATCGGGGTGGTCGGCGGGGAGTTCCCGCAGGATGTGCTCCAGCAGCTGGAACGCGGCATCGCGTTCTTCCCACGAAGGCGGCCTCAGGGCGTTCTGACTGTCGAGGACCTGCCCGAGTACGGCCTTGAGCACGTGGCGCAGGGGGTGGGAGTCGCCGATTTCGTCGATGAACCGGCTGAACGACTCGATCGTCTCGCCCAGTCCGGCCGATCCGGCCCGCAGCGCCTGGATGTCGCCGAGCAGGCCGATCAACCGGCCGAAGTCATCGTCGGCCGCCACCTTCGCAAGGTTCCCGTGCTCTCGGAGCACGGACGCCAGGCGGTCGCCGGACGGGTCCTGGCCGCTCAGCGCGATCTCCGCCGACAGCCGCAGGGCGAGCGACATGCCGCCGTACGGCGAGCCGGCGGGATCGGGCTCGACGACCCGGTCCAGGTGATTCAGGGCGAGCCGCGCGGCCTCGGGAGAGGCCGTGTTCCCGGTGGCCATGACCCGGGCGAAGCTGTCGAGGTGCGGCATCTTGCCACTGGTCCGCAGTGTCTCGGGCGCCGAGCCGGAGAGGTGGAGGGCGGCGGCGAAGAGGTGACAGACGTTCGCGGTGTGGTCGTCGCGGTCGGGGTGTTCCGCGTACGACTCGAGGTCGGTCAGCGCCGTCTCGCGGTCCGCGCTGTCGCCGCCGAACGCGAGGAAGCGGATGGTCCGGATGGTGCCGTGCCAGTAGCGGGCGAACGGCCGGTGCGGATCGTCGTCCCGGATGTCCTTCCGTATGGTCCCCATCGTCAGGAGCGCCGCGTCGACCCGCTCGCCCAGCGCGGTCCATTCCTTCTGGTGCGTGGTGGTGGAGTCGTCGAGTTCGTCCATCTCGTGCTGGATCTCGGCGGCGAGAACAGCTCCGAGCCTGGCGGTGGCCTCGCCCAGGCCGGGGTGGGAGGGAGGCAGGAGGGCGACGCACCGCTGGAACGCGCCGGACGCCAGACGCAGGTCGCTCCGGGCTCCGGCCGGGGCGTAGGCGGCTCGGAGGAAGTGACCGGCGCCGAGGACGTAATGGGCCAGAGCAAGGTCCGGGTCGGGATCGTCGGTGGGTGGCGCCAGTCCGGCCAGGGCGCGTCCGGCGTACGTGATCGCGGCTTCCACGTCGTCGAGACTCTGCGTGGTCTCTGCGCGCAGGACCAGGAGCCGGGCGGTCTCCATCTCGATCCACGCGGGTTCGGCATCCGGTGGGACCGGCGTGTCCAGGGCCACGCGCAACGACGTGATGGCCTCGTCGAGGTCCTCGGGGGCGCCGCCGGTCACATAGCGGGCCGCCAGAAGTGAGCCGAGCTCGGCGAAAAGCTCGAAGCTCGTCTCCTCGGGCGCCCTGGCCCGAAGCGCTTCGATCAGCTCCTCGACGGCGAACTCATCCCCTGGACCTGCTGTCATCGTGGCCGCTCCTGTGCCCTGCCCGATGCGAACGAACAGACCGTACTACGCCGGAATTCACCATCTCCGGAGATAGCTGGAATAAAGCTTATTGCGCGATAATCGGGCATTCATCAAAACAATTTACGGATGCTCACCAAGGACTGTGGCGGGGTCTCGGTCCTGTCGTTAGCCATGGTCCGGCGATTCCCACGGGCTTTTTGGCTATATGCGGCTTCTGTCGACATTTAGTGCTTTTAGACGCTCAGGAGGGGAGAGCGGCGAATCCGGCGCGGTATCTGATTCGTCCCGAGGTTTCACATTGAACACCCCCACCGGCGCCCTTCCCGGTGGCCCGTTGACCTGAATTCAGCCCGTACGCGACCACATTCCGGGGCCCCACGCGACTTCGAGACACCAGGCTGGCAGCCCTCGACACCGCGGTGGCGCTCTGCGGCCTTTCCGCCTGGCCGAGGAGGAACGCTCCCGGTTCCAGCCGCACCTGCGATCGATGGCCCTGCCGCTCTTCGGCGCCGGACACGGTGGCCTGGATCCGGCGTTTCACCCCGCCCTCGCACCCCGCGGCACGATGATCCGGCCGCCCCTCGGCTAAGGCTGCGCCCCGGGCCCGCCAAGCCATTCGCGCCGGGCAGGCTCATACGTGGGCGGCGGCACCGCCGCGGGGCGCACCGACTCGATGACCGCGGGCTCGGGAAGCTCGACCAGCGAGATGGTCTCGAGCCGGGACTCGGGGGCACACGACGGCGTGTCCTTGCGCGAGACCGTGACCGTGCGCTCGACGCCCACGCTCAGATCCCGGGCCGTGGCGTGGATGATGCCGTTGGAGTCCACGTCGAGGATGAGCTCGATCCGGGGCACGCCGCGGGGGGCCGCGCGTATGCCCGTCAGGTCGAAGGTGGTCAGCTTCCGGTTGTACGCGGCGAGCTCGCGCTCGCCCTGATAGATCTGGATCAGCACCGACGACTGGTTGTCCCGGTCTGTGGTGAAGACCTCCGAGCGCTTGGTCGGGATCGTGGTGTTGCGCTCGATGATCTTCGTGAAGATGCCGCCCTTGGTCTCCACCCCGAGCGAGGCGGAGATCACGTCCAGGAGCAGCACGTCCCTGATCTGCCCGGAGAGGATTCCGCCCTGCACGGCGGCCCCCAGGGCGATGGCCGCGCTCGGGTCCACCCCTTCGGCGTGGTCCTTGCCGCCGAGGAGTTCCTTGGCGAGCCTGGCGACGGCCGGCATGCGGGTGGAGCCGCCCACCAGCACCACGTGCGCGATGTCGCCGGGCTTGCGGAAACCGTCCAGGAGTGCCTGCTTGACCGGCTGACGGCACCGCTCGATCAGGTCCGCGGTGAGCGACTCGAACTGTTCCCGGCTGATCTCGATGTCCAGATGGAGCGGCCTGCCGTCCTTGGCCGCGATGTACGGCAGGCTGACCGTGGTCCGGTCCGCCGTGGAGAGCTCGATCTTCGCCTGCTCGGCCGCCTCCCGCAGTTTCTGCGCCGCCGCCCGGTCCGCGGAGAGGTCGACTCCGTGGAGGTCGGCGAAGGTCCCGGCCAGATGCTTCACCAGCCGTTCGTCCCAGTCGTCGCCGCCCAGGTCGCTGTATCCGCACGTGGCGTGGACCTGGACGAAGCCGTGGTCCGTTTCCGCCCCGACGGCCAGGAGGGAGACGTCCAGGGTGCCGCCGCCGAGATCGAAGACCAGGATGTCCTCGTCGCCCTGTCTGCCCAGGCCGTACGCGACCGCGGCGGCCGTGGGCTCGTTGACGAAACGGAACGCGCGCAGCCCGGCGATCCACGCCGCCTCCTGGAGCGCCTCCTTCTCGGCCAGGCCGTACGTGGCGGGAACCGTGATGACCGCCCCTCCCACCGGCTCGCCGAGGTGGGCCTCCGCGTCGAGGCGCAGCCGTTCCAGCACGTATGCCGCGATGTCGACGGCCGTGTAGGTGTGCTCCCCGATGGTGATGCTCCAGTCGGTGCCGAGATTGCGCTTGACGGACTGCACGGTGCGGTGGGGATAGAGCGTCGCCTGCCGCTTGGCCAGGTCGCCGACGAGGACCTGGCCACTGGTGGAGAAGCCCACCACGCTCGGGGTGACCGTCGAGTAGAACAGGTTGGAGATGACCTGGGGCGCGCCGCCTTCGACGACGGCGACGGTGGAGTTCGTGGTGCCGAAGTCGATGCCGATGATGTGCTGAGAGGCGTGCCGCTCGTCGGCCTCGCCCGCGAGGCGGGTCTGGGGATCGGTGGCGATGGGCAGGGTCCGCGAGACGACACGGGTCCAGATCGACCTGGCCCGCTCGCGGATCTCGGGGTCGGCGTCCCTGGTCAGCGGGATCAGCGCCTCCCTGGCCGCCATCTTGGAGGCGAGCTCGCCCGCCTGGAGCATGCGGTCAAGGGCCAGCGTGGCGCCGAACCGCTCCCATTCCTCGCCCTGTGTCACCGCCCGGTACAGGGCCGGGGTGAGCAGCGGCGCGGCGGCCTCGCCGAGGTAGAGCGACTGCACGTTCCTGGCGAGGTAGAGCGTGCCGCTGAGCCGGTTGACGGAGAACTCCGGGGTCTGGTTCGGCACCCGGTTGACGACGTGCTCCCTGGCGTACTGGTAGAGGTCGTGCACGCTGATGTATCCGTCGCCGTCCACGTCCGCCTTGCCGGTGCGCAGACCCTCCACGACCGCCGAGGTGAAGATCGAAGGCTCCGCGCGGACGGTGCTCTGCGCCTCGTTCTCGTAGGCGAACTGCAGCGCAGAGCAGGCGGTGATCACCGCCATGCCGCTGCCGGCGAAGTGCCGGTCCACCGGGATGCGGGGCACGCCTTCTCCTCTGGAGCGGATGCCCCGCGCGAAGGTGCCGCTGTAGCAGCAGTCGAGGAGCAGCACGATGCTCGTCGAACGGCAGTGCTCCGCCTGCTCGTTGATGAACGACGCGGGCACACCGGTGGCCGCGAGCGCGTCGAGCTCGGTGTCGGCGGCGACGAAGTAGAGCTCGCGGCTGCGGTCGTGGGTGCGGCCGTGACACGACATGTGGAGGAGCAGGAGGTCGCCACGCGCGGCCGAGCCGAAGAAGGCGGCGATCCGCTTCATGACCGTGCGGGCGCTGCCCTCCGCGACCACCTCGACCGTGAACTCGCCGACCGCGCGCTCGGCGAGCACCTCGGCGAGCTGGCTCGCGTCCTGGGCGGCACCGGGAAGGGCGCCGAAGCGCTCGTCCCCGTACTCCTGGTTCGCGATGATCAGTGCTTTCTTGCGCACGACGGATCACGCCTCCGCTGCGGTGCCCTCGCCCGTCGCCTTGATGAAGTGCTCCACGAGCCGCTGCTGCTCATCGGCCGACGCGTTCGACAGCACGAGCTTGTCCTCGCCCAAGGTGATCTCCACCTGGTGGACCCGCGAGCGCGCGAGCCAGCCGGAGACCGTCTGGACGACGCTCGCGATCAGGCCGCTCTCCGCCACGAACTGCACGACGACGACCGCGAGCTCCAGCGCCTCCGTGCCGCGGGTTCCCGGGGGCGCGGGGGACGCGGCGAACCGCACGTCGTCGACGTCGAGGTCGAGAAGGCTTCGCCGCAGCTCATCGGTGAGATCGGCCAGCTGCGACGGATCGATCGAGGGATCATCCACCTGGATGACGAGTTCTGACACACAGGGAATTTCTCGCATCCCCGCCCACATGACAACCTCAGGGCGCCATCAGGTACGGCCCGGCGAAGCGGCCTCACCGCGACGCCCATGGCCGCCACGGGCGCCGCACGGCAGCACGGCGCCGGAGGTGCCGGCCCAGCCAGGGCAAGCCGGGCGGACGGCGGCCCGTGCTCGCCACATCGTGACCACGAGATCCACCCGGCTCGGGCTCGGGCTCGGACCCAGGCCCAGGCCCAGGCTCGGGCTCGGACCCAGGCTCGGGCCCAGGCCCAGGCCCAGACTCGGGCTCGGGCTCTGGCTCGGCTCGGCTCGGTTACAGGCTGATCGCCTCCGGCCCGAACAGCGTCTTGATGTCGGCGGCGAACGACGCCTCCGGGTTGACGGAGAACTCCGGCAGCGACAACAGCACCGTCTTGCCCGACAGGCGCTCCAGGTGGATCCTGACCGGCACCTTGCCCTGATGCGCCTTCAGCACGTGCCGCAGTTCCTCGACGTGGTGCTGGTTCAGCCGCTCCTCACGCAGTTGCAGCGTGACGGGGTGCCCGCTGTCGCTGGCGATCCCGGAGATGTCGAGCGGGGTCAGGTCGTTGGCGAAGATGCTGATCGCGCCGTCGCGGTTGTTGATCTGACCGCCCACCGACACCACGACGTCGCCGCGCAGTTCCGGCGCGTACAGCTCGTAGTTCTTGGGGAAGAACAGGCACTCGATCGCGGCGTCCATGTCCTCGACCGTGACGATCGCCCACAGGTTCCCGGCCTTGTTGACCCGCTTCTCCACCTTGGTGATCAGACCGCACACACGCACGTCACCGCGGTCTTCCCGGCCGCTTTCCAGCAGTTCGGCGATGGTGGTGTCGCGGTTGCGCGACAGCAGCCGTTCCGTGCCGGCCAGGGGATGATCGGAGACGTACAGGCCGAGCATCTCTCGTTCGAAGTCGAGCTTGGTCTTCTTGTCCCACTCCATGTCGGGTACCGCGATGGAGAACGAACTCTCTTCGTCGCCGCTCTCCGCGAAGGAGCCGAACAGCGAGTCCTGGCCGTGGGCCTCGTTCTTCTTGATGTCGATGACGGAGTCGACGGCCTGTTCGTGCACCAGCAGCAGGCCCTTGCGGGGATGCTCGAGCGAGTCGAACGCCCCGGCCTTGATCAAGGATTCGACGACGCGTTTGTTGCACACGACCAGCGGCACCTTGTCGAGGAAGTCGTTGAAGTCGCCGTAGGTGGCCTTCTTACGGCCCTTGACGATGCCCTCGACGACGTTCTCTCCCACGTTACGGACGGCGCCCAGGCCAAAGCGGACCTTGTCCTCGCCGACGGCGACGAAGTCCTGCATGGAGTCGTTGACGTCCGGGGCCAGGACCTGGATGCCCATCTTGCGGCACTCGGCCAGATAGACCGCCGCCTTGTCCTTGTCGTCACCGACCGAGGTGAGCAGCGCGGCCATGTACTCGGCCGGATAGTTCGCCTTGAGATAGGCCGTCCAGTACGCGACCAGACCATAACCGGCGGTGTGGGACTTGTTGAAGGCATAGCCGGAGAACGGGAGCATGACGTCCCACAGCGCTTGGATCGCATCGTCGGAGAAGTTGTTGTCGCGCATGCCGGACTGGAAGTTGACGAACTCCGCGTCCAGGATCTCCTTCTTCTTCTTGCCCATGGCGCGGCGCAGCAGGTCGGCGCCGCCGAGGGTGTAGCCGGCCAGTTCCCGGGCGATGGCCATGATCTGCTCTTGGTAGACCAGCAGGTGGAAGGTCGTGCCGAGGATCGGCTCCAGCGCTTCCTTGAGCTCGGGGTGGATCGGCTCGATGTCCTGGCGGCCGTTCTTGCGGTGGGCGTAGTTGGTGTGGGCGTTGGCCGCCATCGGGCCCGGCCGGTACAGCGCGAGCACCGCGGCGATGTCCTCGAACCGGGTCGGCTCCATCAGCTTCAGAAGCTGGCGCATGGGACCGCCGTCGAGCTGGAAGACGCCGAGGGTGTCGCCTCGTGCCATCAGCTTGTACGTGGTCGCGTCGTCCAACGGCATGCTCAGGGTGTCGAGCTTCACACCCCGGTTCTGTTCGATGATCTTGATGGCGTGATCGATGATGCCCAGGTTCCGAAGACCCAGGAAGTCCATCTTGATCAGGCCCATTTCCTCGCACGAGGGATAGTCGAACCCGGTGATGACCACCTTGTCCTTGTCCCGCATGTGCATCGGAATGAGGTCCAGCAGCGGCGCCGACGACAGGATGACCGCGGCCGCGTGCACGCCCGTGCCCCGGATCAGGCCTTCGATGCCCAGGCCGGTGTCGACGACCTTCTTCACGTCCGGATCGGTCTCGTACAGCGCGCGAATCTCCGTGCCCTCGGCGTACCGCGGGTGATCCTCGTCGAACAGCTTGGCCAGCGGTACGCCCTTGCCCATGACGTCCGGCGGCATCGCCTTGGTGATCTTGTCGCCGACCGCGAACGGATAGCCCAGGATGCGTGAGGCGTCCTTGACCGCGGCCTTCGCCTTGATGGTGCCGAAGGTGTTGACCTGGGCGGTCATCTCCGTGCCGTACTTCTCGGTGACGTAGCGCACCATCCGGTCGCGCTGGCGGTCGTCGAAGTCCAGGTCGATGTCGGGCGGGCTGATGCGCTCGGGGTTGAGGAAGCGCTCGAACAGCAGGCCGTGCTCCAGCGGGCACAGTTCGGTGATCCGGGTGGCGTAGGCGACGATCGAGCCGGTGGCGCTACCACGCCCCGGGCCCACGGCGATGCCGTTGTCGCGGGCGTACTTGCAGATGTCGGCGACGACGAGGAAGTAGCTGGAGAACCCCATCGGGCCGATGATCTTCATCTCGGTCTCGTAGCGCTCCATCACCTCCGCGGGGATCGGGGAGCCGTAGCGCATCTCCAGGCCGCGCTCGACGTCCTTGCGCAGCCACGACTCCTGGGTCTCGCCCTCGGGCACGTCCGGGAACTGCGGCATCCGGTCGACGTAGGTGAACACGTCGCCGTAGTCGCCCACCATCTCGGCGACCAGCAGCGTGTTGTCGCAGCCCTCCGGCAGTTCGGAGAACAGGCTGCGCATCTCGGACGCGGACTTCAGGTAGTAGCCGGAACCGTTGAACCGGAAGCGGTTCGGATCATCCTTGTTCTTGCCCACGCCGACGCACAGGAGGCTGTCGTGGGCGTCGGCCTGGTCCTCGGTGACGTAATGGCTGTCGTTGGTCACCAGCAGCGGGATGTCGAGCTGCTTGGCCAGCCGCAGCAGGTCCTCGCGGACGTCCCTTTCGATGTCGATGCCGTGGTCCATCAGCTCCAGGAAGTAGTTCTCCTTGCCGAACATGTCCTGGTAGTCCGCGGCGACCTTGACCGCTTCCTCGTACTGGCCGAGCCTGATCCGGGTCTGCACGGCGCCGGAGGGGCAGCCGGTGGTGGCGATGATGCCCTGGGCATGGTTCGAGATCAGTTCACGGTCCATGCGAGGCTTGGAGTAGTAGCCCTCGAAGGACGCCAGCGACGACAGCCGGAACAGGTTCCGCAGCCCCTGAGCGTCCTTGGCCCACATGGTCATGTGGGTGAACCGGCCACCGCCGGAGACGTCCTTGCCACCCTCGGCGTCGGCAACACCGGTCTCGGCTCTCGCCCCCCAGAACACGGGCTTCTTCACGAACCGGTTCTCCGGCGCCACGTACGCCTCGATACCGATGATCGGCTTGACCGGGCCGCCCTTGGCTGACTGATAGAACTCGTACGCGCCGAACATGTTGCCGTGATCCGACATCGCGATCGCCGGCATCTCCAGCCGGGCAGCCTCGGCGACCAGCGGCTTGACCTTCGCCGCGCCATCCAGCATCGAATACTCAGTGTGTACGTGAAGATGCACGAACGAGTCGCTCACCTGGTCCCCTTGCCTTGCGCTCCGCCCACTACCCGCACGAGCCTATTCCGTCTTCTGAGGCTGCTGGGGCATTGCACGCAACCGGTAAATACCTGTTGCGTAACCCACCTCGGCGAACGCCCCGGCGGACCCACCGTCACGGCGGCGCGGCGAGCCCCCAAGCTCGCAGCTTCCTCGGGCCCCTGGTCCCCTCACCCCGGCGGGAGCCGACCCGCGAGACGCGCGAGGCCGGTCCCGGATCCCCGCAGTCCGCAGGGCGGCGCGATCTCGCCCGACCTCCCGGCCCCGACGACGTGAATGCGGCGAACACCTACAGCCCGTGGTCGCTCACACGGTGACGTTCCAGTGAACGGCGGCCTCGCTGGGCATCGTGCCGGGGCGGGACCCTCGCCAGGAGCGGGTGGACGTGCGGGAGAGCCGCCGGCCCTCACCTGAACGACGGCTCGGTGAGCGCCTGGACGCCGATCACCGACAGCAGGCGCAACTGCTCGACCGCCGGGCTACCGGCCGGAGCGGTGTAGAACTGCAGGCGTTGCCGCCCGTCCTCGCTGAAGAGGTTCTGGCAGTGGATGTCGATGATCCCCAGCTCGGGGTGGATGATCCGCTTGCGGTCCCCGCGGCGTACGGCGACGTCTCCGGTGTCCCAGAGCGCGGCGAACTCCTCGCTGGTACGGCGCAGCCGTACCACCATCTCCATCGACTCGGCGTCGTGCCCGCGCCGGGCCACGGCGGCACGCAGGTCGTGGACGAGCACGCGCGCGTGGTGCGGATGGTCCGCCACGGGGTAGATCGACCGGCTGGCAGGGTCGGTGAACCAGCGGTAGACGTAGCTGCCGTCCGTGGACGGGCCGATCAGCGCCGTGGCCGGCCGGTTCTGGGCGAGGGTTTCATGAAGGTCGGTGATGATGCGGGCGGGGGTCGAGTCGAGCCGGTCCAGCAGGGCGAGCATGGCCGGCTGCACGTGCGCCACCGTCCCATGAGAGGCGGGAGCCGTACGGCCGGCCAGCAGGAACAGGTGGTCGTGTTCGTCGGCGTCCAGGCGCAGCGCGCGGGCGATGGCGGCCAGGACCTGGGCCGAGGGCTGCGAGCCGCGGCCGCGTTCCAGCTCGATGTAGTAGTCGACCGAGGTACCCGCGAGATGGGCGACCTCCTCGCGGCGCAGTCCCGGCACCCGGCGGCGCGACCCGCCGATCAGGCCGACCTCGGCCGGCGTGATCCTCGCACGCCGGGTTCGCAGGAATGTACCGAGTTCGGGGAGATTCACCTGCCCAGCGTGACATGCCGGATTTACGGGAGCCAGGGGACGTCACCCCCCGGCTCGTGGCGGTCAGCGGCTGCCGGGCCGGAAGGCGTCGCTGATGTCCACCGGGGCGCCGCCGCCCGCGGTGCCGCCACCCGGGATGTAGACCGTCCCGCCCACGGTGACGGCGGCGGTGCCGTGCCGGGGAACCGGCATCGGGTCGAGCCGCCTCCAGCGGTCGCGGACGGTGTCGTAGACCTCGACGTCGGGGAAGACGGTGTTCGGGTCGGTGCCGTCGTGCCGCCCTTCGCCGCCGAAGGTGTAGATCTTCGCCCCGACGGCGGCGGCCGCGATCCCACCCCGCGCGGTCGGCATCGGCGCCCGCTCCGACCAGCGGCGGGTGCGCAGATCGAGGGCGTACACGCTGTCGCGCACGTTCACCTGTCCCCGATCCCGGCCGCCGACCACGTAGAACGTCGAGCCGATGACGGCGCCGCCGACGTGGTCGCGCGCCTGCGGCAGATCGGGAAGTTTCTCCCAGCGTCCGGTCACGACGTCGTACGACGAGACGGTGTCCACGGTGTCCTGAAGGCCGCCGGGACCGGGTTGCAGCGTCAGCATGCCGCCCGCGAGGTAGATCTTCGTGCCGCGCACGCCGATCGCGGCGCTGCCCCGCGCCAGGCTCGCGGGCACGGGCGGCAGCCGGGTCCAGCGGTTCGTACGCGGCTCGTAGACGAAGCTGTCGGGCAGCGCCTGCCAGGAGGCGCCACCGGACAGCCCGCCCAGGACGTAGATCCTGCCGCCGGCCGCCACCGCGTTGGGGTGGTTCATCGGCACCGGCAGCGGCGCCACCTCCGACCAGATGCCGCGCCGGGTGTCGTAGGCCTCGGCCCGGCCCGTGGTGGGAAAGCCGGGGCCGTCGAGCACGCCGCCGAGCACGTAGACCTTCTCGCCGAGCGCGGCGACGCTGTGCTCCTGCCGGGGACCGCCCGCGATCGGCGCCAGCCGCCGCCACCCCTGGCCGTACACCGGATCGGCGGCCACGGTCTTCGTCCGAACTTCCTGGTGACCCGGGTGCGCCTGGCCGGTGGCGAACACGGCGCCGGCCAGCAGGCCTGTCCATAGTCTCATCACCCGCCCGACTCTGACCCACGCGGCGGGCGTCATCCAGGTGCCGCCGTCCCCCGGCTGGACGGCACCTGGATACCACTTCCCGGCGCGGCGAAGGTGTTCATCACCGAACCGAGTAAGGGAGAAGGACATGCCGTTCGCGAATCTGAAGGTCCCCGCGGGCACGCTCACCGCCGGGCAGAAGGCGGACCTGATCGCCAAGGTCACCGATCTGTACTGCGACACCTTCGGCGACGCCGTACGCGACAACACGATGGTGCTCGTCGACGAGGTCGTGGACGGCGGCTGGGGCATCCGGGGCGACGTCCTGACGCTCGCCAAGATCCAGCGACACGCCTGACCCCCGCTGAAGCTGGGCGGAGGCAACGGCATCGGCCCTGCCACCCTCCAGATGTACGGCGGGCACTTCCCGTTCATCAACAAGGGCAACGGCTTCGAGATCGTCCAGGCCAACGCCGTGTGGAGGTGCCTGGACGGCAACCACACCCAGGCCTACGGCCACAGCTGCAACGGCGGAACCTGGCAGCGCTGGGACGTGACCTTCAAGAAGAAGACGTTCCACCACGATGTCGGCAAGGACGTGCTCTGGTACCAGCTCAGGAACCGCCAGACCGGCGGATGCCTGGACTCCAACGGGCGTAGCGTCTACATCCACGCCTGCAACCCCGCGGTCCACTGACCCGGATCACGCCGTCTTCGGCTACGTGAGGGGGTGTCCCCGCCGGTATCGAGGACACCCCCGTCCCGCTCCCCGGCCGTCTCGTCGCAAGTCAGGCCGAGGAAGGCGGCGTGGACGCACCCCGCGCGCCGAGGTGCGGGCAAGGTCGCCGGCGCGACGAGCCGATGACCGCTTGGCACCACCGCACCACGGCCCGGAAGGGGTGCGCCCATGGCTCACATCTGCATGCGCATGGCGGCTGGCATGGTGGAACGGCGTGATCCCTTCTTTGCCGGGGGCGGCCAAATCCCCGGGGCGGGTGACGACGCTCAGGTGGTCAGGTTCGCCGCCGGCACGGCCTGCCGGTGTCGGTGCGCGGCGGCGGCCATGGTGAAGGCGGCCGGTGACGACGACCTGCTGATGCGGCTGTCGAATCTGGACGACGCGCGGTTCCTCGACGACGGGCGCTCGCCCGAGGGTCTCCAGAAACGAAGAAACCCCAGTTCACCAAAGTGAACTGGGGCTTCGGCCGGGTGCGCCGCCAGGGACTCGAACCCCGGACCCGCTGATTAAGAGTCAGCTGCTCTAACCAACTGAGCTAGCGGCGCTTGCGACACACGTAACTGTAGCAGCCACCAAGACCACCACGCACATCACCCAAGCCGCCCAGCCAACCCTCCAAAAGAGGTGATCATCAGGTCCCAGAACCGGTCGGCATCCAGGTGGGTGGCCACCCGCGCGTTGGGGGTGGGCGAGTTGAAGTCGGTGACGGTCATGCCGGTGGTGTACTGGCCGGCGGTCTCCACGCGTACCTCGGCGGGGGTCAGTGTGAGGAGGGTGGGGTCGATGACGTGGGCCACGGCGACCGCGTCGTGGAGGGCGGGTCCGGTTTCGGCGGTGACCGGGGCGTAGTACTGGACGCTGGGGAGGATGAGCGAGGACAGACGGCCCAGGTCGCGCATCCGGTCGAGGACCCGGGTGGTGACGCGGGCGGTCAGGGTGACGTCCAGGCCCACCTGGGTGACGGTCCAGCCGGCGTTGAAGGCGATGGCGGCGGCCTCGGGGTCGGTGAGGATGTTGAACTCGGCGGCGGGGTTGTGGTTGCCGCGGGTGTACGAACCGCCCATGATCACGAAGTCCCGGACCCAGCCCACGATTCTGGGTTCCCTGCGGACGGCCAGGGCGATGTTGGTCAGCGGGCCTGTGGCGACGAGGGTGATCTCGCCGGGGTTGTCGCGGAGGGCGGAGATGATGAAGTCGACCGCGTGGCCGTCGGCGACGGCGCGGAGAGCCGGCGGGAGTACGGCGTCGCCCAGCCCACCGGCGCCGTGCACGTGAGCGGCGTCCATGGGCCCCCGGACCAGGGCGCCGGAGCAGCCGGGGACCACGGGGACGTCGCCGAGGTCCAGGAACTCGCGCAGGGCGAGGGCGTTGGCGGTGGTCAGGTCCAGGCCGACGTTCCCGCCCACGGTGGTGATGCCGCGGAGGTCGAGGGCGGATCCGGCGGCCAGGGCGAGCGCGAGGGCGTCGTCGATGCCGGGGTCGCAGTCAATCAGCATGGAAACTGTCACAAAAACCCAGCGTATGGGTGTTTGTCAGCAAAAATCGCCACACAGGGCTCAGGACGTGAATCGGGGCCGGAGCAGCTTCCCCCAAAGCTACCCCGGCCCCGATATATGGCGGTCCAGGCCGGTACCTTCCCCCGAAGCACCGGCGGTCCCGCACTGCAGACGACGGTCCCCCTCCGCGTCCGCATCGGTAAAAGTCTGCAAGTCAGTCGCAGGACTCTTGACCTGCTTCGACACTACAGAGGCGAATGCAACGGACGCGTCATATAGGGGTCGAATGTCTCCCCAAAAGGGCTACGGAAGCTCCAAACGGACCTCAGTACCTTCAGACAGCGACCGGCTCACCGTGCAGTACTTCTCGTGCACCCGGTGGGCCACCGCGCGGTACACCTCGTCGGCCTTCTCCGACGGCACCTCCACGTCATAGGTGACGGTCACCGGCCCGAGCAGGTTCGGCTGCACCTTCTCCGCCTCGACGGTCATCGCCAGCCGGATGAGCTGATGCCCCCGCTGAGCCGTGAGCGGTTCGACGGTGACGATGTTGCATCCGCCCACCGCCGCCAGCAGGAGCTCCACGGGGCTGAAGACGCCGTCCTCGTCGCCGCCACCGATCCGCACCTCGGCCCCGCGGGCGTTGGTCACCCGGAACCCGCCGTCTTCTGTCCGCTCAACACGCACGTTTGCCATGCATCAGACCCTACTCACGCGTACCTGAAGCCAGGGCACCGGCAAAGCGCTTAGGTCCGCCATACGCCCGTTATGAAAATGTGTCCTCCCGAGAGAGGAGCCCCACATGACGTTCCCTGGATCCGCACGCACGGAGACGGTACTGAACACCTCCGTCAATGTGGACATCCGCACGGCATTGCCCCAGCGTGAGCTGGTTCCCATGCTGGACAACGCCTTCGCCTGGCTGCGCTGGGTGGACCGGACGTTCGACCCGTTCGACGAGGAGAGCCAGATCGCCCGGCTCAACGCGGGCAGGACGATCGAGCAGGTGCCGGAGTTGATCGAGGTACTGCACCGGTGTGACGAGATGGCCGAGGCGACGGACGGGTGGTTCGACTCGCGGATCGGCGGGGTCCTGGACGTCTCGGGCTACATCAAGGGCTGGGCGGTCGAACGGCTGTCGCGGGCGCTGGCCGGCGCCGGAGCGGTGGACCACCGGATCACCGCGGGCAGGGACATCCGGGTACGCGGCTCCTCACTGCCGGGGCGGCCGTGGCGCGTGGGCATCCGCGACCCGCGCACCAACGCGGTGCGCCGCATGGTCTTCGCCAACGACCTGGCCATCTCGACCTCAGGCCAGACCCGCGTGGTCGACCCCCGCACGGGCGAGGCCCAGCACGCGCTCGGGTCGGTGACGGTGATCGGGCCGGATCTGAGTACGGCTGACGCGTTCGCCACCGCCATGTACGCGATGGGCCCGGTCCGCGCGCGCCGCTTCGCCATCGATCTGGCGGCGGCCGAGCCGTACGAGGTGATGATCGTCACGCGCGGCGGACGCTCGGTGAGCACACCCGGTTTCGCCCTGTACGGCACGCCGTCGGAACTCGCCGGCTAAGCCTCCGGATGCTGGGTGAGGTAATCGATATAGACAGGTTTGAGCGCCTCCCCCAGGTCCCCTTCACCCGCGGCGAGAGCGTCGCTGAGCAAGGCCGAGACGCGGCTGAGGTCGTTGGCGGTCTCCCCGTCGTGACCGCTGGCCGCCTCGGCCGCCGGGATCACCTTGAGCAGGTTCCAGAGAAACCCCAGGTCTCCATGGCGTACCGCGTAACGCACCGCACGCTCGTGCAGTTCGCTGGCCGGCAACGACTCCAGTTCCTTCGCGTCCATCTCGCTCCCTTCCCCCCTTGCACCGCTCTTCCCCATCCTGGGCCTGCATAACGCCAACAGTCCGGCGAGTGACTACATGGAGTGACGGGTGGGCACATAGCGTGCATGATCACTGTTCTGATCATCGTCCTGGCCGCCACGATCTCGCCGATCGTCGCCCACGCGCTCGGCCGGTTCGTCCGGGTGCCGAACGTGGTGCTGGAGATCCTGCTCGGCGTCCTGTGCGGCCCGGTGGTGCTCGGCTGGATCAAGACCGACGGCGTCATCGAGACGATCTCGCAGTTCGGGCTCTCCATGCTGATGTTCATGGCCGGCTACGAGATCGAGTTCGCCCGGATCAAGGGCCGGCCGATCAGGCTGGCGATCTACGGCTGGTTCGCGTCGCTGGCGCTCGGGCTGCTCGTGGCGGTGGCGACGAACGGTTTCACGCTGGCCGCCCAGGTGATCGGGCTCGCCCTGTGCACGACCGCGCTCGGCACGATCCTGCCGATGGTGCGGGACGCCGGCGCGCTGCCCACGCCGTTCGGCAGCCGGGTGCTGGGGATCGGGGCGCTCGGGGAGTTCGGCCCGATCGTGGCCATGGCCTTCGTCTTCTCCGAGGACGAGCGCTGGCACACGATCGCGCTGATCGCGCTGTTCACCGTCATCGCGATCACCGCGGCGGCGATGGCCGCCCGGCCGCGGCACCCGCTTCTGTCGCGGCTGGTCGCCGGCACGATGGGCAGCAGCGGCCAGCTCGCGGTGCGCATCGTCATGTTCGTGCTGATCGCGATGATCGCCGCCGCGTCGGCGTTCGGCCTGGACGTGCTGCTCGGCGCGTTCGCCGCGGGCATCGTGGTACGGCTGGCGGTCGCCTCCGGCCCGGAGGCCGAGGAGCACGTGATCTCCTCCAAACTCGACGCGATCGGCTTCGGCTTCCTCATCCCGTTCTTCTTCGTGGTCAGCGGCGCCAACCTGGACCTGAAGGCGTTGTTCACCGACCCGCGCAGCCTGCTGCTGATCCCGATCTTCCTGCTCGCGTTCCTGCTGGTACGCGGCCTGCCCACGTACCTGCTGCACCGGCGCGACCCCGACCTGCGGCCCGGCGAGCACAAGGCGCTGGCGCTGTTCGCCGCGGCCGGTCTGCCCCTGATCGTGGTGATCACCAACACCGGCGTGCAGCAGGGCGCGATCAGCTCGGCGCACGCCGCCGCGATGGTCACCGCCGGCGTGCTCAGCGTCATGATCTATCCCCTGGTGGCGCTGCGCCTCTACCGATCGGCCCTCAAGGAGTGCGAGGATCTATCAGCGTGATATTCATCTTGAGAACCCTGGCGGCCGCGGTCGCCCTGTGGGTCGCCACACAACTGCTCCCCGGCATCACGGTCGACACCGACACCACGGCGAAGTACTGGGGCACGCTCGTCGTGGTCGCCCTCATCTTCGGCCTGATCAACGCGATCGTGAAGCCCATCGTCAAGATGCTGGGCTGCGCGGTGATCGTGCTGACGCTGGGGCTCTTCCTCCTGGTGATCAACGCGGCGATGCTGCTGCTCACCAGCTGGATCGCCGGGCAGCTCGACGTGCCGTTCCATGTGGACGGCTTCGTCACCGCGCTCATCGGCTCGGTCATCATCAGCATCGTGAGCTGGCTGCTCAGCCTGGTCATCCCCGACGGCGACTGATCACGCCCATGGAACTCCACGGCGCCGGCCTGACCTGCTCACGGGTCGCGGCCGTGGCCACCGGCCAGGCCCGGGTGACGATCGGCTCCACCGATCGCGCCCGGGCCGCGTGGGCCACCGCCCAGGCGCTGACCGGCCCGGTCTACGGGCAGAGCACGGGCGTCGGGGCGAACAAGGACGTCGAGGTGGCCGCGTCCGGGCTCGACCTGCTGCGCAGTCACGCGGGTGGCGCCGGGCCCCTGATCGAGGCGGAACGGGCCAGGGGGATGCTGGCCGTACGCCTGAACCAGTTGCTCGCGGGCGGCTCCGGGATCGACCCGGCGGTGCTGCCGGTGCTGGCCGAGGCGATCAACGCGGGCGTCACTCCCCCGGTACGCGCCTACGGGGCCATCGGCACCGGCGACCTGACGGCGCTGGCGAGCGCCGCCCTGTGCCTGCTGGGCGAGCAGGCGTGGCACGGCGGCGACGGTCCCCGCTTCGCGCTGGCGAGCTCGGACGGGCTGCCGTTCATCAGCTCGGGCGCGCTGACGCTGGCCGACGCGGCGCTGGCCTGTCATCGGCTGCGCGGGCTGCTGGACGCCGCGGTCGACGTGGCCGCCTTCTCCTTCACCGCGGCCGGGGCTTCGGCGGAGCCGCTGGCGGCAGCCGTACAGGAAGCGAGACCGCATCGGGGGCAGGCGGTGGTGGCCGCGCGGCTGCGCGGCCTGCTCAACGGTGAGCTCGCCGCCCGCGTGCAGGACCCGTACGGCTACCGCGCCTTCGCCCAGGTGCACGGCGGCGCGCTCGACGCGCTGGAGCGGGCCGCCACGACCGTCGAGGTGGACCTCAACGCCGCCGCCGAGAACCCGCTCATCGACCGCTCGCTGGCCTGGCACAACGGCAACTTCCACTCGGCGCCCGTGGCGCTGGCCCTGGACACGCTGCGCGCGGCGGTGGCGCAGACGGCGCAGCTGAGCACCGCCCGGCTGGCGACGCTGATGGAGCCGGGCTACACCGGCGCCCTGCCCTTCCTCGCCGACCGGCCGGGCGCCTCCGGCCTGATGATCCTGGAGTACGTGGCCCAGGACGCGCTGGCCGAGCTGCGCCACCTGGCGACGCCGGTCACCACCGGCACCGCGGTGATCTCCCGCGGCACCGAGGACCACGCCGGCTTCGCCACCCAGGCGGCCCGCTACGCGCTGCGCTGCGTGGAGCCGCTGGAGATCGTGCTGGCCTGCGAGCGGGTGGCCGCCGTACGGGCCCGCCGCGGCGCCGAGCCGGACCGACCGCTGGACGGCGACCTCGACGCGGCCCGGCTACTCCTGCGACCGGGCGGACCGACGCCGTAGCCACCGGCGCGGCACGAACAACACCAGCAGCGCCACGACGACGTGCGCGGCGATGAAGGCGTACGCCTCGTACTTGGTGGCCGGGTGGCCGATCCGCACGGTGATGTGGTCGGCCCAGCCCCACACCTCGGGGATGGCGTCGAGACGGCGGTTCATGGAGACCGCCACGAGGTCCTCGAGACCCGACACGTGCAGGATCGACATCGCCAGGCCGGTGCGCAGCACGCCCTCCCGCGAGCCGCCGCCGATCCGGTAGGCCAGCAGCAGCGCCACGATCAGGAACGGCACGAAGACCACGACGTGCAGGTAGAGGTCCTCAAAAGTGCCGGACTTGTCCTCGATGTCCATGGCGGCCATGAAGGTCTTCGGCACGAAGTACAGCAGGAAGGCCAGAAACACGGCCGGGATGGCCACCAGGTGCAGCCTGAGCCGCCGCGCCCACTCGACGTCCAGCCAGGCGATCGCCACGATGGCGGCCAGCTGCGGCGTGAGCTTGACGAGGAACCCCCACAGCGAGGTGATCTCCTGCTCGTACGGCAGGACGAAGCGGACGACTCCCGCCAGCGCCACCGCAAGGGCGCCCGCGAGCAGCGTCACCCGGTTGGCTCTGATCACGATGCGACTCCAAGGATCGGGGTGCCGTGGCCGGGGCAGCGGCCGAGTTCGCCACCGCCGTCCGGGACCACGGCGACGAGCACCGGACGGCGCCTGCCCAGCGCGGAGACGGCCAGACCGCCGCCCTCCGGCCGGGCGTGGAAGCGCCGCCACAGCAGATGGACCCGGCCGCAGCGGGCGCGGGCCGCGTAGTAGCCGAGATGCGGGTCGTGCACCAGCGCGCCCTCGGCGGCGCCGGCGAGCGTCACACGCTCCAGCACGTTCACCTCGACGCCCGCCAGGTCGGGCAGGAACGACGCCACCGCCGCCCGCTCGCCGACCACGACCGCGCGGCCGGCGTCGGCGGCGAGCTTGAGCGCGGGCGCGTTGAGCTCACGCCGCCTGCGCTCGTGCACGACCGTGGCATCCGGCTCCAGCAGCACACCGTACGGCGGGCCGCCCGGCCCCAGCCTCCGCCGATCCAGCACGGCCCGGCGCACCTCCAGCACCGGAACCCGCCCGCGCACGCCCGCCGCGCCGAGGGCCTGTGCCAGCGCCGCCCGCAGCCCGCCCGCCGGGCCGATCCACAGGCTCGGCTCGGCCCCGGGATCGTACGGCTCGGCGAACGGGCACAGCCGGTGAAGCTGATCGGCCAGCTCCCCGGTGGGCGTGGGCA
This sequence comes from Nonomuraea sp. NPDC050394, assembly GCF_044459065.1. Classification (NCBI taxonomy): domain Bacteria; kingdom Bacillati; phylum Actinomycetota; class Actinomycetes; order Streptosporangiales; family Streptosporangiaceae; genus Nonomuraea; species Nonomuraea sp. NPDC050394. The sequence goes on along the minus strand of NZ_JBITIO010000010.1, from coordinate 265,789 downwards.
GGGGCTCGTCGAGCGCCCGGCCCGCGCGTACCCACTGGTCGCGGTAGAAGGGCACGCGGGAGAAGGCCAGCCGGACCGTGCGCCGGTAGGACCTCTCCCACGCCGCGGCGGAGAACCTAACGGACATCGACCTTGACCAGCGCGTCCAGGTCCGGGGGCGTGTGGTCGACGACGTAGCCGAGCTTGGCCCGGCACTCGGTGTAGGGGAAGACGTGGTCGCCGGGGGAGGCGACCACCACGATCTCGGCAGTGTCCGGCAGCGACTCCAGGCCGTCGATCCCGAGCAGGACGCCTTCGAACGGCGCGCGCAGCACCCGTACCGAGGCGGGGCCCCGGCGGGTGGGCGTGAGGTCGGGCCGCTCGCCGATGGCCAGGCGGACCGTGGCCTCGACCGTGTCCACGCCGTACATCAGGCCGAGCGCCTCGCCCAGCCCGTTGCCGCCGATGCGCGCGCCCATCTCGATCAGCGTGACCACGCCGTCCTCGACGAACAGGTCGACGTTGAGCGGGCCGTCGCGGTAGCCGACCTCGGCGCAGACGAGCTCCAGTTGCCGGGTGACCTCCTTGTCCAGGACGCCGTCGCCCGGCTCCATGTCGTGGCCGACCGCGACCACCTCGGGAGGTTCCGTGACGCGCCGGCTCAGGCCGAGCAGGGCGATCCTGCCGTCCTGGAGCATGGCCTCGCCGCAGAGGTCCTGGCCGGTCAGGAGCTGTTCGATGATGATGCGGCCGGTCGGGGAGACGGCCCGCGCGTGCTCGACCGCCGGTGCGAGGTCCTCCTGCTCGCGCACGATCGTGATGCCGCGTGAGCTGCCGGAGTCGACCGGTTTGACGATGACCGGCAGCGCCGGCCGTACCTCGGGATCGGTGGAGTAGCGCGGGCCCGGCAGGCCGAGGCGCAGGCACGTCTCGCGGAAGGCGGCCTTGTCCGTCGAGACCCGCAGGGTCTCCTCGGTGAGCGCGCAGGGCAGGCCGAGCAGGTTGGCCAGCTCGGCCAGCGACGGGAGGTTGATGTCGCTGCCGGGGGCGAGCAGACCGGCCGGGCGATGGCGCTCGCGCAGCGCGGCGGCGATCGCCGGGACGTCGCGGGTGCTGACGTGCACGAACTCGTCGGACTCCGCCACACCCGGTGCGTCGGCCCGCATGTCCACGCAGATCGTGGACAGGCCCAGCCGCCGGGCGGCCCGGAAGGCACTGACCGTGCCGTCCGAGCCGCCGAGGATCACGACGTGCTTCACCTCGGGGTGTTCCAGTGGGTGCCGCGGTTCTCGATGAACCAGTCGACGGTCTTGGCCATGCCCTCCTGCAGCGTGACCAGCGAGGCAGGGTCGATGCCGACCGGGCGCAGCGTCTCGGGGTCGGCGGTGACGGCGGTCTCCGGGGTCTCGCCCGGACGCATCGGCAGGTCCACGATCGGCGCGCGCTCGTAGCCGCGCTCCTCGCACATGTCGATGATCATCTCGGCGACCGCGCGGATGCTCGTCGACTCGGTCGGGCCGACCTCGACCACGTGGCCGAGCGGCGGCTTGACCGCGGCGGTCTCCAGCGCGGCGACCAGGCCTCTGGCCACGTCGCCGACCCACACCATGTCGGAGATCTGGGTGCCGCCGCCGTACAGCTCGACCGGCATCCCGGACAGGGCGCGGCAGATCACGGCGGGGGTGATCTTGCGGACCTTTCCGGCGGCGAACGGCGGCGCCGCCATCTGCCGGGGTCCGTAGGCGTTGACCACTCTGACCAGGTTGACCCTGGTGCCGCGGTGGGCGTTGAACATGCGCGCGAAGCGTTCGACGGCGGTCTTGGAGATCGAGTAGCTGTTGTCCATCCAGTGGTTGCCCACGCAGATGTAGACACCGGGGAGGTCGTACTGGGCGACCGCTTCGAGGAAGTTGAGACCGCCCATGAGGTTGGTCTCTGCGGCGGGCCGCGGATTGGTGATCGTCTCCTGGGTGCCGAGGACGGCGGCCAGGTGGATGATCGCATCGGCGTGGGCGGCCAGTTCGGTCATGGCCGTGGCGTCCCTGATGTCACCGAGCATGACCTCGAACGGGCTGGAGCCGCGATCCTGATGGTCGAAGACGATCGGAGTGTGGCCTCTGGCGGCTAACTCCTCACAGACGTAACGGCCGATGAAGCCATTACCACCCGTCACCCCAACTTTCATGGCATTCCCCTGATCAAACGCCGCGCTGGTTGTGCGCGGGCAATAGGTACACGCGTCCAGGTATGGCGCGCGGCCATGATCAAATCAGACATATACTCCTAACTATGACTGTCAGTCATTTCGTTGCCATTTCGTAATTTTTCGGGTGAATCAAGGACCTAAGTGAAGATTGAACTGTCTTACCCGGATATTGACCCAGAGCCTGCGGGCTGGGAAGATCTCCGGATTCGTCAGGGGTTAACGGCTATATGGTCCTATGACGTGATCCGTAGCTCTTTTGCCGCCTCGTGGGCTCGGCCGCTGCTGGGCGTCTTCCGCGACGGCGACCATGTCACTGGCGCCATCGGGGCGGTCTGCCGTGGCCTGTGGCCAAAGCGGACCTCCCGCCCGCCGCTCTTTCTCGACGTGCGATTACCGGCTCACTCCAACGCTCCCACCTGGTGCCTGCCCGAGGGCGCCGACGGCCGCGAGCTCATCAGGAGCTTCGAGCGGGCCGCCGCCGCCGAGCTCGGCTGGCGCCTGGCCGGTGTGGTCTACCGCATGGTCACCGAGCCCGCGTTGCCGCTGGTCGCCCGGCGCGGCGCGATCGTCAGGCCGTCCCCCGGCACCACGGAGATGCACCTGGGCTGGTCCTCCGCGGACGGGTGGATCGGCACGCTCAGCCGTAACCGCCGCTCCACGCTGCGGCGGCAGATCAAGCGCATCGCCCAGGACGGCGAGCTGCGCGTACGCGAGGGCAGTGCCCGCCGCGACCTCGACCCGGCCGAACTGGCCGCGCTCGACGAACGCCACGCCGCCCGGCTGAGCTCCTCCCTCGATCCGCGCCTGCCGCTGTCGCCCGCGTACTTCGCCGCGCTGCTGGGCCGCGAGGACGTGTGGACGCTCAGCTACCACCACGGCGAGAAGCTGCTGGCCTTCGCCATGGTCTACGACCACCCCGTCGCCCCCATGTACGGCCCGTGGGCCGCGCTGCCGCCGGAGCAGGGCGGCCGCAAGGACCTCTACTTCGACAGTTACGCCCGGATCGTCGCCCACGCGACGGCCGCGGGCGCCAAACGCCTGTTCGCCGGCAGGGGCTTCGTTGACGTGAAGCGCTCGCTGGGGTTCGAATACCTCCCCATGAAGGTCGTGGCGGTACCCAGGTGGGCGATCGGATGAGCGTGGAGTTCCTGGATCCCCGGCACGACCCGGAGCCCGCCGGCTGGGAGGAATTACGCCTCGCCGCCGGCCAATGGGTGACCTGGCGCTATGACCTGCTGCGCGCCTACGCCTGGGGCGCCCAAGCGCCCGTGGTGCTGGCGGTCCTGCGGCAGGACGGCAAGGCGGTCGGCGCCGCCTCGGCCTCACTGCGCACCCCCCGGCTGCGGCGCGGCGTCTACGCCGGAACACGCGCCCCTGCCGGTGTCCTGGACATCCACGCGCCGGGCAACCGCTCCCAGAAGGGCTGGTGGTTCCGCGACGAACCGGACCCCGGCCTGCTGCGCGCCTACGCGCGCGGGCTGCGACGGGAGCTGGGCCCCGGCTGGCGGAGCATGGTCTGGCGCGAGGTCTCTGCCGACGAGCGCTCCCTGCTCCCCGGGCCGGTCAAGGTGAACCTGCCCACCGCTCCCCTGGCCAAGCTCGCCCTCCCCTGGTCCGGCCTGGACGACTGGTACGCCCGGCTGGACCCCCGCCGCCGCGACTCCCTGCGCAGGCGGGCCAGGACGTTCGCCGCGGAACTGACCGTCCGGATCGGCCCCGCCGCCGAGCTGGTCGGCGCGGAGGAGGCGGCCCGGCTGCGCGCCGAGAACGACCTCAAGCACCGCAGCAGGTTCCTCCCCCTCGCACCGCTGCCCCTGCCCTACCTGGAGGCGCTGATCGGCGGCGGGGAGAGCGTCGCCCTGACCTACCGCCATGGGCGGCGCCTGCTCGGCCTCTCCCTGATCCTCGACCATCCGGCCTGGCCCATCTGCCTGAGCTGGGGCGCGCTCCCGCCGGAGAGCGGCGGGCGCAAGCACCTGTACTTCGACGGCTACGTCCGCATGGTCGAGTGGGCGATCGGTGCCGGCAAGCGCGGCCTGGTGCTCGGCAAGGGGCAGGCCGAGGTCAAGAGCGGGCTCGGCGCGGAGCTGGTGCCCTCATCGGCGGTGGCGGTGCCGTTGTGAGGTGCCTGCAGTGCGGTGATCCGCACCCCTCTGACCTGGGCCGGCGGCGATTCTCGTGCCGGGCGTGCGGCGCCGTCTACCGGGCCGTTCCCTCGGCTCCCCGGCCGGTGGCGGGCGATCCGCTCGTGCCGTACCTGCCCGCGCGCATGATCCGCTGGATCCGCGACCACGACGACCGCTCGCCGCTCGACCGGGAGACGCTGGCGCGCTGGTACAAGGAGTTCGACGCGCTGATCGCCAAGGCCAGGACCGACGAGGCGGTCCGCGCCCACATCGAGGAGATCAGCGAGATCCCGCTCGACGAGTTGCCCGCCAAGCCGCCGGCCTTCTCCAAGGTGTGCGCGGCCCTGCACGCCACCTGCTACGACCTGGCCCTCGCCCAAGGCCGCCTCGACCCCTCGGCCGCCGAGCGCCTGGCCCACGTCCGCGCCTGGCTGGCCGGGCCCGGCCGCCCGGCGACCTGGACCGCGGCGCGCCCCTCTGAACCTCCCGCCCACGAACACGTCGAAGCCCTCCTGCCGCTGCCGGACACCTTCGAGGCCGCGCAGGTCAGGACCTTCTTCACCGCGCTGTTCGGCATGGAGAAGGGACCGTCACTGACCGGCGTGCTCGACCGGTTCGGCCGCGAACAGGTGGAATCGGCCCTGCGCGCCTACCTGCGCGACGGCAGCCGCCCGCTGCGCGAGCGTGTCCTCGCCGACCTGGACGCCGGATGACCGCCACCGCCACCCACCGCATCGGGCTGACGCGGCTCACGACCCTGATCGCCGGCCGCGCGACCTTCCGCCTGATGCTGTACGGCTCCGCCGCCCTGCTCGCCCTGGCCTGGAGCCGCGCGGACTTCAGCGCCTACGCCGCGGTCATGGGCGCCGTCGGCTGGCTGTGCATGGTCGTCCAGTCGGGCACCGAGAAGGCCGCGCTCAAGCTGATCCCGCGCGCCCGCCGTACCCGCGACCAGCTCGCCGGCATGCTCCGCGCCCTGGTGGCGTACGTACCGCTGCCGGCCACCGCCGCCGCGGTCGTCGCGCTCGCCCTGGCCCCCGGCCACCCGGTCACGCTCTATCTGCTGGGCATCGCGTACTACGTGGCGCTCGGCTGCGGCATGCTCGGCGTCGCCCTGCACCGCGCGCTCGGCCGCTACGCCCGCGACACCGTCCACTTCGCCGTGCTCGGCCTGGGCATGGGCGCGATGGCGGCGCTGGCCTTCTTCGCCGGGGTCGGCCCGACCGGCTACCTGACCGGGCTGCTGGCGCTGGTCACCGTGCTCAACCTCTCGCTCCTGCCCGGCCTGCCCCGCGCCGGACGTCCGCGCCCCGGGCTGCGCCGCGTGCTGGCGGGCACGATCGTGCTGATGGGCGCGGCCGACGTCATGAACAACGCCATGATCGGCACGCTCTTCGTCGAGCTCTCGCTGAGCGCCCACGCCGGGCAGAGCGGCGAACTCTACTTCGTCACCCTGGCCTGGGGCTTCGCCCTCTCGGTGCTCTACACGCTGCAGCGGATCTACCAGCCGCAGCTGTCGCTCAGGGTGGCGGGCGGCGGCGCGGCGGGGGCGCGGGTGCTGGGACGTCGCATGGCCGGACTGGCCGCCGTGGCCGGCGTGCTCTGGCTGGCGCTGGCCGGGGTCGCCCTGGTCCGGCACATCCACGGCCCGGTCGCGCTCGGCGTGCTCGCGCTCACCCTGCTTCCCGTGCAGGCGCTGGCCAGCGGCGCCACGTTCGTCGTCGAGCACACCGACCCCCGGGCCAACGCCAGGGCCGTGGTGGCCGCGCTGGCCGCGGTCGCCGTGCTGGGCGCGGTGGCCATTCCCCTGGCCGGGGCGGCCGGGGCCGTGTACGCGCTGGGGGCGAACCCGCTCGTCCTCGGCCTGGTGCTGAGGAGATCGCAGTGACGACGGGCCTGACGGTGCTGGTGCCGTGCTTCAACGAGGGCGCCCAGGTGGACGTGGCCTACCGCGAGCTCGTCGCCGAACTGTCGGCGATCGAGGACCTGGAGATCCTCTTCGTGGACGACGGCAGCTCCGACGACTCGCTGGCCCGGATGCGGGCCCTGGCCGAGGCCGATCCCCGGGTGCGCTACCTGTCCTTCACCCGCAACTTCGGCATCGACGCGGTCATGGCGGCCGGATTCTCCTACGCCGCCCAGCCGTGGACGGTGCAGTGCGACGCCGACCTCCAGGTGCCGCCCTCGCAGATCTGGACGCTGCTCGCCAAGGCCGCCGAGGGGTTCGACGTGGTCTTCGGCCACCGGGTCAACCGGCGCGACCCGCTCGTGCGCAAGCTCGGCTCGCTCGGCCTGCACTGGTCGGCCCGCGCCGTGTTCAAGATCGGCATGCCGCGGGGCGCCTCCACCTTCCGGCTCGTCCGCACGCCGGTGGCCGCGACGATCAGCGACCTGCGCCTGCCGTGGTTCATGCCGGCCGTACCCCTGGTGGGGGCGCGGTACGCGGCGGTGAGCGTCACGCACCGCGAGCGCGGCGCCGGACGGTCGAAGCTGCGTCTCGGCCGGCTGGCCGGGCACGCGTTCGAGCTGTTCTTCGGGTTCTCCTGGCGGCCGCTCAATCTGCTCTATCTGCTGGCGGCGCTCGGGCTCGTGGTCGCGGCGCTGGGCCTCACCGGGGCGCACCTCGCGCTGTCGGCCGTGACGCTGGCCGGGCTGGCGGTGGTCGGCCGCTACGTGCACCGGATCGCGCCGCGGCGTCCGCTGTTCTACGTGCGTGAGGCGAACGTGCCGTTGCGTGACGGGGACACGCTCACGGGCGGGGCGCCCTGCCCCCCGCCGCCCGTCGTCCCGCGCGGCGTGCTGTAGACGGGTCCGGGTCAGGCGACGTCTCTGATCGAGCCGCGCTCGCGCAGCGTGGGCTGCTGGACGACCCGGCGGCGCTTCGGCCCGCCGTCGACCGCAGCGACCGCCAGGCGGACGGCGGCTCTGACGATGCCGGCGATGGTCCAGTCGACGGTGGTGAGGCCGGGCGTGAGCAGGCCGGACATCGGATGGTCGTCGTAGCCCATCACCGACACGTCGTCCGGGATCGACAGGCCCAGCTCGGCCGCCGCCGCGTAGACGCCGTAGGCGATGGAGTCGGAGAAGCAGAAGACGGCGCTCGGCCGGTCCTCCTCCAGGATGCGGCGGGCCGCGGCGGTGGCGCCGGCCAGCTCGTAGGGGGCGGTGGTGACCTCCAGGTCGAGCCCCAGCCGCTCGGCCTCGGCGCTGACGTGGACGTCGGCGGGCCGGTCGGGGGTGCTGGGGCGGGTCGGGGTGAGGACGGCCACCCTGCGGTGGCCGAGTGCTTGGAGATGCTCCAGGGCCAGCGTCACGCCGCGCCGGTTGTCGAAGACGACCTCGCCCGCGGTGCCCGCCAGGGAGTCGCCGACCGAGACCACGGGCAGCGATTCGCACAGCTCGGGCCAGAAGGCCGCGGCGGGGTCGACCGGCTGCACGATGAGCCCGTCGACGCGCTGGTCGCGTAGCTGCTGGGCGAGGGCGCGCTCGCGGTCGGGGTCGCCGACCGCGTCGAGGATCAGCGCGTAGCGGTCCTTCTCCCGCAGGCCCCTGCTGATGCCGACGGCCAGCGACTGCTGCCACAGGTCTTCGAGTGAGCCGCAGAGCACACCGATCATGCCGGTACGGCCGCTGGCGAGGGCACGGGCGATGGGGTCGGCCTCGTAGCCGAGTTCGGCGGCGGCGGCCCGCACGCGCTCCATGGTCTCCTCGGAGACCTGCATGCCGCGCAGCGCATAGGAGACGGCGGCCGGTGACAGGCCTGTGGCCTGGGCCACTTCCTTGATGGTCGCTCTCTTGCGGGGCATCAAGCCAGCCTATTGCGTGTGGCCGACAGAAGGGCGCAGCGTTGACAGGACGGTAGGTGAAGCGGTTCACTGAACCGTATCAGTGAACCGCTTCACGCTTGTGTCTTCCGAGGCGGCGACGTTTACCTATATTATCAGTAGGAAATACAGGGAGGTGTGGCCGTGAGCATCGATGTGCATCAGCACCTGTGGACGCGTTCTTTCGTGGAGGCGCTGCGTGCGCGTACGGCCGCGCCGTACCTCGACGGGTGGACGCTCCACCTGGACGGCGAGCCGCCGTACGAGGTGGACCCGGCCGACCACGACCCCGCCACCCGCGAGACCGGCGAGCTCGCGCTCGTGTCGCTGTCCAGCCCGCTCGGCATCGAGTCGCTGCCGCCGGAGGAGTCCTGGCCGCTCATCGAGGCTTACCACGACGGCGCGCTGGAGCTGCCCGAGCGCTTCGGCGCCTGGGCCGCCACCTGCCACAGTGAGCCCGACCCCGCCCGTCTGGCCAAGGACCTCGACCGCGGCTTCGCCGGGCTGCAGATCCCGGCCACCGCCGAGCCCCTCGACGAACTGCTCGACGTGCTGGTGGAGCGGGACCTGCCCCTGCTGGTCCACCCCGGCCCCGCCGCGGGCGGCCCCGGCCGCCCGTCCTGGTGGCCGGCCGTCGTGCCGTATGTCCAGCAGATGCACGCGGCCTGGTACCACTTCCACGCCGTCGTGCGCCCGCGCCACCCGAAGCTGCGCGTCTGCTTCACCCTGCTCGCGGGCCTGGCACCGCTGCACTCCGAACGCCTCATCGCCAGAGGCGGCCAGAACCGCGGCCTGGTCGACCCCGGCTTCTACGTGGAGACCTCGAGCTACGGCCCGCGCGCGATCGACGCGATCGTGCGCGAGCTCGGCGTCGACGTCGTCGTCAACGGCTCCGACGCCCCCTACGCCTCGGCCCCCGACCCGGGCCTCGGCAACGCGGCGGCGCACGCCATCCGCGTGACCAACCCCCGTCGTCTACTCGGCAGAAAGGAGAACCGCACATGAGCACGCGACTGGTCAACACAGCCGAGCTCCCCGGCGAGGCAACCCAGACTAAGGACGGGGGCGCCTGCACCCGCCTCCCGGAGCGCGCCCTCGATCGGCGCGAGCTGCGTGACCTGGTCAACGACCTCGCCGCCAACCCGGACGGCTGGCAGGAGCTCGTCGACTTCCCGCAGGACGGCGGCCGCCACTACGCCTCGCTCTACCGCGACGCCTACGTGGACGTGTGGCTCCTGTGCTGGCGGCCCGAGGACGACACCGGCTGGCACGACCACGACATCAGCTCCGGCGCCGTGCACGTGGTGCAAGGCGCGCTGCTGGAGTGCAACCCGCGCATCGGCGGCGAACACCTGGAGACGGTGGTGGGAGAGGGCCAGTCGTTCTCGTTCGGCCCCGACCACATCCACCGTCTCAACGGCGCCACCTCGCACAGCGTCTCGATCCACGCCTACTCGCCGCCGCTGTGGCGGCTCGGCCAGTACTCGATCGACGACGGCGGCGTGATGCGCCGCACGTCGGTGAGCTACGCCGACGAACTGCGTCCGCTCGACTCCGCCGCCGAGGTGGCCTGACCCCGGCTCAGCCGCGCCCGCTGACGACGGCCCGGCCCATGGCCGGGTCGTCGCAGAACGCGCCGTCGATGCCCAGGGACACCAGCCGCGACAGGAAGCCCATCACGTCACCGGTCGCCCGCGCGTAGACCGGGCTGGCCGGGTTGCCGAGGCGGTGGTCCAGGGGGAGCTGGGAGTTCTCGTTGCGGATCGTCCAGATGTGGACGTCCAGGCGGGCCCGGTGCGCGTCCTTCACCAGCGTGGTCGGCGGCTGCAGGCGGCCGTCGGCGCCCACCGGGAGAATGCGGCGGGTGTCCACGCCGACGCCGTTGGCGTAGGTGGCCACCTCGCGCAGGCCCTGCGGCTTCACCATGTCGTCGTAGGTGCGCGGGTCGCCCGAGACCGTCCAGTCGTACGGCTTGCCGCCGAAGGTGATCAGCTGGATCAGCGGCAGCCGGGTCTTGGAGCGCATCTCGCGCAGGTTGGCGGTCTCGAAGGACTGGATGAACGCCTTGCGCACCCGGTGGCGGCCGAGGATCTCCAGGAGGGGCTCCTCCAGGGACAGGCCGATGGAGTCGAAGTAGGTCGGGTGCTTGGTCTCGGGATAGACGCCCACGCGGTGGCGCTGGGCGAGCTGGACGACCTCTTCGAACGTGGGGATCTCGGCCAGGCCGTCGAAGGCGGCGTTGTCGGGCCGCAGGTCCGGGATGCGTTCCTTGGCGCGCAGGGTCTTGAGCTCGGCCAGCGTGAAGTCCTCGGTGAACCAGCCGGTCACGGGGCGGCCGTCGATGGTCTTGGTGGTGCGGCGGCCGGCGAACTCGGGGTGGGCGGCGACGTCGGTGGTGCCGGAGATCTCGTTCTCGTGCCGGGCGACGAGCACGTGGTCCTTGGTGGACACGAGGTCGGGCTCGATGTAGTCGGCGCCCATCGCGATCGCGGCCTCGTAGGACAGGAGGGTGTGCTCGGGGCGGTGGGCGCTGGCGCCCCGGTGCCCGATGACGACCGGCTCCCTGGGCGAGTGAGCCGCGACGGGCTCCGATGAGATCAGCACGACGGCGACCGTAACACCGGCCAGCACCTTGCCCCATAATCTGCCCGAAAATCGCTGCTGCATCATGCCGCGCAGAGTAGACCCGCTTAGTGACGCGCGAGAACACAGCAGGTGGAACACGGCTCAACATCCGGCAGCGTGATCCACAGGCAGCAGGTCTTGCGGAAGTAGCCGTCGCCCGAGGGGGTGAGCAGCCCGTCCACGGGCTTGCCGATCTCGCGCAGCAGCGTCATGTAGTCGCCCTTGACGACCTGGGTGAGCGGGTGCGCGACGGCCTCCGCGGTGGAGCCCCACAGCGTGCGCTCGCCGACTCTGGCCATGCGGCTGAGCACCTTGACCAGCGGTGCCTGGGATTCGGCCAGCGCGCCCGCGATCGCCGCCGCGCCACTCTCCCACGTGATCCGCGAGGCCCCGATGGTCACGCCGGCCTCGGAGACCTTGAAATACGTGTCCCGAAGCCTCATGACAGGCACGCGCCCATCCAGCGCCCACCCCAGCGCCATCGGGAACATGTGCCAATACCCGTAGGTCTTCCACAACAGCGCCGCGCCGACGTGGCGTGGCGCGTTCCAGCGCCCCGCCGTCTGCTCCACAAGCTCCCCCATCAGCGTGTACGGCTCCCGCACCAGCTCGGAGACGGCGGTCCAGCTCCCGTCGGGTTCGATCTCCAGCCCGGGATCCACCCCGAGCACGCCGTCACGACCCGCGGCGACCCGCCGGAGCACCTCCGTCAGCACCGAACCCTCCACGCCCTATAGGTTAGCCTTACCTAAAGTAGCAGGCCGTCCCGCGAGCCATCCCACGATGAGCTGGACCACCAGGATCACCAGGCCCACGCCCAGCGGAGCGGTCCACCCGCCCGAGGTCTGCCGCAGCGCCCCGAACAGCACCGGTCCCACCGCGGCCAGCACGTACCCGGCCGACTGTGCCACCGCCGACAACGCCGTCACGGCCGTCGGATCGGGCGCCCGCAGCGTGATCAGCAGCAACGCCAGCCCGAACGCCGCCCCCTGCCCCACGCCCAGCACGATCATCCACAGCCAGGGCACGGCGACCGGCGCCACCAGCAGCCCGAGGTAACCGGCCATCGTGAGCAGCACGGCGGCGGCCACGTACCCCGACTGCGAGCGCCGCCGTCCCGCCAGCACCGGCACCGCGAACGTCGCGCCCACCTGCACGAGCGTCGTCATGCTGAGTAGGTATCCGGACTGGTCGGCCGGGAGCCCTGCCTCCAGGAAGACGGTCGGCAGCCAGGCCAGGATCACGTAGAAGGTGAGCGACTGCAGGCCCATGAGGCCGGTGACGTACCAGGTGATCCGGCTGCGGATGACCGCGCGGAAGGGGCGGGGACCGTTCTGGGCGGCGGCCTGCTTGCCCAGCGCCTGCGGCAGCCAGAGCAGCGCACCGGCCAGCGCGGGCAACGCGATCATGGCGGAGACGCCGCGCCAGCCGTACCCTGTGGATCTCTCCAGGGGAATCATGAGCGCGGAGGCGGTCGCCGCGCCCGCGCTCGCGGCGGAGCTGTAGATGCCGGTGAAGAGGTTGACGCGACCGGGGAAGTGCTGTTTGACGATGCCGGGCATGACGACGTTCATGACCGCGATGGCGGTGGCGGCGATCGCGGCGCCCGCGTACAGGGCGGGCGCGCCGTCGAGGGTGCGCAGGACCACGCCGAGCGCGAGCACGAGCAGCCCGGCGAGCAGCGTGCGGTCGAGGCCGATCCGGCGGGCCAGCACCGGCGCGAGCGGACCGAAGACGCCCAGGCAGACGATCATGACCGTGGTGATCGCACCACCGCCCGCGGGGGTGAGGCCGACGTCGGTCATGATCTCGTCCAGCAGCGGCGAGACACCCGCGATGGCCGGGCGCAGGTTCAGCGCGGCGAGCACGAATCCGGCGACGAGCAGTACGAACCTGAACGACATAGGGGATCTACTCTCGCATAACCTCCTGACAACGTTGTCTAGGGGTGCCGCTTGAGAAATGATCGCATCGTGAGACCGACGATGAAGGACGTCGCCTCGGCCGCCGGAGTCGCGCTGAAGACTGTATCGCGGGTGGTCAACGGCGAACCCGGCGTGAATCCGGCCACCGCAGAGCGGGTGCGCGCGGCCATCGACGCGCTCGGCTACAGCCGCAACGAGAGCGCCAGAGTCCTGCGCCAGGGCCGTACCTCCACGGTCGGCCTGGTCATCGAGGACATCTCCGACCCTTTCTACTCGGGTCTCGGCCGCGCCGTCGAGCAGGTCGCGATCGCCCACGGCTGCCTGCTGCTGAGCGGTTCCTCCGGCGAGAACCCGGAGCGCGAGCGGGAGCTGGTCCGCACGTTCTGCGCGCGCCGCGTGGACGGGCTGATCGTGGTCCCGGCCGGTGACGACCATTCCTACCTGCGGCCCGAGCTCGACGCCGGCACACCCGCGGTCTTCGTGGACCGGCCGCCCGGCCCCGGGATCGACGTGGACACCGTGCTGTGCGACAACGCGGGCGGCGCCCGGCTGGCCGTCGCGCACCTGCGCGAGGCGGGGCACCGGCGGATCGCCTTCCTCGGCGACAGCCCGTCCATCTTCACCGCGGCCGAGCGGCTGAAGGGCTACCGCGCGGCGCTGGGCGGGCTGTCCGACCCGGCGCTGGTCTCGATGCGTGCCCCCGACCTGGCCGGCACCGTCGCCGACCTGGAGCGCATGCTCGGCCTGCCCGACCCGCCGACCGCGCTGTTCACCGGCAACGGCCGGCTGACCGTCACCACGCTCAGGGCGCTGCGCGGGCGGCCGCTCGCGCTGGTCGGCTTCGACGACTTCGAACTGGCCGACCTGCTCACCCCGGGCGTCACCGTGATCGCCCAGGATCCGGCCGGGCTCGGCCGGGTGGCCTCCGAACTGCTGTTCCGCCGCCTGGCGGGTGATCGCGGCCCCGCGCAGCACCTCCAGCTCCCGGTACGCCTCATCGCCCGCGGATCGGGCGAGCAGGCCCCCTCAGCTGCCTGAACAGGGCCAGCGCCACCACCACCCCGGCCGCGCCGCCGATGACCATGGCCGCCGGCGGGCCGGTCAGCTCGCCCACGCCGCCCACGATCGCCGCCCCCGCCGCCTGCCCGGTCATCAGCCCCGCCGACTGCAGGCCGAACGCCTGCCCGCGCACGTGCTCGGGCACCGCCTCCAGGAAGCGCCGCTGCAGCCCGAGCTGGTAGGCCAGCCCGGCCGTCGCGCACGCCGACAGCACCGCCGCCCACACCACCCCCGGTTCCAGGGCGAAGAACAACCAGGGCACTCCGAGCAGCACCGCGAGCGGCAGCGACAGCCGTTCGCGCAGGGACGGCGCGGCGAAGCGCCCCACGACGAACTCCCCCACCGCCATGCCCACCGCCGCCGCGGCGAGCACCACGCCCGCCTGCCCCTGCCCGCCCATGTACGGCACGACCATCGCCTCCGGCCCCGCCAGGCACAGCACCGGCAGCCATCCGGCCAGCAGCAGCCCGCGTACCCGCCGGTCGGCGAGCAATTCCCTGTTCACCCGCAGCGTGGTACGCACCGCGCCCCGCTCCCCCTCCTGCCGAGCCTCCCGGTACGGCAGGCCGAGCCGCAGCACCAGCGCGGCCGCCAGCGAAAGGACGGCGGTGACCGCCAGCGCCCCATGCGCTCCGGTCCAGGCGAGGAACACCCCGCCCAGCGCCAGCCCGCCGACCTGGGCCCCGGCGGAGGTGACCCCCATCAGCGACCTGGCCAGCACGAACGCGTCACCCGGCAGCACGTCGGGCAGCATCGCGTTGCGCGCCGCCCCGAACACCGGCGAGAACAGCCCGGTCACCAGCACCAGCGCGAGCATCGCCCACACCGGCAGCCCGGCGAAGGCCAGCAGGAGGCAGACGACCATCCTGACCAGCTCTCCGGCGATCATCAGCGCCCGCGGCGGCAGCCGGTCGGCCAGCGACAGCAGGAACATGCCGCCGAAGATGTAGGGCAGCCAGCCCGCCATGTAGGCCGCCGCCGACAGGCCCGGTGAGCCGCTCTGGGCGTAGACGAGCACCGACAGCGCCAGCATCTTGACCGAGTCACCGGCGATCAGCAACGCGAAGCTGCCGAACAGCACCCTGAACTCCCGCACGGCGAAGACCTCGCCGAAGGTGGCGCCGCGCTCACTCGTCTGGGACAACACGACTCCTCGCGAAAGCGGAATGGCGGCTCCGGAGGGAGGTTCGGAGCCGCCGGTCGTCACGATGCTGGGCCGTGCTCTCCCGTACAGGCCAAACTTTCGGATATAACCGAAAGGTGTTCAGGGTCGAAGTCACCCCGCAGGACGTGGTGGCCAGCAGGTTCGCGATCTCGCCGCTGGTCGAGACCATGCACGCGCAATGGGTGCTCGACGGCCGCACCGAGGCGGGGGTCCACGCCAACTGGACGCGGCGCTGGCGCGAGCATTACCGGGAGCTGGAACGGCGGCACCCGGCGCTGCGCGCGGCGGCGGTGATCTCCGGCAACAGGGGCTCGGACAACGTGGACTTCCTGGCCCCGCCGCCGACCGGCGTGAACGTGCCGTTCGAGCGGGAACTGGCGGCCATGCGGGCCACTCCGGTCTCCCAGGCGCACGCGGAGATCGACCGGGCGCTGGCCGGACGGCGCTCGGCGCACCGGCCGGCGGTTCCCGGGCCGATCAGCGAGATGCTCCTCGGCCCGGACGTGGTCACGCTGCTGGCCGACGCCTACGAGGCGCTGTGGGCGGAGATCGTCTCCACGAGCTGGCCGTTCTTCCACGCGGTGCTGGAGCGGGACGTCGTGCAGCGGGCGGGGCGGCTGGCCACCTACGGCTGGGCGGCGGCGCTGGACGACCTCAGTTCCCAGGTGCGCTGGGACCCCTCCGGGCACATCGAGGTACGGCTGCGCGACACCGTGGGCAGGACTCACCGGCTGGGCGGCAAGGGGCTGCTCTTCCTGCCGTCGGTGTTCACCACGGGGCTGGGGTTGTATCTGGAGGAGGCGTGGCCGTACGCGCTGACCTATCCGGCGCGCGGGATCATGGCGGGCACGGCCGTCTCGCCGGGCGGGCTGGCCGGGCTCGTCGGGCGCACCCGCGCCCGCATCCTGACCGAGCTGGCCGCGCCGGCGACGACGACGCACCTGGCGGCGTTGTTCGGGCACAGCGCGGGCACGACGGGCGGGCACCTGGCGGCGCTGCGCCGGGCCGGGCTGGTGTCAGGCACGCGAACCGGACGCAAGGTCCTTTACACTCGCACCGCGCTCGGCGACGCCCTGGTGCAGGGACAGGTATAGTCGAGATCATCCGTTCAGCACAAGTGTTCAAGGGAGCACGCGCATGAATCCCGAGACCGAAGCGCGTTTCCCGCACCAGCTGATGTACACCGCGGCCAAGCAGTACTACCTGGAGGACGCCACCCAGGCCGAGATCGCCGCCAGCCTGGGCGTGAGCAGGGCCACCGTCAGCCGTTTACTGACCGAGGCCCGCAAGCAGGGCATCGTCGAGATCCGCGTGCACCGGCCGGAGACGCTGGAGGACGGGCGCCTGGCCGCCGAACTGGCCGGATTCCTGGGTATCCAGCGCGTCTACCTGGTGCCCAAGGTGAGCGGGCCGAAGCTCGGGCCGTGGCTTGCGCCGGGCCTGGCCCGCGCTCTGGCCGACACCGGGCTGGAGCCGGGCGACGTGGTGCTCGTCTCCTCGGGCAGCACCGTCTACGAGTGCGCCCGCGAGGGGCTGGGCAGGTTCCCCGGCGTCACGGTCGCGCCGGCCGTCGGCGGGCAGGAGGAGCCGCAGCCCTGGTTCCAGACCAACGAGACCACCCGCATCCTTGCCGAGGGCCTTGGCGGAGTGCCCAGCTACCTGTACGCGCCCGCGCTGCCGGGACCGGAGCTGTTCTACTCGCTGCAGCACGAGCCGTCCGTGCGCCGGGTCATGGACCTGTGGGCGCGGGCCAAGTGCGCCATCATGGGCGTCGGCTCGGCGCCGCTGATGCGCCAGGTCGTGCCCGCGTTCGTCCCGCGTGAGGCGCCCGGCCTGAACCAGGCCGTCGGCGACGTGTGCTCGCGCTTCTACGACCGCGACGGCGAGCCCGTGGGCTACTCCGGCAGCGAGCGGCTGGTGGCCACGAGCCCCGAGGAACTGCGGCGCATCCCCCACTCGATCGCGGTGGCCGTCGGCACCGAGAAGGCGGCCGCGATCGTGGCCGCGGCCAAGGGCGGCTACTTCAACCGGCTGGTCACCGACGCGACGACCGCGGAGAGCATCCTTACCATCTCGTAGAAATTTTGCTCTGGACATCTGTTCTGTGGTCGCGTTAGCGTGATGCGCACCACAGGACGGAGGTCGCCGTGAAGACAACCCTGACGGCCGCATTGGCGGTGGCGTTGCTCGCCGGGTGCGGGAGTGCCACAACCACCGGGGGCACGGGCTCGACGGAAGGCGCGAAGGTCGCCTTCCTCATGCCCGACCTGGCTTCGACCAGGTACGAGCAGGCCGACGCCCCGCTGTTCAAGGCCAAGATGAAGCAGCTCTGCCCGAGCTGCGAGGTGATCTACCAGAACGCCGACTCCGACGCCTCCAAGCAGCAGCAACAGGCCAACTCGGCCATGGCCCAGGGGGTCAAGGCCATCGTGCTGGACCCGGTCGACTCGGCCGCCGCGGCCTCCATCGTGAAGTCCGCGCAGTCGCAGCAGATCGCGGTCATCGCCTACGACCGGCCCATCCCGGCCACCCCCGCCGACTACTACATCTCCTTCGACAACGAGAAGATCGGCTCGATGATCGCGCAGTCGCTCGTCGACCACCTCAAGAAGGAGAACGCGAAGGGCGGCCTGCTCCAGGTCAACGGCTCCCCCACGGACGCCGCGGCGGGCCTGATCAAGAAGGGCATCCACAGCGCGGTCGACCCGAGCGGCTTCAAGCTGCTGGCCGAGTACGACACCCCCGACTGGCAGCCGGAGAAGGCCCAGCAGTGGGTGGCCGGCCAGATCAGCCAGTTCCGCGACGACATCGCCGGCGTGGTGGCCGCCAACGACGGCACCGGCGGCGGCGCGATCGCCGCCTTCAAGGCGGCCGGCGTGAAGGTGCCGCCGATCACCGGCAACGACGCCGAACTCGCCGCCGCCCAGCGCATCATCGCCGGCGACCAGTACAACACGATCTCCAAGCCCATCAAGATCGTCGCCGAGGCGTCGGCCGTGGTGGCGTGGGAGTTCATGCAGGGCAAGAAGCCCGCGGGCAAGGCCACGCTGTACAACACGCCGTCGGAGCTGTTCGTGCCGACCGTGGTCACCAAGGAGAACATCAAGGAAGTGCTCTTCGACAGCGGGCTGATGAAGGCGGCCGACGCCTGCAAGGGCGAGTACGCGGCGGGCTGCGCCGAGCTGGGCATCAAGTAACCATGCCCCCGATCCTCTCCCTGCGCGGGATCACCAAGACCTTCGGCGCGGTCGCCGCGCTCACCGACGTCGACCTGGACGTGCGCGCCGGCCAGGTCGTCGCGGTGGTCGGCGACAACGGCGCGGGCAAGTCCACCCTGGTCAAGGTCCTGTCGGGCGTCCACCCGCAGGACGGCGGGACGATCACCTTCGACGGCGGGCGGACCGCGATCCCCACCCCCGCCGCGGCCCAGCGGCTCGGCATCGCCACCGTCTTCCAGGACCTGGCGCTGTGCGAGAACCTCAACGTGATCGAGAACCTCTTCCTCGGCCAGGAGATCCGCCCGCTCCGGCTGGACGACGTGGCCATGGAGACCCGCTCGCACGACCTGCTCAAGCAGCTGTCGGCGAAGATCCCCAACCTGCGCGCGCCGGTCGCCGGGCTCTCCGGCGGCCAGCGCCAGACCGTGGCCATCGCCCGCTCGCTGCTCGGCGAGCCGAAGGTCATCATCCTGGACGAGCCGACCGCCGCGCTGGGCGTGGCCCAGACCGCCGAGGTGCTCAACCTCGTCGAGCGGCTCAGGGAGAACGACCTGGGCGTCATCATGATCAGCCACAACATGGCCGACGTGAAGGCGGTGGCCGACAAGGTCGCGGTGCTGAGACTCGGGCGCAACAACGGCGTGTTCGACGCCGCCGAGGTCTCGGCCGAGGAGATCGTCGCCGCCATCACCGGCGCGAGCGACAACGTGGTGAGCAGAAGGGCGGCGCGCTCATGACCACAACCCTGCAGAAGCAGCGGCTCAAAGGCACCGTGGAGAGCGTACGCGGCGGGGACCTGGGCGTGATCCCGGTCGTCGTCGGGCTCGTGGTGATCTGGACGGTCTTCCAGATACTCAACCCGGTCTTCCTGTCCAGCCGCAACCTGGTCGACCTGGCCATGGACTCGGCCCCCGTCGGGATCATGGCGCTGGGCATCGTGTGCGTCCTGCTGGTCGGTCAGATCGACCTGTCCGTCGGCTCGGTCAGCGGCCTGTCCGGCGCGGTGCTCGCGGTGCTCTTCGTCGACCGTGGCCTGCCGGTCGTGGTCGCGATCCTCGCCGCGATGGCGCTGGGCGCGCTCATCGGCTACCTGTACGCCCAGTTGTTCAACCGCTTCGGCGTCCCGAGCTTCGTCATCACGCTCGCCGGGCTGCTGGCCTTCCTCGGGCTGCAGCTGTGGGTGCTGCGCGGCAAGGGCGCGATCAACCTGCCCTTCGAGTCGGGACTGGTGAACTTCGCCCAGCTCAGCTTCGTGCCGCCGTGGCTGGCCTACGTACTCGTGGCCGTGGCCGCCGGATGGCTGTTCGTCTCGGGCTTCCTGCACGCCCGCGCCAGGCGCGACGCCGGGCTGCCCGCACGGGGCCTGACCGGGCTGCTGGTGCGCAGCGGAGCGCTGCTGATCGGTCTCGGCGCCGTGGTCTGGTACCTCAACCAGGCCCGCGGCGTCGGCTGGATGTTCGTCCTGTTCGTGGCGATGGTGCTGGTCATGCACTATCTGCTCTCCCGGACGAAGTGGGGCAAGTCCGTCTACGCCGTCGGCGGCAACGTCGAGGCGGCCCGGCGCGCCGCGATCAACGTGAAGGCCACCTACACCTCGGTGTTCGTCCTGTGCAGCACGTTCGCCGCGATCGGCGGCATTCTCATGGCGTCCAGGCTCGCCGCCGCCAACCAGAGCAGTGGCACCGGCGACGTCAACCTCAACGCGATCGCCGCCGCGGTGATCGGCGGCACCAGCCTGTTCGGCGGGCGCGGCACCGCCTTCGGCGCGCTGCTCGGCATCGTCGTCATCCAGTCGATCTCCAGCGGCCTGACACTGCTGAACCTCGACTCCTCGATCCGCTTCATGGTCACCGGGGCCGTCCTCCTGCTCGCCGTGATCGTGGACTCGGTCGCGCGCAGGTCGCGTACCTCCCACGGCAGGGCGTGATGGCGGCCATCTGCGTCGACGCCGGGACCACGGTGATCAAGGCGGTCGGCTACACCGCCGACGGGACCGAGTCCGCCGTGGCCCGCCGTTCCGTGGCCGTCTCCCGGCCCGCCCCCGGCCACGCCGAGCAGGACATGGACGCGGTCTGGACGGCGGTCGCCGCCGTGGTCGCCGAGGTGGCGGCCGAGGTCGGCCCGGTCGACTTCCTGGCGCTGACCGCCCAGGGCGACGGCTGCTGGCCGGTCGGCCCGGACGGCGCGCCCACGGGCCCGGCCATCCTGTGGAACGACGCCAGGGCCGCCGGGATCGTCCGCGGCTGGAACCGCTCCGGCGTCTCCGAGCGGGCCTTCCGCGTCAACGGCTCCGCCCCCGCCTCCGGGCTGCCGAGCGCGATCCTCGCCTGGCTCTCCGCCCACGACCCGGACCGCCTGTCCCGCTCCTCGTCGGTGCTCAACTGCGGCGGCTGGCTGTTCGCCAAGCTCACCGGGCACCTGGCCACCGACTACTCCGCCTTCACCGACCTGCTCGCCGGCCGCTACTCCGCCGAACTCCTCACGCTGTTCGGCCTTGAGCACGCGGGACGGCTGCTGCCCGAGCTGCGCCTGACCGACCGGGCCGAGCCGCTCACCCGCGCCGCCGCCGGGCAGGTCGGCTTGCCCGAGGGCACTCCGGTCGTCCTCGCGCCCTACGACATCGCCGCCACCGCGCTGGGCGCGGGCGCGGTGGCCGACGGGCAGGCCTGCGCGATCCTGGGCACCACGTTGTGCACCGAGATCGTCGTGGACCGTCCCTCGCTGGCCGGCGAGCCGTCCGGCATCACCGTCGCGCTCGGCTCCTCCTACCTGCGCGCGATGCCCACGTTCGCCGGCACCGAAGTGATCCACTGGGCCTGCCGCCTGCTGGGCCTCAGCGGTCCGGCGGAACTGGCCG
This sequence comes from Nonomuraea sp. NPDC050394, assembly GCF_044459065.1. Lineage (NCBI taxonomy): Bacteria > Bacillati > Actinomycetota > Actinomycetes > Streptosporangiales > Streptosporangiaceae > Nonomuraea > Nonomuraea sp. NPDC050394. Next base: position 244,805 of record NZ_JBITIO010000010.1, on the reverse strand, counting down.
ACCTCGCCGCCCGGGGCACGACCGGCGCGGGCGGGCTTGCGTTCCTGCCCTACCTCTCCCCCGCCGGCGAGCGCTCGCCCTTCGTCGACCCGCAGGCCCGGGGCTCCTTCCTCGGGCTGTCGCTGGAACACGGCCGCGAACACGTCGCCAGGGCCGTCCTCGAAGGACTGGCCCTGGCCATCGCCGACTGCCTGGCCGCCGCGGGCGGCTCGCCGCACGAGCTGCGGGTCTGCGGGGGCGGGGCGGCCAGCGCGCTGTGGGTGCGGCTGATCGCGGACATGACCGGGCTGCCCGTGCTCCGCTCCGCCGACGCGGAGGCGGGCGCGCGGGGCGCGTTCCTGGTCGGGCTGGTCGCCACGGGTGCCGCGCCGTCGACGGCACAGGCCGCCGCCCAGCACGTACGGCCCGGCCGCCCCGTTCACCCATCCGGGTCAATCATGAAATTTCAGGACTTCATCGCCTTGCGGGAGGCCGCCTCGGGCACCTGGCCCCTGCTGGCGGAGTTGCGGGGCCGTACATGAGTGTCTGGGTCGGGATCGATCTCGGGACGCAGAGCGTGCGCGCCATGGCGGTCACCGGTGACGGCGAGGTGCTCGGCACGGCCGCGCGCCCGCTGACCAGCCGCCGCGACGGGGACCGGCACGAGCAGGACCCCGAGCGGTGGTGGAGCCGGCTCGCCGCGGCCTGCGCCGAGGCGCTCACGGGCGTGGAGCCCGCGGAGGTCGCGGGGGTCGCCGTGGACGCCACCTCTGGAACGATCCTGCTCACCACCAAGGACGGCGAACCGGTCACACCGGCGCTCATGTACGACGACCGGCGCGCGGCCGCGGAGCTCGACCGGGTCAACGACGTGGGCGGGCAGGTGTGGGCGCGGCTGGGGTACCAGCGGATGCAGGCCAACTGGGCACTGCCCAAGCTGCTGTGGCTCCTGCGCTCGGCCGGACCCGGTGTCCGGCTGGCGCACCAGAGCGACTTCGTCACCCGCCGCCTGGCGGGTGAGCCGGTGGCCACCGACCTGAGCAACGCGCTGAAGACCGGCGTGGACCTCATCGCCGAGGACTGGCCGGCGGCGGTCATGGACGCGCTCGGGGTGCCGCCGGACGTGCTGCCCCCTGTGGTGCGGCCGGGGGCGCGGATCGGGAGCGTCTGCGCGCGGGCCGCCGGGGAGACCGGTCTGCCCGAAGGCACTCCGATCCTGGCCGGTACCACCGACGGCTGCGCGGCCCAGCTCGGCGCGGGCGCGATCCGGGTCGGCTCCTGGAACTCGGTGCTCGGCACCACGCTCGTGCTCAAGGGCGTCACCCGCGACCTGATCCACGACCCGCTCGGCGTCGTCTACTCCCACCGGGCCCCGGACGGCTCCTGGCTGCCCGGCGGCGCCTCCAGCACCGGCACCGGCGTCCTGTCCACGGCGCTGCCCGGCCGCGACCTCACCACCCTGAGCCACAAGGCCACCACCCGCGACCAAGGCACCCGCGGGATCGGGGACCGGGAGGGCGCGGGGCGGTCGGTTCCGCCGGTGATCTACCCGCTGGTCTCGCCCGGCGAGCGCTTCCCCTTCGCCGCCGCGGACGCCCGCTCCTTCACCCTCGGCGACCCCGCCGGCGACGTGGACACCTACATGGCGATCCTGCGCGGCGCGGCCTACGTCGAACGGCTCTGCTTCGACTACCTCGACCTGCTCGGCGCCCCCGTCGACGGCGAGATCATCCTGACCGGCGGCGCCACCAGGAGCGCCTACGGCAACCAGTTGCGCGCCGACGTGCTCGGCCGCCCGGTGACGCTGCGCGAGAACGCCGAGCCCGCCCTCGGCATGGCCGCCCTGGCCGCCTCCGCCGATCTGGCCAGAACCAGGGAGATCGTCGAGCCACGGCCCCGCGACGCGGAGCCGTACCTGCGATTCGTGGAGGAGCTGCGCGCCCGGGGCTGGCTCGACGAGCGGGTGGCCCGCCACGCGACGGAGAGGACACGAGCATGACCCTGCTGCTGGCCAGGCACGGCGAGACCATCTGGCACGACGGCAACCGCTACGCGGGGCTCAGCGACGTCGCGCTGACCCCGCGCGGCGAGGAGCAGGCGCGTGAGCTGGCCGCCTGGGCCAAGGGCGCGGACCTGAGCGCCGTGTGGGCGTCCACGCTCAGCCGCGCGAAGATCACCGCCGCGGCGAGCGCGACGGCCGCCGGGGTGCCGCTGCACGTGGACGAACGGCTGCGCGAGCTCGACTTCGGCCAGGGCGACGGCCTGACCGCGGCCGAGATGCGCGAGCGTTTCCCCGAGGCCCGCGCGGCCTTCGAGGCCGACCCCGCCGCCAACCCGTTGCCCGGCGGGGAGGATCCGGTCGCGGCGGCCGGGCGCTTTCTCGCCTGCCTGCGGGAGATTCCGCCCGGCCGGGTGCTGGTCGTCGCCCACACCACCGCGATCAGGCTGGCGCTGTGCGCGCTGGTCGGCCTGCCGCTGGGCGCCTACAGAAGGGCCTTCCCGAGGCTGGACAACTGCGCGATCACGGAGATCGACCTCAAGGGCGCGATCCTCCGCTACAACGCACCTACTTCCTGGAGCCGCACGTGACTGTCCGTGTGCTCGCCGCCGGCGATCACTTCGTACTCAACCGCCTGCTCGTGGCGGCCATGCGCCGCGAGGTGCCCTCGGGACTTGCGGTCGGGGAGCTGACGCTGCCCTGGCCGGTGGTGCCGTTCGGCCCCGTGGGCGAGGTGCGGGAGGCCTCCGACGTCGAGGAGTCGCTGATCGAGGCGCTGCGCGGGGTCGAGGTCTGCGTCACGCAGATGGCGCCGCTGACCGAGCGGGTGCTGGCCGAGGCCAAGGAGCTCAGGCTGTTCTGCGTCACCCGCGGCGGGCCGGTCAACGCCAACCTGGCCGCGGCCACGAAGGCGGGGGTCGCGGTGACGTTCGCGCCGGGCCGCAACGCGGTGGCCACCGCCGAGCACACGGTGGCGCTCCTGCTGGCGGCCACCCGCCGCATCCCGCAGACGCACGCCGACCTGGCCGCGGGCGTCTGGCGCGGCGACTACTACGTCTACGACAACGTCGGCCCCGAGCTGGAGGGCGGCACGGTCGGCCTGGTCGGCTACGGCGCGATCGGCAGCCGCGTGGCCCGCATGCTGCGCGGGTTCGGGGCCGAGGTGCTGGTGCACGACCCGTACGTGGAGCTGGAGGAGTCGGTGGAGCTGCCCGAGCTGCTGGCCCGCTCGCGGTTCCTGTCGCTGCACGCCCGCGCCACCCCCGAGACCGACGCGATGATCGGCGCCGCCGAGCTGGCCGCCCTGCCGCGCGGCTCGGTCGTGGTCAACTCCGCCCGCGGCTCCCTGCTGGACTACGACGCGCTCTGCGACGCGCTGGAGTCCGGCCACCTGTTCGGCGCGGCGCTTGACGTCTTCCCCGAGGAGCCCATCCCGGCCGGCTCGCGCCTGCTCACCACGCCGAACCTGGTGATGACCCCGCACCTGGCCGGCGGCAGCAAGCAGACGGCGGCCAACGCCGCGCGCATCGCCGCCGAGGAGGTCGGCCGCTACACGCGCGGCGAGCCGCTGGCCCACCTCGCCAACCCGGAACTGCTCAGCCCTTGAGCGCGCCGGCCATCAGCCCGCGCATGAAGAAGCGGCCGAGCAGGACATAGATGATCATCGTCGGGATCGAGGCCAGGATCGCCGCCGCCATCTGCTGGCTGTACGGCGTGGCCTGCGCCCCGGCGATGTTGTTGAGCATGACGGTCGTCGGCCAGCTCCTGGGCCCGGTGATGAACACGGCGAACAGGAAGTCGTTCCACAACGAGGTGAACTGCCAGATGATCACCACGGCGATGGCCGGGCCCGAGACGGGCAGCACGACCGACCAGTAGGTGCGCAGCATGCCGGCGCCGTCCACCCGGGAGGCCTCGATGAGCTCGTCCGGGATGGTGACGTAGTAGTTGCGGAAGATCAGCGTGCAGATCGGGATGCCGTAGACCACGTGGGCGAGGATCAGCCCCGGCAGGCCGCCGTAGAAGACGCCCTGGACGCCGAACAGGTCGTTGAGGCTCACCAGCAGCTCGACCAGCGGGATCATCACGCCCTGGTAGGGGATGAACATGCCGAAAAGGAACAGCGTGAACAGCAGGTCCGCGCCGGGGAAGCGCCACTTGGACAGCACGTAGCCGTTCATGGAGCCCAGCGCGCACGACAGCAGCGAGCCGGGTACCGCGAGGAGCACGCTGTTCCAGATGCCGGGGGCCAGCTTCTCCCACGCCACCCGCCAGGGCTCCAGCGTCCAGGTCTGGGGCAGGGCCCACGCCTGTGACGGGTCCGCCTCGGTGAGCGGCTTGAAGCTGGTCGCCAGCAGGACGTAGATCGGGATGAGGAAGACCACCACGAAGGCGAGCAGAAGGGTCAGGCGCACGGCCTTCATGAACGCCTGTCCTTCCGTACGGTCCAGATGAGGTAGGGGATCACGAAGATCGCGACGCTGAGCACGATGTACGTGGCGATGGTGGCGCCCTTGGCCGGGTCTTGGGAGTCGAAGACCGCCACCCACATGAAGACCGCGGGCACGTCGGTGATGATCTGCTTGCCGGACACCGCCACGATCAGGTCGAAGACCTTGAGCGAGATGTGCCCGAGGATGATCAGCGCCGACAGCGTGACGGGCCGCAGCAGCGGCAGCACGATGTGCCGGTAGACGCCCCACTCGGTGCAGCCGTCGACCCGGGCGGCCTCACGAAGCTCCTCCGGCACGCCACGGAAGCCCGCCAGGAAGAGTGCCATGACATATCCGGACATCTGCCAGATGGCGGGAATCGCCATCGCGGCCATCCCCCAGTCCTGATCACGGAACCACGCCCACTGCGGCAACCCGATCGTGTCGAACAACCGGTTCAGGCCGACCGCCCGCTCCCCGGTGCCCGAGTTCATGAGCCACCGCCACACGATGCCGGTCGCCACGAACGAGATCGCCATCGGGAACAGGTAGATCGCCCGGAACGTGCCCTCGCCCCTGATCCCCTTCTCCATGAGGAAGGCCAGGAACCAGCCGAGCAGCAGCGCGCCCAGCACGAACACGACCGTGAACAGGATCGCGTGGTTGACCGAGAGGTGCCACCTCTCCAGGTCCCAGATGTCGATGAAGTTCTTCAGCCCGACGAAGTTCCCCTCGGCCACCTCGCTGTGCTTGTCCGTCATGGCCAGCTGGACGTTCCAGCCGAGCATGCCGTACACGAAGACGCCGATCGCCACGATGGACGGCGCCACGAGGAGGAGCCCAGGCAGCCAGGTGCGTGCCCGTCTCACAACCAGTCCTTTCCAAAGGGGGTACGGCCCGGCCGTACCCCCTTTGATGTCACTGCGCGTTGGCCATGGCCGCGTCGGCCAGACCCTTCTGCAGCGCTGCCACGTCCTGCTTGCCCAGGTAGAGACCGACCTGCTCGTTGATCGCCGTGAGCCACGGCTGGCTGACCGCCACGCCGTGCTGGACGGATCCGGCCAGCTTGTTGCCCGACCAGTCCTTCAGCGCGTCACCGAGGTAGTCGGTGTACAGGGCGGCGTCGGCGTCCTTGCGTGCCGGGATGGAGCCCTTCTTCGGGTTGAAGGCGTCCTGGCCCTCCTTGCTGGCCGCCACCTTCAGCCACGCGAGCGCGCCCTCTCGGTTCTTGGCGCCCTTGGGCAGGGTGAAGCTGTCCGACAGCCACAGGTAGGTGCCCTCGGTGCCGGGCGCGGGCGCCCAGTCGAAGTCGGTCTTCGACGTCTTGCCGAGGCCGCCGTCCGGCGGGTTGTGGAAGTAGCCGTAGGCCCAGTCGCCCATGATGTTGAAGGCCGCCTGGCCGTCGGCCACCTGCTTGGCGGCGGGCTGCCAGTCGTCCTGCGGGTCACCGGCGAACGACATGATCGTCTTGAAGTTCTCCAGCGCCTTGGTCACCTCGGGGGCGGCCCAGTTGGCGCCCGGCTTGAAGAGCGCGTTGTAGCCGTCGGTGCCCAGCGAGCCGAGCATGACGTTCTCCAGCAGGTGGGTGACCGTCCACTCCGAGCCGATGGAGAGCGGGATCTTGCCCTTGGCCTTGACCTTGCCCAGCGCGGCGATGAAGTCCTCGATCGTCTTCGGCGCCCCCGCGACCCCGGCCTCCTTCAGGACCGCCGGGTTGAACCACAGCACGTTGGAGCGGTGGATGTTCACCGGCACCGAGTAGATCTTGCCGTCCACGCTGATCTGCTCGACCAGCTGGGCCGGGTAGACGTCCTTGAGCTTCAGCTCGTCATACAGCGAGGTGAGGTCCTCCAGTTGCCCGGCCTTGATGTAGCCCTGCAACTCGGCGCCCGCGTGACCCTGGAAGGAGTCCGGGGGCTCGCCGCCCTGCAGCTTGGTCTGGAGCAGAGCCTTCGCCTTGTCCCCCGAACCGCCCGCGACCGCGGCGTCCAGGAACTTCAGGTTCGGGTTCTGGGTTTCAAATATCTTCCGCATCGCGGCCAGACCGTCGGCCTCACCGGGCCCGGTCCACCAGGAGAAGACCTCGACGTCGCTCGACGCAGCCTTCGTAGCGCCATCGGTGGCCTGGCCTGCGGGTGTGTTCCCACCGCCACAGGCGGTCACTCCGAGCAGGCCAGCCATCGTGATCGCGACGGCTGCCAACCACCGTCGTCGCATCGCACACCGTCCCTTCGAGACCCCCGAACGAACTCAGGTTGACAACGTTGTCAGTAGGGCCATCAACCCACTTCGCCCGCGGCGACGTCAAGGCATGCGCGATAACAGCTCAGAGACGTTCGAACCCACCGCCCGGTCCGGTCACGACCGTGACGCCGAAGTCGTGCTTGGTGCCCGGCAGATCCACGGCGTCCGACGTGGCCGCCGCCACCACCAGCGCGCCGCTCAGCACCGCCAGCCCGACCAGCGCGATCAGATCGCACCCGTCATCGGGCTTCCAGGTGGCCAGAACCACGTCGGACTCGGACAGCTTCACCCGCTCGTCCAGCTCCGCCATCCGCGCCAGCAGCTCCGCCTGGCCCATCCGGCGACCGCCGGACAGCACCAGCGCGTCCTGCAGCCGGGCGTCGATCGTCGGTAAGGGCGCCGGCTCCAGATTCAGCAGGTCCTCGAAGTCGATCGTGTCGACCACGGAACCGAAGGCGATCACCTGCCGGACCCGCGATTCCTCCACCGCCCGCAGCGACAGTGGCGCCAGGTCCGGCGTGGTGATCAGCGTCCGCGCGTCACACTCGGAAAGCCGCTCGGCCAGTTCCGCCCCCGACAGGCGCGGGTCGAGCGGCGCGGCGACGCCTCCGGCCGCGAGCACCGTGTGAACGGCCAGCGTCTGCGCGCAGGCCGTGCTCACATGGACACCCACGACCTGCTCACGCCTGGCGCCCCTGCGTACCATCCCGGACGCCGCCCTGGTCACCTCGGTGACCAGCCTGCGATAGCTGTACACGAGGCCGCCATGGAGATCCACGAGCGCCGGCCGGTCCCCTCGTTCGTAGGCCCGGCCGAACACCTCGTTGGTCACGGTGCCCGCAGACGAGACGATCGGCTTCATGCTTAGGACGGTACGGCGGGCATGCGTACCGCAGCATCCACCGATGTATGTATACCGATGTGCATTCACCGGTTCCTCGACAGTTCGTCAACCGAATCCGTTGCGGGGGCGGGCTCGAGCCCTGCGCGGCTCGAGCCCGCTGTCGCGTGCCCCAGACCAAAACCCCCACCCCTCCGAGGAGGCCCTGATCCGTGATGGGCACGCGACGCTCCCGGCGGACCGGCCGGGCGCGCCTCCGGTGTGGGCACCCCGGAGCACCGGGGTTCGGAGGTTGGCGCCAGTCGGCCGATCACATGGCAAACGCTAGGCCGACCGGGAGCGCGGCACATGCACTGAGATGGCCATTCGAGGATGTATCCGCCGGTGCGGAAAGATGTGTAGAGAGGTTGCGCTCAGCGCTGCTCGATGACCCAGGCGGCGATCTGTGTACGCGTGCCGAACCCCAGCTTGGCCAGGATGTTGGCCACGTGCCGCGCCGCCGTCGCCGGGCTGATGACCAGCTCGTCGGCGATCCCCTTGTTGCTCAGCCCCCGTGAGACCAGCTCGGCCACTTCCAGTTCCCTGGCCGTCAGCTTGCTGTCCTGGCCCATCGGCACCACAGGCACGTCAGAACGCTCGGGCAGGGTGCCGTCGAGCGCGCACCGCACCGCGTCGTCCGCGCTCATCGCCGCCCCCTCCGCCCACAGCTGCGCCACCAGCGCCTCCCCCAGGCTGCGGCGCGCCGGCGCGAGGATCTCCTCCTCCCGCGCCTCGGGACGGCGCTCGCGCAGCGCCACCGATGCCGACATCAGCAGCACCGCGCGCCGCTCGTCGCCCTCGGCCACGAGCAGCCCGGCCCACGCCTCCAGCCGGCGGGCGATGCCCGTGCGCAGGCCGGCGTCACGGCTGAGCTCCAGCGCCTCGGTCAGCCGCGCCCGCGCCTCGCGCAGGTCACCCTCCTCCAGCGCCACCCTGCCGAGCCCGGCCAGGCAGCTGATGGTCTGCTGGCGGGCGTCGACGTGGCGTACCAGGCGCAGGCCGCTCTCGTAGTGGCGCTTGGCGGTCGCGCTGTCGCCCACCCGGCGCGCCACCTGGGCCAGGCCGATGTGCCCGTTGGACAGGCCCCAGTGGTTGTCGAGCCGCTCGCACAGCGCCAGCACCTCCTCGAAGGCCCGCCGCGCCTCGTGCAGCCGGCCGTCGTGCAGGGCCAGGCCCGCCCTGGCGCCCTGCGCGATCGAGGCCAGGATCGCGTCGCCGCTCCTGGCCGCCACTTCCAGCGCCTGCCGCAGCGGCTCCTGCTCGCCGGAGGTCTGGGCGCGCAGGATCATGCCCACGGCCTCGCCGTAGCTGTCGCCCGCGGACCTGCACATCCCGAGGCCGGCACGCGCGCACCGCGCGGCGGTGGCGAGGTCGCCGCTCTGTACGGCCAGCTCGCCGCGGAGCAAGGTCGCCTGCCCGAGGAGCCCGAGGTCGCCGGTCTCGGTCGCCAGGAGACGGTCCAGAGGCCCGGCCAGGCCGAGATTGCGGCCGCTCGCCACCAGCATGTAGCGCATGTCGGTGAGCATCCTGAGCGCGACCTCCTGGCGGCCGATCGCGATCGACCAGTCCAGCGCCGCGCCGATCTCGGTCTTGAGTCCGTCGAAGAGGTTGCCGAAGCGCTCCATCACCGCCCAGGACGTCCGCGCCCCCGGCGCCACCGCCTGCTTGAACTCCACCGCCAGCCGGGCCATCGCCGCCAGGTGCGCCCGGCGCAGGTCCATCTCCTCGTCCGTCTGGGACAACTGCTCGACCGCGTACTCCCTGACGGTCTCCAGCAGCCGGTAGCGCGCCTCACCGGCGATCTCGCCGTCCACCACGACCAGCGACTTGTCCACCAGGTCGCACAGCCGGGCGAGCACGTCCTCCTCGGGCAGCCCCTCGCCCTGGCAGACCCACTCGGCCACGTCGAGGGTCCAGCAGAAACGGAAGACCGCCAGGCGGCGCAGCAGCAGGCGCTCCTGCTCCGACAGCAACCGGTAGCTCCAGTCGACCGCCGCCCGCAGCGTGCGCTGGCGCGCCGGGGCCGTGCGGGCGCCGGCCGACAGCAGGCGGAAGCGGTCGTCGAGCCGCTCGACAAGCTGCCGCAGCGACAGCGCCCTGACCATGGCCGCGGCCAGCTCGATCGCCAGCGGCAGCCCGTCCAGGGCCTGGCACAGCCGCACCACCTGCGGCAGCACCTCGTCGCTCAGCTCGAAGCCGGGACGGACCGCGGCCGCCCTGGCGTGGAAGAGCCGCACCGCCTCCGAGCGCCGCGGATCGCCGGCCAGCGACAGCGGCGGCACCCGCCAGACCGTCTCGCCGGGCACCCGCAGCGGCTCCCTGCTGGTGGCCAGCACGGTCACCCCCGGGCAGGCGCCGACCAGGTCGCGCGAGAGCTCGGCGCACTCGCCCACCAGCTGCTCGCAGTTGTCGAGCACCACCAGCACGTGGCGCTCGCCGATCCGCTCGGGCAGGGGCGTGCCCGGGTCGGCGGCCAGCCCCAGCGCGGCCGCCACGTGGTCGGCCACGCTCGCGTCGGCACCCAGGTCGGACAGGTCGACCAGCCGGGCGCCGCCGGAGAAGCGCGGCGCGAGCCGGGCCGCCAGGCGGATCGCCAGACGCGTCTTGCCGATGCCCCCCGCCCCGCACAGCGTCACGACGCGCGCCACGTCGAGCAGCTGGACCAGCTCGTCGACATCCGACTCGCGGCCGACGAACAGATTGGGCTCGGCGGGGAGGTTCCAAGCGGTAATCATCACTCTGAGTGTGACATCGACTACTCGTTCATACCATGCTCGATCGCCCAGGTGGCCACCTGCGTCCTGGAGGTGAAGCCGAGCTTCGCCAGGATGTTGCTGACGTGCCTGGCAACGGTGGCCGGGCTGATGACCAGTTCCTCGGCCAGCTTCCTGTTGGACAGGCCCCGGGCGATGAGGCCGGCGATCTCGCGTTCGCGCTCGGTCAGGGTGCCGTCGGGCGCCACCGGGACCGGGATGCCCAGGCGGGGGCGTACGGGGGGCTCGCCGCGCACGGCGTACTCGATGGCCTGGTGCCAGGGCAGCGTGCGGCCCTCCGCCCACAGTTGCGCCACCATCGTCTCCCCCAGCGCGCGCCTGGCGGGCGCGAGGAGTTCCTGGATGCGCGCGCCGCTCATGCTGAGCAGCAGCGTGCCGCCCATCCGCTCGCGCAACGCCGAGGCCGCCGCCATCAGGCGTACGGCCCGCACGTGCTCACCCTCGCGCAGCGCCAGGTCGGCGAAGCCGTCGACCAGCTCGACCGCTACCGCCCGCTGGCCCAGGCCCGAGCTGAGCGCCAGGCTCTCGGCCAGCCGGCGCCGCGCGGTGTCGAAGTCGCCCAGCTCCGTGGCGATCCGGCCGAGCCCGGTCAGGCAGCGGATGCGCTCGCCCCGGTGGTCGATCGGGTCGAGCAGCTCCTGCGCGTACTGGTAGTGGTGGGCCGCCGCCTCCAGGTCGCCGCGGGAGTGGGCGATCTGGGCCAGGCCGATCACCGCCAGCGCCATCCCCCAGTCGTTGGCGTCGCGGTGGCTGTCGATCATCTGCTCGTACAGCCTGGCCGACTCCCTCAGCTGCCCGGCGACCTGCGCGTGCAGCGCCCTGATGTAGGTCACGAGCGAGCGTACGTACTCGTCGCCGGCCTTGCCCGCCAGCTCGGCGGCCCGGTCGAGGGTGATCTCCTCGTCGCCGGCGCCCACCGCGCACATCATCATGATCGCGAGCGCCTCGCTGATCAGATGACCGCTCGCCCGGCCCAGGCGCACCGCCTCGCGGCCGTGGCGCACCACGCCGACCGCGTCGCCGCCGAAGAAGCAGACCACCGACCTGATCGCCAGCGCGTGCGCCACCTGGCCGGGCATGACCGTGTCGGAGTCCTGCAGCAGCTCGTCGATGTGCCTGGCCGCCTCGTCGAACCGGCCGCCCGCGATGATCACCCACTGCAGGTCCGTGCACATGCGCAGGCCCCGCTCCACCTGGCCGGTACGGCGGGCGTACCCCAGTCCCGCGTACAGGTTGGGCTGCATGGCGTCGATGACCAGCGCCCGCCGGGTGATCTCCGGCCAGTGGCGCCGGTCGCAGGTCGCGATCAGGTCGCCGAGCCGCTTCGAGACCAGGAACACGCACTCCAGGTGCCGCTGCCTCAGCTCCTCCTCGTCGCCCGACTCCTGCAGCCGCTGCCTGCCGTAGTCGCGTACCGTGTCGAGCATGCGGTAGCGGATCTCGCCGCCCGCCTCGCCGTCGGCCAGCACCAGCGACTTGTCGACCAGCTCGGCCATCGTCGCCAGCACCTCGTCGGCGGCCAGTCCCGGGCACGGGCAGGTCAGCTCGGCCAGCTCCAGCGTCCAGCCGCCGCGGAAGGCGGTCAGGCGCTGCAGCAGCAGCTGCGCCGGGGCGCTCAGCATCCGGTAGCTCCACTCGACGGTGGCGAGCAGCGTGCGCTGACGGGCGGGCGCCGAGCGCGAACCGCTGGTCAGCAGCTTGAACCGGTCGGACAGGCGCGACCTGATCTGCTCCACCGACAGCACCCTGGTCATCGCCGCCGCCAGCTCGATCGCCAGCGGGATGCCTTCCAGTTCCGCGCAGAGCGCGCTGACCGCGGCGTCGTCCTGGGCCGTCCAGGTCAGCCCGCCGCCGGCCACCGACCGGTCGACGAACAGCCGCACCGCGTCGCTGCCGCCACCCGCGACCGGCAGCAGCGACAGCGGCGGCACCCGCCAGACCGTCTCGCCCAGCACCCGCAGCGGCTCGCGGCTCGTGGCCATCACCCGCAGGTCGGGGCAGGCGCCCAGGAGGTAGGTGCACAGCTCGGCGCAGTCCTCGATGAGGTGCTCGCAGTTGTCCAGCACGAGCAGCTGCTTGCCGCCGCCGACCGCCGTGGCCACCGCCTGCGCGGGGTCGCCGTCGGGCGGCACCTGCACGCCCAGCACCGCGGCCACGCGTTGCGCCAGCAGGTCACCGCAGTCGAGGTCGGCCAGCTCCACCAGCCAGACGCCGTCGCTGAACACCTCGACCGCCTCGTGCGCCACACTCAGGCACAACCGCGTCTTGCCGATGCCGCCGGTGCCGCACAAGGTCACGACACGCACCGCCATCAGCAGGCGCAACAGCTCATCCAGGTCGGACTCCCTGCCGATGAACGCGTTGGGAACCGTCGGAAGGTTCGTGGGCACCGTCGTTACTCCTCGCGGGGGGCGGGCAACAGCACTACCGACAGTGTTACACCCGTCACGCAGAATTTGGGGCCAGCCAGACCAGGCTTATCTGACCGCGGGCCAGATCGGATTGTCAGTGCCCTCCCGCACACTTCATACATGGCCGACGACGCGCTGGAAATCGGCGAGATCACCATCTCCGACTGGCACGCCCACACCGACACGATGGCCGAGGCCGGATTCCTCACCATCGCCAGGCGGCTGCCCTCGCTCATCGGGCAGGCCATGCGGCTGGCGTGGCGGGCCAGCCCGCGCGACACCGTCGCCACCGTCGCACTCAACCTGCTCGGCGGGGTGTTCACCGCGTTCGGGCTGCTGGCCACGACCGGGGTGCTGACGGCGCTGTTCAGCGACGGTCCGACGCCCGACCGGGTGGTGGCCGCGCTGCCGAGCCTGGCTCTGGTGGCGGGGGCCGCGGCGATGCGCACCGCCGTACAGGCCGGGGCCGGGTGGGCGCAGTCGCGGCTCGACCCGCAGGTGAGCCGGCTGACCGAGGAGCGACTCTACGGCCTGACCAGCAGGGTCGAGCTCGCCGCCTACGACGATCCCGACTTCCACGACGCGCTGCAGCGGGCCAGGCTGCGCGGCGTGGCCATGGCCGACTCGGTGGTCACCTCGGCCATCGACGTGGTCACCGCCGCGGTGGGGCTGCTGGCGGTGGCCGGCGTCCTGGGCGTGCTGCATCCGGTGCTGCTGCCGTTGCTGCTGCTGGCCGTCCTGCCCGACGCGTGGGCGGCGGTGCGCAGCGCCCGCATGCGCTACACCACCCTTTACGCCCTCATCCCGGCCAACCGCCGCAAATGGATCATCGCCGAGCTGCTGGCCAACCGGCAGCCCGCCGCCGAGGTGCGCTCGTTCACGATGCGCGGCTTCCTTCTGCGCATGTACGACGCGGTCGCCCGCGCCGAGCAGGAGGTTCTGCTGCGCCTGGCCAAGCGCCAGACGCTCACCCGGGTCGTGGGCGAGTCGCTGGGCGGCCTCGGCAGCGGCCTGGTCTACGTGGCGCTCGGCGTCCTGCTCGCGCTCGGCTCGATCCCGCTGGCCGTGGCCGGCACCGCGGTCCTGGCCATCCGCCAGGGCCAGTCGTCGCTGGGCAATCTCATGTACGCCACCAACCGCCTCTACGAGGAGGGCCTCTACTTCACCGACTTCCTCGACTTCTGCGAGGACGCCGAGCGCCGCCTGTCCAAGCCGCGCCCGGTGGAGGCTCCGGCGTCGTTCGCCCGGATCTCCGCCCAGGACGTCACGTTCGCCTACCCGGGCTCCGACAACCCGGCGCTGCGCGGTGTCTCCATCGAGGTCAACGAGGGCGAGGTCATCGCGTTCGTGGGCGAGAACGGCTCGGGCAAGACCACGCTGGCCAAGATCCTGTCCGGCCTCTACGAACCCGACACGGGCAGCGTGACCTGGGACGACGTCGATCTGCGCGACGTCGAGCCCGAAGCGCTGCGGCTGCGCACCGCGGTCATCGCCCAGGACCACACCCGCTGGCCCCTGACCGCCCGCTACAACATCACCATGGGCACCGGCAAGGGCGAGGAGGCGCTGGACGCCGCCGCCCGGGTGGCCGGGGCCGACGAGGTGATCGCCGACCTCCCGCACGGCTACCGCACCCTGCTCGACCGCCGCTTCAAGGACGGCCAGGAGCTGTCCGGCGGCCAGTGGCAGCGCATCGCCGTGGCCCGCGGCTTCCACCGCGACGCCCCGCTGCTGATCTGCGACGAGCCCACCGCCGCCCTCGACGCCCGCGCCGAGCACGCCCTGTTCGAACGCATCCGCGACCACGCCGACGGCCGCACGGTCCTGCTGATCACCCACCGGCTGGCCAGCGTCCGCTACGCCGACCGCATCTACGTCCTCGACCACGGCAAGGTCGTCGAGGCTGGCACCCACGCCGCCCTGATGTCGCTGAACGGCCTGTACGCCGACCTCTACACCCTGCAGTCGTCGGCCTACCGCGACTAGACGGCGGCGTCGAGGCGGTCCTTCTGGGCCGGATCGAGGCTCAGCGCGGTGGCGCCGATGGCCTCCTCCAGCTGGGCGAGCCGGGTCGCGCCCACGATCGGCACGTGCCCGTCGGCCAGCAGCCAGGCCAGCACGACCTGGTTCTGGGTGGCGCCCAGCTCGGCGGCCACCTCCCGCAGGACCGCCAGGCGGCGGGTGGTGCCGGGGTGGTCGTAGGACTCCGGCAGCGGCCGGTCGGCCCGCCCGGTGTAGGAGCCGGACATGAGCGTGTTGTAGGCCCACAGCGAGATCCCGGTGCCGGCCGCGTGTTCCAGCGTCTCCTCGGTCGCCAGCACGTGCGCGCTCTCGGCCTGCCGGGTCAGCGGGCGCGGCCGTAGGTAGGTATGGCGCAGCTGCAGGTGGGTGTACGGCATCCAGCCTTGGCCCGCCGACAGGTTCCTGGCCCGCTCCAGCCGCCAGGCGCGCATGTTGCTGGCCCCGAGAGCGCGGATCTTGCCGTCCTCGGCCAGCGCGTTGAACGCCTCCAAAGACTCCTCAAGCGGGACGGAAGCATCATCAATGTGCGACCAATACACATCGATGTAGTCGGTCCGCAATCTCGTGAGGCTGCCCTCGGCGGCCTTCGCGATCGCCGACGCCGACAGCCCCTCCATCGAGCCGAGCGTGCGGTCACCGGCGACCGTGGGCCGGGCGCCGGCCTTGGTGCCCAGCACCACCCGGTCCCGGTTGCCCCGCGCGGCGAGCCACGCCCCGATGGCCGCCTCGCTCTCGTCCCCGGTGCACCCCTCCACCCAGAAGGGGTAGTTGTTGGCCGTGTCGATCATCGTGCCGCCGGCCTCGGCGAACCGGTCGAGCAGGGCGAAGGTGTCGTCCATGGTGACGGCGGTGCCGAAGCCGATCGTGCCCAGTGCGAGTTTCATGGCGATGACTGTGGTTCCTGGAGCCCGCTCCAGGTCAAGTTTGACCTGGAGTGCACTCCAGGTGGGACGATGGGTCGCGTGAGCGTCTACACACCGTCGGAGGTCGTCGAGGAGACCGGCTTCAGCCTCGACACCCTGCGTTACTACGAGAAGATCGGGCTGCTGTCCGGCATCGAACGCAACTCCGCAGGCCAGCGCCGCTTCACCCAGCGAGACCTCGGCTGGCTGAACCTGATCCGCTGCCTGCGCGACACCGGCATGCCCATCGCCGGGATGCTGCGCTTCGCCGACCTGGTCCGCCAGGGCGAGCACACCGTCGCCGAGCGCATCGAGCTTCTCGAGGAGCACGACCGGCGGGTCAAGGAGCAGATCGCCAACCTCGCCGAGCGGCAGAAGTACATCCACCACAAGATTTCCTACTACCGCAGCGTCCTCTAGCCCTGGCTTGGGTTTCCGGCTGTTAGACCGAGGAGCATGGCCGGACCCAGGGCGAGACGGATCAACATCCCCCTGCGCCGAGTGGCGCTGATCTGCTCGGCGATGCTGTTCGCGCTGCTGGCCAACGTCACCTATCTGCAGGCGTTCGAGGCGTACAGCCTGAACGCCGATCCGCGCAACCAGCGCACGATCATCGCCAGGTTCGACCACGCCCGGGGTGACATCTCCACCTACGACGGTTCGGTGATCGCCTACAGTGAGCGCGCGTATGGCGGGCCGTACCTCTATCGGCGGGTCTATCCCGAAGGGGAGCTCTACGCACCCGCGACCGGTTACCTGTCCCTCTACCGCGAGACCGGCGTCGAACACGCGGAGGACGGCGTGTTGTCGGGGTCCGACCCCAAGGTCAAGGTACGCGCGCTGGTGAAGGACGGGAGCGCGGCGGGCGCGGACGTCCGGCTGACGATCGTGGACCGGGTGCAGCGGGCCGCCTACGACGCCTTGAAGGCGACCGGGCGGCCCGGCGCCGCCGTGGCGATCAACCCGGTGACCGGGGCGATCCTGGCGATGGCCTCCTACCCGTCCTACGACCCGAACGCCTTCGCCGGGTTCGACGCCCGCGAGCTCGCCGAGACCGACCGTCGCCTGCGCGCCGACCCCGGCAGGCCGCTGCTGAACCGCGCGCTCGGCCAGAACTACCCGCCCGGCTCGACGTTCAAGGTCGTGACCGCGGCGGCGGCGCTGGCCTCCGGCGCGTACACGCCGTCCTCTCAGGTGGACGCGCCCGTCCAGCTTCAGCTTCCCGGCACGACCACCTCCCTGGGCAACTCCGGCGGGACCTCGTGCGGCGACGGGCATCCGCCGCTGGGCTACGCCTTCCAGGTGTCGTGCAACACCGCGTTCGCCAACATCGGCCTCGACCTGGGGCCGGACACGCTGCGGGAGGGTGCGCAGGCGTTCGGGTTCGACACCGACGAGCTGACCGTGCCGCTCCCGGTGGCGGAGAGCGGCTACCCGAAGGGCATGGACCAGGCGCAGACCGCCCTGTCGGCGATCGGCCAGTACGAGGACCGGGCGACGCCGCTGATGATCGCCATGATGTCGGCGGCTGTCGCCAACCGGGGCACGCTCATGCGCCCGTACCTGGTGGAGGAGGCCCGCCTGCCCGACGGCTCGGTCATCAACCGCGCTTGGCCCACCGAGTACCGCACCACGATGCCCGAGACGGTGGCGGCCGACCTCACCGCGATGATGGTCTCCGTCACCCAGCCCGGCGGTACGGGCGCCGCCGCGGCGATCCCCGGCGTGGCGGTGGCGGCCAAGACCGGGACCGCCGAGCACGCCCGGGGGGCGGCGGCGCACGCCGTCATCACCGCCTTCGCCCCGGCCGACGCGCCGGAGGTGGCGGTGGGCGTGGTCGTGGAGAACGGCGGTTCCGGAGGCGAGACGGCCGCGCCGATCGCCCAGGCCGTCCTGCGCTCGGCACTCCCGTAGGGAAGGCGGCCGGTCTGGGAAAGCGGTCGGCCTAGGAAGGCGGTCGGCCTAGGAAGGCGGTCGGCTTAGGACGTGGTCGGCTAGGGAAGGTGGTCGGCCAGGTAGCGGCGGACCAGTTGCTTGCATTCGGCGATCAGCTCGGGGTCACCGTCCGGGTGCATGCGGAACGCCAGCTTCAGCACCGCGTCCGTGGCCTCCACCGCCACCAGCAGCGCCCGGTCCAGCCCCGACCCCGCGGGCGCGTGGAGCAGGTCGACGGTCAGCGCCCGCAGCCGGTCGGCCACGATGACGTTGTTCTCCAGCGCCGCGTCCAGTGTCCGGTTGGTGCCCTCGACCGCGGGCCCGCCGGGCGTCGGCAGCACCTCCCCGAAGTCCACCACGGCGAACCCCGGCGTCGTGCGCTTCATCGCGACGAACTCGTCGATGGCCAGGTCGACGAGGTCGGTCCAGTGCTCAAGATCGGCTCCGGCGATCCGCTCGGTCACACGCTGGAGGAACGCCTCCAGGTTGCGCATGGCCAGGGCGCGGACCAGCCCTTGCTTGTCGGGAAAGAACTGATAGAACGTGCCGATCGGGACCTCAGCTCGGCGCGCGACCTCCTTGGTGGTCAGCGCGTCATACCCCACCTGGTCGAGCAGCAGCGCGCACTCGTCGAGCATCCGCTCAACCCTCTCCACGCTGCGGCGCTGGGCGGGGCGGCGGCGCAAGGTACTCGTCATGCCCTCCATCCTGGCGCATTACCAGCAAGTACAGTCTTGCTCTTTCGGCCCGGCAATTACATGAGTGATACTCACCTCTTATGAGCACCTTCTTGTGGGGTACGGCCACTGCCGCCTACCAGATCGAGGGCGCCGTCGCGGAAGACGGCCGTGGCCCCTCGATCTGGGACACCTTCACCCACGAGCCCGGCCGCGTGCGCGACGGCCACACCGGCGACGTGGCCTGCGACCATTACCACCGCACCGCCGAGGACATCGCGCTCATGTCCGGTCTCGGCGTCAACGCCTACCGCTTCTCCATCTCCTGGCCGAGAGTTCAGCCCGGGGGCCGTACCAACGAGAAGGGCCTGGCCTTCTACGACCGCCTCGTGGACGACCTGCTGGCCGGGGGCATCACGCCGGTGCCCACCCTGTTCCACTGGGATCTGCCGCAGGAGCTCCAGGACGAGGGCGGCTGGATGAATCGCGATATTTCAGGAAAATTCGCCGATTACGCCGCCATCGTGGCCAACCGCCTGGCCGACCGGGTCGAGACGTGGATCACCCTCAACGAACCTTTCGTCCACATGGCCTTCGGCTACGCACTCGGCGTGCACGCCCCCGGCCAGAGCCTGCTGCTCGACGCCCTGCCCGCCGCCCACCACCAGCTCCTGGCCCACGGCCTGGCCACCCAGGCGCTACGCGCGGCGGGCGCCCGCGAGATCCTCATCTCCAACAACTGCACCCCGGTCTGGCCCGCCTCCGGCAGCCCGGAGGACCTCGCCGCCGCCGAGGCGTACGACACGCTGCACAACCGGCTGTTCAACGACCCCATCCTCACCGGCGCGTACCCGGACCTGTCGGCCTTCGGCAAGGAGGCCCCGCAGGACGGCCTGGACGTGATCTCCACGCCCATCGACGGCCTCGGCGTCAACTACTACAACCCCACCCGCGTCGCCGCGCCCCGGCAGGACGCCTTCCCCTTCGACGACGCCGGCATCACCGGCTACCCCACCACCGCCTTCGGCTGGCCCGTCGTCCCCGACGGCCTGCACGAACTGCTGACGGGCCTCAAGCACCGGTACGGCCGGCGACTCCCGCCCATCTACGTCACCGAGAACGGCTGCTCCCAGCCCGACAACGTCTCCCCCGACGGCACCGTCGACGACCCGGAGCGCATCGCCTTCCTCGACGGCCACCTCGCCGCGCTCCAGCGGGCCCGGCGGGACGGCGTGGACGTGCGCGGCTACTTCGTCTGGTCGCTGCTGGACAACTTCGAGTGGGCGGAGGGCTACAACCAGCGCTTCGGCCTGGTCCACGTGGACTTCGAGACGCTGCGCCGTACGCCCAAGAGCTCCTACCACTGGCTTAAGGACTACTTGGGCCACCAGTAGGAGCGCGGCAGCAGGCGGGCGACGCGCAGCGAGCCGGCCGCGTAGCGGCAGATGAGCTCCTTGACCCACGCGCCCGGGCGGCCGGGCAGGATCAGCTCGACCGGCGAGTCGTCGCGGCGCACGACCTGGATGACGCCGTCGCGGCGGCCGAGGCTGACGCACTGGATCATGTAGCGGAAGCGGAAGGGGCGGGCCGCGCGGCCACGGGCGCGGGCGTTGACGGCGTCGGCGGCGTGCGCGGCGATCGGCATCCCGACCGCGCACGACATGCGCGAGACCCCGGCCCCCGGCACGTCCACGGCGGCGGCGTCGCCGACCACGTAGACGTCGGGGTGGGAGATCGAGCGCAGGGTGGCGTCGACCAGCGTCCTGCCGCGCCGGTCCACTGCCAGCCCGGCCTTGGCCGCCAGTTCCGGCACGGCGAACGAACCGGCCCACACCACGACGTCGGCCTCGATCGGGCCCTGCGCCGTGCTGAGCCCGCCGGAGGTCACCGCCTCGACCAGCGTGTCCGTGTGGACGCTCACCCCCAGTCTGGTCAGCACCTTGGCGACATGCGCGCGGCCGCGGCGCGACAGCCCAGCGGCCGGATGGGTACCGGTGACCAGCTTGACCTGCCAGCGCGGGTACGACTCGGCCAGCTCCGTGGCCAGCTCGATCCCGGTCAGCCCGCCGCCCACGACGGCCAGGTGGCCGCCGCCCCGGCGCAGCCGTTCCCCCAGCTCGGCCGCGTTCTCGGCGGCGTAGGCGTGCTCGGCCACGCCCGGGACGCTCGTGTCGGTGAAGCTGCCCAGCGCATACACGAGCGTGTCGTAGCGGAACTCGCGCCCGTCTCCCAGCGTGAGGGTCCCGGCCTCGGCGTCGATGCCGGTGACCCGGCCCTCGACCGTCCTGATGCCGGTCCCCCGGGTCAGCTCGGCCAGCGGCGTGCTCACCGACGGCCGCCCCGCCGCCCGCTCGTGCAGCCTGATCCGCTCGGTGAAGCTGTCGTCGGCGCTGATCAGGGTGATCCGGTGGCTCCTGTCGAGGCGGAGCGCCGCCGTCATGCCCGCGTAGCCGGCTCCGATGACCACGATATCCATGTCCGTCTCCTGTCCTTCGCTTCTGCAGGGGAGACAGGACGGCCGAGGGAAATGTCTGAGTGAACTACCTCACATGGCCCAGCTTGTCGGGATTTCTCACCACATCGACCTCGGTGATCCGCCCGTCGGAGACGGTGAAGGACATGACGGTGTCCACGATGTCGCCTTCGTCGACGATCACGAAGCCCGGCCCGCCGTTGACCTCGCGCAAGTGCGCCGTCATGCCGGTGAACCAGCGCTCGACCAGCCCCATCACGACCCTGGCCACCTTCTCGGCGCCGACGACCGGCACCAGCGCCGCGCCCACCATGCCGCCGCCGTCGGCGCGCCAGACCACGTCGGGGTCGAGCACGGCCACGAGCGCCCGCAGGTCGCCGGTGGTGGCCGCCGTGGCGAAGGCCCGCACCGCCGCCGCCTGCTCGCCGCGGTCGAGCGAGCGCCGCGGCGCGTAGTCACGCACGCGCAGCCGCCCGCGCGCCGCCAGCTGCCGGACCGCGCCGGGACTCCTGCCCAGGATGCCGGCGATCTCCTCGTACGGCATCGCGAACACGTCATGCAGCACCAGCGACGTCCGCTCGGCCGGGCTCAGCCGTTCCTGGACGGCCAGCAGCGCCATGCCCACGGACTCGTCCATGGTCGCCCGGTCCTCCGGCCCCGGCTCCTCGACCACCGGCTCGGGCAGCCACGGCCCGATGTAGGACTCGCGCCTGGCGCGGGCGGAGCCGAGCTGGTCGTAGCAGATCCGGCTCACGACGGTGGTCAGGTAGGCCCGGGGACCGGTGACGGCGGCCTGGTCGGCCTGGCGCCAGCGCAGCCAGGTCTCCTGCACGGCGTCGTCGGCGTCGGCGACGCTGCCCAGCAGCCGGTAGGCCACGGCCCACAGGTGGCTGCGGTGCTCCTCGAAGTCCATCAAAACGCTGAGGCCATCAGAAGACGGAGACGTGGACGTGGTCGTAGTGGTTGGCGGTGACGCTGCCCCGGTCGGACATGGGGTCCCAGCCGCCGCCCGAGCGGATGTCGTAGTAGCGCTGCTTCCAGATGATGTACATCACGCCGAGGCGGGAGCCGTTCTTGATCAGGAACTCGGCCAGGGCGTCGCCCCGGTCGGCGTCGGCGCCGGAGGCGTAGCCGCGCGAGATCATGAAGTCGCAGGCCCGGCCCTTCCCGTGCTCGCCGGGGTCGCCGGGACGCAGGCAGCCCACTCCGTAGGGCATGGGGAAGTTCTGCATGACCTCGATCTTCACGCTGGTCATGCGCTGGGTGAGGCCCGCGCCGCCGGTCGGGGTCTGGAAGCCGTACTTGGCCAGGAGCTTCTCGACGTCGCGCCGCTTGTCGCGCATCTCCTTGATCTTCTTCTCAAGCTCCTTGATCTTGGCGTCGGCCGCCTTCTTGGCGGTGCCGGCGCTCTTGATCAGCTGCTCGATGCGCTTGACCCGGCTGGTGCGCTCGTCGGACATGTACTGCATGTTCGCGGCCTGGCCGAGCAGCATGGCGGGGTCGGCGATGGCCAGGAGCTGGGTCCCGTCGAGCGGCCCGCCCATGTAGGTGCTCTGGGCGATGGTGGCGACCTCGCTGCGCGCCGCGCCGAGCTGGCCCCGGAGCTTGTCGGCGTTCTCGGTGGCCTTCTTGGCCTGGATGCGCGCGTCTTCCAGGAACTCGATCTGGCCGCGGAAGAGCTTGTTGAGCTGGGCTGCCTGCTTCGTCAGCTTGCGCAGCTGCGCGGGGCTGCCGGGATCGGCGGTGGCGGCCTGCGGAAGGGGCGCTGCGAGCAGGCCGACGAGCACGGTGGCGATGGCGGCGAAACGCCTGACTCCCACGCTCGTCCCTCCCCTCCTAGACGTGGTGACTATAGAAGATGATCTTGGTCGTTGCCACCGGAACCGACGAACCCATGCACCATTGGCGAAGTATCTACCACTTTGTGAGGTGGCCCCGAACTTTGGGTCTTGCCGAGGACACCCCGTGGAGCGAAATTGCGAGCGAATCGTCTCTGCGAAGGGGCAGACCGTGTCACGTTCTTTAACGCTTCTCACAGCCGTCCTCATCGGCTTAGGCAGCTCCCTGGTCTCCGTCGAGGCCCAGGCGTCGGTCGTGGATCCACTGCCGCCCAGCGATCGTATCGAGCTCTACCAGCTCGACAGTCCGCCCGGCACTGGCGAGAGGCTCAGGGAGGCAGGCTTCGACGTCGTACAACAGCAGGTCAACGGCGGTAAGGAGCACATCGAGCTGACCGCCGACCAGGCGGGGCTAGCGGGGCTCGCCAAACTCGGCCACAAGCCGGAGCCCGTGCGCAACCAGCAGGGCCAGACACAGCTGGAGGCGGCCAAGGCCCAGGCCGCCGGCGGCTACACCGTCTGGAAGTCCTACACGGAGCCGGGCGGCATCGCCGACCAGCTCAGGTCCATCGCCAACGCCAACAAAGACGTGGTCAAGCTGATGTCCATCGGCAAGACCATCCAAGGCAAGGACATCCTCGCCGCCAAGGTCACCTCGCTGGCCCGCATCCTGCCGGACGGCGCCAAGCCCGCGGTCTTCTACTCCGCCACGCAGCACGCCCGCGAGTGGATCGCGACCGAGGTCAACATGCGGCTGCTCAAGCACGTGGTCGCCAACAAGGCGTCGCTGCGCGGCCTGCTGGGCACCACCGAGCTCTGGTTCCTGCCGGTGGCCAACCCCGACGGCTACGACTTCTCCTTCACCGAGGGCAACCGCCTCTGGCGTAAGAACCTGCGCGACGTGAACGGCGACGGGACCATCACCCGCGGCGACGGCGTCGACCCGAACCGGAACTTCCCCACGAACTTCCACTACGACGAGGAGGGCTCCTCCTCGATCCCGAGCAGCGACACCTACCGGGGCGCCGGACCGGCCAGCGAGCCGGAGACCAAGGCGTTCGACGGCCTGATGAAGCGCATCCGGTTCAAGTTCAACGTCA
The DNA here is from genome assembly GCF_044459065.1 of Nonomuraea sp. NPDC050394. Lineage (NCBI taxonomy): Bacteria > Bacillati > Actinomycetota > Actinomycetes > Streptosporangiales > Streptosporangiaceae > Nonomuraea > Nonomuraea sp. NPDC050394. Next base: position 221,139 of record NZ_JBITIO010000010.1, on the reverse strand, counting down.
ACTACCACTCCTTCGGCCCGCTGCTGCTCTACCCGCTGGGTGTGCAGATCGCCACGGAGACCGCCGACAACCCGATCTACGAGGCGCTGTCGGGCGACGACGCCAACCCGGCGATCCCCGGCTTCGACCCCGACCTCGGCGCCGAGCTGTACATCACCAACGGCGACACCAACGACCGCGCGCACTCCGAGTACGGCACGCTGTCCTGGACCCCCGAATTGAATGAGGGCTGCGAAGGCTGCGGCTTCGTCTTCCCCGATGACGAGGCGCTGGTCCAGGCGGAGTTCGAGAAGAACATCCCCTTCGCACTCGACGTGGCCAAGTCCGCGCGCAACCCGGTCGAACCCGTCAGCCACCTGGGCAACACGACACCGGACTTCGTCCTGGACACCTTCGAGACCAGCAACGGCCGCGACCAGGTCGTCCAGGTCAACGCCAAGCGCAAGCTGGGCCCGGTCTGGCTGCAGTACCAGGTCAACGGCGGGCGTACCAAGAGTGTGCTGACCGGCGAGTGGCGCGGCGGCGAGCGCTACGGCGACGGCTACAACCGCTACTACCACTGGATGCGCGGCAAGATCACCGGCACCCGGCCGGGCGACACCGTGAAGGTCTGGTTCAGCTCGATCACCAAGAAGAGCGGCTCCTTCACCTACAAGGTCAACAGCGACATCGGGGGCAAGGTTCTCGTCCTGGCCGCCGAGGACGTCACCGGCATCAGCCCCGTCCAGGGCGTCACCGAGGCGAAGTACGCCGACGAGTACGTCAAGTCGCTCGACGAAGCCGGCTACAGCTCCGACGTCTACGACGTGGACAAGGCCGGACGCAAGGCCCCGCACCCGCTCGGCACGCTGAGCCACTACAAGGCGATCGTCTGGGAGACCGGCGACGACATCATCCCGAGAAGCACCGGCCAGGCCCCCGGCACCACGTCCAAGCTGGGCGTGGACACCGAACTCGCGGTGCGCGACTACCTCAACGAGGGCGGCAAGCTGCTGCACGCCGGCAAGTACCCGTCCTACGCGGCCAACAACAACGGCGCCTACTTCTACCAGCCCAACCAGCCCACGCAGCCCGAGTGCACGACTCCGTCCGACCCGCCGTGCATCCCGATCTTCAACGACTTCCAGCAGTACTGGCTCGGCGCCTACGTCTTCTTCGACGACGCCGGCACCGACCACGGCACCGGCAACCCCTTCGCCCTCCAGGGCAAGGGCGGCAGGTTCGAGGGCTTCAACGGCACGCTCGAGCCCACCCACACCAACTCCTACGTGGCCACCTCGGCGATCCTGCCCGCCGCGCAGTTCCCGCTGTTCGCCAGCTCCGCCCAGATCAAGTGGGTACGGCCGGGCGGCCCCTTCGACCCGCACACCGGCGCCTGGGACGTCTACAGCGGCATCGCCGACGTCTCCTGGAAACGCCTGACCAAGACCGTCAACCTGACCGGCAAGAGCAGTGGCGACCTGTCGTTCTGGACCTCCTTCGACACCGAGGCCGCCTGGGACTTCCTGACCGTCGAGGCCCGCACCGCCGGCCAGGACGACTGGACCACCCTGCCCGACGCCAACGGCCACACCACCCAGGACACCGGGGAGAGCTGCAAGACCGAGAACTCCGGCGGCTGGCGCGACATCCACCCCTTCACCCAGCGCTACCAGGGCGTCAACTGCGAGCCCACCGGCACCTCCGGCGCCTGGCACGCCGCCTCGGGCAACTCGGGCGGCTGGCAGCAGTGGAAGATCGACCTGACCCCGTACGCGGGCAAGCAGGTCGAGCTGTCGATCTCCTACATCAGCGACTGGGCCACCCAGGGCGCCGGCGTCTTCCTCGACGACTTCACGGTGACCCTGGACGGCGCGAGCGCCGAGCAGACCTCGTTCGAGTCGGACCTGGGCGGCTGGACCGCGGCCGACCCGCCGGCGGGGTCGGCGCCTTCGGTCAACAACTGGTTCCGCACCGACCAGCTCTTCGAGGAGGGTGGCGGCATCGTCACCCGTGACACGGTCTACCTCGGGTTCGGCGCGGAGAGCCTGACCACGCAGGCCATCCGGACCGATCTGGTGAGGAGGGCGATGAAGCACCTGATCGGCTAGCCACTCCCGCGGGCGGCTGCCGAGCGGAGTCACGGCGGGCACCATCACAAGCCCACCCGCCCCGCTCCGGCAGCCGCCCCTTCCCGAACCCGAACCCGCGCCCCGTCCTTCGCGACACCCCCTCCCGGCCCACGCCCATCCCCCACGACACCCCCTCCAGGCCCGCAGCCACCTCCCCCGCAGCGCCCTTTCCCCAGCCCGCGCCCACCCTCCCCCGCGACACCCCTCCCGGGCCACAGCCACCTCCCCGCGGCACCCTCCCCCGGCCCGCGCCCACACTCCGCGACACTCCTCCCGGGCCACAGCCACTCCCCCGCAGCCCCCCTTCCCGACCACAACCCACCTCCCCCGCAGCATGCCCTCCTGGGCAGCGGCCGCCTCCCTCGTGGCGTGGGCTCCCAGGCCACAGCCTCGCCCGTGGCGTGCCCTCCGGCCGTGGTGCCCGAGGGCCGAGGGCTTCCCGAGGGCCGCTTCCGGGTCTCCGGTCGGTGGCGTGGCGGGCACCGGGACGCCTCGCGCCCTTGCCGTTCCGGACAGAACATGGTTCGGTTTCCCTGGACACGACTCGTCGCCAGAGGAAGACTGAACCAAGCAAGCATTCGGTCGGTAGGAGGCTCACGACATGCGCCAGCACGACACGCTGTTCATCGGGGGCGAATGGGTGGCCCCCGCGGGCACCGGTGTGATCGACGTCATCTCCCCGCACACCGAGGAGGTCGTGGGCCGGGTACCCGACGGCACCCCGGCCGACATGGACCGCGCGGTCGCCGCCGCCCGCGCGGCCTTCGACCACGGCCCCTGGCCCCGCATGACCTTCGCGGAACGCGCCGCGGTCATCGGCAGGCTGGCCGACATCTACGCCGCCAAGCAGGGCGAGATGGCCGCGCTCATCACCGAGGAGATGGGCTCGCCGATCACGTTCTCCAACCTCGCCCAGACACCACAGCCCCTCGGCATGCTGCAGTTCTACGCCGAGTACGGCCAGACGTTCGCGCAGGAGGAAGAGCGTCCCGGCCTGTTCGGCCCCACCACCGTACGGCGCGAGCCCGTCGGCGTGGTGGCCGCGATCGTGCCGTGGAACGTCCCGCAGTTCGTCTCCATGACCAAGATCGCACCGGCGCTGCTGGCCGGATGCACGATTGTGCTCAAGCCCGCGCCGGAGACCCCGCTCGACTCCTACATGTTCGCGGACATGATCACCGAGGCCGGCATCCCGGCGGGCGTGCTCAACATCGTCCCCGCCGGCCGCGAGGCCGGCGAGCACCTCGTCTCCCACCCGGACGTCGACAAGGTCGCCTTCACCGGCTCCACCGCCGCCGGCCGCCGCATCGCCGCCATCTGCGGCGAGCAGCTCAAGCGGGTCAGCCTCGAACTGGGCGGCAAGTCCGCCGCCATCATCCTCGACGACGCCGACCTGCCCGCCAGCATGGGCATGCTCGCCATCGCCTCGCTCATGAACAACGGCCAGGCCTGCGTGGCCCAGACGCGCATCCTCGCCTCTCGCAACAGGTACGACGAGGTCGTCGAGGCCGTCGCCGCCATGGTCAGCTCCCAGCCCGTGGGCGACCCGTCCGACCCGGCGACCGGCATCGGCCCCCTGGTCGCCAAGCGGCAGCAGGAGCGGGTGGAGGGGTACATCAAGATCGGCATGGACGAGGGCGCCAAGGTCGTCGTCGGCGGCCTGTCCCGCCCGATGGACCGCGGCTGGTACGTGGCCCCGACCGTCTTCGCCGGCGCCACCAACGAGATGCGGATCGCCCGCGAGGAGATCTTCGGCCCCGTGCTCGCCGTCATCCCCTTCGAGGACGAGGCGGACGCGCTGCGCATCGCCAACGACAGCGAGTACGGCCTGTGCGGCACCGTCTGGACCGCCGACACCGACCACGGCATGGACATCGCTCGCCAGGTGCGCACCGGCACCTACGGCGTCAACTGCCTCATGCTGGAGGCCAACGTCCCGTTCGGCGGCTACAAGGCCAGCGGCCTCGGCCGCGAGCTCGGCCCCGAGGGCCTGAGCGCCTACCTGGAGTACAAGACCATCGCCCGCCTGGGCTGACCCCACCACCCAAAACCCACAAACCCGAACCCCGGCCAGCCGAACCCCGCCCAAAACGTGCCCCGGGACCGGCCCCACCCAGCACCCGACCACCCCCGAAGCAGACGAACCCGGAAGCGGACGAACCCGGAAGCGAGCGAACCGGAAGCGGACGAACCCGGGAACGGGTGAACCCTGGGCTGACCTGGGGAAGCGTGAAGGTACGAGAGGGGCCCGTGACTCCACGGGCCCCTTCGCACGTCTAGATGGCACCCAGCGCGCCCCCGCAACGCTGGGCGACCGCCTGACTACATGAAGTATGTCCTACGGTCTCCACCAGGGGCGGTTTCCTTCCCCAAGGACTTTCTCCCGGCGGTTTTCTTCCATCCGCCCTAGGTAGACGCCTATTACTCAGGAAAGGTTCGAATCAATCCACTTTCCGATCCGGAGAACCAGATCGGGCCTGGCCGCCGACTCGGCGTGGCCGTACCCCGGCTCGATCCACAGCTCCTTCGGCTCCCGGGCGCCGTCGTAGAGCTGACGGGCGTGCTCCAGGGGAAAGAACGTGTCCGAATCCCCATGCACGATCAGCAAGGGAGTGGGCGAGATCAGCGCGGCGGCCTCGTGCGGCGGCATCGGCACGGGGTCCCACTGCCCGCGCGCGATCCGGGTCCGCTTGACCACGCGCGCGGCGATCCGGCCGATCGGCTTCTCGATGGCCCAGTGGACCTGGCGCATCGGCTTGGTGCCCCGGTAGTACCACCGCGCGGGGCCGCTCACCGCGACCACCGCGTCGATCCCCCCGTGCAACCCCGCATGCCGTACGGCGACCGCCGCCCCCATGGAGAAGCCCACCACGGCGACCTTGCGGTATCCGATGACCCGCGCGTGCCGTACCGCGGCCTCCACGTCGTGGACCTCAAGGTCGCCCACGGTGCTCTCGCCGCCCGAGCGCCCGTGCCCGCGGAAGTCGAAGGACACCACGCCGCCGAACCGGCTGAGCACGTGCGTGATCCGCCGCGTGTCCGCGCACCGCCACGACCCGGTGAACCCGTGGGCCAGCACGATCCCGGCCTCGACGTCGCCGGAGGCGGAGGGCGTGTGGACCCCTTCCAGGCGGATGCCGTCCGAGGTCCTGAGCATGACGGGAAAATTCTTCGCAAGCGGCATGAATCCGAGCTTAGGCACCCAGCTCAGCGGCGCTCATCACCACCCTGATCCTGGAGTCCTGGGCGGCCGCGAGCGCCCGTGGATCGTCGGAGATCATCAGCCGCGCGGAGCTGGTCACGACCCGCTCCCAGAGGCCGTCGCCGTCGGGCGCCAGTGGCGAGACGGCCGCTCCCGCCGCCATCACCGCGTCCGCCGCCACCAGCAGGGCGGATCCGACCGGCAGGCAGATCAGCACCGTGTCACCCGCCCGCACGCCTCGCCGCCGGAGCCGCGCGGCCGCCGTGGCCAGGCGCTCATCGTGCTGTTCTTCGGTGAGCGTCTGCCCCGTCCCGGGGTCGATCATGACGATCCGCTGGTCCATGCGACCACGGTAGGGACGCCGGGATCCGCGCACATGGGGCGGATTATGCAGATGATTATGCAGAAGGAACACCATGGTCGGCGGCCCACACGGCGATCTGCGCGCGCGAGGTGTAGCCGAGCTTGTCCATGATGTTGGCGATGTGCCGGGCCACCGTGGCCGGGCTGATCACCAGTTCCTCGGCGATGGCCTTGTTGGACAGGCCGCGGGTGAGCATGCCGGCGATCTCCTGTTCGCGGGCGGTCAGCAGCGAGCCGCGTACCGGCTCCACCTGGACCGGGCCCGCGGCCGGTTCCGGCCGACGCCCCTCCAGCACCTGCGTCGCCACCTCGAACGGCGGCCGCGAGCGCCCCCTCGACCACAACGACGTGGTACGGCCCTCGCCCAGCTTGGCACGGGCGGAAGACAGCAGTTCGTCGACCTTGACCGAGCCGGTCCGCTGGCCCATCGACTCGCGCAGGGCGGCCACCGCGGACGAGGCCAGCACCGCGCTCTCCAGGTCGCCTTCGGCCCGTGCCAGCGCGGACAGCGACACCAGGCAGCGGTTCATGGCCTGGCGCAGGCCGCACTCGCGGGCCATGGCGACCGCCTCGGCCAGCCGTTGGCGGGCGGCGGCCAGGTCACCCAGCTGCGCGCAGACGCGCCCGCTCCTGGCGAGGTTCTGGGCCAGGTCGCCGCGGTTGCCGAGCTCGCGCAGCCAGGAGATGGCCGCGTCGTAGTGCTCGGCCGCCGACTCCAGGTCGCCACGGGTCTCGGCGGCCAGACCCAGGTGGGAGGCGGCCATGGCGAGGATCCACGGATGACCGTGCGCGCTCGCCACGGCGTGGGCCTCCTCGGCGCCGCGCTGGGCCTCGCGCTGGCGGCCGCGCTGCAGCGAGTAGATGGACCCCTCGATGAGCGCCCCGGCCTCGTTGAACCGGTCGCCGTTGTCCCTGGCCACCGTCAGCGCGCTGTCGATGTGGGCGGTCGCCTCGTCGCCCCTGCCCATGCGCAGCAGCGCTCCGCCGGCCACGGTGTGGGCCGTGGCCAGGACGAACGGGTCCCCCGCCATGCCGGCCAGTCCCTCGCGGGCGGCGGCCAGGCCGCTGTCGAGGTCGTCGCGGGTCAGCAGCCCGTACGCCAGGTAGCCCTTCGCCAGCGCGATCTGCTCCGGCGCCACCAGGCTGAGGTCCTGCCGCAGCAGCCGCTCGACCCACCCGACGACCTCGGCGGCGCTGCCGCCCAGCGACAGCAGGCCGCTGCTGCGCATGCACAGCCGAAGGCCCATGGTGACGTTGCCGGAGCGCAGCGCCCACTCCAGCGCGGCCCGCTGGTCGGCGAGCCGGTCTCGGCTGCCGGTGTGGGCGGCCAGCCGTTCGCGCCAGGTGACGCCGGGCGTGAGGAACTCCGCGTCGAACGCCCGCTCCTGAAGCTTGCACAGCACCCTCAGGTGCAGGTCGCGTACCATCCGTTCCTCGTCGGAGTCGGCCAGCCGCTCGGCGGCGAACTGCCGGATGGTGTCGAGCAGCCGGAAGCGCCCGCGGTCCTCGTCGCAGACCACCAGCGACTTGTCCACCAGCGCGCCCAGCAGCGTGACCATGCGCGACTCCGACAGCGGCGGCTCGGCGCACACCCGCTCGACCAGGTCGAGGTCGAAGCCGCCGGCCAGCACCGACAGCCGGCGCAGCAGCGTCTTCTCCGCCTCCGACAGCAGGTCGTGGCTCCACTCGACCGCCGCGGCCAGCGTCCGCTGCCGGGCGGGAGCCGTACGGTCGCCGGAGGTGAGCAGCGCGAACCGGTCGTCGATCCGGTCGGCGATCTGGCCAGGGCTCAGCATGCGGGTGCGGGCGGCGGCCAGTTCGATGGCCAGCGGGAGCCCGTCGAGCGCGCGGCAGAGCCTGGCCACGTCGGGCAGGCTCTCCTCGCCGAGCTGGGTTCCGGCGGCCCGCGCCCGGTTGAGGAACAACTGCACCGACTCGGCCGCCGACGGGTCGGCGCCGGGCAGGTCGAGCGGCGGCACGTGCCAGATCAGCTCGCCGGAGATGCGCAGCGCCTCCCGGCTCGTGGCCAGCACCCGCATGCCCGGGCAGCCGGCCATCAGCGCCGCCGCCGCGTGCGCGGTGGCCTCGACGAGGTGCTCACAGTTGTCCAGCAGGACCAGGAGGCTCGACCCGGCCAGCCGGGTGACGACGGCGTCGGTGAGGTCGCGGCCGCGCTCGCTCTCCAGCCCGAACACCTCGGCGATCTCCTGCATGACCAGCTCGGGCCGGGAGATCTTGGCCAGTTCGACCGCCCACACGCCGTCGGCGAAGTCGTCGAGCAGCCGGTGGGCCACGCGTAACGCCAGCCGCGTCTTGCCGATGCCGCCGACTCCGCACAAGGTCACCGCACGCGTCTCGTCGAACATCGCGCACAGGTCGCCGATGTCACGCTCACGGCCGACGAACCGGTTGGGCTCGGCCGGCAGGTTGTGCCGCGGGGCATCCGCCATGACTTCACAGTGGCGCACTTGGCGCGCTCTGTCACCGTTTTCTCACAGCGCGAGTGAGCTCGTGACCGCCCGGTCGTCGACCACCCGCAGCAGCGGATCGCCCAACAGCCGCCTGGCCAGCTCGTACGGCGCCACGACCAGCGTGGCCGCGTGCTCGCTCGCCAGCACCCTGCAGCCGATCAGCGTCGGCTCGTGCGCCACGACCACGTGCGCGCCGCACATGAGCGCGAGATCCAGCGTACGCAGCGCCTTGAACACGTCGGTGACGGCCACCAGCACCACGTCGTCCTTGCCGATGAGCAGCCGGGCGGCGAGCCTGCGCAGGTCGCCGGCGAGCTCCTCGTGGCTCAGCACCCGCCGGCCGTCGAGGGTCAGCGCCGGTCCCGCGAGCGGGCCGAAGTCCACGCGCTCCTCGCCGATCAGCGAGGAGAACCGGTCAGGTCCCTGGCCCGGTTCGAAGGTGAACACCTTCTCCGCCCGCGTCTCGCGCATCCGGTGGACGACGGCCAGCCGCGCGACGCCCCCCGGATTGAGCAGCGCCACCCCGCCCGACCAGGCGACGGCATGCACCGCGCACGGCAGTGCCGCGCCCGGAGGCAGGTCGACCAGCACGTGGTCCCCGTACCTCAAGCCGTGACGGCGCAACCCGGCCGCCGCGTGAGTGACTCGGCGGACGAGAGTGGCATAGGTCATGACCTCGCCGGTCCGTACGTCGGTGACCGCGGGACGGTCGCCGCCGGCCGGAGCCGCGTTCATGACCAACTCTGTCCAGGTCATGCCGTCAATGTAGGGAGCAACGCCCGCCCCGGCATCATCATGAATGTGCAAGCGGCTATGTATCTCCACGGACGAGACGGCCGATCGCATCCTCAATGCCGCTTTCGCGGAGCCGGAGACGACCCTGCCGGCGGGGCCGTACCTTAAGGTGGCGAGGGAACATCTGGCCGGGCATCTGCGCAGCCCGGAATCAGAAGCGGTCGCCGAGGTGTTCATAAGGGTGACCCTGTTGTTCCTGCTCACCCCGGACAGCGTCGTACCCCTGAGCAGCGATGAGGAGGCCAGGGCGTTCGCCGCCCGGCACCTCGTGCCGCTCCTGCCATGAGCGGGATCAACTAGACTTAATAGGCCGCGGTTCGCGCGGTCTGCCTCCACGAACACAGAGCGAGACGTCATCATGCCTTTGAACAGCCGCGACGACCTGCGGAACATCGCGATCATCGCGCACGTCGACCATGGCAAGACCACGCTGGTCGACGCCATGCTCTGGCAGTCCGGGGCCTTCCGCGCCAACCAGGACGTCGACGACCGCGTCATGGACTCCAACGACCTAGAGCGCGAGAAGGGCATCACCATTCTCGCGAAGAACACCGCCGTCAAGCACGGCGACATGACCATCAACATCATCGACACCCCCGGCCACGCCGACTTCGGCGGCGAGGTCGAGCGCGGGTTGTCGATGGTCGACGGCGTCGTGCTGCTGGTGGACGCCTCCGAGGGCCCGCTGCCCCAGACGCGCTTCGTGCTGCGCAAGGCGCTGTCGGCGAAGATGCCGGTCATCCTGTGCATCAACAAGGTCGACCGCCCCGACTCCCGCATCGCGGAGGTCGTCGACGAGGTTTACGCACTGTTCATGGACCTCGACGCGACCGACGACCAGATCGACTTCCCGATCGTCTACGCCTCGGCCAAGGCCGGGCGCGCCGCGCTGGCGCGGCCCGCCGACGGCGGCATGCCCGACTCCGAGGACCTCGAGCCGCTGTTCGACATCATCAAGTCGACGATCCCGGCGCCGACCTACGACCCGAGCGCCCCGCTGCAGGCGCACGTCACCAACCTCGACGCCTCCTCCTACCTGGGCCGGATCGCGCTGTGCCGTATCCACCAGGGCACGATTCGCAAGGGTCAGCAGGTCGCGTGGTGCCGTACCGATGGCACGATCCAGCGCGTCAAGATCACTGAGCTGCTCATGACCGACGCGCTGGAGCGCAAGCCCGCCGAGGAGGCCGGTCCCGGCGACATCATCGCGATCGCGGGCATTCCCGAGATCATGATCGGTGAGACGCTGGCCGACCCCGAGGACCCGCGCCCGCTGCCGCTCATCACCGTCGACGAGCCGGCCATCTCGATGACCATCGGCACCAACACCTCGCCGCTGGTCGGCAAGGCCAAGGGCTCCAAGGTCACCGCCCGCATGGTCAAGGACCGCCTCGACAAGGAGCTCGTCGGCAACGTGTCGCTGCGCGTGCTGCCCACCGAGCGTCCCGACGCGTGGGAGGTCCAGGGCCGTGGCGAGCTGGCGCTGGCCATCCTGGTCGAGCAGATGCGCCGCGAGGGCTACGAGCTGACCGTCGGCAAGCCGCAGGTCGTCACCAAGGAGGTCGACGGCAAGCTCCACGAGCCGGTCGAGCGCCTGACCGTCGACTGCCCCGAGGAGTACCTCGGCGCCGTCACCCAGCTCCTCGCCGTCCGCAAGGGCCGCATGGAGCACATGACCAACCACGGCACCGGCTGGATCCGGATGGAGTTCGTGGTCCCGGCGCGCGGCCTGATCGGCTTCCGCACCGAGTTCCTCACCGAGACGCGTGGCACCGGCCTGGTGCACCACGTCTTCGAGGCCTACGAGCCGTGGTTCGGCGAGCTGCGCACCCGCAACAACGGTTCGCTGGTGGCCGACCGCTCCGGTCCGGTGACGGCGTTCGCCATGCTCAACCTCCAGGAGCGCGGCACGCTCTTCGTCTCCCCCACCACGGAGGTGTACGAGGGCATGATCGTCGGCGAGAACTCGCGCTCCGACGACATGGACGTCAACATCACCAAGGAGAAGAAGCTCACCAACATGCGCTCCTCCACGGCCGACGTCACCGAGACGCTGACGCCGCCGCGGGTGCTGTCGCTGGAGCAGGCGCTGGAGTTCATCCGGGACGACGAGTGCGTGGAGATCACGCCGGAGACGGTCCGCATCCGCAAGGTCGTGCTGGACGCCTCCACCCGCGCCCGCACCGTCGCGCGGGCCAAGCGCAACAACTGACACACCACGTCGAAGGGGTACGGCGGGCCTCCGCCGTACCCCTTCGGCGCGTTACTTCAGCAGCAGCCGCCGCTGCTCCCCCACCGGGGGCCGGGCCCAGGTCACCTCACCGTCGTCGATGAGCCCCTGGACCACCTCCCGCATGGGGTCACCGGCGGTGTGGCGTCCGGCCGCCTTGGCCAGATCGATCATCAACGTGTTCTCGTCCTCGCCGGGGGCGATCACCGACACGTAGCCGAGTTCGGCGTCGCCGTACCAGCTGCCGAGGTTCTCGGTGACCTCGCGCACGGCGGCGAGGACCTCTGTGGAGGCCGTCCCGCGCAGGTGCAGGACTCCGGGCTGCGCGACCTCGACGCAGACCTTCATGAGTCCCTCGACCGCGCCTTCCGGGTCGCGCAGCGCGTTGTGGCTCAGGGCCGCGAAGCGCGCGGCCAGCACGTAGAGCGAGATCGCCCGCGGCGGGTCCGCGAGCGTCAGAATCCCGTGTTCCCCGTGGATGGTGAGCTTGCCGCCCCCTTCTTCGTAAGCGCGCAGGCCGGTCATGAAGGCGGTCTCCGCCTGGGCGCTCAGTTGTAGCTGCCAGCCCCATTTCCGCTCGACCGGGAAGCGGCCGTCGTCGGCCTGTCCCTTCTGCTTGTCGCGGCGAAGCCGCCGGGTGATCCACACGATTTCGCAGTCCCCTCTCTGCTCATCGGGCACAAAGGGGGCAGATTAGCCCGATCTCCCAGTTCGCGGACCGGTGTAATCACACCGTTACCTAGGTCCGTGGAACATCAGCGGTCTCACATGAATCATCCAAGGTGTGGGCTTGATCCGGAGGGTCGTCGCGTACGGGCTCGCCGCCCTTTCGGCTGCGGCGATCATCTGGTGCACCCTCACGGCGATGCCGGTGGATCGGCCACTGTCACGGGGACAGCCCGACGGGTCGCGGCCGCTGCCCTCCGGCGCGGCCGACGAGCGCAGGGCCACCACCGACGTCACCATCGCCAGGGCCACCGCCGCCGACCTTCGCCAGGTGCCACCGGCCCGCATCGACGAGCGCCAGCATCAGGTCAGGGTGACGATCACCCACACGTTCCGCATGGACGAGGACGACCCGCTCGCCGGCTGGATCAGGGGCAGCGTGCCCCCGGACCTGCGGGCGATCACCGACAAGGGCCTCGGCGCGCTCAAGGTCGGCGGCGGCTGGCTCGCGCCCACCGTCAGGTACCCGGCCGAGCTCACCACCTCCGGCGGCAAGTCCACCGCCGAGTTCCGCGTGATCGTGCTGCGCCAGCTCGCCAGGGGTGAGGAACTGACGCTGGAGTTCCAGGCGCCCGGCGTCCAGCCCTCGCTGATCAACCAGCGCACGATCACGCTGTTCCCCACCGAGTGGAGCGTGCTGCGCACCTCGGGTCTCGAACCGGAGCGGGAGGAGGCCGAGCGGCTGCAGTTCACGGTGAACTACCAGGTCACCGTCACCCTCGTCCACGACTCCTACGGTTTCGTCGACCACGAGGAGGACGAGGCGTTCTCCTGGGGCAGTGAGCTGGCGATCGTCACCGCGCTCCTGCTGATCGCCTTCCTGCTGCGCTCGCTCGGCCGGCCGTGGTGGCAGCAGCTCCACAACCGGGAGCTGTTCATCGGCCTGCTCCTGGCCGCGCCCGTGCTGGCCAGCCCGTTCTACGCCAAGGGCCTGCAGGGCATCGCGTACGTGGTGATGTTCGGCGTGCTGCCCGCGATCGCGGTGCGCCACGCCGGCCGCATGGTGCCCACGCCCGCGCCCTGGACCAGCCGTGACGCGCTCGCGGTGACCGCGCTCGGCGTGCTCGTGGCCTTCGCCATGTTCGTGTGGTCGACCCGCCACGTCCAGCTCCACCCGCCCCAGCTGATCACCGGCGTCGCCGTCGCCGCGCTGGCCGCGGCGGGCGCCGCGATCGCCTTCAGCGCCGACCTCGGCATCCGTTTCGTGGTGGTACGGCTGGCCGCCGTGGCCGCCGGGACCGCCATCGGCACCCTGGCGCTCGCCCTGTGGTTCAAGGCGCTGTTCTACGACGTCTACCCGCCCGACAGCGTCCACCTGGTGCTGGGCCTGTTCTGGTCACTGATCCCGATCGGCGCCGTCGCCGTCGTCACCAGGACCTGGTCGCGTGGCGCCCTCGTGGCCGCGGTGATCCTCAGCCTGCTCATGCAGGGCTGGCCCACCGAGTGGCTCGACGACGGCTCCTGGAGCACGCCCGTCGACCACCCCGAGCCCATGCTCGGCACGCTGGAGCTCACCCCGCTGGTCCGCGGCGTGCTCGGGCTGCTCCTGCTCGGCTTCGTCCTGCTGATCCTGCGGCTGCGCCGCCTGGGCGGCGAGCTGGGCGCCGTGCACCACCGCGCCGCCGTGGCCAGCGTGACCGTCTGCCTGATGGTGCTCCACCTGTCGCCCAGGGGCACCGGCAGCCTGCCCGACCTCGACGTCACCGTGCCCCTGCTCTCGGTCACCTCGGTCTTCGCGTGGATCTCCGCGTGGTGGCTGCTCGGGCCCATGCCGGACGGGCTGGACGAGCCGCGTACCGCCGAGGAGCACCGCGCGATGGTGCGCCGCGCCCTCCACAAGCGGCTGCTGCTCGTCTCCGAGCAGGAGCTCTACCGCGTCGGCCGCGGCAGGATCGGCGCCGGCGAGCTGTCGATGGGCGACTTCGAGCAGCAGCGCGACGAGCTCGAAACCGCCCTGGACGGGCACGGCCGCCATCCCGAGACCGCCTTCGCCACCAGCGCCGCCTGCACGCCCTGGCACAACGGCGTGCACGCCTTCGTGATCTGCCTGCTGCTGAGCCTGCCGTTCCTCTTCATGTACGGCCTGCCCGCCGGCCCCGACCTGGCCAGTTACCTCTTCGACGCGCGCTACCTGCTGACGCTGCCCGCGTTCGGCTTCCTGTTCGGCTACTTCTACCCGCGCATCAGGGGCACGCAGCCGATGACGAAGGTGCTGCACCTGATGGCCGCCGCCCTGGTCACGGAGTTGTCGGCGTACCTGCCCGCCTTCGCGGAGCCGGACGTCTCCGCCTTCGACAAGCTTCAGTTACTGGCGATCGTGGTCGGGCAGGTCGCGCTGGTCTACATCGGCCTCGGGCTCTTCTGGGAGTGGCGGCTCATGCACCTGGCCGGGGAGCCGTGGGGCCGGGTCAGAAACATCCGCAGCCTGCGCAGCCTGGCCACGCCTCTGGTCGCGGTCCTGATCGCCGTGGTGACTACCGCCGCCACCTCGGCCGCGAGCCAGTCGGTCGACCGGATCCTGCGCGGCGACCAGGTGCAGACCGGCGGCCCCTAGAGCTTCGGATCCGGCCCCGGCCGGTGCAGCACGACATAGGCGTCCTGGCGGAACCGGATCTGGTACCCCGCCGCCACCAGCGCGTCGAGCCGGTCGGCCTGTTCCGCCGCGTTCTTGAACGGGAACACGCGCCGCCCGACCTCCACCACCACCCAGGGCGCCCACCGGGGCGTACGGTCGAGCAGCAGCACGCGCGCCCGTCCGGTCAGCAGCGGCCCCAGGTTGTTGGCCACCTCCACCAGCGCCCCGTCGGGCACCGTGGCCACGGCCCCGGCGGCGGCCAGCTCCCGCGGATCGCGCCGGTACGAGCCGGGGTCGGCGAGCTGCGCCAGCGAGAAGAACGGCACGGTGGCCAGTGCGAACACCACGATCCCTGCCACCCAGACCTTCCGCAGCCGCCCGAACCGCCGCACCGTGTCGACCCCGGCCGCGAAGATCACCACGACCAGGAACGCGTTGTAGTGGTACTCGGGCACCCACCAGTTGGGGAACGAACTGGCCAGCATCCGCTCGGCCAGCAACGGCACCGCCATCAGCACCAGCGGCGAGCCCAGCGCCGCCAGCGCCGAGACCCCCAGCAGAAGCAGCAGGGTCACCAGCTTGACCGGCGGCGTCCCCAGCAGCCCGAACGCCGTGAGCGGGTCGGTCACGATCGTCCGCACCGCGCTGGACACCCCGTCACCGAGCGCCCCGTAGGCCCAGTAGTAGTCGGGCCGCCCGCCGAAGGCCGGGATGAGCACCTGCGAGGCCAGCCCCGTGAACGCCACCCCGCCCAGCACGAACCCGCCACCGAGCATCCGCCACCCGGCCCGCGTCAGCAGCACCAGCCCGAACCCGGCGACCAGCAACCCCATGTCCTCCTTCACGCACAGCAGCCCGAGCGCGGCCACCACGACGGCGGCCCTGCGCCCGGCCTGCCAGCGTTCGAGCATGACCGCGGTGAGCAGCGGCACGAACGCCACCTCGTGGAAGTCGAAGGCCACCGCCTCGGCCACCGGCCACGACAGCGTGTAGGCGATCGCCACCGCGTGGGCGGCTCCCGTCCCGAGCGCCCGCCGGGCGAACACCCAGAGCGGCACGGCCGCGGCGGCCAGCAGCACCGACTGCGCGATCAGCAGCGTCTCCGGCCCGTCATGCAGCCAGTAGAGCGGCGCCAGCAGGGCGAGGATCGGCGACCAGTGGTCCCCGAGCACGGAGAAGCCGGCCCCGAAGTCGTTGTGGACGCCCTTGACGATGGCGATCGGCAGCCGGAACCCGGAGTAGGACCGCACCGCCTGATCGAAGATCACCAGATCGTAGGTACCGGCCTTGAGCGCGTGGACCCGTACGAGCGACAGCACCGAGTAGACCACCGCCGCCACCCCGGCGATCCCCCAGATCCACAGCCACTCCCGCCTGGAGGCCCCGGGAACGTCGCCGAACACGCTGCAACGGTACCGGTGCCCGAACCTCGCCCGGGACGGCCCTCCCGCTTCCCCGCGGAGATGGGAAGGGATGGCCCATCGGTCAGGTGTTCTTAGCGGCGGGGCAGCTCGGAGCCACGCACATGCGTGGACAGCCACTCCACCAGCGGCGCGAACTCCCGCCAGGCCACGCGGACCCGGGACTCGACCTCCGGCGTGTGGACCCATGGCTCCGGCTCCGCGCGCACGCCGGCGTAGATGGAGCGGTGGCGCAGCAGGTCGAGACGCGGATGGTCCTCGGGCACGCCGCGCGGGCGGGTCTTCAGGCGGTCGCCGCGGATCTCGTAGCCCCGCGCCCGCAGGTCCGCGACGATCCGGGTCAGGGGCTTGCCGGACAGGTCGGCGGAGACGGCCTCGCGGTAGCGGGCCACCTGGTCGGCGGCCTGCGTGTAGATGCCGCCCGCCAGGAACAGCCCGGCGGCGCTGACCTCGACGTAGAGGCCGATGCCCGGCTGGGTGTCGATGAAGGCGCCCTGGTGGGTCTTGTACGGGGACTTGTCCTTGGCGAAGCGCACGTCGCGATAGGGACGGAAGAGCTGGGCCGCCCCGAACTCCGGGCCCAGCGCGTCGGTCAGGGCGAGCATCGGCGCCCTGACCGCGTCTTCGTAGAGGTGCTTGTGGCGGGTGAAGTACGCCTTGGAGTTGTCCGCCTCAAGGCCCTCGAAAAAGATGAACGCCTCGTCGGGGAAGCCGGTGAAACCCATGCCGATCAGGGTGCCAGACCTGACCGACAGTCAGCGGCGGCGGCGGGCCGTACCGAAGATGGATCTGCTGATCTCGCGCCCGAGCGAGCTGGCGGCGGAGCGGGCGAACGACTTGAAGACCGACGATCCCAGCACACTTTCGAGCAACGTGGGTTCGGCGGAGCGAGGGGGCTCCGCCGGGCGCTCCGGCTCGGGTGCCTCCGTGGCGGGGGCCGGGGGCACCACCTTCGCGGCCAGGATCTCGTAGGCCGAGTCGCGGTCGATGGCCTGGGCGTACTTGGGACGCAGCGGCGAGGCGGCGATCACGCCCTGCACCACGGCCGCGTCGGCGGGCGCCATGCGCGAGCTCGGCGCCCGCATCCGGGTCCAGGCCACGGGCGTCGGGATGCCCTTGTCCGACAGCACGGTCACGACCGCCTCACCGATCCCGAGCTGCGTGAGCACCTCCTCCAGGTCGTAGGAGGAGTTGGGGAAGGTGGACACGGTCGCCTTCAGCGCCTTGGCGTCCTGCGGGGTGAAGGCCCGCAGCGCGTGCTGGACCCGGGCGCCGAGCTGCGCGAGCACGTCGGCCGGCACGTCCTTGGGCGTCTGCGTGACGAAGAACACGCCGATCCCCTTGGAGCGGATCAGCCGCACGGTCTGCGTGATCGAGCGCAGGAACGCCTTGGAGGCGTCGCCGAACAGCAGGTGCGCCTCGTCGAAGAAGAAGACCAGGCGGGGCTTGTCCGGGTCGCCCACCTCGGGCATGCCGCTGAACAGGTCGGCCAGCAGCCACATGAGGAAGGTCGAGAACATCGCCGGACGATCCTGTACGGCCGGCAGCTCCAGGATCGACACCATCCCCCGCCCGTCCGGCGTGACCCGCAGCAGGTCGGCGGTGTCGAACTCCGGCTCGCCGAAGAACTGGTCGGCCCCTTCGGCGGCGAAGTTCACCAGTGCCCGCAGGATCACCCCGGCGGTCTGCTTGGACAGCCCGCCCACGCCCTTGAGCGCGTCGGGGTTGTCGAGCAGGAACTGGATGACCGCCCGCAGGTCCTTGAGGTCGAGCAGCGGCAGCCCGGCCTGGTCGGCGAAGTGGAAGATGAGCCCGAGCGAGGACTCCTGGGTGTCGTTGAGCCCGAGCACCTTCGACAGCAGCGTGGGCCCGAAGGCGGTCATGGTGGCGCGCAGCGGGATGCCCTCGCCGATGCCGCCGAGCGCGTAGAACTCGGTGGGGCAGGCCTGCGGCGACCAGATCTGGCCGATGCCGGCGGAGCGTTCCATGAGCTTGCCGGACGGGTCGCCGGGCTGGGCCATGCCGGACAGGTCGCCCTTGATGTCGGCCAGGAACACCGGTACGCCGGCGGCCGACAACTGCTCGGCGATGACCTGCAGCGTCTTGGTCTTGCCCGTGCCGGTGGCGCCGGCGACCAGGCCGTGGCGGTTGAGCATGCGCAGCGGCAGGCGTACCTGGGCGTCGGGGCGGCCCGCGCCGTCCACGACCAGGGCGCCGAGGTCGATGGTGGGCTCGTCGAAGGTGTAGCCCCTGATGATGTCGTCGATCATCGTTCGGTGTACTTCCTGCCTGGTGCCGGCGGCTTGCCGTACAGCTCGGACACGGTGACGAACGCGTAGCCCTTGCCCGCGAACACGTCGAGGATCTTGGGAATGGCGTCGACCGTCGTGCGGTGGATGTCGTGCATGAGGATGATCGATCCGGGTTTCGCCTGGACGGCGCGCCTGGACACGATCGAGGCGTTGCGATCGCGCCAGTCGAGCGTGTCGACGTTCCAGAGGATCTGGGCCAGCCCCTCGCGCCGGGTCGCGGCGGCCACCGAGGCGTCGGTCGACCCGTACGGCGGCCGCATGAGCGTCATCCGTACCCCGGTCTCCCGCTCGACCACGTCCTGGGTGTGCTTGAGCTGATAGCGCAGCCCCGACTCCGACAGCGTGGTGAGCTGCTCGTGGCTCCAGGAGTGGTTGCCGAGTTCGTGCCCATCGTCGACCATGCGGCGCAGGTTGCCCTGCCTGTCGGCGGCGACCATCTGGCCGACGACGAAGAAGGTCGCCTTGGCGGCGTGCCTGCGCAGCATGCCGAGCAGCCGGGCGGTATGGTCGCCCGGCCCGTCGTCGAAGGTCAGCGCGACGCACTTGGCCCTCTTGCAGTCGATCCGGCGTCTGCCCGGCCAGTCGAGCTGCATGGAGGTCAGCTGCCTCGCCAGAACGCCCGGGTCGACGGGGTCAGGGTCCGGCGGCCGCATCGGCAGCACCGTCGCGACCCCGGCCATCGGTTGCACGTGCGCGCACCCTGCCGTCAGCAACAGCGCCAACGGCCACCCCCACCAGCGCATATTCCCCCCGGAATCGCGTCGGGGGCGCTATGGGTAATCGCCGGCCGAGTCCCCCCGCAATTCCTTGGCCAGGTCTTCCCACCAGGCTGGGACATCGGCCTGCAATTCCGCATAGCGACGCGCCACTCTTATGGCACATCCAACCGGATCCGTACCCAAATGCCGACGTTTCACCGCTCCTTCCTGCCAGCGGTAAAAACCATCCCTGAATCGCACGACCAACCCGATCCACACCGACAGGGTCGCGTCGTCGCCCACTTCGTATGCCGTGGTCACACCGAGACTTTGCAGTTCCCCACGGAGTTTCTCGGTGGCAGCACGGGCCTCACTCACGCATACCTCCTGTTGACCCACCGCCCCTCGGAGTAATCATGGAACTCCGGGCCGTCATCCGGAAGGTGTTCGCCGTTATTGGTCGTGAACGACTCGCGGCTCGGCCACGACCATGATCATCCTGACCTCTTCCGTGCCGTCGTTGGCATAGCGGTGGGGCCGGTCGGCGGTGAACAGGGCGGCGTCGTCCGTGCCCACGCGGTGGCTCTTGCCGTACACGGTGAGGGTCAGCTCGCCCCGCAGGACGGTGATCATCTCGCGGGTGCCGGGCGGGTGGGCGTCGCCGTCGTGGTGCTCGCCGGGGGCCAGCCGCCAGTCCCACAGCTCCAGGATCAGCGGCTCGTCGGCGCCGACCAGCAGCATGGCGCGCGAGGCGCCCATGTCGAAGTTGACCACGTCGGACTTGTCGATGATCCGCACGACCGGGACGTCGGCCACCTCGACCAGGCGCGCCACGGTGACGCCGAGCGCGGAGGCGATCCGGGTGAGCGTGGAGACGCTGGGATTGGTCCTGGCCTGTTCGACCTGGACCAGCATGCCTCTGCTCACGCCCGAGCGGGCGGCCAGCGCGTCGAGCGTCAGGCCCCGGTGGGCCCGCTGCGCCCGCACGTTGTTCGCGATGGCCGCCGTGATCGTCTCCGGATCTTCCATGCAGTGCAGTCTAGTGAACAAAATGTGTAGTCTGTGGAACTCCATGTACTGTACTAATAGTTCAACTGAGTGAACTGGAGGGTGTGACGTGACTGCGGTGATCCTCGCGACCGTCTGCGCGGTGGTGTACGGCACGGCCGACTTCTGCGGCGGGCTGGCCACGCGACGATCGCGCGTGCTCTCGGTCGTGGCACTCTCACAGGTCGCCGGCCTGGTCCTCATCCTCGCCCTGCTCCCGCTGCTGCCCGGACTGTTCGACCAGAGGGCGCTGTGGTGGGGCATGGGCGCGGGCGTCGCGGGCGCGGCCGGGCTGGTGCTGTTCTACCGCGCGCTGGCCACCGGGACCATGTCGGTGGTCGCGCCGACCACGGCGGTCACCTCCGCCACCCTGCCGGTGGTGTTCGGCCTGGCGACCGGCGAGCGGCCGGCGCCGCAGGCCCTGATCGGCATCGTCCTGGCGCTGGCCGCGGTGATGCTGGTCAGCCAGGACCCGGCCGCGGGCAAGCGCGGCTCGCTCGGATCGGTGCTGATCGCCCTGGCCGCCGGGGCGGGCTTCGGCGGCTTCTTCATCCTGCTCGACCTGTCCCCCGACGGCACCGGACTGTGGCCGCTGGTCGGCGCCAGGATCTCCTCGGTGACGCTCGTCGTGCTGCTGGCCGTCGTCGCCCGGCGCTCACTCAGGCCCACCGGCGGCTCACTGCGCATCATCGCGCTGGCGGGCCTGCTCGACATGGCGGCCAACGTGCTGTTCCTGCTGGCCAAGCAGGAAGGCATGCTCAGCCTGGTCGCCGTACTGGTCTCGCTCTACCCGGCCAGCACGCTCCTGCTGGCCAGATACGTGCTGGGCGAGCGGCTGCACACCATCCAGGTGGCCGGTGTCGCCTGCGCGCTCGGTGCGGTCGCGCTCATAGCCGTTGCGTAGCCCACCGGCCGCTTGCTACGTTTCGGCCGTGCACCCTGCGCGGGCACAGGCCAATCACGAGTCGCTACGGCACATAGGGATGCCCTACGACTCCGATGAGAGCTTCCTCCATCTGGTCCTGCCCCGCGTGCGCGCCGCCCTCCACGAGGGGCGCCGGGTGCTCGCGGTCACCAGCTCGCGCAAGCTGCAGCTCTTGGCCGACGCGCTGGGCCGCGACGCCGGCCGGATCGACAGAAGGATCGCCGCCTCCTGGTACGCGCATCCGCAGCGGACGCTGGCCGCCTGCCACGAGTACGCCAGAGACCTCCCGACGCTGATCGTCGGCGAGCCCTGCTGGCAGGGCAGGACCGAGCGGGAGATCCGCGAGTGGATCCGCTACGAATCGGTGCTCAACGCCGCGCTCGGCGCCGCGCCCGCGATCGTCGTCTGCCTCTACGACGTGCGCACCACGCCCACCGCCGCGCTCGACTACCGCGCCGTCACCCACCCGTTCCTGGCCGGAGTGAACGGCGAAGCCGTCAGCGAGGCCTTCGTCGAGCCCCACGACCTGATCCTGGACGGCGACCGCCACCCGCTGCCCGACCCCACGGGCCAGGTCACCTCGGTCGGCTTCACCGCCCACGAGCTCAAGCGCTTCAGGCAGGCCGTGGCCGACTACGCCAGGGCGGCGGGGATGGAGCGCAACCTGGTCGCCTCGCTCGTGCTCAGCGTCTCGGAGATCGCGGCCAACTGCGTCGAGCACGGCGCGGGCCACGGCATGATCAGGATGTGGGTGACGGGCAGGGAACTGGTCTGCGAGATCGCCGATCCGGGCGGCGTCCTGGATGACCCGTTACCGGGCTATATACCACCTGAGCCCGAATCCCCTCGGGGATACGGGCTCTGGATCAGTCGTCAGCTCTGCGATCTGGTGGAGATGCGGGACGATGCCGGAACGCTCCGGGTCCGCCTCCACCTGGGCCTAGGCGGCCCGCTGGGCGGGTAGGCGCACGGCGCCTTCCTCCACCGCGTACTCCTCCAGCATGGTGCGCAGCTGCTTGCGGCCGCGGTGCAGCCGGGACATCACGGTGCCGATGGGCGTGCCCATCCGGTCGGCGATCTCCTTGTAGGCGAAGCCCTCGACGTCGGCCAGGTAGACGGCGACGCGGAAGTCCTCGGGCAGCGCGCGCAGCGCGTTCATCACGGAGCTGTCGGGCAGCCGCTCCAGGGCCTCGGTCTCGGCGGACTTCAGGCCGGTGGAGCTGTGCGACTCGGCCGCGTGCAGCTGCCAGTCCTCGACCTCCTCAGCGGCCGAGAGCTTGGGCGAACGCTGCTTCTTGCGGTAGTCGTTGATGAAGTTGTTGGTGAGGATGCGGTGCAGCCACGCCTTGAGGTTGGTGCCCTCGCGGAACTGGTGGTAGGACGTGTACGCCTTGGCCACGGTCTCCTGGACGAGGTCCTCCGCGTCGGCGGTGTTGCGCGTGAGACGCATCGCGGAGGCGAACAGCTGCGAGGTCACGGGCACGACATCGCGCTCGAACCAATCCTGACGCTGCTCTTCGGTCATCGTGATCAAATCATTCCCCCTTGCTATCCCCCGTCTCGGCACGAGCCGCCAGACAGCAGCTCCATGCTCGCAAAACCCCCGTAAGGGCCGCGTTAACCGGTTCTGCCTGGTCAGGGAGGTGAACAGTCCTACTGCTCGCGGCGTGCGTAGTCACGTCCACGGCCGGACTAGTCTCATTATCGTAACACTATCCACCCATTTCCGCAGATAAAGTGGCCAGCGTCACATGAGATAGCGTATGGACCATGGACTTCGTCGACCGCCACGACTCCGCCGCCCGGCATTGGGTCGCCGAGGCCGTCCGGAGAGTCGAAGCCGATACCAATCGCAGCAGTGACACCCATCTCCATGTCTTTCCGCTGCCCGCGCGCTGGGGCGTAAACCTCTATATGAAAGACGAGTCGGTGCACCCTACGGGTTCACTCAAACACCGCCTCGCTCGTTCTTTGTTCCTGTACGGCCTCGCCAACGGCTGGATCGGCCCCGGGACTACCATCGTGGAGGCCTCCAGCGGCTCCACCGCGGTCAGCGAGGCCTACTTCGCCCGCCTGATCGGCCTGCCGTTCATCGCCGTGATGCCGGCGGCCACCTCCACGGAGAAGATCGCCCTCATCGAGTTCTACGGCGGCAAGTGCCACCTGGTCGACCAGCCGTCGGCGATCTACGAGGAGTCGCGCCGCCTGGCCGCCGAGACCGGCGGCCACTTCATGGACCAGTTCACCTACGCCGAGCGGGCCACCGACTGGCGCGGCAACAACAACATCGCCGAGTCGATCTTCGACCAGCTCGCCCTGGAGCCGCATCCCGAGCCCACCTGGATCGTGGTCGGCGCGGGCACCGGCGGCACCTCGGCCACGATCGGCCGCTACATCCGCTACCGCCGCCACCACACCCGCCTGGCCGTCGCCGACCCGGAGGGCTCGGCCTTCTACCCGGCCTGGGCCGAACGCGACTGGACGACCACCGCGAGCGGCTCGCGCATCGAGGGCATCGGCCGTCCGAGGGTGGAGCCGTCGTTCCAGCCGGACGTGATCGACCGCATGATCCAGGTGCCCGACGCCCGCTCGGTCGCCGGGATGCGGTGGGTCCGGGAGGTCACCGGCCGTCCGGTCGGCGCCTCCACCGGCACCAACATCGCCGCCTGCGTCGATCTCATCAAGGAGATGCGCGCCGAGGGCGACCAGGGCAGCGTGGTGACGCTGATCTGCGACGGCGCCGAGCGCTACGCCGGCACCCACGGCGACGACGCCTGGCTGGAGGCCCAGGGCCTGGACATCCAGCCGCATCTCGACGACCTGCGCGCGTTCCTAGGCCTTGACGGGGTCCACTGAAAAGATCTTCGCCACGTCGTCCAGCATCGCGTGCGCGCCCTGGACGCCGACCGCGCTCATCCAGACGAGGTCGGCGACGTCGTGCTTGGCTCCCTTGAGCTTGTTCCACAGCGGATTGGCCAGGAACTTCTTCTTCGGCTCCTCGGCCGTGGGGTCGGCGTAGGTGGAGACGAAGATGTGGTCGGCGTCCAGCTCGGCGATGCGCTCCTGGCTGATCGGGACCATGATCTGGTTCGGGTCCTTCGGCTGGCTCTCGGGACGCGCGAAGCCCACGTCCTTCAGCACGATGCCGGAGTAGGAGTTCTCGTTGTAGGAGCGGACCTCGGGCTCGCCGGCGAAGCGCACCACGGAGATCGTGGGCATCTTGCCCTCCTTCTCCTTGACCGCCGTACCGATCTTGCCCGCGCGCTCCTCGAACTTCTTCAGCGTCTCCTCGGCCAGCGCCTCCTTGCCCAGCGACTGGCCCATGAGGCGCAGGTTCTCCTTCCAGATCGCGCCGGTGGTCTCGGTGAACACGGTCGGGGCGATCTTGACGAGCTTGTCGTACAGGTCCTTGTGCCGGACCTTCGCCGAGACGATCAGGTCGGGCTTGAGCGCCATGATCTTCTCAAGGCTGGGCTGCTCCAGCGTGCCGACCGAGATGGCCTCCTTGCCGTACTCGGCCGCCACGGTGCCCAGGTAGTCGGGCAGCTTGTCCTCGATCGCCCGGTAGTTCGTGTAGCCGACGACCGGCGTCTGCAGCGTGAGGACCGCGTCGACGAAGCTCTGGTCGAGGGCGACCACGCGTTTCGGCTGCGTGGGGATCTTCGTCTCACCCATGGCGTGCTTGATGACACGGAAGGGCGCCTGCGCGCTCTCGGCGGCCTTGGGGGCAGCGGCCTGGCCACCGCACGCCGCCAGTCCCATCGCGAGTACGGCTACCGCGACCGCACGGAACGCTCTCATGTTGTCCCTCTCCCAATAAGGCAACCCTAAATTAGGTTAGCCCTGCCTAAGCTGGCATACTTCACCAGGATCGGGCAAATGAGTAGGAGGAAGGCATGGTGGCAGCCACCGCCGTGAAGCTTCCCCAGCTCCGTCACCGCCGCCTGACCTGGCTGATCGGGCTCACGGGGGTACTCGTGCTCGCGATCGTCCTGAGCATTACCATCGGCGCCAAGGCGGTGCCGCCCACCGACGCCTGGCACGCGCTGACCTCGCCCACCGGCACCGAGAGCGACATCATCATCCGCTCGCTGCGCCTGCCCCGCACCGCCCTCGGCATCCTGGCCGGGATCGCGCTCGGCGTCGCCGGGGCGCTCATGCAGGGCCACACCCGCAACCCGCTCGCCGACCCCGGCCTGCTCGGCGTCACCCAGGGCGCCGCCTTCGCCATGGTCGCCTCGATCATCTTCCTCGGCACCACCAGCCTGCTCGGCTTCATCTGGTTCGGCCTGGCCGGCGCGCTCGTCGCCAGCGTCGGCGTCTTCGCCCTCGGCATGGTCGGCGGGCGCGGCGGCCCCACCCCGGTCACGCTGGCCCTGGCCGGCACCGCCGTCAGCGCCTTCCTCTACGCGCTCACCTCGGCGATGGTCCTGCTCGACGAGCAGGCCATGGACGTCTTCCGCTTCTGGCAGTCCGGCTCCATCGCCGCCCGGGGCACCGAGGTGATCTGGCAGGTGCTGCCGTTCGTCGCGGCCGGGCTGCTCCTGGCCCTGATCAACGCCTCCGGCCTCAACGCCCTGTCACTCGGCGAGGACGTGGCCCGCAGCCTCGGCCAGAACATCGCCCTCACCCGGGCCGTCGGCGTCGCCTCGGTCACGCTGCTGACCGGCGCCGCCGTCGCCGCGTGCGGCTCGCTGTCGTTCATCGGCCTGATCGTGCCGCACCTGGCCCGCCGCGTGTCGGGGACCGACCATCGGTGGCTGCTGCCGTACTCCGGGCTGATCGGCGCCGCGCTCCTGCTGCTCGGCGACGTGATCGGCCGCGTCGTGGCACCGCCAGGCGAGCTCGAGGTCGGCGTGGTGCTCGCGCTGCTCGGCGCGCCCTTCTTCGTGGCGCTGGTCCGCCGCAGGAAGCCGGTGCGGCTGTGACCTCCTACGCGCTGAGACTCGCGGGCCTGTCCTGGCAGGTACGGCTGCGCGGCGTCGCCGTCACGTTCGGCGGCCTGGTCCTCCTGGTGCTGCTGATGGCGCTGAACATGCGCATCGGCGACCTGCCCATGACCGTGCAGGAGGTGTTCAGGGACACCTTCGACGCCTCCAGCCCCGCCCACTTCGTCATCATGGAACTGCGCCTGCCCAGGGCGCTGACCGGCGCGCTGGTCGGCGCGGCGCTGGCCCTGTCCGGCGCGATCATCCAGTCGATCGCCCGCAACCCGCTGGCCAGCCCCGAGATCCTCGGCGTCACCACCGGCGCCTCGGTCACCGTGGTCGCCGGAGTGGTGGTCAGCGGCGGCGTTCACGGCGGGGTCAGCGGGCTGCTGTCCAGCGTGGGCATGCCGGTGCTCGCCCTGCTGGGCGGCCTGCTCGGCGCCGTGATCGTCTACGGCCTGGCCTGGCGGCGCGGCCTCGACGGCTACCGCCTCGTCCTGGTCGGCATCGGCGTGGCCGCGGTCTTCACCAACGTCAAGTACTGGCTGATGACCATCGGCGACGTCAACGACACCGCCCAGGCGATGGTGTGGATCAGCGGCTCGCTCAACGGCCGCGGCTGGGAGCACGTGATCCCGGTCGCGCTGGCGCTGGCCGTACTGATCCCGCTGACCCTGCTCGGCACCCGCTCGCTCAACGCCCTGCGCTTCTCCGACGACACCGTCACCGCGCTCGGCGTGCGCATGAACCTGTCCAGGGCCCTGATGATCCTGGCCGCGGTGCTGCTGGCGGCCGTGGCCACCGCCTCGGCCGGCCCCGTGGCCTTCGTCGCGCTGGCCTCGCCGCAGATCGCGCTGCGGCTGATCCGCTCGGCCCACCCGCCGCTGCTGTCGTCGGCGATCGTCGGCGCCGTGCTCACCGCCGGCGCCGACCTGCTCGCCCGCACCGCCTTCTCCCCCATCGAACTGCCGGTCGGTGTCGTCACGGCCGTGCTCGGCGCACCGTATCTGATCTACCTTCTGATCCGCATCCGTAAGGGGCGCACATGAGACTGCAGGCCGTAGACGTCAAGCTCGGGTACGGCGACCGCGTCATCGTGGACGGGCTCGACCTCGGGGTCGAGGCCGGAACCGTGACCACGATCATCGGTCCCAACGGTTGCGGCAAGTCCACCTTGCTGCGCGCCCTCGGCCGCCTGCTCAAGCCGTCGGGCGGCGAGGTGCTGCTGGACGGCAAGAAGATCTCCACGATCGCCACCAAGGAGGTGGCCCGGATCCTCACCGTGCTGCCCCAGTCGCCCTCGGCCCCCGAAGGGCTCACCGTCGCCGACCTCGTGGCCAGGGGACGCCACCCGCACCAGACCTGGTACCGCCAATGGTCCTCCGACGACGAGAAGGCCGTGGGCGTCGCGCTGAACATGACCGGCCTGTCCGACCTCGCCGAGCGGCCGCTGGACGAGCTGTCCGGCGGGCAGCGGCAGCGGGCGTGGATCTCCATGGCGCTGGCCCAGGGCACCGACCTGCTGTTGCTGGACGAGCCGACGACCTTCCTCGATCTGGCCCATCAGGTGGAGGTGCTGGAGCTGGTGCGCGATCTGCACGCGCAGGCGGGCCGTACCATCGTGATGGTCCTGCACGACCTCAACCTGGCCGCCCGCTACGCCGACCGGCTGGTGGCGATGCGCGACGGCAGCGTCGTGGCGGCGGGCACCCCGCACGAGGTGCTGACCGAGGAGCTCATCCGGGAGGTCTTCGACCTGGACTCCAAGGTCATCACCGACCCTGTCGCCGGCACCCCGCTGGTCGTGCCCATCGGCTCACACCGCTAACGGCCCGCACCGCCAACGGCTCACCGCTTACAGCTCGCCTCGGTAACGGCTCTCATCGCTGACGACTCTCATCGCCATCGACTCTCATCGCCATCGACTCTCATCGCCATCGACTCTCATCGCTGACGGCTCGCATCGCTATCGGGCGAGCTCGCGCCGGACGTCCGGGTCGTCCGGATCCAGCCGCGCCGCCCTCTCCAGGTCCGCCCGCGCCTCCCGTTCCCGTCCCGCCGCGCGCAGCGCCAGCGCCCGGTTGAACAGCAGATCCGCGCGTTCCCCCAGCTCCAGCGCGCGGGTCAGGTCCGCGACCGCCGCCTCGTGCGCGCCCTCCTCGAACGCCAGCCCGCCGCGCCCCGCCCACGCCGCCGCCAGCCCGCCGTCCAGCGCCAGCGCGCCGTCGTAGGCCGCCCTGGCCGCCGCCCGCCGGCCCGCCCCCTGCTCGACCTGCCCCAGCACACACAGCAGGTACGGCTCCCGCGGCGTCAGCCGCAGCCCCGCCTCCACGTCGGCCCGCGCCCCGCCCTGATCGCCCAGGGCGGCACGCAGCCCGGCCCGGTTGACGTAGCCGGGCGCGAAACCCGGATCGAGCTCCAGCGCGTAGTCGAGATCGGCCAGCGCTCCGGCCAGGTCGCCGCGCGCGTAGCGGACCTCGGCGCGGTTGTAGTAGGGCTCGGGAAAGGGCGGGCTGACCCGCATCGCGCTCTCGTAGTCGGCGACCGCCTCGTCGAGACGCCCCAGCTTGTGGAGGAGTGTCCCGCGGTCGAGGTAGTAGTCGGGGTAGCCGGGGTCGGCGGCGATCGCGGCGGCGTAGTCGGCCAGCGCCTCCCCGGTACGGCCCAGCACGCCGAGGAGCTGGCCGCGGTTGGCCCGCAGCACCAGCCGGTGGATCGGGTGCCGGTCCGGCGGCAGGTCGCGGTCGGCCAGCTCGATGGCCTGCTCGACCAGGCTCAGGGCGGCGGCCGGGTGGCCCCGGCGTACCTCGATGAGGGCTTTGCCGTTGAGGTCGAAGCCGAGGTGGAAGGCGCGCTCGCGGCGGTCGGGCAGCAGCGAGGTGATGGTGATCGCCTCGTTGATCCACGCCAGCGCCTCCTCGGGGTCGCGCAGGCGAGGGTCGTGGTGGCGGACGAACAGCATCGCGATCGAGCAGGCCACGGTGGCGCGGTGGCCGGGCTCGGTGGCGACGCGCCTGGCCCGCTCGTACAGCTCCCTGGCGGCGGGCTCGTGGCCGATCGCCTCCAGCGCGGCGGTGGTGCGGTGCAGCAGCGTCCACCAGCGTTCGGGGTCGTCGTCGTGGGTGAGCAGCTCCAGCTCGGCCTGCCCGGCCTCGGCCATGGCGTGGTGGAAGCCCTCGTCGCGGAAGCGGTCGTAGTCGGTGGCCAACGGCCCGCCGCCGGGCCGGCCGTCCACCTCGGTGATCACCAGCTCGGGTACGCGCCGCCGCAGCACCTCGACGAGCTGGACGTCCGTCGGGTCGGCCGCGTCCAGGTTCGCCACGGCGACGGCCAGCGGCCCGGTCCTGGCCAGGTGGTCACGGACGAACTCGGCCAGCCCGTTGGCCAGCCGCAGCGTACGTCCCGCGCCCGGGATCAGGATGCGCTGCTCGCGGGGCAGGCCGTCGGCCAGGGACCCCCTGCTGCGCGGCACCCGCGGCGCGAGGTGCGGCGCGGCGGCCATGATCTCGATGTCGTGGGCGGCCACCAGCTCCGGCCCGTACGCGAGCGCCGCGGGCACGAGGGCGTCCAGGAGCGCCGCACCGAACGTGTAGGGGCCGAGGGGACGCCGGTCGGCGTCGATGGTCGGAAGGTTCACCAGGTCCTTTTCCAAGCCGAAGGGCGGCCCGCATCTCCCGGGAGGAGACGGACCGCCCCTTTGAGATCAGTTCTTGTGCCGCGGCGCGTCGACGCCTGCAGGCTTGACTGTTCCCGGCTTGTGGACCACGACCTTTTTCATTCTTGCCCTTCCACTCCGCACACACCTCATGACGCGAACGTTCCGAATACGGCCGCGATCTCTAGGTGACCGACTCATGTGAACACACGCCCGAGTCGGAGATCAAGACCTGCGGGGTAAGGGTCATTACCCACCAAATAAGGAGACGCTCCACGGAACCCCATGGAGCGTCCGAAAACCCACCAAAAGCCTCAGTCGTCACCCAAGATCGCGTCGACGAAGACCTCCGGATCGAACGGCGCCAGGTCGTCCGCCCCCTCGCCCAGACCCACCAGCTTGACCGGCACGCCCAGCTCACGCTGCACCGAGATCACGATGCCGCCCTTGGCCGTGCCGTCGAGCTTGGTCAGCGCGATGCCCGTGATGTTGACCACCTCGGCGAACACCTGGGCCTGCCGCATGCCGTTCTGGCCGGTCGTGGCGTCGAGCACGAGCAGGACCTCGTCGACCGTGGCCTTCTTCTCGATGACGCGCTTGACCTTGCCCAGCTCGTCCATGAGGCCGGTCTTGGTGTGCAGGCGGCCCGCGGTGTCGACGATCACGACGTCCGCCTTCTCCGCCATGCCCTTGGCCGTCGCGTCGAAGGCGACCGACGCCGGGTCGCCGCCCTCCGGGCCGCGCACGACCTCGGCGCCCACCCGGTCGCCCCAGGTCTGCAACTGGTCGGCGGCGGCGGCGCGGAAGGTGTCGGCGGCGCCGAGCACGACCTTCTTGCCGTCGCCCACCAGCGAGCGGGCCAGCTTGCCGGTGGTGGTGGTCTTGCCGGTGCCGTTGACGCCGACCACGAGCACCACCGCGGGCCGTTCGCCGTGCTTGGCGATGTGCAGCGTGCGGTCCAGGTCGGGGTTGACCTGCGCCAGCAACTGCTCGCGCAGCAGACCGCGCACCTCGTTCGGCGTCCGGCTGCCGAGCACCTTGACCTTGGTCTTCAGCTCCTCGACCATCACCTGCGTCGGCGCGACGCCGACGTCGGCGGTGATCAGGCTCTCCTCGATCTCGTCCCACACCTCGTCGTCGAGACGGTCGCGCGACAGCAGCTCCAGCAGGCCGCGGCCGAACGCGCTCTGCGAGCGGGCCAGCCGCGAGCGCAGCCGCACCATGCGGCCGGCCGACGGCGGCGGCACCTCGACCTCGGGCTGGGGCTTGACCTCGACAGCGGGAGCGGGCGGCGGAACGGTGGTGGTGGCGCCCTCGGACTCCTCACCACCCCCTGCGGGCCGCTTCTCCTTCTCGTCGGGAAGCGGGATCGTCGCCGGCGGCTCGACCGGCGGCGCACCCTTGCCACCCGGCCTGAACAGCAGGAAGAGGCCGCCGGCCGCCAGCAGGGCGACGACGACCACGATCACGATGATGCCCAGGTAACCATCCACAACAAGTCAGTTTTCCAGATCAGCCCGCATGCTCGCGCCCGGGGAGCGTGCGCGTCAGGCCGGTTCGCGCTCCCGCAGGCGCTGGCTGACGACCTGGGTGACGCCGTCACCGCGCATGGACACGCCGTACAGAGCGTCGGCGATCTCCATCGTGCGCTTGTTGTGCGTGATGACGATCAGCTGTGAACTCTGCCGCAATTCCTCGAAAAGCGTCAGCAGCCGCTGCGTGTTGGTGTCGTCGAGCGCCGCCTCGACCTCGTCCATCACATAGAACGGCGACGGCCGCGCCTTGAAGATGGAGATCAGGAACGCCACCGCCGTCAGCGACCGCTCACCGCCCGACAGCAGCGACAGCCGCTTGACCTTCTTGCCCGGCGGCCTGGCCTCGACCTCGATGCCGGTCGTCAGCATGTCGGCGGGGTCGGTGAGCACGAGCCGTCCGTCGCCGCCCGGGAACACCCTCGTGAAGATCTGCTCGAACTCGCGGGCCACGTCCTCGTAGGCGGAGGAGAACATCGCCTCGACCCGGTTGTCGACCTCCTGGACGACGGTCATCAGCTCACGCCTGGTCTTCCTGAGGTCTTCGAGCTGGCTGTTGAGGAAGGCGTGACGCTCCTCCAGCGCCGCGAACTCCTCCAGCGCCAGCGGGTTGACCTTGCCGAGCTGGTTCATCTGCTTCTCGGCGATCCGGGCGCGCTTCTCCTGCTCCTCCCGGACGTACGGCATGGGCGGGTCCCCGGGGACCGGAACGGCCGGGCCGTACTCGGAGATCAGCGACTCGGCCTCCACGCCGAACTCGTCGAGCGCCCGCTGCTCCATCTGCTCCAGCCGGAGCCGCTGCTCGGTTCGGGCCACCTCGCTGCCGTGCACCCGGTTGACCAGCTTGTCGAGCTCCTGCGACAGCTCGCGTACGCGCAGGCGTACCTGCTTCAGCTCCGCGTCGATCGCCACCCTGGCCAGGTCCGCCTCGTCGCGTTCGCGCGAGGCCCGCTCGATCGAGCCGGCCAGCGCCCCGAGCACCCGCTTGGCGCCCTTGGCCACGGCCTCTGCCACGACGGCCTGCCTGCGGCGCCTGGCCCGCTGCGCGGCGGCCTGGGCCCGCTCCTGACGCTCGCGCTCCGCGGCCCGCACCAGGCCGTCGGCCCTGCCCTCGATGCCCTTGACCCGCTCCTCCGCGGTGCGGACCTGCAGGCGGGTCTCCATCTCGCGCTGCCTGGCCAGGTTGGTGGCCTCGGCCAGTTCGTCGCGGGTGTCGGTGGTGGGCTCGGACTCCAGCTCGCTCGCGTACTCCGCCTCGGCCAGCCGGATCTCCAGCTCGGCCACCTCTTCCAGCGCCTCGGCCCGCGCCTCCTCGGCGGTGGTCACGCTCCGGGCCAGGCGGGCGGCCTCGGCGGCGGCGGCCTGGGCGGCGGCCTCCAGCTGGGCCAGGCGCTTGGCGGCGGCGGCGTTGCGCTGGTCGGCCTCACGCTGCCTGCCCCTGACCTGGTCGAGCGTGCCCTGGGCGGCGCTGAGGCCGGACTGGGCGGTGCTGACGGCGGTCTGGGCCTCGGTGAGGCGGGCCTGGGCGGCTTCGAGCTGGGCCTGGGCCTCGTGCTCTGCCTCGACGGCGGCCTCGAAGCCCGCGGCGCCGCGCTCGGCGGTGATCTGGGCGGCGTCGAGGTCGGCGGTGGCCTGGTCGAGGGCGGAGCGCATCTGCAGGACGGACGAACCGCCCACCGCGCCGCCGCCCGCCAGGTGGACTCCCACCAGGTCGCCCTGCCTGGTCACGGCCCTGAGCTCGGGCCGCCGCTCGACCAGCTCCTTCGCCCCGGGCAGGTCGTCGACCACGACGACGCCGGTCAGCACGTGGTCGACGGCGGCTCTGAGGTGGTCGGGAACGGTCACCAGATCGGCGGCCCAGACACCCCGTGCGTCGAGGGCGGGCCGGGACCCGGCGCGGCCCTCGCCCGCGATCAGGATGGTCGCGTGGCCGCCGTCACCGGCGCGCAGGAGCTCGAAGGCCTCCACCGCCGTGTCGAGCGACTTCACCGCGATCGCCTCGGCCACCGGGCCCAGAACGGCGGCGACGGCCAGTTCGGCGCCGGGCGCCACGGTCAGCTCGGTGGCCAGCGGGCCCAGGACTCCCGCCAGGTCGGCCTCCAGCAGCGCGGCGCCGCCGTCGGCGCCCTTGCTCAGGCCGAGTTCGAGGGCTTCGCGCCGGGCCTGGAGGCCGGCCACCGCGCGCTGGGCCTGCTGGTCGGCGGTGCGGGCCGTACCCACGGCGGATTTCGCGGCCTGCAGGGCCGCGCGCGGGACGTCGAGCCCCGACCTGGACTCCTCCGCGGCGGCGCGAGCCTCGTCGGCGACCGCCTTGGCCTCCTCGACCAGCGCCTGCGCGGTGTCCAGCTCCTCGGCGAGCGCCGGGTCGGCGGCGGGCTCGGCGCGCTGCTGCTCCTCAAGCTCCATCCGGCCGGCGCGCTCGCGTTCGGCGGCGTCGAAGACGCCCTGGGCCAGGCGGCCGATCTCCTCGTCGGCGGCGCGGGCGCGGCTGCGCGCCGAGTCGACCTTGCCGCGCAGCCTGGCCAGGCCCTCGCGGCGGTCGGCCTGGGCGCGGGCGGCCATGGCCAGCCGCTGCTCCTCGCCGCTCAGCTCGGCCTCGGCCTCGGCCCGGCGCTGGACGGCCTCCTCCAGCAGCTCCTGGGCGTGCTCCAGCTCGGCGTTGAGAATGAGCTCCTGCTCGCGTGCCTCGGCGGCCTCGCGTTCGAGCTCCTCGGGGTCGCGGCCGCGCCGTTCGATGGCGGCGGCGTCGACGGCGTGGCGGTGACGTTCCGCAGCGAGCTGCTCCAGGCCCGAGGTGCGCTCGCGCAGCGAGGACAGCCGGAAGAAGGTCTCCTGCGCGGCCGACAGCCGCGGCTGGGCCTGCGCCTCGGCCTCCTCCAGGGCGGCCTCGCGCTCCTGGCCCTGCGCCAGCTCGGTCTCGACCTGGGTACGGCGGGCCTGGATCGCCGCCTCGTCGGCCGCCTCCCTGCGCAGCGTGTCGCGCAGGATGCCGACGTCGTCGGCCAGCAGCCGCAGCCGGGCGTCACGCAGGTCGGCCTGGATGACGGCGGCCTTGCGGGCGATCTCGGCCTGGCGGCCCAGCGGCTTGAGCTGGCGGCGCAGTTCGGTGGCGAGGTCCTGGACCCGGGTGAGGTTGGCCTGCATCGCGTCGAGCTTGCGCAGCGCCTTTTCCTTGCGCTTGCGGTGCTTGAGCACGCCCGCGGCCTCTTCGATGAAGGCGCGGCGGTCCTCGGGGCCCGCGTGGAGCACGGCGTCGAGCTGCCCCTGGCCGACGATGACGTGCATCTCCCTGCCGATGCCCGAGTCGGACAGCAGCTCCTGGATGTCGAGCAGGCGGCACGTGTCGCCGTTGATGGCGTACTCGGACTGGCCGCTCCTGAACATCAGGCGGCTGATCGTCACCTCGGTGTAGTCGATCGGCAGCGCGCCGTCGGAGTTGTCGATCGTCAGCGTGACCTCGGCCCGGCCGAGTGGCGGCCGGCTGGACGTGCCGGCGAAGATCACGTCCTCCATCTTGCCGCCGCGCAGCGACTTGGCGCTGTGCTCGCCCATGACCCAGGCGAGGGCGTCGACGACGTTGGACTTGCCGGACCCGTTGGGCCCGACGACACAGGTGATCCCCGGTTCGAAACGCAGTGCGGTGGCCGAGGCGAACGACTTGAACCCACGCAGGGTGAGGGTCTTCAGGTACACCTGATGACCCCCTCCCGTCGACCGCGTTCCGGAAAGCCTACTGGTCTCTGCCCTTGGGCTCGTGCTAAGAACCAGTCTGCGATACGGCAAGGCGGGTGAGGGCGGTTATCCGCGCGTGTCTGCACACTCGCGGACCACCAACGTGAACATCTTCAGAAAGGTGGACAAATAGCAAGGGACGCCTCTCCGAGACGTCCCTGGATGTAGCGGTCCGACCACTCAGGTGAGTGCCGGCTCGCGCTCCTGCATACGGCCCCGTGCCTCATCACGGGTCTGCGCCGCAAGAGCGTCATTCTGGGCCTGGAGCCGGATGAGTTCTGCCTCCAGATCCCGAATACGCTGTTGCAGGCGGCGCATCTCCGAGACCATCCGAGGGTCAGGACCGCCGACGTGGCCTAGTAGAGCCTTCGCCATGGTTAAGGGTCCTCCACGCTGAGTGACCAGACTGGTTCGCGCACTTCTATTCCGCGGGAGGGGTGCGCGTGGTACCTAACAAGAGTCGCACCGGCAGTGTGGGCGGTCAAGTCGAACGCACCGCAGAGACGCACCGATGGGCACTCCCGACATACAAATATACCCTATTTGGGGGGTTTAACGAAAGGGTCTACCTCTCCATAAACCCAACCAAACTACCTCGGGGTTCGCTCCACCGTTCCACTACTCCCGTCACCTTGCCCGGCGTGTCGCAACCTCGCAGCAGCTCAAGCAGCTTGACGCAGGACTCCCTGGACCCCTCCGCGACGACCTCCACCCGGCCGTCGTCCATGTTGCGCGCCCACCCGGCCAGCCCCAGCTCAAGCGCCCGCGCACGGGTCCACCAGCGGAAGCCGACACCCTGGACACGACCCCTTACCCAGGCCGTCAGCCGCGTGTCATCGCCCATTCATCCGGTCACTCTCTGTAGATTTACTGCCACTTCTCCGGCATTTCGGTCGGCAGCCACCTCGGCGAACGCGGTCACCGCCGCCGTGCGCCTCGTACGCTGCCACACGAGGCCGAGCACCGAATCCGGCAGGCCCGTGACCGGCACGAACGTGACGTCGTCGCGTCCCAGATAGGCCGCCGTCGGGGTGCAGAACAACATGCTTCCGCGGTTCAGCGCGACCTCGGTCAGGCCCTCCTGGCTCGTGGAAACCGCTCCGGCCGACGGGATGGGCAGGCCGCTGGGCGTCGTCACCGGGGCCGTCAGCTCCCTCCAGCGCTGGGGCGCCGGGCCCTCCACCCCGACCAGCGGCACGCCGGCCAGTTCCTCGGCGTCGATGGACACGCGTCCGGCCAGCGGATGCGCCGGTGACAGGGCCAGCTTCAACGGCACCCGGTTCAGCGCCACGCTCGTCTCCAGATCGGGCTCGGCGACCGGAAGCAGCGTGAACGTGAGATCCACCACACCCTCGCGTACCTTGCCGAACGGATCGGACAGCGGGACCTCGACCAGTTCGACCGCGCACTCGGGGAAACGGCGCTCGAAGGCGCGCACCGCCCCGGTGACGGCCTCGCCCGGCGTGCTGAGGAATCCGACCCGCAGCACGCCGTACACGCTCCTGGCGGCCGATCTGGCGCGGTTCACCGCGCCGTGCAGCCCCTCGTAGGCGGGGCGTACGTCGGCGAGGAAGCGCTCGCCCAGCGGGGTCAGCCGGACCCGGCGGCTCGTCCGCTCGAAGAGCCGGGCGCCGATCGAGTCCTCCAGCGAGCGGACGATCTGGCTGACCCGGCCGGGAGACAGATACAGCCGCTCGGCGGCCTTGGCGAAATGGAGCTCCTCGCTCACCACGACGAACGTCTCCAGCTGTCTGAACTCCATGGCACCCCTTAGTCCAGCTAAACCAAGGATTCGATCTTCGGCATTGTTCCCGCGTGCGCTCGTTCACAGGGTTGGACCATGACGACGATTGACACATCCCGGGCATATTGGCCCGCCATCTTCACCACAGCCGTGGGCATTTTCATCGTGGTGACCAGCGAGATGATGCCCATCGGGCTGCTGACGCCGATCAGCGGCGCGATGGGAGTATCCACCGGCGTCGCCGGGCTGACCATGTCGGCGCCCGGCCTGGTCGCCGCGGTGGCCGCGCCCGTGCTGGCCATGAGCGTGCGCGGGCTCGACCGGCGCATGCTGCTGGCCGGGCTCATGGCGCTGCTGGTGCTGTCGAACCTGGTGGCGGCGCTCGCGCCCAACTTCACGGTGATGATGGCGGCCCGGGTGGTGACCGGCGTGAGCATCGGCGGCTACTGGGCCTTCGCCGCGAGCCTCGCCGTACGGCTGGTGCCGCCGGGCTCCGTGGGCCGGGCCACCGCCATGGTCGCGGGTGGCGTCTCCGTGGCCTCCGTGCTCGGCGTCCCCACGGGCACGCTGATCGCCTCCATGGCCGGCTGGCGCTGGGCGTTCGGGGTGATGGCGCTACTCGCCCTGGCCGTCACCGCGGCGCTCCTGGCCCTGCTGCCACCGCTGCCCGCCGAGAGCACCGTGAG
This sequence comes from Nonomuraea sp. NPDC050394, assembly GCF_044459065.1. Lineage (NCBI taxonomy): Bacteria > Bacillati > Actinomycetota > Actinomycetes > Streptosporangiales > Streptosporangiaceae > Nonomuraea > Nonomuraea sp. NPDC050394. Next base: position 183,986 of record NZ_JBITIO010000010.1, on the reverse strand, counting down.
CCTGGGCGGCGTCTGGCGCGACCCCGGCATGCGGGCCGTGCTCATCGTCATCGGAGTACTCGTGATCGGCCACTTCGGCGCGTACACCTATGTCCGGCCCTTCCTGGAGCAGAGCGGCGCCAACATCAGCCTCGCCCTCCTCGCCTACGGCCTGGCCGGCGTGGCCGGCAACTTCGCCGCGGGGGCGCTCGCCGCCACGCGGCCCAAGCAGGTGATCATCACGCTGAGCCTGCTCGTCGCCATGGCCACCGCGGCGCTGCCCCTGACGGGCGGCCCGCTCGCGCTGGTCGTGCTGTGGGGCCTGGCCTACGGCGGCGTCTCCGTCACCAGCCAGCTCTGGATGATCAAGGCGGGCGGCGGCGAGTCCGGTATGGCCTGGGTGTCGTCGGTGTTCAACGCCACCATCGCCGCCGGCGCCCTGGTCGGCGGGCGGATCGTGGACGGCGTGTCGCTGTCGGCCGTGCTGTGGTTCGCGGCGGTGATGGCCGTGCTCAGCGCGGCTTTCGCTGGCACGTCGGGCAGGAGTAGGACGAGCGGTTCATGAACGGGTCACGCCTGATCGGGGTGCCGCACCGCGAGCAGGGCAGGTCGCGCCTGCCGTAGGCCTCCAGGGAGCGCTCGAAGTAGCCGCTCTCGCCGTTGACGTTGACGTAGAGGCTGTCGAAGGACGTCCCGCCCTGCGCCAGGGCGGAGCTCATGACCGCGCGCACCCCGGCGAGCAGCTCGGTGATCTTCGGCTGGGTGAGGGTCCTGGTCGAGCGGGCCCAATGGAGCTTGGCCAGCCACAGCGCCTCGTCGGCGTAGATGTTGCCGACGCCGCTGATCAGCGACTGGTCGAGCAGCGCCCGCTTGACCTCGGTGTTCTTCGCCTTCAGCTTGCGGGCGAAGACCTCGTCGGCGAAGGAGTCCTCGAACGGGTCGGGCGCGATGTGCGCGATCGGCTCGGGGACTCCGCCGGCCATCGGCGTGACCATGACGTGCCCGAACGTGCGCTGGTCGACGAAGCGCAGGTCAGGGCCGCCGTCGGCGAAGCGCAGCCGTACGCGCAGATGCTTCTCCAGCGGCGAGTCCGGCCGCACCACGAGCAGCTGGCCGCTCATCCCCAGGTGGGCCATGAGCGCGTCGCCGGGGCCGAGCGGCAGCCACAGGTACTTGCCGCGGCGCTCGGCCGAGACGATCGTGCGGCCCTTCAGCCGCGAGGCGAACTCGTCGGCCCCGGGCAGGTGCCGCCGGACGGCGCGAGGATGCAACACCTCGGCCTCGGCGATCTCCCGCCCGGTGACCCATTCCGCGAGGCCGCGGCGGACGACCTCGACCTCGGGCAGTTCTGGCATCCCTAACCGGCCGGCTGACTCTCGCGCTGCTCGCGACGCGCCCTGATGCGGGTCCAGGCCGCCTCGGCCGCCTGCTGCTCGGCCTCCTTCTTGCTCCGGCCGGTGCCCGAGCCGTAGGACTCGCCGCCCACGCGCACCACCGCGGTGAACGACTTGGCGTGGTCGGGGCCGCTCTCCTCGACGTGGTACTCGGGCACGCCGAGTGCCTCCGAGGCGGTCAGCTCCTGCAACGAGGTCTTCCAGTCGAGGCCGGCGCCCAGCGAGGCCGAGCGCACGATCAGCGGATCGAACAGCACGTGCACGACGCGGAAGGCCTCTTCCAGGCCCTTGTCCACGTAGATCGCGCCGATCAGCGCCTCCAGCGTGTCGGCCAGGATGGACGACTTGTCGCGCCCGCCGGTGCCCTCCTCGCCCCTGCCGAGGCGAAGGAAGCGGCCCAGGCCCAGGGACCTGGCCACGTCGGCCAGCGCGCGCATGTTGACCACCGCGGCCCGCAGCTTGGCCAGCTGGCCCTCGGGCAGATCGGGGTGGTTGCGGTAGAGCGTATCGGTGACGACCAGGCCCAGCACCGAGTCGCCCAGGAACTCCAGGCGCTCGTTGGTGGGCAGGCCGCCGTTCTCGTACGCGTAGGAGCGGTGCGTCAGCGCCCGCTCAAGGATGTCGGAAGCGAGTCGCGCGGAAAGGACTCGTTCCAGTTCGTCTCTGGCGACCTCCACGGCCACCGGCTTAGGACCTGCGCCCACGTGTTTCCTCCTCGGACACCTTCACATGGCGCGATGGCTGTGGAAGATGCCCGAAAACGTGGTGGGCGTCGGGGATGGTGTCCCGGCGTCCACCACGGCCGCGGGCGAACCGCCACCGCACGCATCTCAGACGTTAACGCCGACCGGGGCACAATTGCACCCGGTCGGCATCACGTCAACTCTGCGAATCAGGCAGACGGCTCGATGACCTGACGGCGGTTGTACGTACCGCAGCTCGGGCAGGCGATGTGCGGCTGCTTCGGCGAACGGCACTGCGGGCAGCTCACCAGCGCGACAGCAGTCGTCTTCCACTGGGAGCGACGGGCGCGGGTGTTGCTCCGCGACATCTTTCGCTTCGGGACGGCCACGTCACTTCTCCTGATCGTTATCGTTCTCGGTAACCAGACCTTGCAACGACGCCCAGCGGACGTCGATCTTCTCGTGCCGGTGGTCCGGGCCGGCGTCGGCCAGCCTGACCCCGCACTCCACGCAGAGTCCCTGGCAGTCGTCACCGCACATGGGGCTCAACGGCAGTGCGAGCACCGCCGCGTCGCGGAACGTCGGCTCGAGGTCGAGCAGCTCACCGTCGAGCAGCGAATCCTCCTCCGAGGCGTCCTCGTCGGAGTAGAAGAACAGCTCCTGCAGCGCCACCTCGATGCCCGAGGAGATCGGGTCGAGACAGCGGGCGCATTCCCCGGCCAGCGGGGCCCGCGCCGTGCCACTGACGAGCACGCCTTCCATCACTGCTTCGAACCGGAGATCCAGCTCGACTTCGGCGTCCTTGGGGACACCGATCATGTCGACGCCGAGATCCGCCGGTGCCGGAAGCGAGAGCCGGCGCTCCAGCATCGTGCCCGGTCGCTTGCCCAGGTCGTGGGTGGAGATCACCCATGGGGAGCGGGGGTCGAGGTGCTGAGTCATCCTTGCTCTCGCTAGGCATGGCGAAACGATCGCCGTCGTACAAGGCCGAATAGAAAGAATACCAGGCCCTGGTCAGCCCCTGAGCCGCTCGATGAGCAGCTTGTGCACCAGATCCGGGACCAGGCCGGACACGTCCCCGCCGTAGCGGGCGATCTCCTTGACCCTGCTGGACGAGAGGAAAGAGTACTCGGGGTTGGTCGGCATGAACAGCGTCTCGACCCCGGACAGGCGATAGTTGAGCTGCGCCATCTGCAGCTCGTAGTCGAAGTCGCTGACCACCCGGATGCCCTTGACGATCGCGGGGATGTCGTTCTCCTTGCAGAAGTCGACCAGCAGGCCGTGAAACTTCCGCACCTTGACGTTCGGATACTCCTTGGTCACGGTCTGCAGGACGTCGATTCGCTCGTCGACCGTGAACAGGCTGCTCTTCTCGATGTTGATGAGCACCGCGACGGTCACCTCGTCGTAGAGCCGGGCGGACCGGCCGATGATGTCGAGATGACCGTTGGTGATGGGGTCGAACGACCCCGGGCAGACAACGCGCCGCAAGATGCCCTCCCAGGCTTACGGGTCCCTGGCGGCGCGACCGTACCAAACGGACGCTTCGCCATATCGACGGACCCTCTCCTCAACGTAGCCTTCCGGCCATACCAGGGCATTTCCCCTGCTCTCGCGTTCAACCGCGATCAGGGCGTCCTCCGCGAGCCAGCCGTTGTCCCTGAGCCGGGCCAGAACCTCCAGAACCTCGTCATCGGCGACCGCATAGGGCGGATCCGCGAACACCACGTCATAAGGCTCCTCCCCCGGCTTGGCCAGCACCCGCTCCACCCGGTCGTGCACCACCAGAGCGCCGTCCAGCCCGAGCGCCGCGGCGTTCGCCCTGATCGTCCGAGCCGCCTTCGCGTCCGACTCCACCAGCAGCGCGTGGACGGCCCCGCGTGACAAAGCCTCCAGCCCGACCGCCCCGGAACCCGCGAACAGATCCATCACCCGCGCCCCGTCCAGCCAGTGAAGTGAACCGAGGGTAGAGAAGATCCCTTCCCTTGCCCTGTCGCTGGTAGGTCGCGTCCCGCGCCCCGGCGGAACCGCCAGCCGACGCCCACCCGCGCTCCCCGCGATGATCCGAGTCATGAGGGCCATTGTCCCCCATGTCACCGCAGGTCAAGAGTGGACAAGTGTCGGCCTCGACTGCGCAAGGGTCGTTCCCTTGGGGCGGGCGGGCCCGCATGATGATGACTGCGGCCTTCGAGGTGACCCAAATGGAGGCCGACCGGCGTGATCGTGAGCCCTTCCGCACGCCGGATCCCTCGGCACCTGACCCGAGGGTGGGCCCAGCCGGGGACGGCATTCGGGGGGAGGCCGTCCCCGCCGCTGGGCCTTGTTTCCCTTTCTGCAGGTTTTCTTTCACGCCCTTTCGCCGTTACGGCAAGCCGGGTTACCGCCACCCGCCGTCGTGGGTGTCCGCCGATCGTGGTGATCGCTTCTCACGTCGCACGTGGTCCCCGCCGCAACGGCGATACGTGACCCGGCCACCGTGCCCCACCCCGGCCACCTGCCAAGGGCGCCGAGCCCCACCGCACACCACCCCACCGCCCGGCGCCACAAACCTCGGTGGTGTCCCGCCGCGCGCCCCGAGTCCCGCACCACGGCCCCGCACCGGGCGACCCGGCACCCGAGCGCCCCTGGCTGTCGGGGACCCGGTGGCGGGGCTTCTGTGGCCCGCGCCCGGGGTCGGGGTGGTCCAGGGCTGTGGGGTGATGTCCGGGTGCTGGGTGGGGTTAGGTCTTTTCGAGGTAGGTGGCTTTTTCGTCGGCCAGGAGGCGGGCTATTTCGGCTCGTAGGCCCTCGTGGGAGGTCAGGGCGGGGTCCTTTTCCAGGAAGGCGGCCGCCTCGGCTCGGGCGGTTTCGATGACGTCCTCGTCGCGTAGCAACTGCAGCATCTTCAGCGAAGAGCGCTTTCCGGACTGAGCCGCGCCCAGGACGTCGCCCTCACGGCGTTGTTCCAGGTCGACGCGGGACAGTTCGAAGCCGTCCAGGGTCGAGGCGACCGCGTCCAGGCGGGCCCTGGCCGGGGTGCCCTCGGGGAACTCGGACACCAGGAGGCACAGGCCGGGCAGACCTCCTCTGCCGACCCGGCCGCGGAGCTGGTGGAGCTGGGAGACGCCGAACCGGTCGGCGTCCATGATGATCATGACGGAGGAGTTGGGCACGTCCACGCCCACTTCGATGACCGTCGTGGCCACCAGCACGTCGACCTCGCCTCGGGTGAAGGCGCGCATGACCGCGTCCTTCTCCTCCGGCGGCAGCTTTCCGTGCAGCACCTCCAGGCGCAGGCCGTGCAGCGGGCCCCCGGCCAGCATCTCGGCCACCTCCAGGACCGCCAGCGGTGGCCGCCGGTCCTCGTCGGACGACGTCACCGACTCCAGGTCGCCCTCGTCGCCCTCCAGGTCACCGATGCGCGGGCAGACGATGTACGCCTGGCGGCCCAGGCCGACCTCCTCCCGCACGCGCTGCCAGGTGCGTTCGAGGAAGTGTGGCTTCTCGGCCGCCGGAACCACGTGGGTGGTGATCGGGGCGCGGCCCGACGGGAGCTGCGACAGCGTGGAGACCTCCAGGTCGCCGAAGACGGTCATGGCGACCGTGCGCGGGATCGGGGTGGCGGTCATCACCAGGACGTGGGGTCTGCCGCCGCCGGCCTTCTCGCGCAGGGCGTCGCGCTGCTCGACGCCGAAGCGGTGCTGCTCGTCGACGACGACCAGGCCCAAGTCGGCGAACTGCACGTGCTCCTGGAGCAGGGCGTGCGTGCCGACGACGATGCCGGCCGTACCGCAGGCGGCGTCGAGAAGGGCCGCGCGGCGGGCCGCCGCGCCCATCGAGCCGGTGAGCAGGGTGACCGCGGTGCCGCCGAACATGCCGCCGGCGGCGAGGTCGCCGAGCATCGCGGTGATGGAGCGATGGTGCTGCTGGGCCAGTACTTCGGTGGGGGCGAGCAGGACGGCCTGGCCGCCCGCGTCGACGACCTGGAGCATCGCGCGCAGCGCCACCACCGTCTTGCCCGCGCCGACCTCGCCCTGGAGCAGGCGGTGCATCGGGTGGGGCAGGGCGAGGTCGGCGGCGACCTCCTCGCCCACCGCGGCCTGGCCCTCGGTCAGGGAGAACGGCAGGCGGGCGTCGAAGTCGTCGAGTATGCCACCGGAACTGCGCGGACGCGGCTTGGCCGGCCACGCGGTCGCGGCCTGCCTGCGCTGCAGCAGCACGGCCTGGAGCACGAACGCCTCGTCGAACTTCAGCCGGTCACGCGCCCGGTACACCTCACCGAAGTCCTTCGGCCGGTGGATGGCCACCAGCGCGTCGCCGAGATCGGCCAGGCCGTGTCGGGCGCGCAGGTCGGCGGGCAGCGGGTCGTCGAGCGGGCCGAGCGTGTCGAGCACGATGCCGATCGCGCGCCTGATCGCCCAGGGAGTGAGGTCCTTGCCCGCCGGGTAGATCGGCACCGGCGCGGTGGAGAACTCCTCCGCGCTGGTCTCGCTCTCGTCGAACAGCTCGAACTCGGGATGCGTCAGCTGCCAGCGCGGGGTGGCGCGGGAGCCGAAGGCGCCGACCTTTCCGGCGAACATGCCGCGTCTGCCCGGCTTCAGGCGGGACTCGGCCACGTGGGAGCCCTTGCCGAAGAACGACAGGTAGATCTTCTTGCCGGTGCCGTCGACGACCTCGACCTCCAGCCAGGTGCCACCGCGGTTGCGCATGGGCTTGCGCATCGCGCGGGTGACCTCGCCGACCACGGTGACGTGCTCGTCGACCTCCAGCATGTCGAGAGAGGTGAGCTCGCCGCGCTCGGCGTAGCGGCGCGGATAGTGGCGCAGCAGGTCGCCCACCGTCTCCAGGCCGAGCACGCCGTGCAGGAGCTTGGCGGTCTTCGGGTCGAGCGCCTTGGCCAGCGGCTCGTCGAATCGGCTTCTTCTGCCCCCTTCGTCGGAGGAGGAGGAAGAAGCCATGGCGCTGTGTTCGCTCACGGTCATATGTTCTACCGCGTGTGACCGACAGGAATCATTCCACGCCGATGAGCAGCGGGTAGCCGCCCTGGCCGCCGGAGTAGACGACCAGGTCGGCGTCGGGGCGCGACGTGGACAGGTGCCGCTCCACGTGCGGCGCGAGCCGTACCGGAGCGTCCTTGCCCGTGACGAGGGTCACGAGCTCGCCGCCGCCCGCCAGCATCCGGTCGACGACGAGCGTGGCGACCTCGTCGAGCGCGGCGCCGATGTGCACGACGTCGCCGTCGATCAGGCCAAGCACGTCGCCGGGACGGCACAGCCCCGCGCTGGTGACGGCCTCGCGGTCGGCGACGGTGATGTGGCCGTGGCGGGTGTGTCCGGCGGCGTCGGTCATCGCGACCACGTCGTCGTCGAAGCGGCGCAGCGGGTCGTGGACGGCCAGCGCCGCCAGCCCCTGCACGGTGGCCTTGGTGGGCAGCACGCTGACGGTGACGCCGTCCTCGCGGGCGATCTCCGCCGCGGCGGCGGCCACGTCGCCCACGCTCTCGTCGTTCGGCAGCACCGTGACCTCGCCACCCGCCTCGCGGATCGCGGCCAGCATCTCGGGCAGGGAGGGGCTGGTGCCGGGCTCGCGGCGTACCACGACGGCCCCGCACTCCTCGAACAGCGCCGCGATCCCGTCGCCCGCCGCGACCGCCACCACGCCCCTGCCCGCGCCGCCTCTGTGCGTACGCTCGGCGAGGTAGGTCACCCTGATCCGGTGCGGGCGTCCCGCCCTCAGCGCCGCCTCGATCGCCGGACCGGCCTCCTCGACATGCACGTGGACGTTCCACAGCCCGTCGCCGCCGACCACGACCAGCGAGTCGCCCATAGCGTCGAGCTCGGCGCGCAGCCCGGCCACCGCCTCGTCCTCGGCGTCGAGCAGGTACATCACCTCGTAGCCCGCGCCCACCTCGGCCATCGGCGTCACGCGCCCGGTCGGGGCGGGCACCTCGAAGCGCCGCGTGTGGGTGCCGGTGATCACCGCCTCCAGCGACTCCAGGATGATCGCCAGCCCGGCTCCGCCCGCGTCCACCACGCCGCTGCGCGCCAGCACGTCGAGCTGCTCGGGGGTGCGTCCGAGCGCCGTGCGCGCCTGCCCCGCCGCCCGCCTGGCGACCTCTTCGAGGTCACCGTCCAGATCGTGTACGGCTACCGCCACGGCCGACAGCACGCTGAGCACGGTCCCCTCGACGGGCCTGGCCACCGCCTGCCTGGCCAGCTCGGCCGCCCTGACCAGCGCCGTCCGCAGGTCCGAGCCGCCCTTCAGCACCTCGGCCAGCCCGCGCAGCGCCTGGCTGACGATGACGCCCGAGTTGCCGCGGGCGCCGACCATCGCGCCGTAGGAGAGGGTCTGCCAGACCACGGCCCCGTCCACGTCGTCGGGCAGCGACTCGACCGCCTCGGCTGCCGACAGCATGGTCAGGTACAGGTTGGTGCCCGTGTCACCGTCCGCGACGGGGAAGACGTTGAGCGCGTCGATCTCCGCTCTGGCCCGGCCCAGCGAGTCCGCCGCCAGCCGTGACCAACGCCGCACCGCGGGCGGCTCCAAGACCTGCATGTGGGCGATCCGACCTCCCTGAATGCGCTACCGTTAATGGAGGAGAATATCCCCGTTCGCCGGGGCGTCCAGTGCTGAGTTCGCGCCCACTGGTGCGGATCAGATATTCTCGTCTGGCTAGCCGGTTGTCCCGGCATGCCCTCCGCCCGGAATGCATCAGCGGACAGGGCTACATCGACTGTTTTAAAGGAGCGATACCGTGGCTTCCGTCTGCGATGTCTGCCGCAAGGGGCCGACCTTCGGCAACAACGTGTCCCACTCGCACCGCCGCACCCGTCGTCGTTGGAACCCCAACATCCAGACGGTTCGCGCGGTCATCGGCGGCACGCCGAAGAAGCTGAACGTGTGCACCTCGTGCATCAAGGCGGGCAAGGTCACCCGCTGACACAACTCTTCTCTCAAAAGCCCGGCGCACCCCTAGAGCGCCGGGCTTTCGTGATGTCCGTCCTCCGCGACCGGCCGGCCGTCAGCGCGTTGAAGTAGCCCGCGCGCGCCATTCCCATGCGTGGTCGACCGGGCCGATGCCGCCGCCCAGCGGGAAGCCGCGTGCGATGGCGCCGGTCACGTACTCCTTCGCCTTGGCCACCGCGACCGGCATCTCGTCGCCCCGGGCCAGGTGGGAGGCGATGGCGGAGGCCAGCGTGCAGCCGGTGCCGTGGGTGTGGCGGTTGTCGTGGCGTTCGGCGCGGAAAAGGTATTCGGCGGTGCCGTCGGTCAGGAGGTCAACGGGTTCGCCCGGCAGGTGGCCGCCCTTGATGAGCGCCCAGGTGGGCCCCAGCTCCAGGATCGCGTCGGCGGCGCGGCGCAGGCCGTCCTCGTCCTCGACCTTCACCGACGTGAGCTGCTCGACCTCCCAGAGGTTGGGCGTGACCACGGTCGCCACCGGCAGCAGCCGCGTCTTGAGCGACTCCACGGCCTCGGGCATGAGCAGCGTGTCGCCGTGCTTGGAGACCCCGACCGGGTCCACCACCGCGGGCGCGTCGTAGGCGCCGAGCACCTCGGCGACCAGCTCGACCAGCGTGGGCGAGGCCAGCATGCCGGTCTTGACGGCCTGCGCGCCGATGTCGCCCAGCACGGAGTCGAGCTGCGCGCGTACGGCCTCCGGCGGCAGCTCCCAGTAGCCCTGGACGCCCAGGGAGTTCTGCGCGGTGACCGCGGCGATGACGCTCATGCCGTGCACGCCGTTGGCGAGCATGGTCTTCAGATCGGCCTGGATGCCCGCACCGCCGCCGGAGTCGGATCCGGCGACGGTCAGGACGCGTGGAGGGGTCACAACCGTCATGTCCCCCATCCAACCATTCAGCTGAGCGAGCACTCCCCGCCGACCAGCCCGCAACTCTCCGGCGCCTTGCCCCTGCCGATCGCGGTGAACGTCACGCTCGCCGTCGCACCGGTCGCCAGCGACTGGGAGACGTCGATGATCAGCAGCTGGCCGTCCTGGGTCCAGCCGGCGCCGTCCACGTCCGTGACCCTGCCGGAGACCGGCAGCGACACGGTCAGGCCGCCCATCGTCTCGGTGGAGGCGTTGACCACATCGACGCTCGCCCTGTAGGCGGTGAGGCCCTGCTTCGTGACGTCGAAGCGCACGTTCACCGAACTGCCGCCCGGCGCCTGCCTGAGGCCCGAGGACTGCGTGTTCTGCGGGTTCGGCACCCCGGCGTCCGTCGGGAAGGTGCCCGAGCTCGGCTCCGCCGTACTGGTCGGCTCCGAGGTCGGCTCCTCGGTCACCGTGGACTCGGGCGTGGGCTCGGCGTCCTCGGTGGGCTGCGTGGTCTTCTTCTGCTTCGTCTTGGTCGGGGTGGGCTTGGGAGTCGGGGTACGGCGGGGCGCACGCGCGCTGAACGTCGGCGTCGGCCGCTTCGACTCCGAAGGCATCGCCTCCTCGGGCTCTTCCGTCACCTGCTCCTCATCCGGTTCCCCCTCGCCGGGACCCGGATCACTGACCGACGGAACGGGCTGGCCGTTGTTCCCCGACTGCTGAACGGCCGCGCAACTCCCCTGCTTGCATTCGCCGGAGGCGCCCATCATCTTGACGCCGGCCACCGTACCGCCGAGCACCACGGCCACGGCCGCCACCGACAACAGCGCCACCCGCGCCCTGCCACCGGACGGCGGCGCGCCGGGCAGGTCGTCACCACGGGGCGGCGGCTTGCCGCGGCCGCGCTTGCTCTTGCCCTGGGGTTCCTCGGGGATGTCACCTTCGGACGACCAGCCGGAACCCAGGAAGCCGTCATTGCTCTCGGCCCAGGCGGGCATCGGCGAGACGACGGTCGGGGACCCGGCCACCTTGATGTCGCCGGGTTCGGGCGGCAGGCCGCCGTTGTCCCAGGGTTGGGCGGCGGTGTGCTGCGCCGTGGCGTCGTCCTGGGCCGCGAAGGGATCCGGCGGTTGCGCCGCGAACGGGTCCGAGGCGGGGCGGCCCTGGCTCGGGAAGGGATCGGAGACGTCCTGACCCGCAAAGGGCGGCTGACCCGAGAGCGGCGGTTGCCCCGCGACCGGCGGTTGGCCCGAGAGCGGGGCTTGCCCCGGATGCGGCGGTTGACCCGGAAGCGGAGCTTGACCCGAGACCGGAGCTTGACCCGGAAGCGGGGCTTGCCCCGGATGCGGCGGTTGGCCCGGAAGCGGGGCTTGACCCGAGACCGGAGCTTGACCCGAGCCCGGGGGTTGGCCCGAGACCGGGGGTTGGCCCGAGACCGGGGGTTGGGCCGCGAAAGGATCCGACGGGAAGGCCGCCGTGTTCCCGTCGCTTCCAGGCTGCTCACCGAAGCGCTGGGTCTCGTCGTGCGGCCGCTCGAACGCCCCGCCACCTACCGACCGATTGAAAGGTCCAGAGGCGGAGGGCTGAGGCGGCGGAGCGAAGGCCCCCGTGGTCTCGAACGGCTCAGGGGTACGCCCGACGGGCCCTTGCCCGGGAGCCGCGCCCTGAAAGCCGTCGAAGGCGTCGGGACGCGTAAAGGCCCCGGTGGTCTCAAAGGGATCCGTCCCAGAGGCCCCGATCATCGGACCACCCCCGGAACGCCCCGCCATCGGGTCCCCGCCAGGGTGACCCGCCCTGGGCTCCGCACCGGGACGACCCGCCATCGGGTCCATGCCAGGACGACCCGCCGGCGGGTCGCCGGCGGGATGGCCGGGTGTCGAGCCGGTGCCGGGATGACCGGATGCGGCGCCCATGCCCGCGCCACCGGGGATGGGGCCCGTGTGAGCGGGCCCGTCCGTCGGGCCTGGGCCGGGACGGCCTGCCATCGGGTCCATGCCGGGACGGCCCATCATCGGGTCCATGCCGGGACGGCCCGCCATGGGGTCTGCGCCGGGGCGGCCCATCGTGGGGTCACCCGTGGGGTGGCCGGGTGCCGAGGCCGGGCTGGGGTGGCCCATCGTGGGGTCAGCTGTGGGGTGGCCGGGGCGGGTGCCTGGCTGGGGGGACCATTGGCCCGTGACCTCTAGCTGGTCCGGGGGTGCCGGCCAGCCCGGCTCCTGGTCGTTGATGGCGAAGAAGGAGCTGGTGGCCGAAGGATCCGGGGCTGCTGACCAGGCGGCGGCTGGATCGGTGGTGGACCTGAAGTCCTCCTCCTGTGAGTCGTCCGGCCTGCTCATCCCCCAATCACTGCCGTCATCGGATCCACCTGTGCCGTGGCGGCCCATGGCTGCCCTTTCTGCCGGTTACAGTGGCCGCCAATCTTCATAACACCTTTACTACGCCTTTGTCACAGCTTTCACGGGAGTCACTACTCATTCCCCGAAAATTTTACGTAAAACGGGACAAGTCATCCCTGGAAGTGGTCCCAACCCCGTGGTCCATCGTCACGCCCCGTAACCGTGACGCCCTCGCCGGCCTCGATCCGGCCCACGATTCGCCACTCGGGCGGCAGCCGTACCTCCGAGGGGAACACCGCCACCAGCGCGTGATCCTCACCCCCGGCCAGTACCCAGTCGAGCGGGTCGGCCCCGAGTTCCTTGGCGGCGGCCAGCACCGGCTCGTCCACCGCGAACGCGGCCGGATCCAGCACGATCCGCACGCCGCTCGCCTTCGCGATGTGCCCCAGGTCCTGTAGGAGGCCGTCGCTGACGTCCATCATCGCGCTCGCCCCGAGCCGCGCCGCCTCGGGCCCGCTCCGGTACGGCGGGCGAGGCCGCCGATGCCCCTCCACAGCCTCCAGCAGCAGCCCTTCCACCCCCGCAGCTCCAGCCCCCGCCTCTGGCAAGGCCTCCCCGGACACGACCGCATGGGAAACGGTGCCACGCGAGCCCGAGCCGGCCGGCCAAACCCCTCCCCGCCCAGGCCCTACGACACCGGGGACAGAGGAACCGGGATCCGTGGGCGGGGAGGCGGGGCCTGTGGGAGCGGCGGAGGCCGGGTCCGTGGGTGCGGTGGCTGGGGGTGTGGGACCGGAGGGCGGGCCCGCGTGGGCAGAGGCCGGGTCCCTGGGGGCGGCGGCCGGGGGCGTGGGACGGGAGGGCGCGCCCGCGTGGGCAGAGGCCGAGTCCGTGGGTGCGGTGGGCGGGTCCGTGGGTGCGGTGGGCGGGGGTGTAGGGGCAGAGGCCGGGTCCCTGGGGGCGGCGGCCGGGGGCGTGGGACCGGAAGGCGATGTGTTGGCGGGCCCAGGAGTGGGGGCGGTGGACGCGGGCCCGCCCGTGGGGGTGGGAGTGGTGGGGGGTGGAGGCGTGGACCCCGGCGTGGGGGTGGGAGGGGTGGGGGTGCTGGTGGGAGGGGTGGGGGTGCTGGTGGGTGGGGTGGGGGTGCTGGTGGGTGGGGTGGGGAGGTGGCCGGATTCCAGGAGGGCCAGGCCGGCGGCGGCGTGGCCCAGGCGGCCGGCTATGGCGACCATCTCGCCGGGCCGGGCTCCGGAGCGGGTTACGGGGGCTTGGCCGGACAGGGTGCCCAGGGCGGTTACGCCTATGACCACGGTGTCGGAGCGGGCCAGGTCGCCGCCGACCACCGATGCGCCGACCAGGGCGCACTCGTCGCGGAAGCCCAACGTCAGTTCGTCCACCCAGGACAGGGGGAGGTCGGCGGGCATGCCCAGGGCGACGACCATGGAGGTGGGGGTGGCGCCCATGGCGGCTATGTCGGCGAGGTTCTGGGCGGCGGCCTTGCGGCCGACGTCGTAGCCGGAGGACCAGTCGCGGCGGAAGTGGCGGCCCTCCACGAGGAGGTCCGTGGAGACGACGACCCGGCCGTCGGGCGCGGTGACGACGGCCGCGTCGTCTCCGGGGCCGAGCAGTACGCCGGGCCCCTGGGGCAACTGTCCGGAGATTCGGGATATAACCCTAAACTCGCCGAAATTTCCGACTCTAATGGTGCACCTCCTGTGCAAATACGGTATGTGGAGGCCTGCTTCACCTGCCCGCCAGGGTGCCTACGTATGCTGAAGCACACACAGGACACGCCGGGTCACGCAGGTGCGAACCCGGGCGACCGGCCACACTCCCGCACACCGGCCGGGAAAGGGTACGGTGGCCCTTCGGCGCTGATCCAATTCGCCCTGGAGGACGTCATGGTGCAGGCCTACATCCTTATTCAGACCGAAGTGGGCAAGGCCGCGACCGTGGCCCGCGAGATCGCCGGCATCCCCGGCGTCACGCAGGCCGAGGACGTGACCGGCCCCTACGACGTGATCGTGCGCGCGGAGGCCCGCAACGTCGATGAGCTCGGCAAACTGGTCGTGGCCCAGATTCAGGCGGTGGAGGGAATCACACGTACTCTTACGTGCCCGATCGTCCACATCTAGAGCCAGAGAGCCTTTCCCTCATGCGCGCCGCCGCCGTCCTCCTCGTCCTGCTGGCCGTCTCCGGATGCGGCGGCGCCGTACAGGTGGAACCGCCCGCGCCACAGGGTGCGGCGGCCACGGCGTGCGCGAAGCTCGGCCCGCTGCTGCCCCAGACGCTGGGCGGCGCGGAGCGCACCACCTCCAGCCCCGAGTCGCCCTACGTCGCGGTCTGGGGCGAGGGCGAGATCGCGGTGCGCTGCGGCGTCGGACGGCCGGCCAGGATGGCGCCGACCGACCAGTTGCAGGAGATCGACGGGGTCGGCTGGTTCGCCGACCCGGACCGGAGCACGTTGTTCACCGCGATCACCGACGTGGCCTACGTCGAGACCACGATCGCGGCCGGGCACGTCGCCCCGGAGATCCTCGCGCGGCTGTCCGGGGCGATCGGCCAGGTCACCTCAGCGAAGACCGGGTGAACGGCGCAGCGCCAGCCGCACCAGCCGGTCGACCAGCGCCGGGTAGTCGAGCCCGGAGGCGGCCCAGAGCTGCGGCGCCACCGACAGCGAGGTGAAGCCGGGCATCGTGTTGATCTCGTTGAAGATCAGCTCGCCCTCGGCCGTGTAGAAGAAGTCGACCCGCGCCAGACCCTCGCACTCCAGCGTCTCGAACGCGCGCACCGCCATGGCGCGCAGTTCCTCGGCCACCTCGGCGGGGATGTCGGCGGGCACGGTCAGCGACATCTGGTCGGGGTAGTACTTGGCCTCGAAGTCGAAGAACGCCTGCCCGCCCTCGACCTGTACCTCGCCGGGCCGCGAGGCGGCGGGGGGATCGTCGTCCAGCGACTCCAGCACCGCGCACTCAATCTCGCGGCCGACGATCGCGGCCTCGATGAGCACCTTGGGGTCGTGCTCGCGGGCGGCCTCGACGGCCGCCTCCAGCGAGGCGCGGTCGTGCGCCTTGGAGATGCCCTGGGAGGAGCCGGCGCGGGCCGGCTTGACGAACACCGGCCAGCCGAGCTCCTCGGCCTCCTTGAGCACCCGGTCGCGGTCGAGGCGCCAGTCGCGGTCGCGTACGACCACGTAGCGGCCGACGGGCAGCCCGGCGGCGGCCATGACCGTCTTCATGTACGCCTTGTCCATGCCGACCGCGCTGGCCAGCACACCGGAGCCGACGTAGCGGACCCCGGCCATCTCCAGCAGTCCCTGGATGGTGCCGTCCTCGGCGAACGGTCCGTGCATCACCGGGAAGACCACGTCGACGGAGCCCAGCTCCACGGGGATGCTGCCGGGGTCGTAGGCCACCAGCGAACCGCCGTCGGCGGGCAGGGCGAGCGCGGCCCCCGAGGTGTCGACCACGGGCAGCTCACCCGCCTCGATGGCGAAGCGCTGGCTGCCCGTGGCGAGCACCCATCTGCCGTCCTGGGCGATCCCGATCGGGATCACCTCGTACTTGGTCCTGTCGATCGCGTCCAGAACACTGCCCGCCCCCATGAGGGAGACGGCGTGCTCGGAATTGCGACCTCCGAATACGACGGCGACGCGTGGCTTGCTCATGGTGTCCGAATCTACCGGAGACAGCCGCTCAGACGCCGTAACGCTCGGGTTTGGGCGAGCGCGACATCAGCAACATCCCCGCTTCCCCCGGCGACATGCCGTCGTGCACGACACCCACGACGACCTCGGTGATCGGCATTTCGACGTCGTGCTTGCGCGCAAGCTCCAGCACCGACTCGCAGGACTTGACGCCTTCGGCCGTCTGGCGCGTCGCGGCGATCACCTCTTCCAGGGTCATGCCCCGGCCCAGGTTCTCGCCGAACGTGCGGTTACGCGACAGCGGCGAGGTGCAGGTGGCCACCAGGTCGCCCATGCCGGCCAGGCCGGAGAAGGTGTGGGGGTCGGCGCCGAGCGCCGCGCCGAGCCGGGAGATCTCGGCCAGCCCGCGGGTGATCATCATGGCGGCCACGTTGTCGCCCATGCCCATGCCCACGGCGACGCCGACGGCCAGCGCGATCACGTTCTTGACCGCGCCGCCCAGCTCCACGCCGACGACGTCGAGATTGGTGTACGGGCGAAACCACGGCGGCAGGTGGCAGGCGTCCTGCAGCCGCTTGGCCACGGCCTCGTCAGTGCAGGCCACGACGGTCGCGGCGGGCTGGCGCTGGGCGATCTCCTTGGCCAGGTTGGGCCCGGAGACGACCGCCACGCGCTCCTCGGGCACGCCCGCGACCTCGCGGATCACCTCGCTCATCCGCTTGGTGGTGCCGAGCTCGATGCCCTTCATCAGGCTGACCAGCACCGCGTCGCCGGGGATGTGCTCGCGCCAGGTGTCCAGGTTCCCGCGCAGTGTCTGCGACGGTACGGCCAGCACCACGAAGTCGGCCCCGTCGAGCGCTTCGGCCGCCGAGTCCGTGGCACGCAGCGAGCCGGGCAGGGCGATGCCGGGCAGGTAGTCGGGGTTCTCCCCGGTCGAGTTGATCGCCGAGACGAGCTCGGGCCTGCGCCCCCAGAGCACCGTCTCGTTGCCCGCCTCGGCCAGGATCATGGCGAACGTGGTCCCCCACGATCCGGTGCCGAACACAGCGGTCTTGGTCATGCGTTCACCGCCCGGCGGGGTCGAAGGGAGTTTCCGGAGCCTTCTCGCCGCGCAGCTCGGCCAGCTGAACGGTGATCGCCGCCATGATGTCGGCGGTGGCCTCGCGCAGCACGTCGGCGTGTGCCGGCCGGCCCGCGTACTTGGACAGGTCGACCGGCGGCCCCACCGAGACCCTGAAGGTCTTGCGCGGGAACAGCCGGGGCCGCTTCTCCCCGTAGGGCAGCAGTTCCTGGGCTCCCCAGTGCGCCACCGGGACGACCTTGGCGCCGCTCTCCAGGGCCAGGCGCGCGGCGCCGGTCTTGCCTGTCATCGGCCACAGGCCGGGATCGCGGGTGACGGTGCCCTCCGGGTAGAAGAGCACGACCGCGCCGTCCCGCAGCCGCTCCGACGAGTAGCTGAGCGACTTGGCCGCGTCGCTGCTGCCCCGCTGGACCGGGATGGCCAGCAGTCCGCGCACCGCCGCCCCGAGCCCCGGCACCTTGAACAGCCCGGCCTTGGCCAGGATGACCGGCCAGCGGCCATTGTTGTAGAGGAAGTGGGCGAGCAGCACCGGGTCGGCCCACGACAGGTGGTTGGTGGCGATGATCATGCCGCCGGTCCGCGGGATGCGCTCACCATGCCGCCAGTCCTTCTTGACCAGGAGCCACGACAGCGGCTTCACGATCACCACCGCGAGGGTTTCCCAGAAGCGCGATGGTCGCACGGGGCGGCTCATGGTCTCCTCCAACAGATACGGAATGCGTCTCAAGTCTCCCGGTTGGCCGCACGGGATGTCGAGGCACGAGACTTAAGCCTATGAGCATCCGCTGGTCACTGGTCATCCCGGTGAAGACGCTGGTCGCGGCGAAGACCCGGCTGGCCGCCGCCACGGGTCCCCACCGCACCCGGCTCGCCGTCGCGGTCGCCTGCGACACCGTCTCGGCGGCGCTCTCCTGCCCGCTCGTGGCACGGGTAGTCGTGGTGACGGCCGATCCCGCCGCCGCCGGTCCGCTCGGCGCCCTCGGCGCCGAGGTGGTGCACGATCCCGACCGCGGCCTCAACACCGCCCTGCGCACGGGCGCGGCCCATGCCGTACGGCTGGCGCCGCACGAGCCCGTGGGCGCCCTCCAGGCCGACCTGCCCACGCTGCGAGCGCCGGAGCTGGCCGCGGTGCTGACGGCGGCGGCCGACCACGACCAGGCGTTCGTGCCCGACGCCCTCGACGTCGGCACCACCTTCTACGGCGTACGGCCCGGCGTCCCGTTCACCCCGCGCTTCGGCGGCGAGTCGCGGGCCAAGCACCTGGCCGGTGGCGCCAAGGAGCTGGAGCTCACGGGCATCGACTCGGTCCGCCGCGACGTGGACACCCCTGACGACCTGCGCGCGGCCATCGAACTCGGCCTGGGCCGCCACACGGCCGCCGTGGTGCGTTTGATGAAAGTGCCGCCCCGTTCTTGAGGTTACGGCGAGCCGCCCCACCCCCACCCGCCGTCGTTGGCAGGCGCAGATCGTGGAGGTCGCTTCTCACGTCGGACGTGGTCCCCACCGCAACGGCCCACCTCGACCAGCTAAGTGGGTCCAGACCCCCGGAACCGGCCGGCTTTGAGCGCGCGGCCCCCGGCGAGAGGTGAGGGTCAGGGGTTGGGGAGAGGGTCAGGGGGTTGGGGCGAGTGTCACGGGGCCGGGGTCAGGTCGAGGTGGCGGATCGAGCGGGACAGGACCACGGGCAGGTGCGCGGCGGCGACCAGCAGCACGCCGGTCACGAACACCGCCCGCCCGCCGGCCCACTCCCCCAGCGCCCCGCCGAGCAGCCCGCCGATCGGCACCGCGCTCCACATGAGGAAGCGCATGCTGGCGTTGACCCGGCCGAGCAGGTGCTCGGGTGTGGTGCGCTGGCGGTAGCTGACCTGGGTGATGTTGAACACCACGCCGATCGCCCCGGCCAGCAGCGTGAACACCGGGAGCAACGCCAGCCGCCACCCGCCGGCGACCAGCGTCAGGGGCAGGTTGAGCACCATGGCCACGGCCGCCGCCCCGGCCATGGTGCGTCCGGGGCCGAAGCGCGCGGTGATCCGGGTGGAGAAGGCCGCCCCCGCCAGCCCGCCGACGGCGCCCACGGACAGCATCAGGCCGTAGAGCCCGGCGCCGACGCCCAGCTCCTTGATCAGGTAGAGCGGCTGGCCGACGAACCAGATGCCGTTGCCGAGCTGTGCCAGCGCGCCGAGCAGGGCGATGACGCGCAGGACGGGCTCGGTGACCACGTACCTGACGCCTTCGGCGACCTCCCGCCGCAGCCGCCGCCCCGCCTGCTTGGGCGTGGGCGTCTCCCGGACGCGTACGCGCGACAGCAGTACCCCTGAGGCGAGATAGCTGACGGCGTCGGCCAGCAGCGCGAACGGCGCGGTCAGCCACTGCACGAGCAGGCCGCCGAGACCGGGTCCCGCCAGCATGGAGATCCTGCTGGTGGCCTCCAGGACGCTGTTGCCGCGTTCGAGCCCGTCCTTGCCGACGACGGCGGGCAGGAAGCTCATGTGCGCGACGTCGAAGAAGACCGTGCAGAAGCCGATGACCAGCGCGACCAGGTAGAGCTGGATCAGCGAGAACACCCCGAGCCACGCGGCGACCGGGATGCTCAGCAGCGCGAAGCCGCGGATCAGGTCGGTCCACACCAGGATGGGACGGCGGCGCAGCCGGTCAACCCAGACCCCTGCGGGCAGCCCGACCAGCAGGAAGGCGATCATCTCCGCGGCGGTGAGCAGTCCGAGCTGGAACGGCCCGGCGTCCAGGGTGAGCACCGCGGCCAGCGGGAGGGCGACGAACGTGACCTGCGTGCCGGCCTGTGTCACGGCATTCGCCACCGCGAATCGCGAAAAGTCGGCATTCCCCCGAAGGCGCATGGGTCTCGATCTTCCGGGGCTCGCCCGCCCGGGTCAAACGATTTACGCTGGTCGCGTGCAGGCGACAGTGCGTACCTACGACCCGGCCACCCGTTCGGGAACGGTCTTTCTCGACGACGGCACGGTCCTCGACTTCCCGACCCGTGCCTTCGACGCGGGACCGCTCCTGCTGCTGCGCTCCGGTCAGCGCGTGAACCTGGCCGTGGCCGACGGAGAGGTCACGTTCATCACGCTCTCGACCTTCCCGATGCCCTGAAACGCGAGGGCCCGGATCCCGCTCGGAAGCGGGACCCGGGCCATCACGCAGAAGTGACTACTTCTTCTTCGACGCCTTCTTGCCGCCGGCGTTCACCAGCTCCTTGAAGTCGGAGCCGGGACGGAACTTGGGCGCCCAGCTCTCGGCCACCTTGATCTCCGCACCGGTCGACGGGTTCCTGGCCGTGCGCGCAGGCTTGTGAACCATCTCGAACGCGCCGAAGCCCGTGATCGAGACCTTGTCTCCGCTCGCCACAGCCTTCTGGACGGCGTCGATAATCGCGTTCACGGCCTCGGTGGCCGTCTTCTTGTCGCCCACCCGGTCAGCGATGGCGTCGACGAGTTCCCGCTTGTTCATCTATCCCCCTGTTACGGCTCGGGGTTCCAGCACTCTCGCCTCACGTAGAAACCCCTTACGCGCTCGAAATTAAGGGGCTTTCCGGGGGAACTCAATCACCGGGCGTGTTTTCTTGACCGCGTGGCGTGTCGTCGAGCCCTTCGATGAAGGCCTCCAGACGGCAGGCCGCGCGCTCCGGATCACGCTTGGCCAGGTCGCAGATCGCCAGATATCTGCGGGCGGCACGCTCTTTCTCGTCGGCGGGGAGCATGCGGACGCGGCGGTGCGCCTCGCGCAACCGCCGCGCCAGTTCGTCGTCTTCCAGGTCGTCGTCTAGACGGTCGTCGGCAGCCATGGCTGCCGACCATTCTCGTACGTGGCGATGTCGCCGGCGTGACGCAGGGTCAGCCCGATGTCGTCCAGGCCCTCCAGCAGCCGCCAGCGCGTGTAGTCGTCGATCTCGAAACTCCACGCGTCCCGGCCGTGGCGCACCTCGCGTTCCACCAGGTCGACGGTGATCTGGGTGGCCGGGTCCGCCTCGACGGCGGCCTGCAGTTCCTCGACGACCTTGGCGTCCAGGATGACGGGGAGCAGGCCCATCTTGGTGGAGTTGTTGCGGAAGATGTCGCCGAAGCGGGCGGCGATCACCACGCGGAAGCCGTACTGCTGGATGGCCCAGACGGCGTGCTCGCGCGAGGAACCCGTGCCGAAGTCCGGACCGGCGAGCAGGATCGAGGCGCCGTCGTGGACGGGGTTGTTCAGGACGAAGGAGGGGTCCTCGCGCCAGGCGGAGAACAGGCCCTTCTCGAAGCCGGTGCGGCTGACCTGCTTGAGCCAGACGGCCGGGATGATCTGGTCGGTGTCGACGTTGCTGCGGCGCAGCGGCACCGCCGTACCGGTGTGGGTGGTGAAGGCGTCCATGTGCGTGGTCCTCTGCGGTCAGGCCGTGACGGCCAGGTCGGCGGGCGCGGTCAGGCGGCCGGTTACGGCGGTGGCGGCGGCGACCTGCGGCGACACCAGGTGGGTGCGACCGCCCTTGCCCTGACGGCCCTCGAAGTTGCGGTTGGAGGTCGAGGCGCTGCGCTCACCCGGCTGGAGCGTGTCGGGGTTCATGCCCAGGCACATCGAGCAGCCGGCCTGCCTCCACTCGGCCCCGGCGGCCTCGAAGACCTTGTCCAGGCCCTCCTTCTCGGCCTCCAGCTTGACCAGCATCGAACCGGGCACGATCAGCGTGCGCGTCTTCACCTGCCGCCCGCGCAGGATCTCGGCGGCGGCGCGCAGGTCCTCGATGCGGCCGTTGGTGCACGAGCCGACGAAGACGGTGTCGACCTCGATCTCGCTCAGCGGCGTGCCCGCGGTCAGGCCCATGTACTCCAGCGCCCGCTCGGCCGCCGCCCGCTCGGTCGCGTCCGCCATCTCCGCCGGATCAGGTACGGCCGCGCCCAGCGGCAGCCCCTGCCCGGGATTGGTGCCCCAGGTGACGAACGGCGTGAGGACCGAGGCGTCGATCTCCACGACCTTGTCGAACTCCGCGTCGTCGTCGGTCCTCAGCGTCTTCCAGTACTCGACTGCGGTGTCCCAGTCCGCACCCGAGGGCGCGTGTTTACGGCCCTTGAGGTAAGCGAACGTGGTCTCATCCGGAGCGATCATGCCCGCGCGGGCGCCGGCCTCGATCGACATGTTGCAGACGGTCATCCGGCCCTCCATCGAGAGCTTGCGGACGGCCTCGCCCCGATACTCCACGATGTAGCCCTGGCCGCCGCCGGTGCCGATCTTGGCGATGATGGCCAGGATCAGGTCCTTGGCGGTGACGCCCACGGGCAGTTCGCCGGAGACCTCGATCGCCATCGTCTTGGGCCGGTAGGCGGGCAGTGTCTGGGTGGCCAGCACATGCTCGACCTCGGAGGTGCCGATGCCGAAGGCGATGCCGCCGAACGCGCCGTGGGTGGAGGTGTGAGAATCGCCACACACGATCGTCATGCCCGGCTGGGTCAGGCCGAACTGGGGGCCGATGATGTGCACCACGCCCTGCCCGGCGTCGCCCATCGGGTGCAGCCGGACGCCGAACTCGGCGGCGTTCTTGCGCAGGGTCTCGACCTGCGTCTTGGAGACCGGGTCGCTGATGGGGCCCAGCACGGTCGGCACGTTGTGGTCTTCGGTGGCGATGGTGAGATCGGGCCGGCGCACCTCGCGCCCGGCCATGCGGAGGCCGTCGAACGCCTGCGGGCTGGTCACCTCGTGGATGAGGTGAAGGTCGATGAAGAGCAGGTCGGGTTCGCCTTCCGCGCGCCGTACGACGTGTTGCTCCCAGACCTTCTCCGCCAGTGTGCGGCCCATTGATCTCCTCCTTGAGACTCCGCGCCGACTTGCTTTCTCATATGTCGAGACGGCAGTATCGGTGTATGGACAACTCTAGCGGAGTCGGCGTACTGGACAAGGCCGTTCTCGTGCTCAATGCCCTGGAGGCCGGACCGGCCTCGCTCGCGCAGCTGGTTCAGGCCACCGGTCTGGCCAGGCCGACGGCACACCGCCTGGCCGTGGCGCTGGAGCACCACCGCATCGTGACGCGCGACACGCAGGGCAGATTCGTCCTCGGACCGCGTTTGTCGGAGTTGTCCACCGCGGCGGGCGAGGACCGCCTGCTGGCCGTCGCGGCGCCGGTGCTGACCCAGTTGCGTGATTTGACCGGCGAGAGCGCCCAGCTTTACCGGCGCCAGGGTGACGAGCGCGTGTGCGTGGCCGCCGCCGAGCGGGCCAGCGGGCTGCGCGACACCGTGCCCGTCGGGTCGGCGCTGCCGATGACCGCCGGGTCCGCCGCGCAGATTTTGCTCGCCTGGGAGGAGCCCGACCGGCTGCACCGGGGGCTGCGCGGGGCCAAGTTCACCGCCGCGACCCTGGCCAGCGTGCGCCGGCGCGGATGGGCCCACAGCGTGGGCGAACGCGAGCAGGGTGTGGCCAGCGTCTCGGCCCCCATCAGGGGCAGCGGCGGCAAGGTGATCGCCGCCGTCTCCGTCTCCGGCCCCATCGAACGCCTCACCCGCGCGCCCGGCCGGCTGCACGCCGTGCCGGTGATGGCGGCGGCCGAGCGGATCACCGAGTCGATGCGCCGTTCTTCCTGAGGTGCCATGATCAGCTAAACCGTGTATTTGGGGAGCCGAGCGCGTCCCGGGCGCACTAGCCTGAGTGGGTGACAGATCGCATCGAGGTAGCCGCCACTGAGCTGCGACCCCTGCTCGAAGAGTTCATCGTCTGGGCGCGCACCAACGCCCCCGACAGCTCCCCCGAACTGGTGGGACCCGCCGCTCTTTGGCACCGCATCACCTTCTCCCCCAACGTCGGTACCTGGACGCGTGCCAACGTGCGGGGGGTCATGCTCGAACAGATGCCCAAGGTGGTGGACGACCCCGATGCCGCCGCCGACGGCATGGTCCCGGCGCTCGACGCCTACCTCACGTTCCTGTCGAAGTCCGGCCGCCTGAGCGAGCGCTCGGACGCGCTGGCCGACCTCCTCGGCGAGCTCGCCGACGTCGAGGAGGAGTTCATCGATCTGATGGAGGACCTCATCGGCGACGAAGAGGGCGACGACGACGCTGACGAGGACGACGAGGAGGAAGGTGGCGATCTCGGGGACTTCGAGCCGTTCGCCGACCGCCTCGCCGAGCTCGACACGATCCGGCTCAGCCCCGACTCCGAGCTGGCCGAGGCGGTGCGCGCCGTACCGCTGATCGCCAAGGCCCGTGACCTGTCGGTCTGGGTCGGCACCGGGCGCCGGGTCGGCGACGAGGCGCTGCTGTCCGACGACGAGGTGATCGAGGCACTCGACGTGGTCGGGCTGCCGAAGCCGCAGGCCGGCGAGGACGTCCCGCAGCTGTGGAACATCTGGAACCTCGCGGTCGACCTGGAGTTCATCGAGCCGGCCGGCGACGACACCGTCAGCGTCGACGACGACACCGCGAGCTGGCCCTTCGACGACGACGAGGACGTACTCGACGCGTGGATGCTGGGCCTGCACTCGGTCGACTACGGCGACCCCGAGCTCGACGACGACGATCTCACCATGGCCCTGGCCGGCCTCACCCGCGGGCTGCTGATCCGGCTGCTGCTGGCCGGCGGCGCCCGCGAGCTCGACGGCCTCAGGCGCGAGCTGGAGGAGGCGGCCGCCGAGGTCGACGAGCTCGGCTCCGAGGCCTGGGCGGCGGCCGCCCGCCACTACGGCGGCGACCCGCTCGCCCCCGTGCTCGACTGGCTGGTCGGCTACGGCATGGTGACCGTCTCCACCGAGGTCACGCTGACCCCGCTCGGCGTGGAAGGCGTCGTGCACCTGGCCGACGACGCCGACATCGAGGTGGACGCGCGGCCCGCCATCGAGTCCATGAGCGCCCTCGACCTGCTCACGCTGAGCGCCGAGCTGCCGGAGGAGGAGGCCGACGCCGAGTTCGCCGCGTGGATGGAGCTGCGCGAGCCTGGCCGGGCCGCCGAGGAACTCCTGGAGGCCGCGGCGCAGGACGACAACGACGCCCTGGTCCGCGTACAGGCGGCCAGCGTCGTCGGCACGCTGGGCGAGGCCGCCGTCCCCGCCTGGCAGGAGGCGCTCAACCACCCGGCGCTGCGCCCCTACGCCGCCACCCACCTCAGCCAGCTTGAGGTCCCGGACGCCCCCGAACCCACCCAGGACGACACCCACTGGCTCATCCTGGACATGTGGACCATCTCCGCGGGTCTGGGCCGCGCCGAGTTCGTGAGCAGCCTGCGTGACATCGGGCCCGAGCTCCTGAACAACCTCCTGGAGGTCATCTGGAAGATCCCCCACGCGCACGTGGAGGAGCTTCTCGACCTGATCTCCCAGGTCCACCCGGACAAGCAGGTCGCCAAGGCGGCCAAGCGCGCCCTGTTCAAGGCCCGCTCCACCGCCTGACCCCGGCCGCCCTCCGCCCCGGAAGACTCAGCGGGCGGAGGGCGGTTTCAAGCTCACGCGGGCGACCGCGGGCAACTGGTCCGTCTCCAGGGCCTGGCGCATGTGCGGGATCGCCACGCCGGCCAGGTGCTCCTTGATCTCGTCGATCGGGGCGCGCTCGTCGGCGACCAGGCGCAGCCGTACCTCTGGACGGCGGGGTGAGCCCGCCAGGTCGGCGCTCGCGCTGAGCACGGCGGGGCTCTCCGCGGCCTCCGCCGCGACGGCGTCGGTCACGCCGCTCGCGGAGATCTCCGTGACGCCCGCGGGCCCGTCGTCGAGGCGCAGCGACGACAACCTCGACCGCCTCGCCTGTACGGCCAGCCACCGCAACCCCAGCACGACCAGCACGATCCCCCCGAGCGCCACCAGCCACCAGGCCCAGGAGAAGGCGAAGAACTCCCTGACGGGCCCGTTCACCAGCGGCTCTGCGGCCGGCGCCCAGTCCTGCGGCATCAGCGCGAGACTCCTGGCCACCGCCGCGCCCCCGAGTACGGCCAGCAGCAGCCCGACCAGGGCCAGGCCGAGACGGTTGCCCCGGCGGGTGGTGCGGTTCACGGTCGCTCCTTCAGCCGGACGGACACCTGGTAACGCTGGACCGGCGCGAGCCCCGCGATCCTCGCCAGCACGGCCTCGCGCACCTGCTCGCCGGTGGCGGCGTCGTTCCAGCCGCTGGTGGTCGCCGTGACCGCGACGGTGCGCCCGCGCAGCGCTGCGACGGCCGAGCGCACGCCCGGCACCTCACCCGCGGCGTGGGCCAGGGTGTCGGAGAAGCTCTGCGGCCGGACCCCGATGACGAGCTGCGGGTCGCTGGTGTGCAGCGGGACCATCCTCGGCCGGCCGGGCACGAACGCCAGCACCAGCAGCGCCATCCCGATCAGCGTCAGCACGATGGCGCCGATCAGTACGAGCGGGCTCTGCCATAGCGTGGCGGAACCCCACTCCAGCATGGTCGCGGCCGGCAGCCAGCCGAGCGGGCGGCCGAAGAGCCAGGAGATCACCTCGGCGGCCACGACCGCGCCCAGCGCGACCAGCAGCACGGCCACGATCACCGCCGGAACCGTGCGCTGGGGCCGGAACTCCTTGAGCGCCGCCCGGTCCCCCGGCGCGGCGCTCACGACACCGCCCCCTCGGATTCCGGCGCCAGGTGCGTGACGATGACGTCGATCTCGGTGGCGCGCAGCCCGGTCATGCGGGCCAGCTCATCGGTCAGCTCCCCGCGGATGTGGCGGGCGGTCGAGCGCAGCGGCGCCGGGTAGCCGACGGTGACGAAGAGCCGGACCCTGACCTGGTCGCCGTCCACCCGGGCGGCCGTGGTGCGCGTCCAGGGCAGCCCGTCGTGCTCGGTGACCGCGCGTACCCCGGGCATCGTCCCGGCCAGCTCGCAGGTGATGCGGGTGGCCGCCCGGTCGGTGATCGTGGTGCGCCCGCGCGACTCCGGCGGCACCCGCTGGGCGGGCAGCAGCACGTCGGCGGGCGCCGTGGCCTCGATCGCGGTGGTCTCGGTGGCCGTCATTTGCGTCTCACGGTGATCGGTGGCGGTCATTTGCGTCTCACGGTGAGATGGGCGACGTTCACCTCGCCGCCCTCGGCGAGGCGGCCGACGAGGAAGCCGAGCGCGCCGAGCAGCAGCACCAGCAGGAACGCCCCGATGCCGCCGAAGGCGCCGGCGAGGCCGAGCACCATGCCTACGGCCATACCGATGATGGACAGCGGGTAGTTCGTCATGAGGTCTCCTCCAGGTCGTCGATGCGGATGTTGACCGGGCGACCGCCCGCCAGGCCCGCCACCTCGCGGCGGACCGTCGCGGCGAGCTGGGGCAGCGGGTGCCCGTTGCGGGCGACGATCGAGATCTCGACGCCGTCGTCGCGCACGGCCACCCCCACCAGGCGCTCACCCGGCAGATAGGTGGACACCGTCCCGAACGGGCCGCCGGACAGGGCGGCCACCCCCGGGACGCGGCGCGCCTTCTCGGCGATCGCCCGCGCGTCGGTCATTGGACCCGGGGCTCCTTCCTGGGCGCCTCCTCGGACTTCTGGCCCGGCATGTGCACGTCGTCGACCTTGATGTTGACCTCGGTGACCTCCAGGCCGCACATGCGCTCGACCGCCGAGACGACGTTCTTGCGCACCGCTCCGGCCAGGTCGGGGATGGCGGTGCCGTACTCGACGACGAGGTCCAGGTCGACGGCGGCCTGGCGTTCGCCGACCTCGACGGAGACTCCCTGCGTGACGCTCTTGTCGGCGCCGACGATTCCCCGCACCGTCCCCATGGCGCGCGCGGCGCCCGCGCCCATGTCGTATACGCCGTTGACCTCGCGGGCGGCGAGCCCGGCTATCTTGGCCACGACGGCGTCATCGATGGTGGTGGTGCCATTCTCACTGTCGAGCGCGCCGCTGGCGGAGCCGTTCTGGGTCCGTGCCCGCGGTACGGCCGGCGTCTCCTTGACCGTGGCTTCCGACACGATCGTCACCCCCGAGAATTGAAGTATCACAGCATGTAGTGACTGCTATGCAGCCTAATTTCCGACATACCGGGAAAAATGCGTCATGAGCTGGATTTATTGACAAGTCCTGACTTGCGCTGGATGAGCCACGGACCAACGTGGGCCGAGCCCCGGCACGTCGGCGATAGCCTTGTCTGGTGCGTATAGCGAGGTTCTCCACAGGCGAAGGCGTCTCGTTCGGCGTGGTCGAGGGCGGCCCTGGCGAGGAGGTCGTCTCCGCGGTCGCCGGGCACCCCTTCAACCAGGTGCAGTTCACCGGCGAGCGGTTCCCGCTGGCCCAGGTGAAGCTGCTGTCCCCGATGCTGCCGAGCAAGGTGATCGCCATCGGCCGCAACTACGCCGAACACGCCGCCGAGCTGGGCAACGAGGTCCCGGAAGAACCGCTCATCTTCCTCAAGCCGTCGACCTCGGTCATCGGCCACGGCGAGCCCATCGCCTACCCGACCTCGCTGTCCGACCGCGTCGACTACGAGGGTGAGCTGGCCGTGGTCATCGGCCGCCTGTGCCGCGAGGTCCCGGTCGAGCGGGTCAAGGACGTCATCTTCGGCTACACCTGCGCCAACGACGTCACCGCCCGCGACCTGCAGAAGAAGGACGTGCAGTTCACCCGGGCCAAGGGCTTCGACACCTTCTGCCCGCTGGGGCCGTGGATCCAGACCGACCTCGACCCGGGCGACCTCGCGCTGACCACGACGGTCAACGGCGAGGTGCGCCAGAGCGGCCGCACGAACCAGCTCATCAACGACATCCCCGCGCTGGTGGCCTACGTCAGCGCCGTCATGACGCTGATCCCCGGCGACGTGATCCTGACCGGCACCCCTGCGGGCGTGGGCCCGCTGGAGGTCGGCGACGAGGTCAGCGTCGGCATCGAGGGCATCGGCACACTCACGAACAAGGTGGTTTCCCGTGACTGACCTGCGGGTGCGCTTCGCGCCCTCACCGACCGGCATGTTCCACGTGGGCGGCGCCCGCACCGCGCTGTTCAACTGGGCGCTGGCCGAGCAGTCGGGCGGCCAGTTCGTGCTGCGCATCGAGGACACCGACGCCTCGCGCAACAGGCCGGAGTGGACCGAGGGCATCATCGCCGCGCTCGACTGGATCGGCGTCAACGGCACCAACCCGGTCTTCGAGGGCCCCTACTTCCAGTCGGCCTTCGAGCCGCAGCACCGCGAGGCCGTGGCCAAGCTGCTCGCCGACGGCCGCGCCTACCACTGCGACTGCACCCGCGATGACCTGGTGGCCCGCACCGGCTCCGAGCACAAGGGCTACGACGGCCACTGCCGCGAGCGCGGCCTGACCGCGGGCGCGACGCGCTTCCGCACCCCCGACGAGGGCGTCACGGTGGTGGACGACGTCATCCGCGGCCGGGTGGAGTTCCCCAACGACGCGCAGGAGGACTTCGTCATCGCCCGCACCGACGGCTCGCCGCTCTACGTGCTGGCCAACGCGGTCGACGACATCACCCAGGACATCACCCACGTCATCCGCGGCGAGGAGCACCTGGGCAACGCGGCCAAGCAGGTCATGCTCTGGCCCGCGCTGGGCAAGCGGCCGCCGGTCTGGGCGCACCTTCCGGTGATCGTCAACGAGCAGCGCAAGAAGCTGTCCAAGCGCCGTGACAAGGTGGCCCTGGAGTCCTACCGCGACGAGGGTTACCTCGCCGAGGCGATGGTCAACTACCTCATGCTGCTGGGCTGGGGTCCGGGCGACGACCGCGAGATCATGCCGTGGTCGGAGATGATGCCGCTGTTCAAGCTGGACAACGTCAACTCCGCCAGCGCCTTCTTCGACGAGAAGAAGCTGCGGGCCTTCAACGGCGAGTACATCCGCGCGCTGCCGCTGGAGACCTTCGAGGAGCGTTGCGCCGCCTACCTCGACCCGAGCTGGGACCGCGAGACGTTCAGCAAGGTCGCCCCGCTGGCCCAGACGCGCATCGCCGTGCTGTCGGAGATCCGGCAGAACGTCGACTTCCTGTTCCTGCCCGAGCCCGCCTTCGACGAGGCCTCCTGGGACAAGGCGATGAAGAACTCCCCCGTGGAGATCCTCAACGGCTACCTGGAGCGCCTGGCCGATGTCAGCTGGGACCCCGAGTCGCTCAAGGTCGCGCTGGAGGAGGTCGGCGCCCTGCACGGGCTGAAGCTCGGCAAGGCGCAGGCGCCGGTCCGCGTGGCCGTCACGGGCCGGACCGTGGGCCTGCCGCTGTTCGAGTCGATCGAGGTTCTCGGCCGCGAGCGTTCGCAGGACCGCCTGCGCGCCGCCCTGGCCAAGTTCCAGGCGTGAGTACGGCGCCGCCGAGGCTCACCAGAGCCCCGGCGGCCATCGACACCCACACCCCCGTGACGCCGAGCCACGAGCTCAGCGTGTAGGCGAGGGGCAGCTGCACCGCGAAGCCCGCCAGCGTGGCGGCCAGCAGGCGGCCGCCCCTCCCACTGGCCTGCAGCACTCCGCCGGCGGCGATCAGCCCGCCGAAGGGCACCAGGTAGAGCGTCATCCAGCGCAGAAACTCCACCGCCGGGCCGGGATCGGCGGTGAACCATCCGGCCACCGGCGCGGCCGTCAGGTTGAGCACGGCGGCCACGGCCACACCGGCGCCCAGGCCGAGTAGCAGCGGCCTTCCCACCGGCTCGGAGCGGGCCGTCCTGATCATCGTGGCCTGGCGCAGCGCGTAGAAGACCATGACACCGGCCAGCATGATCTTCGAGCCGATGCCGTAACCGGCCTGCGCGGCCACTCCGAACCCGGCGACCACGTCCACCAGGACCAGGCCGACCAGGGCGCGGGCCAGGAAGTCGCCCGACATGGGCAGGCCGGTGCGCACGATCTCCCACGCGGGAGCGCGGCCCGGGGCGTCGGCCGGAGCCTGCCGTACCAGGGAGGTCAGGGCGAGCCCGAGTGTGGCCAGGCGGGCCAGGACGGTGGCCAGCGCGGCGCCCTGGACGCCCATGCCGAGGCCGTAGATGAACAGCGGGTCGAGGACGATGACCAGGGCGTTGCAGATCAGCGCGTTGCGCATCGGGACCCGTGTGTCGCCCCTGCCCTTGAGCACGCCGTCCACCAGGCATTGGGCGAAGAAGACGGGCAGGCCGGCAAGGGAGATCAGGTAGTAGCCGGCGGTAAGCGCCGCGGTGGGCGCGTCCGCGGCCAGGAGGGCGGCCAGGGGTTCGCGCAGCAGTACGCCGGGGACGGCCACGGCCAGGCTGAACGCGGCCCAGAGCAGCCAGCCGGTCCTGACCAGGGGCGCGAGCGGCGCGCGGCCGTCGCGGCGGCCGACGAGCACGGTGAGGCCGGTCTGGACGGCCAGGAACAGCCCGAGCGCCAGATACTCGGTGGTCGTGGCCACGGTGACCGCCGCGACCGCGCCCTCGCCCAGGCCGGACACCCAGAGCAGGTCGATCACGCTCACCGCGACGACCGCGGTGAGGAGTTCCACGTAGATGGGGAACGCCAGCCTGAACATGCTTTACCTCGATTCGCTATATCTCGCTTAGAGGTATAGCGATACGATGCGCCCATGGCAAGCGGCGGCGACCTGACCCTGACGATCCTGGGGTTCCTCGACGAGCGGCCGATGCACGGCTACGAGCTCAAGGCCAGGCTCAACGCGCTCAGCGGCCACCTGCGCCCGGTCAGCGACGGCGCGCTCTACCCGGCCATCGCCAGGCTGGAGGCCAAGGACCTGGTCGAGCGGCACGAGGAGCAGGGCACGGCGGCGGCGCGGCGGCTCGTGCTGACGCTGACGGACAAGGGCAGGCAGGAACTGCTGCGCCGCCTGCGCGAGCCCACCGACATCGAGATCAGCGACCAGACGCGGTTCTTCGCGCTGCTGACGTTCCTGTCGGCGCTGCCGGACGCGGCCGAACGGGCGCGGGTGCTGCGGCGCAGGCTCGACTTCCTGGAGACCCCGGCCAGCTTCTTCTACGACGGGGAGCGGCCGGTGCGCGCCGAGGACGAGACCGATCCCTACCGGCGGGGAATGCTGCTGGTCGCGCGGGCCACGGGCGCCGCCGAGCGGGAGTGGCTCAGGAACGAACTGGGGGCGCAAAAGAAGTGAGGAGGTACGGCAGGCCCCGCCGTACCCCCTCAGAAGGGACTTTCTACACCAATCCGCGACGCTCAAGCAGCGGGCGGATGCTGGGCTCGCGGCCGCGGAAGTTGCGGAAGGCGGTCAGCGCGTCGAGGCTGCCGCCCTTCGACAGCAGCTCGCGGCGGAAGTGGTCGCCGTTCTCGCGCTTCAGGCCACCGTTCTCCTTGAACCACTCCACGCTCTCGGCGTCGAGCACCTCGCTCCAGATGTAGGAGTAGTAGCCGGCGCTGTAGCCGCCGGAGAAGATGTGCGCGAAGTAGTTGGTGCGGTAGCGCGGGAGCACCAGCGGGAAGGCGATCCCGGCCGACTCCAGGGCCGCGGCCTCGAACGCCCGCGCGTCCCCGACCGTCTCGCCCGCGGCCAGCTTGTGCCAGGCCCAGTCGAGCAGCGTCGCGGCCAGGTACTCCACGGTCTGGAAGCCCTGGTTGAACTTCTCCGTCGCCTGCATCTTCTCCACGAGTTCGGCGGGCATCGGCTCGCCTGTCTCGTGGTGCTTGGCGTAGTTGGCGAGGATCTCCGGCCACGTCGCCCACATCTCGTTGACCTGCGACGGGTACTCCACGAAGTCGCGCGGCACGTTCGTGCCCGACACCCTCGGGTAGCGCACCGCCGAGAACAGGCCGTGCAGCGCGTGCCCGAACTCGTGGAAGGCCGTGTTGACCTCGTCGAACGTCAGCAGCGTCGGCCCGTCGGCCGGCTTGGTGACGTTCAGGTTGTTCATGACGACGGGCAATTCGCCGAACAAGTAGGACTGGTCGACCAGGTTGTTCATCCACGCGCCGCCGCGCTTGGTCGGGCGGGCGTACGGGTCGAGCAGGAACAGGCCGAGCTGCGAACCGTCCTCGTTGGCGACCTCCCAGACCGAGACGTCCTCGTGGTAGCCCTTCAGGTCGGTCCGCTCGGTGAAGCGCAGCCCGTACAGGCGGCCTGCCGCGTGGAAGATGCCGTCGCGGAAGACCCGGTCGAGCTCGAAGTAGGGCCGCATCGCGTCGGCGTCGAAGTCGTACTTCGCCTTGCGCACCTTCTCGGTGTAGAACGACCAGTCCCACGGCTCGATCGCGAACCCGGCCTGCTCGGCCAGCGCCTCCGCTTCCTTCTTCGCGTTGCGTACGGCGGGGCCGACGAGCTGGCCGAGCATCTCCTCGACCGCCTCGGCCGTCTTGGCCGTCTGGTCGGCGACGCTGTAGGAGGCGTGGCTCGGGAAGCCGAGCAGCTTCGCGCGCTCGGCGCGCAGGGTGGCCATCCGGACGGCCAGGTCCAGGTTCGCCGGCGCCCGCTCCACCGACAGCGTGTACAGCTTGCGGCGGGTCTCCCGGTTCGTCAGCTGCGCCAGGCCGGGCTGGTTGGTGAAGTTGAGCAGCGGCAGGACGTACTTGCCGTCCTTCTCCAGCGCCTTCAGCCGCTCCTCGTCGAAGCCGTCGAGCTCGGCGGCGTCCTCGACGACCAGCGCCGACTCCTTGCCGGCCCTGAGAAGGTTCTGCGAGAAGTCGGTGGACAGGGTGGAGAGCTCCTCGTTGAGCCGCTTGAGCCGCTCCTGGTCGCCCTCGGACAGGTCCGCGCCGGCCCTGATGAAGTCCTCGCGGTACTTCTCCAGCAGCCACGACTCCTCCGGGTCGGAGGTGTTGACCTGCTTGATGCGCGCCCACAGCGCGCGGTCGAGCCGGATCTCGTCGCTGTGCTTGGTCAGCTTCGGCGAGATCTCCTTCTCGATGGCCATGATGCCGTCGGTGGAGTCGGAGGAGACGATGCTGAAGAAGACCATGCCCGTGCGGCCGAGGACACGGCCAGAGCGCTCCAGCGCCGCGATCGTGTTGTCGAACGTGGGCGCCTCTTCGCTGTTCGCGATCGCCGCGACCTCGGCCAGGTGCTCGCTCATGCCGCGCTCGAACGCGGGGAGGTAGTGCTCCTCCCGGATAGCCCCGAAGTCAGGCAGCTGATAGGGCAGGCTGCTGGGTGAAAAGAACGGGTTCTCTGCCAACGTTCGAGCTCCTCGTGCGGTGGTTTTGTCCTCGTTCAGCTTGGCATGTCACGGGGGCTGCCGGGGGCCGCCGACGCCCGGTTCGGCAATCGTTTTGGTGGTGACCGCCAAGCTGGGCTATTCTTTCGGACGTCGCCAAGGCGAGCTCCCGAGGGGTTCGTTTCGGTGGGGTATGGTGTAATTGGCAGCACGACTGATTCTGGTTCAGTTAGTCTAGGTTCGAGTCCTGGTACCCCAGCTTTGACGGATGTCCTCTCACCGGGGCATCCGTTTTCTGCTTATGGAAGAGTTTCGTATTCGCCCGGGTTCCTTCCCCCGCCTCGCGCTGGCCTTCGCCGGACCACTGCTGCTCTTCTTCCTCGTCTGCCTGCTGCTGGGCGCCATCCTCACCGGGTCCACCGCCGGCGGCGTGCTGCTGGGACTGCTCGCCGCCGGAGCGCTGGTGGGGGTCCTGGTGGTGAAGCACCGCAGGCTGGTCTCGGGGACCGTCGTGCGGTTCTCCGACGCGGGCGTGGAGCTGAACGACGCGCGTGGCTTCCTTGTACGCCTGCGGTGGGCCGACATCACCCGGGTGGGCGTGGTGGAGACGCGGAGCGCCGATCCGCGCCGCATCGGGCGGGTGGGAGGACTGCGGGTGCGCGCGCAGCCGTTGCGGGCGACCGGCCTCATCGGCTGGGGCACCCGCCGTACACCTGAGCGGCTGCCGGGGTGGATGCGGGCCCGGCTGGCCGCCGTTCCCGTCGATCCGGCGAGCGGGCGGCCCGAGGTCGCCATCCCGCTGGGAGAGCTCGATCCGTTGTGGGAGCGGGGGCCGATGGGGGCCTGGATCCGGCGGTACCGGCCCGATCTCATGGGCCCTTAAGCGGTTTGGAGTGCTCCTCGGGGTGCGGTAGAGTTACCTGCGTCGCCGGGGAGACCAGGCGAAATCACTTGTGGTCAGGGTCCCGTCGTCTAGTGGCCCAGGACGCCGCCCTCTCAAGGCGGTAGCGCCGGTTCGAATCCGGTCGGGACTACCACTGCCACAAGTCACGAAGGTCCCGTCGTCTAGTGGCCCAGGACGCCGCCCTCTCAAGGCGGTAGCGCCGGTTCGAATCCGGTCGGGACTACATCTTCCTCACACCTTTCTGGTTCTTTTTCTGTTACGGCAGGCCTCCCTGCCGCCACCCGCCGTCGTGGGCTCAGGCCGATCGTGGGGGTCGCTTCTCACGTCGGACGTGGTCCCCACCGCAACGGTCCACGTGAACCGGTTCCCCTACCCCACCCCGGCCACCGCCCCCGGCGCCGCCCACCACCGCGACACCTCCCGCCGTCTCGGCGCCCGGAAACCCGCCCAACCACCCGCCGCCCTGCGGCATCCCACCGCCCGGGGTGTGGAGGTCCTCCGCGCTTCCCGCCCGGCTCGGCGCGCCGGCAACCCGCACGACCTTGGCGCCATCCCGGCATCTCGGGGAGCCCCGCAGCCATCCGCCGCACCCGGGAGAACCCCGCGACCACGCGCTGCCCAGTCGCCCGCAAGTGCCGCCAACGCAGCGCTCGGGTGGCCCAGCCGCCTCATGGCTCCGCCCGTCGGTCCTCGGAGAGGCGGTCTTCCGGGTTCGGCCCGGTGGTTGTCTGGCCGGGCCGATCGGAGAGGCGCTCTCCCGGTTCGGCCCGGTGGTTGCCGGGTGGGTGGGTGTTCCTGGCTCGGGTGTTCGGAGGCGGGTGGTCAGTTCTTGAGGCCGGCGCTTTGGATCACCTCGAATGACCAGACCTGTGAGCCCGTCGCCGCGGGGCCGCCCTGGCCGTGGCCGTGGCCCTGGCCCTGCGCCTTGGCGGCCTCCGCCGCCTGGGCGTGGCCGCGCTGGAAGGCGGGGCCCTGCTGCCAGGCCACGAAGTCCTCCTCGCTGCGCCAGCGCGTGTACACGAGGTACTGGTCGGTTCCCTCGAGCGGCCGCAGCAGCTCGAACCACTCGAACCCGTCGGCCGAGTCGACCATCCCGGCGCGGTTGGCGAATCTCTTCTCCAGGTCCTCGCGCATCTCGGCAGGAACGGTCAGAACGTTGATCTTCACGACAGCCATGTGCCAACCCTATGCGTGCCGGGCCCCGCTCTCTTCTAGGGCTTGCGGGCCAGTCCGCAGAACTCGTCCACGGCCGGGCCCGGCTTGCCGGCCGGGCGCCAGCCGGGGCAGGAGACGACGCCGGGCTCCAGCAGTTCCAGGCCCTCGAAGAAGCCGGCGATCTGGTCCGGATGGCGCAGGTGGTACGGGACGGAGCCGCTCTGGTTCCAGATGGCGATGGCCGCCTCGAACTCGGGGCCCTTGATGACGTTGGTGCCGTCGGCGATCGCCACGTAACTGCCCGGGGGCAGCGCGTCGACCAGCGTGCCCACGATGGCCTTGGCCTGCTCGTAGTCGGGCAGGTGGCCGAGGATGTTGAGGAGCATCAGCGCCACCGGGCGCGACAGGTCGAGCGTGGTCGCGCTCGCCCCGGCCAGGATCGCCGTGGGCTCGCGCAGGTCGGCCTCGATGTACTGGGTGAGCCCTTCCTCGCTGCCGACGAGCAGCGCGCGGGCGTGAGCCAGGACGATCGGGTCGTTGTCCACGTAGACGACGCGGGCCTCCGGGGCCACGCGCTGGGCGACCTCGTGCGTGTTGTTGACCGTGGGCAGGCCGGTGCCGATGTCCAGGAACTGCCGCATCCCGGCCTCGCCCGCCAGGAACGTCACGGCACGGGTCAGGAAGCCCCGCGACTCCTGGGCGATCGGCACGATCTCCGGGAACACGCGCGCGAACTGGTCGCCGATCTCACGATCGATCTCGTAGTTGTCCTTGCCCCCGAGCCAGTAGTTCCAGATTCTCGGCGAATGGGACACAGTTTTATCGATCACGGGACAAACCTAAATCACGTGTGGAGGAAATTCAGGGGGTTGGCGGCGAGTTTGCCGCCGAACCCGGCGCGGACGAAGCCCCCGGCGACGCTGTCCGGCTTGCGGGTCCCCTGCTCGGTCATGCGGGCGGTGAACTCCTCGACGAGGTCCAGGCGCGGGTAGAGCCGCAGGACCTCGTGCTTGACCGGCTCGGGGATCTCGTCGGTCTGGCGGCCGGAGATGTCCATGGCGGTGGAGAGCTCCAGGAGGTGGCCCTCCGGGTCGTCGTTGACGTCCACCTCGGCCCACATGTGGCGCACGATCACCTCGGCCGCCCGCGTCCTGCGCTCGGCCGGCCAGCCGGCGCCGGCGCCGAACACCCAGGCCACGTGTCCTCCCGCCGCCTCGAAGGCCACCGTGTGGCTGTCGAACTCCTTCGTCAGCCCCAGATCGTGCAGCATCGCCGAGACGTAGAGCAGTTCGGCGTCGAAGGGGATGGCGTTCTCCTGGCCGTAGGCCGCGGCGAACAGGTAGGCGCGGACGGAGTGGTTGAGCAGCGAAGGCGTGTGAAACTCGGTCGCGACCTCAAGCGCGAGACGGCAGGCGGCGGTGTCCGGGATCAGGATGTCTGCGTAGTTCACGAGGACAGCATGGCATCGAGCCGCTAACGATCGCGCACCCGGCTTGACCTCTTGATCGCCGGTCCGAGAGCATGTCTCGCTCCCGTGAAGACACCCTCGGAAGGACACCGGCGTGCGCCGCCTCGCGATCCCTCTTGCCCTCATGCTCGCGACCACCGGGCTCGGGGCTCCCGCGCAGGCCGCCGACAAGGTGAAGCGCACCGCCCAGTGCCAGGGCGACTGGATCCCGGGTACGCCCACCGCGGAAGACGTGATGAACGGGGAGATCTCGCTGGTCGGGCAGCCGGCGTACAAGCTCGGCAAGAAGATCAACTGGGGCGCGAGCCCGTACCGGAACAGGTCGTGGGAGTTCGTCTTCCACTCGCTGCGCTGGGTCGGCACGCTCGTGGTCGGCTACGAGAACACCGGTGAGGCACGTTACCTGGAGCGCGCCAAGGAGATCACCAAGGACTGGGTGGCGAGCAACAAGCGTGGCGCGAGCCGTACCAAGCCCTATGTCTGGAAGGACCACCCCACGTCGCTGCGCACGCAGGCGCTCGTCTGCCTGAGCATGCACGTCAAGGACGGCTGGCTCACCGACAGCCTGAAGGAGCACGCGAAGCTGCTGTCGGACGCCCGGCTGTACAAGAAGGGGCACAACCACGGCATCGACCAGGACATCGCGCTCATGGCGATCGGCTGCCGGCTGGGACGGCGCGACTGGGCGTCGCTGGCGATCAAGCGGCTGACCGGCACGGTCAAGCTCGACGTGGACTCCCAGGGCGCGCTCATGGAGCAGGCGCCGCGCTACGCCGTCTACGTGTACGGCCGGCTCCAGGTCGCCATGACCAACATGCGCGACTGCGACCGCAAGGTGCCCGGCGAGATCGCCAAGCGGACCGAGGCGCTGAAGTCCTTCGTCGCCCACTCCACCGAGCCCAGCGGCTACATGGTGCCGATCGGCGACGGCAGTGCCGAGACCGAGCCGAAGATGGAGACCGGCACGCCCAAGGAGAAGGTCAAGGTCTACCGGGCGGGTTACGCCTACGGGCGGACCGACTGGACCAAGGAGGCGGCGTACTACTCGCTGCGGTTCGGGCCGGGGACCAAGTTCCACGGGCACGAGGACCACATGGGCGTCACCTACTACGCGGACGGGCGCGACATCCTGGTCGACGCGGGGTTCCACTCCTATGAGAAGAGCGCCTACCGCTACTGGACCCTCTCCCCCGAGGCGCACAACGTGCCCATGGTCGAGGGCGCGCGGTTCCGGCCACGTACCGCCACGAAGCTCACCAAGGCGACGTACGGCTCCGGCCGCCAGACTTTCCGGGTCGCCGACAAGGCGTACGGCGTCGGGCGTACCAGAAGTGTGTTCGTCCATCACGGCGAGGACGTGATGGCGGTGCGCGACAGTGCGGGCGGCGGGAAGAAGGTGCGCAACCTGTGGCGGTTCGACCCTTCGCTCACGGTCGTCTCCAACGAGGGCGGGCGGGTCGTGCTGGGTGACGGGAAGTACCGGGTCACGCTGGTGCAGCTGGCGGGGTGCAAGCCGGTCGGCGGGCAGAAGGTGGAGCGGGGCGGCAAGCGGGGCTGGGTCTCGCCGACGTACCTGTCGAAGAAGCCGGCCAGCGTGGTCGTCTCGCCGGCTGCCAAGGAGCTGGTGACGGTGGTCGTGCCCGGCACCGACGCGCCGAAGGTGTCCTGCGCGGGCGGCAAGGTGAAGGTGAACGGCGTGTCCGTGGTCTTCTGAACACAAGGGCGACGGAAAGTTTCAAGTAAACCCGGAGTGATGTCAATTATCGACATCTGTCAGGGATAGTCGTATCTTGCGGCCATGAGGGCTACTCGAACCCCCCGATTAGTGCTGCTCGTGACGAGCATGATCGCCATGCTCACCCTCGTCCTGCCCACCACGACCGCCCGCGCGAGCGCGCCGGCCGCCCCGCTCGGCGACGCCTTCGCCCAGGCCGCGCAGACCTACAAGGTGCCCCGCGACCTGCTGGCCACCATCGCCTACGCCGAGACCCACTTCGACGGGCACGCCGGCGCGCCGAGCGCCAGCGGCGGCTACGGCGTCATGCACCTGGTCAGCAACCCCACCGCCAAGGTCCTGGAGAAGGCGGCCGAGCTCACCGGCCTGTCCACGCGGGCGCTCAAGCGCGACGCCGCGGCCAACGTCAAGGGCGGCGCGGCCGTGCTGCGCGCCTACGCCGACGAGCTCGGGCTGGCCGCCGACGCGGCGCTCGGCGCCTGGTACCCGGTCGTCGCCAGGTACGGCAACGCCGCCGACCCGGCCACCGCCCGCCTGTACGCCGACACCGTCTACGACTTCCTCGGCAAGGGCCTGACCGGCACCGCGGGCGCCGAGCAGATCAGCGTTCCCGCCCAGATGGTCACCGCCGAACGCGGCGCGTACGAACAGGCACAGGACCTCACCGCGATGGCCGCCCTCAGCCCCGACTACCCGCCGGCCGCGTGGGTCGCCGCGAACTCCGGCAACTACACCGCCTCCAGCCGCGAGTCCAGCTACAACATCGACCGTGTGATCATCCACGTCACGCAGGGCTCGTACGCCGGCACCATCTCCTGGTTCCAGAACCCGAGCGCCAACGTCTCCGCCCACTACGTGATCCGCTCCTCCGACGGCGCGGTCACCCAGATGGTCCGTGACAAGGACGTCGCCTGGCACGCCGGCAACTGGAGCTACAACACGCGTTCCATCGGCATCGAGCACGAGGGCTTCGTCGACAACCCCTCGTGGTTCACCGACGCCATGTACCGCAGCTCCGCGGCCCTGACCGCCTACCTGTGCAACAAGTACGGCATCCCGAAAACGCGCACCGGCATCATCGGGCACAACGAGGTCCCCGG
This sequence comes from Nonomuraea sp. NPDC050394, assembly GCF_044459065.1. NCBI lineage: Bacteria > Bacillati > Actinomycetota > Actinomycetes > Streptosporangiales > Streptosporangiaceae > Nonomuraea > Nonomuraea sp. NPDC050394. The sequence continues at coordinate 143,768 of NZ_JBITIO010000010.1, read as the reverse complement.
CGCCACCCACACCGACCCCGGCCGGCACTGGGACTGGAACAAGTACATGCAGTACGTCACCGGAGGCGGCGGCACCACCTGGTCCACCATCGTGGACAACACGACCGCCGACCGGTTCAGCTCCAGCGCCAACTGGGGCACCTCGACGTACTCCACCCAGCGCCACGGGCCCGACTACCGCTACGCCGAGCCCGTCGCCGCCAGCGACCCGGCCTGGTACAAGGCCGGCATCCCCACCGCGGGCACCTACAAGGTCGAGGTCTGGTACCCGGCGCTGCCCGGCTACAACAGCTCGGCCCCGTACATCGTGGCCGCCTCGGGCGGCAACCAGACGGTCTACGTCGACCAGCGTTCCGGCGGGGGCGGGTGGCGGAGCATCGGCACGTTCTCGCTCAACGCCGGCGACTACAACGTGGTCGGGGTGAGCCGCTGGACGTCCGGCGTCGGCCTCGTGATCGCCGACGCCGTGCGGATCAGCAAGTAACGGCTTCGGGGGTACGGCGGCGCCGTACCCCCAAAAGTCCTTAACACGCGGCGCTTTACGGCCTGCTACAACTCGCGGCCCGCGCGCAGCAGACCATAGGTGACGGCCTGCTCAAGGGCCTGCCAGGAGGCGTCGATGATGTTCTCGTCCACGCCGACCGTGGCCCATTCGCCCGTCGCGTCGCTGGTGGTGATGAGGACGCGGGTGATGGCGTCGGTGCCGTGGGTGCCCTCGAGTATGCGGACCTTGAAGTCGATCAGCTCGACCGCAGCCAGTTCGGGGTAGAGCTTCTCCAGGCCCAGGCGGACCGCCCTGTCGAGGGCGTTGACGGGGCCGTTGCCCTCGCCGGTGGCCACGATCCGCTCGCCCTTGGCGTGCAGTTTGACGGTGGCCTCGCTGACCAGTTCGCCGCCCTTGGTGCGCTCGACGATCACGCGCCAGGACTCGACCTCGAAGTGCCGCCTGCGCTCGCCGTGCAGGGTGTCGCGCAGCAGGAGCTCGAACGAGGCGTCGGCGGCCTCGAACGTGTAGCCCTGGGACTCCAGTTCCTTGACCCGGTCGACCAGTTCCTTGGAGGTCTCGGCGGACAGCTGGTAGCCCAGCTCGCGGCCCTTCAGCTCGACGCTCGCCCGCCCGGCCATGTCGGAGACCAGCATGCGCATGTCGTTGCCGACGGCGGCGGGGTCGATGTGCTGGTAGAGGTTCGGGTCCACCTTGATGGCGCTGGCGTGCAGGCCGGCCTTGTGCGCGAAGGCGGACATGCCCACGTAGGGGGCGTGGGAGTTCGGGGTGACGTTGGTGACCTCGGTGATCGCGTGGGCGATCCGGGTCATGTCCTGGAGCGCGGCCGGCGGGACCAGGTCGAAGCCGCGCTTGAGCTGGAGGTTCGCCACGACCGTGAACAGGTTCGCGTTGCCGGAGCGCTCGCCGTAACCGTTGGCGCAGCCCTGCACGTGGGTGGCGCCCGCCTTCACGGCCGCCAGCGTGTTCGCGACCGCGCAGCCGGTGTCGTCGTGGCAGTGGATGCCGACGCGGGCGCTGGTCTGGACGGCCGCGTGCACCACCTCGGCGAGCTCGTCGGGGAGCATGCCGCCGTTGGTGTCACACAGGGCCACGACGTCGGCCCCGGCCTCTGCCGCGGTCCTGAGGACCTCGAGAGCGTAGGCTGGATTCGACTTGTACCCGTCGAAGAAGTGCTCGGCGTCGAGGAAGACCCGCTGGCCCTCCGCTTTCAGATGAGAGATGGTGTCGCGGATCATCGCGAGGTTCTCACTGAGGGTGGTGCGGAGGGCCAGCTCCACGTGCCGGTCGTGGCTCTTGGCGACAAGAGTCACGACCGGCGCGCCGGATTCGCGCAGTGCGGCGACCAAAGGGTCATCGGCTGCCTTCATGCCTGCCCGGCGGGTCGCGCCGAACGCGGCAAGCTGCGCGTGCTTCAGGTCGAGCTCTGTTTGGGCCCGCCTGAAGAACTCTGTGTCCTTGGGGTTGGCGCCAGGCCAGCCCCCCTCGATGAAACCGACGCCCAGGCCGTCCAAGTGGCGCGCGATCGACAGCTTGTCGGCCACCGTGAGGTTGAGGCCTTCTTGCTGTGCGCCGTCGCGCAGCGTGGTGTCGTACACGTGGAAGCGGTCGTCGGCCATCTGATTGGTCTCCCGTGGAAATGAAAAAGACCCCTCACGGACGTGAGAGGTCTGCGCGCTGGCGGTGTCCTTTGTCAGCCAGCGCGCCTGCCGATAATGAGCAGACCGTAGAACATGGTGATGCCGAGTGTGCCACATGGATTCACCATCTGGCACGCTGGTCTCACGTTCTGGGACAATCTTTGTACGGCGGCGCGCTGACGTGGGCCCGCGGGGCGTGTCATGGGAGGGCTCAGACGGTGATGCCGTCGCCGCCGGTAATGAGCTGCTCCAGGGCCTTCGGGTCGAAGGCGACGTCACCCAGCATCTGGCCGTTGAACAGCACCGTCGGAGTCCCGTCGAGGCGGACGCCGTCGTTCTGGCTGAGGTGCTGCTTGGCGAAGGCCTGCGTGGACACGCACTCGTCCACCGAGGCGCCCGCCTTGCGCGCGGCCCCCACCAGTTCGTCCGGCGTGAACCCGCTGGCAGTGCCGTGCGGGGCCGGCTGGATGGCGTAGAGCTGGTCGCGGAAGGCCAGCCAGTTGGCCGCGGGCACGCAACGGGCGGCGGCGGCCGCGCGGACGCTGTTGGACCGCATCGGCTCGTCCCGGAAGATCGTCACCGGATGGAAGACCACCTTCACGCTGCCCGCCTTGGCCAGGCGCCGGAGTGTGGGATCCACGGCGGCGTGGAGCTGCTTGCAGACGGGGCAGTCGAAGTCCTCGTACAGGTCGAGGACCGGCGCGGTCACCCCCGGCCTGGCCAGGACCATCGAGCCGTCCGGCTGGCGGGTGAGCTGGTAGGCGTCCTGTTTGCCACCCGGCTCCGCGAAGGCCAGGACGGCGACTACGGCAAGCACGACACACGCGGCAACACATGCCGCCACCAGCCTCTTGTTCATCGCAGGCGACCCTATCATTTGCGACATATAGCCCAGTTATTCGAACAAACTTGCGAGCTCTTTTCCGGGGCATTACCTTGGGTCGCGCGGCAATCACATTGCGTTCATCTCTCAGGAGGGGATGATGGAACCATGGCCAAGCTTCTCGCGCGTCCCACTGCCGAAGAGCATCCGTCTGACCAGCACTACCAGGCGGCGTGCAGGCTGTTCCCCGAGCATCGCGTCGAGCTCATCGACGGCCGGATCGTGGTGAACCCCGTGCCCACCGGACTCCACAACAACATCATCGCGCTGCTGCTCTTCCAGATCACCGGCTTCCTGGTGGAGAAGGACTGGCGGCCTTGGACCAACATCAAGCTGCTCCTCGGCACGCAGAACGACAGGTTCATCCCCGATCTCGTGATCGTCTCCAAGCGCCCGCGCATGTGGGGCGACGACGAGGTATACGCCGACGACACGAAACTGGTCGTCGAGGTCGTCTCTCCCAGCAGCGTCCACGACGACTACGTCACCAAGCCCAAGGCCTACGCGGCCGCGAAGGTTCCCGTATTCCTCCGCATCGACCCGGCCAAGTCGACGGCCAGCCTGTTCACCCGCCCATCCGCTGACGGCTACACCGTGTACGTCGAGGTCACCATGGGCGCGCCACTCGCCCTGCCCGACCCATGGAACCTCATCCTCGACACGGCCAGACTCACCGACGCCGAGACCTCCGGCTGATCGACAATGACGCCATGAAGAACTTCGTGCTCGACCAGCCGATCGCCCAGTACATCCACGAACACACCACCCGCCCCGATCCGCTCCTCGAGCAACTCGCCATCGAGACCCGCGCGGCCACCGGCGACCAGGCCAGCATGCAGATCTCCGCTTCCCAGGGCCGTCTGCTCACCATGCTCACCCAGCTCGTCGACCCGTCGGTGGCGGTCGAGGTGGGTACGTTCACCGGCTACTCGTCGCTCTGCCTCGCCCGCGGCCTGTCCGGCGGGCACCTCTACTGCTACGACGTGAGCGAGGAGTGGACCGCGATCGCCAAACGCTACTGGGAGGACGCGGGCGTCTCCGACCGCATCACCCTGACCCTCGGCCCCGCCACGGAAACCCTGCCGTCCCTCCAGCGCTCCGTCGACCTGGCCTTCATCGACGCCGACAAGCCCGGCTACCCCGCCTACTACGAACTGCTCATGGAACGCCTGCGCCCCGGCGGACTGATCATGGTGGACAACACCTTGTGGACCGGCTACGTGGCCGACCCGTCGAGAAACGACGAGACCACGGTGACGATCCGCGAGTTCAACGACATGGTGATGCAGGATCCTCGCGTGAGCACGACCATCCTCCCGATCTCCGACGGCCTCACCCTGATCCGCAAGAACTGACCACTTCCCCGTCAACGCCTGTCCGGCGGGGGGCGTCCAAGCCATGCCTCGGTGGCGGCACTCTGCCAAGGGTGAGGGGTGCCGGACCGCGCCGAAGCGCGGGTTCGAGACACCCCCGGCAGCCGACCGCGCCGACGCGCACGGGTGCGAGACGTATCGGGCGGCGGACCGCGCTGACGTGCGGGTGTGGGCCAGAGGGGAGGTGCTGCCCCACGGGTGCGGGGCAGCGCGGGTGTTAGCTGATCTTGTGGATCCAGCTGTGGGGGTCGGGGCGGGTGCCGTACTGGATGCCGACGAGCTCGTCGCGGATGCGCATCGTGACCGGGCCCGGGGTGCCGTCGCCCACGGTCCAGGCGCGGTCGGCGCCCTTGACCGAGCCGACCGGCGTCACCACGGCGGCGGTGCCGCAGGCGAAGACCTCGGTCAGTTCACCCGACTCGCAGCCGGCCTGCCACTCCTCGATCGACAGCCGGCCCTCTTCGGCCTTCAGGCCGAGGTCGCCGGCGAGCGTGAGGATGGACTCGCGGGTGATGCCGGGCAGGAGCGTGCCGGTGAGGGCGGGGGTGAGGAGGCGGTCGCCGTACACGAAGAAGAGGTTCATGCCGCCCATCTCCTCCACGTACCGGTGCTCGTGGGAGTCGAGCCAGACGACCTGGTCGCAGCCCTGGGCGACGGCCTCGCGCTGGGCGACGAAGGCTCCGGCGTAGTTGCCGCCGCACTTGGCGGCACCGGTGCCGCCGGGGGCGGCGCGGGTGTACTCGGTCGAGAGCCACACGGAGACGGGCTTGACGCCGCCGCTGAAGTACGAGGCGGCGGGAGAGGCGATGACCATGAAGCGGTAGTTCTCGGACGGGTAGTTGACGCCGAGGCCGACCTGGGTGGCGATGATGAACGGGCGCAGGTAGAGGCTGTGTCCGTCGGTGGTCGGGACCCAGTCGCGGTCGGCCTGGACGAGGAGTTCGAGCGCCTCCACGAAGGTGTCTTCCGGCAGTTCCGGCATGGCCATGCGCGCGCAGGAGTGGTTGAAGCGGGCGGCGTTGGCGTAGGGGCGGAAGGTGACGATGGAGCCGTTCGCGTGCCGGTAGGCCTTGAGGCCCTCGAAGAGTTCCTGCGCGTAGTGGAAGACGGAGGTCGCGGGGTCGAGCGTGAGCGGTCCGTACGGCGTGAGGCGGGCGTCGTGCCAGCCGGTGCCCTCGGTGTAGTCGATCGAGACCATGTGGTCGGTGAAGGCCTTCCCGAACCCGGGGCTCGCCAGTACCGCCTCGCGCTCTGCCGCGGTGCGAGCGTGGTCGGATAGCTGCACGTCGAAGCTGAGCTTCTGAGAGGTGGTCATGACGGAGATCCTTCTCTTTCTCTGAGGACTACCCTGCATCCATTCTGCGCCGGATCGGGTAGAGGGAACTTACTGCATCTAAAAGGACGACCGTTAGGGCGCAACGAAAACGCCCGGAGGCTCTCGCGAGCCACCGGGCGTGGGTGGTCAGGCGGCCGCGAGTGCGCCGGGGGCGCCTGGCCGCTTGTCAGGTCGGTACCGGGTGTTCACGAGCTGCGGGTTCGCACGCTGCCTGCCGTACCTCCGCAGACGTGTCGTAAGACCCCCGATGGTGGGCGATCTCACGTTCTGCGGTACGGCGGGCCGCTCGTGGGCCGGTGGCCTGCGGCGTCAGGCGCCGCCGGATACTCGGGCGGCGATGTCGTCGCCGATTTCCCGGGTGGTGCGGGCGGAGGTGCGCGAGAGGCGCTCGACGATGTCGTCGGCGACGGCCTGCTCGACGCGGGCGGCCTCGGCGGTCAGCCCGAGGTGGTCCAGGAGCATGGCGACCGAGAGGATGGTGGCGGTCGGGTCGGCCTTGCTCTGCCCGGCGATGTCGGGCGCGCTGCCGTGCACCGGCTCGAACATGCTCGGCGCGGCGCCTTCGGGGTTGATGTTGCCGCTGGCCGCGAGGCCGATGCCGCCGGCCACCGCGGCGCCCAGGTCGGTGATGATGTCGCCGAACAGGTTGTCGGTGACGATCACGTCGAAGCGCTCGGGCTGGTTGACGAAGAACATCGTGGCCGCGTCGATGTGCACGTAGTCGGTGGTGACCTCGGGGTACTCCTCGGCCACGCGGTCGAAGGTGCGCTGCCACAGGTCACCGGCGAAGGTGAGCACGTTGGTCTTGTGGACCAGCGTGAGCTTCTTGCGCGGGCGGCTCTGCGCCTTGGCGAAGGCGTAGCGGACGACGCGTTCGACACCGTAGGCGGTGTTGATGGACTCCTGCGTCGCCACCTCGTACGGCGTGCCCTTGCGCATGGCCCCGCCGGTGCCGGCGTAGAGCGATTCGGTGCCTTCGCGCACGACGACGATGTCGATGTTCTCGGCCGGTGTGTCGGCCAGCGGCGTCGCGACGCCGGGCAGCAGCTTGACCGGGCGCAGGTTGACGTAGTGGTCGAAGTCGAAGCGGATGCGCAGGAGCAGGTCGCGCTCCAGCAGGCCGGGCGGCACCTTGCGGGGGTCGCCGACGGCGCCGAGCAGGATCGCGTCGTAGCCGCGCAGCTCCCGCAGCACGGAGTCGGGTAGGACCTCGCCGGTCCTGGCGTAGCGGTCCGCGCCGAGGTCGTACTCGGTGATGTCGAACTTGGGACCGACCGCCTCGAGAACCTTGAGGCCCTCGGTCACGACCTCGGTACCGATGCCGTCTCCGGGGATGACGGCCAGGCGAATGCTACGCGACTCCATGGGCGGTACCTTACCGGTTCGTCTCGCCTGCCGAGCAACCCATCTCATTTTCCGGACACTCCATTTTGCCCGATTTGCACGCTTTTGACTGTTTCGTTAGAGTCCCACCAGCCTAATCCGCGCACCGTAGCGCGGAGCCGGGGACCCACCTCCCCCATTGGGGCGAATCGGCGCTTACCACGCCGTAGGGCTACTTCCAGGCCCGAGCCCGACAGCTAACCCGGTAGGCCGTGTGGAAGGACATTCCCCTGTCTCGCATCATCGCGACCGCTGCGCTCATCACTGTCACCGGTGTCACCGCGGCCACCCTCGCATCCCCCGCCACCGCATCCCCCACATCCCCCACATCCCCCGTATCCCCCGCATCCCCGGTCTCTCCCGCTGCCCCCGTGAGCACCGTCGACCCCTACGACGTCACGCTGACCAGCCAGGACCTCAAGGAGATCCAGGAGCGGCGAACCCCCAAGCCCAGCTGGCAGAAAGCCCTGGCCTACGCCATGGACAAGCGCGGCACCCCGTACGTCTGGGGCGGCACCACCAAACGCGGCTACGACTGCTCCGGCCTCATGCTCCGCGCCTACGAAAGCGCGGGGATCGAACTGCCCCGCACCGCCGCCCAGCAGTACTCGGCGTTCTCCCGGAAGATCAGCTGGAAGAACCTGAAGCCCGGCGACCTGGTCTTCTTCTCAGGACTGGGGCACGTGGGCATGATCTCCCGGCCTGGTCACATGGTGCATTCGCCGCGTACCGGTGACGTGGTCAAGGAGGAAAAGCTGAGCGCCTGGCGCCGCCGCGCCTTCGTCGGCGCCGTGCGCCCGGATCCGGCGGGCGTCAAACTCACCACCCAGCTCGAAAAACTCCGCCAAGCACCCGCACCCGTCATGCCCACCGCCACGCTGTGACGCGCGTGCTCCTCCCAACCATCTTCTGACCCTCAGATTCCACCGATTCCGCCGACCCGCCGACCCGTCGGCCGTCGGCTCGTCGCGGCGTGCTCTGTCGCGGTTTCTCCCGTGCGTGGTATCTCTCACGCACGGGAGAAACCACGATCTCCCGCGTGCAGGCCCCTATCGTGGCTTCCCCGGCCCACAGATCTTTCGGCGCGGGCCTTGTCACGGCTTCCCCGGCCCGCAGATCCTTCGCGCGGGCCTTTGTCACGGCTTCCCCGCCCACAGATCCTTCGCGCGCGGGCCCTGTCGCGGCCACCCCGCCCACAGATCCTTCGCGCGGGCTCTCGCGCGGCTTCTCCTGCGTGCGGTTCTGTCGCGCGTGGGGTCTGTCACCGCAATGGTCTTCTCCTACGGCAAGCCGCCCACCCCCACCCGCCGCACGTGGACCTGTCTGTCCAGGGAGACGGTCGTCCAGCGGGGATGGCCGGCCGCCGTAACAAGCGCACGTACAAGGCGGTGCCCGGCGTGCCCCCGCTGATCTCAGCCCATACGGGTGGAGAAGATCAGGTCCCAGGCGCGGCTTCTCGCATGGGCGACCGCGCCCAGCAACACCCCGCTGTCACCCAGAGCGCTGGCCACGATCGTGGGCCGGAGGGGGCCCAGTTCGCCGATTCGGCGCTGGATGGCGTCGCCCAGCAGGTCGAGGTTGTGTCCTACGCCGCCGGACAGGACGATCACCTCCGGGTCCAGGACGGCGGCCACCGCCACGAGCAGCCCGCCGATCCGCCGGCCCTCCGCTGCCACGACCGACAGCGCTGCCGGATCACCCCGTTCCGCGGCGGCGAAGATCTCCTTGGCCGTTCCCAGGGACAGCCCTGCGGCCCGTGCCGCCCGCACCACTCCCGGCGCCGCGGCCACGGTCTCGGTTGCCCCGTGCTCCCGCACACTCGCATCCCCATGGTCCACGCCGACCGCCTGCACCACACCGGGGAACGCCTCTCGCGCGGCCCGAACCGATGCCCCGGCAGATCCGGCACCCGGAGCCTCGGACGGCAGATCCGGCGCGGGCCGTGTATCGGGCGTGTGCCGCGTGTCGGGGAAGCTCGCTTCGGAAGCACGCCGGACATCGGGCGCGGACCGCATTTCACCCGCGGGCCCCGTGCCGGGAACGCCGGGAGGGAGCGGGCTGCCGGGCGCAGACCCTGCGGCAGGTGTGGCTCGGGTGCCGGAGTTGGTGCCGGAGTTGGTGCCGGAGTTGGTGCCGGAGTTGGTGCCGGAGTTGGGGCCGGAGTTGGTGCCGGAGTTGGTGCCGGGGTTGGGGCCGGAGTTGGTGCCGGGGTTGGGGTTGGTTGCTGGCGGGTTGGGGCCGGGGTTGGTTGCTGGGGGGTTGGGGGTTGGGGGATTGGGGTTGGGGGTTGGGGGTTCTGGGGTGGGTGGAGGGAGGTCGTCGGTGGCGGGGAGGTAGGAGACCTCGCCGGCGGCGCCCCTGGCGCCCACGTACAGTTCGCCGTTGACGACTATGCCCATGCCCACGCCCGTGCCGATGGAGACCAGGGCGAAGTTGGACTTGCCCTTGCCCTCGCCGTACGCGTGTTCGCCGACGGCGGCGAGGTTGATGTCGTTCTCGATGACCAGGTCGACGTTGAGGGCGGCGCGCAGGCGGTCGGCCAGGTCGGGGCCCGGGAGGTTGGGGGCGAAGTCCAGGCGGCCGGCGTTCGGGTCGTAGACGCCCGGGGAGCCCACGACGGCGCAGACGATCGCGGGCCAGTCGAGTTCGGCTTCGTGGGCGGCGGCGCGGGCCAGGCGGGCGACGAGTTCGGCCAGTTCGGCCGAGGTGCGCGCGGTGTTCCGGCCGTCGGTACGGCCGGCGAACGTACCCCGGAGATCGGCCACCGCCACCCGGATCCAGTCGCGGCCGATGTCGATGCCGGCGACGTGGGCCGAAGCGGCGTTCACGTCGTAGAGGGAGGTTACGGGGCCGGGGCGGCCGGACACCTCGCCCACCAGGTGGACCAGTCCGTCTTCTTCCAGTCCTGCCAGGGCGGCGGAGACGGTGGGCTTGGACAGGCCGGTGACCTTGGCGAGGTCGGCTCTGGACGCGGGGCCCTCCCGGTGGAGTTGGTCCAGTAGGCGCCGCTCGTTCATGACCCGCAGCAACCGCGGGTTTCCCAGCTCGCTTCGCACCGCGACCTCCCCTTCACGGCAGACTCTAGCCAACGCGCGGGATAGTAAATTACCTTTCTTACCAACCACCTTCCCACAGGCCAACCGAACCAGGGGCTGCGCTGAGCCAACAAGAGCGGCACAAGAAGGGCAAAGACGAGCGTGGCCGCCAGAGCGCCAGATCCACCACAGGACAGGCAGATCCGGCGCAGGGGCCGGCAGGGCCGGCAGGTCCAGCACCGGACAGGCAGGTCCGGCACATAGCCGGCACAGGGCCGGCAGGGCCGACAGGTCCGGCACAGGGCAGGCAGGTCCGGCAGGTCCCGCAGGTCCAGCACCAGACAGGCAGGTCCGGCACAGAGCCGGCACAGGACAAGCAGGTCCGGCACAGGTCCGGCAGGTCCGGCACAAGGGCAGGGCTGGCGTAGGAGGCGAGCCGGTGAAGAAGGGCTGGTTGGAAGGTGGGTGGACCCGGGGGTCTGGCTGCACTCGAGAGGAACGATGGGCGATGTACCGAGGAGTGATGGTCCCCGTCGCGGCAGCGATGCTGCTGCTGGCGGGATGTGGCAGCGGCGGCGCGGGTACGACGGCGAGCGCCCAGCCATCCCAAGCCGAACAGACAGGACGGGCAGGACAGACAGGACAGACGGCCAAGAAGATCGCCCTGTTCCTGCCCGAGTCCAAGACGACCAGATACGAGGCCTTCGACCGGCCCCTGTTCGAGGCCAAGGTCAAGGCGCTCTGCGCGACCTGCGAGATCCTCTACAGCAACGCCGACCAGGACGCCGCCAAGCAGCAACAGCAGGTCGAGGCGGCCATCACCCAGGGCGCGAACGTTCTGGTCCTGGACGCCGTGGACGCCGCCGCCGTGGCGCCGCTGGTCAATCAGGCCAAGCAGAAGCAGATCCCGGTCATCGCCTATGACCGGCTGATCTCGGGGATCGACTACGCGTACTACGTGTCGTTCAACAACGTGCGGGTGGGCGAGATGCAGGGGCAGGCGCTGCTGGACGCGCTCGACGCCAAGGGCACGACGGCGAAGGGCGAGATCGTGATGATCCACGGCTCCCCCACCGACCCGAGCTCGGCCGACTACAAGAAGGGCGCCAAGAGCGTTCTGGACGGCAAGGTCAAGGTGGGCAGGGAGTTCGACACGCCGGACTGGAGCCCGGACAAGGCGCAGCAGCAGATGGAGCAGGCGATCACGGCGCTGGGCCGGGACAAGATCGTGGGGGTGCTGAGCGCGAACGACGGCATGGCGGGCGGGGCGATCGCGGCGATGAAGCGCGCGGGGTACGCGCCGCTGCCGCCGATCACCGGCCAGGACGCCGAACTCGCCGCGATCCAGCGCATTCTCACCGGCGAACAGCACATGACCATTTATCTGAACATCAGGGCCGAGGCGGAGAAGTCCGCCGAGCTGGCCGTCGCCCTGGCCAACGGCGAGACCCCGCAGGCCCCGGCCAAGGTCAACAACGGCGCCGCCGACATCCCGGCCTTCCTCCTCGACCCCATCCCGGTCACCGCCGGCAAGGTCAAGGACACGATCGTGAAGGACGGGTTCTACACGGTCGAGCAGATCTGTACCGCCGAGGTCAAGGCGGCCTGCGAGAAGAACGGCATCCAGTAGATGATCTCCGCATCGGGGATCACCAAGCGGTACGGCGCGGTCCAGGCCCTCGACGGGGCGAGCCTGGACCTGCGGCCCGGCGAGGTGGTCGCGCTCATGGGCGACAACGGCGCGGGCAAGTCCACCCTGGTCAAGACCATCTCGGGGGTGGTCGTCCCGGACGCGGGCACGATCGCCGTGGACGGCGCGCCGGTCAGGATCGGCGGCCCGCGCGACGCCCAGTCCCTCGGCATCGCCACCGTCTACCAGGACCTCGCCCTGTGCGAGAACCTCGACGTCGTCGGCAACCTCTTCCTCGGCGCCGAGGACCGCTTCCTGCGCCACATCCGGATGGAGCGCGCCACCCGCGACCTGCTCGGCCAGCTCGACGTGCGCATCCGCGACATCCGGGTACCGGTCGCGATGCTCTCCGGCGGCCAGCGGCAGTCGGTGGCCATCGCGCGGGCGCTGCTCGGCTCGCCGCGCCTGGTCATCCTGGACGAGCCGACCGCCGCGCTCGGCGTGGAGCAGACCGCGCAGGTGCTCGCGCTCATCGGACGGCTGCGCGAGCGCGGGCTCGCGGTGCTGGTCGTCTCGCACAACCTGGCCGACGTGCGCGCCGTGAGCGACCGGGTGGCCGTCCTGCGCCTGGGCCGCAACGCGGGAGTCTTCGGTACGGCCACCGCCGCCCAGGAGGAGATCGTCGCCGCCATCACAGGAGCGGGAGCATGAACCCGGACACGACGCTGCGCACGCCGTACCCCATGAAGGTGTTGAAGCGCGGTGACATCGGCGCGTGGCCGGTCGTCGGCGCGCTCGTCGCGATCGCGATCATCTTCAGCACGCTCAACGACCGGTTCCTCTCGGCACAGAACCTCACCACGCTGGCCCTGCAGATGGCCGCGACCGGCACGATCGCGCTCGGCATCATCATGGTGCTGCTGCTGGGCGAGATCGACCTGTCGGCCGGATCGGTCAGCGGCCTGTGCGCGACGGTCATGACGATCGTCAACGTGAAGCAGGGCTGGCATCCGCTGGCCTCGATCGGGCTCGCGCTGGTGGCGGGGGCGGCGATCGGGCTGCTGCACGGGCTGATGCTGACCCGGCTGCGGATGCCGTCGTTCGTGGTCACGCTGGCCGGGCTGATGGGCTGGCAGGGGTTGCTGCTCTACCTGCTGCGGGAGGGTGGCACGATCAACCTGCCGTTCACCGGCTTCATCTCCAAGCTGAGCGATACCTGGCTGCCGGGCTGGCTGTCGTGGCTGGTGGTGGCGGGGCTGGTGCTCGGCTCCGGCGGCGTGAGCCTGCTGAACCGGGTCCAGCGGTCGCGGGCCGGGCTGCCGGTCACGCCCGCGTGGTGGCTGGGGGCGCGTTCGGCGGGGCTGGCGGTGCTGCTCGGCGCGGGCGTACTGATCATGTCGGCCGACCGCGGCGTGCCGCTGCTGCTGGTCATCTTCGGCACGCTGGTGGTGGGCTTCGACCTCATGCTGCGCCACACCGCGTTCGGCCGGCACGTGTACGCGGTCGGCGGCAACGCCGAGGCGGCCAGGCGCGCGGGCATCAACGTGACCAGGATCCGCGTCCTGGCGTTCATGCTGGGCTCGACGCTCGCCGCGGCCGGCGGGATCCTGGCGGCCAGCCGTCTGTCCGCGGTCAACCAGCAGTCGGGTGGCAGCGACGTCCTGCTCATGGCGATCGCCGCCGCGGTCATCGGCGGCACCTCGCTGTTCGGCGGGCGTGGCCGGGCCTACGCCGCGCTCCTCGGGGTGCTGGTCATCCAGTCGATCACCAGCGGTATGTTCCTGCTCAGCGTGGACTCATCGGTCCGCCTCATGGTCACGGCCGCGGTGCTCGCACTGGCCGTCGCCATCGACTCCCTCGCCAGAAAGGGTCCTGTCAGGTGAGCCAGGTGCTGGGCATCGACGTCGGCGGCACGAAGATCGCGGTGGGGGTCTCCGGCGCCGACGGGCCCGAGGTCACCGCGCGCGAGCGTCTGGACACCGGCCCTGACGCGCTCGCGCGGGCGCTCGCCGCCGCCCGCCGCCTCGACCGGCATCCGTCCGCGGTCGGCTTCTCGACCACGGGGGTGATCCGCGACGGCGTGGTACGGCTGTCGCCGAACGTCCCCGGCTGGGACGGCCTGGAACTGCCCAGGCTGCTGGCCGAGGAGTTCGGCGACACCCCCGTGGCCATCGACAACGACGTGAACGCCGCGGCCGCCGCCGAACTGCGCTGGGGCGCGCTGCGCGGCGTCTCCACCGGCCTCTACCTGAACCTCGGCACCGGCCTGGCCGCGGCCCTGATCGTCGGCGGGGCCGTGGTGCCGGGGGCGCACGGCGCGGCGGGCGAGATCGGCTACCTGCAGGTGGAGCCGGGTGAACCGGCGTTCGCCGAGGGTCATGTGCCGCTGGAGGAGCGGGTGTCGGGCAGCGGCCTGGCCAGGCGCGCCTCCGCCCTGCTGGGCCGTCCGGTCACCACCGCCCATCTCCTCACCCACTACTCCCGGGCGGCGGATCCCGGGGACCCGGTCAGTCAGCTGGTGGCGGAGGCGTTGCGGCTGCTGGCGGTCAGCGTGGCCAACCTGTGCGTGATGGTCGATCCCGAGCGCCTCGTGGTGGGCGGCGGGATGATGGGAGCGGCCGACGTGATCATGCCGGGGTTGGTGGCCGAGGTGCGGCGGGCCGTACCCTTCGCACCTGAGGTACGGCAGGCGCGCTTCAGCGACGACGCCCCGCTGCTGGGAGCCCTCGCACTGGCCCACGCCGCGACCTAGCCTGGCGGGCATGGCGACGAAGGTACGGCTCAGTGGTGAGCGGGCCACGCTGCTGGCGACGTTGTGGGGGCGGGCCCTGGATGCCAGGTCGTCCGCCTCGATCCTCCACGACACGATGGCGATCCAGGTCGTGGGGCAGATCGACTTCGACTTCCGCCGGACGGGGCTGCGGCCCGGCGAGGAGTACACGGTCGCGCTGCGGGCGCGGCAGATCGACGTGTGGGCCAAGGAGTGGCTGGCCACGCATCCGGAGGCGACCGTTCTCCACCTCGGCTGCGGCCTCGACAGCCGCGCGTGGCGGCTGGATCCGGGGCCGGGCGTGCGGTGGTTCGACGTGGACTATCCGGACGTGATCGAGCTGCGGGAGAAGCTCTATCCGCGGCGCGGGCACTACGCGGTGATCGGCTCGTCGGTGACCGACCTGGCCTGGCTGGAGCAGGTGCCCGCCGACCGGCCGGTGCTGGTCGTCGCCGAAGGTCTCGTCTACTACCTGCGCGAGGACGAGGGACGCGCGCTCTTCCACACGATCGTGGAGCGCTTCCCGCTCGGCCAGTTCGTCTTCGAGACGCTCAGCCGCCGGGGCATGAAGCTGCAGAAGCTGAACAAGGCCATGCGGACCGCGGGGGCCAAGGTCCACTGGGGGATCGACTCCGTGGCGGAGCTGGAGTCGATCCATCCCAGGCTGCGGTGCGTGACCACGATGAGCGCCCTCGACCTCGGCGGATACTCCGCGCTCGGCTTCAAGTACCGCCTGCTGGCGGGCCTGGGGAGGCTGATTCCCACCCTCAGGAAAATGGCGACGTTCTACCGCCTGAACTTCTAGCGGGAGGGGGCGCCGCCGTTGTCGCGCCGGTCCAGGGCGAACTGGACGGCTTCGGCCGCCTCTTCCTCGTGCTCGTCGGCCGGGTTCCAGGGATACATCTCGTACATGATGCGACTCATCTCATAACGCGGGCGTACTTCGAGAAGGAGGCCGGACCCCGGTCACGGGTCGGACCGAGCCTGGTCCAACCGATCCGGGTCACGGATCCGGTGGGAAAGGGTCTTGAATGGCCGACGCAACGCCGCACACCGCGGCGAGTGGTCGACCTGCCCTCAACAGGCCCCGCCGCGGCAGGTAATAAGTACGAGAACCTGGCGCATTGCCGCCAGCGTACCTCGGGATCTCGTTGGATGTCCTAGCATCTCGCATGCTGAGACAAGAAAAGCGGCCGCCGTGGAATGTTCCACGACGGCCGCCTTTGGCTGTGGGCTAGTCCTCCAGGTCCACCGAGCGGCCGCTGTCGGCGCCGATCTCGGTGACGATCTGGTCCACCACGTCGGCCGGGATGGCCGAGTCGACGGTCAGCGCGATGAGCGCCTTGCCGCCCTTGGTGTCCCGGGCCACCTGCATCGAGGCGATGTTGATGCCCTGCTCGCCGAGCAGGCGGCCGACGACGCCGACGATGCCGGGGCGGTCGGTGTAGGTGAAGAACGACAGGTGCGCGGTCGGCTCGATCTCCATCTCGTAGCCGTTGACCTCGACGATCTTCGTGACCTGGCGGGGGCCGGAGAGCGTACCCGACACCGAGACCTGGCGGCCGTCCGCCAGGACGCCGCGGACGGTGACGACGTTGCGCCAGTCGGGGCTGTCGGAGCTGGTGACCAGCTCGACGTGGATGCCGCGGTCCTTGGCCAGCAGCGGCGCGTTGACGTAGGTGACCTGCTCTTCGATGACGTCGGCGAAGACGCCCTTGAGCGCCGCCAGCTCGACCACGCGCACGTCCTGGGAGGCGATCTCGCCGCGCACCTCGATGTCGAGCTTGGTGGCGACCTCGCCGGCCAGCGCGGTGAAGACGCGGCCCAGCTTCTCGGCCAGCGGCAGGCCCGGCTTGACGTCCTCGGCGACCGCGCCGCCCTGGACGTTGACCGCGTCCGGCACGAACTCGCCGGCCAGCGCCAGCTTCACGCTCCGCGCGACCTGCGTGCCGGCCTTCTCCTGGGCCTCGTGCGTGGAGGCGCCCAGGTGCGGGGTGGCGACGACCTGGTCGAGCTCGAACAGCGGGCTGTCGGTGCAGGGCTCCTTCGCGAACACGTCGAGACCGGCGCCGGCGACCCGGCCCTCCTTGATCGCGGAGTAGAGCGCGCCCTCGTCAACGATGCCGCCGCGGGCGACGTTGATGATCCGTACGCTCGGCTTGACCTCGTGCAGCTCCTTGTCGCCGATGAGACCGAGGGTCTCCTTCGACTTGGGCAGGTGCACGGTGATGAAGTCGGCCTGCTTGATGGCCTCCTCCAGGCTGACCAGCCGCACGCCCATCTGCGCGGCGCGGGCCGGCGGCAGGTAGGGGTCGTAGGCGATCAGCTCGACGCCGAACGGCTGCAGGCGCTGGGCCACGAGCTGGCCGATCTTGCCCAGGCCGAGGATGGCCACGACCTTCTCGTCCAGCTCGACACCGGTGTACTTGGACCGCTTCCACTCGCCGTTCTTCAGCGCCGAGTGGGCCTGGGCGGTGTTGCGGGCGGAGGCGAGAATGAGCGCGATCGTCTGCTCGGCGGCGCTGGTGATGTTGGAGGTCGGCGCGTTGACGACCATGACACCGGCCTTGGTGGCCGCATCGACGTCAACGTTGTCGAGGCCGACACCGGCGCGGGCGACCACGCGCAGCTTCGGCGCCGCGGCGATGGCCTCGGCGTCCACCTGCGTGGCGGACCTCACGATGATCGCGTCCACGTCGGCGATGGCGGGCAGAAGCTGGGAGCGGTCGGCGCCGTCGGTGTGACGGACCTCGAAGTCCGCGGCGAGCACGGCGAGGCCTGCTTCGGACAGCTCCTCGGCGACCAGGACGACGGGCTTGTTCACAGTGGATCCTTAAGGCATGCGGCGGGCTGTGGAGGGGCACTGCGGCGGGCCCCTCGGGATCCCTCAGAGTGTATCCGCGCTTGTGAACGCGTTCACGAGGGTCTTGGGATCTGAGACGTACAGCACGCTGATACCGCAGCTGGGACGGGGGATACGAGGGTGACGAGTACCCCACTCCGGGGAAACTCATCCATCCCGCGGCCATCTTTGTCTTGATCGGGAGATTTATTCGCTATTAGCCTGATAAGCCGTGGCCAACTACCTATGGTTCGTCATATGAGCATCGGGAACCCCGCTCTCGCCGACGTGCTCGCCCAGCATGGCAGTCCCCATCGCCTGCTCGGCGCCCTCAGTGATGGTGGAGTCCTCGTTGCCGTGCGGCCAGACCGATCAGTCGTGCTCGGCACGACACAGGCAGGTGACCGAGTACTGCTCGGGTACACCAGCCCGATGACCTACGCCCGGCATCGAGGCAGCCATTCCCTCTCGGCGTGCGACGCCGACACCATCCTGGACATCCAGCGGGTCACCGGGGTGCGCGAGATCGTGATCGACGCTGCCGGGCCCGCCGCGGCAGCCGTACCGATCGACGATCTGCAGCGCTTCCTCAGATCCACCAGGACGGGACCCACACCGGTGCTGTCGGCCGCCGCCCCGGCGGCCTACGCGACGGGTGCGATGGCGACGGTCTCGCGCGGCGCGGACATGTTCCGTCCCGCGCACAAGACCGCCATGATGCCGGAGGCGCCCGCCCAGCCGTGGATCCCGGCGCCGCGCCCGCACCTGTCCGGGCCGATGCAGCAGGTGGATCCCGGTTACCGGCGCTGCACCCATCCCATCCTGCCCGCGCTGCGCCAGGCGATCGCCCAGTTGCTGGGCGACTACCCGCTCGTGCACCACGTGTGGATCTCCGAGGCCCGCACCGCTTCGGGCGCGACGGGGATCATGCTGCACGTGAAGGTGCACATGTCGGCGGCCGAGGACGTGGTGCGCGACCTCCACAGGGGCGCTCGGGCCAGGCTGCCGCAGTTCGCCGCCAGCGGGGCGCCGATCCTGATGGCCCGCGTGGCCGACGCGCGCAGCGAGCAGCGCATGGTGGAGATCGGCGCGCACGTGGTCTGCGCGGACGTCACCGACTGAGCGACGTTTCCCGGGATCGGGCGAGCGCCGGTCCCGGGCGTTGGGCCTTACCGAGCAAGGGCTCGGTAGGTTTGAATGTGAGGCATGATCACACCGGCGGCGCACGCCCCCACGGTCCCGCGCGGCGTGCGGCTGGGCTATGGCGTCGGCTCCTTCTGCACGGCCACGTTCGCCGCCGTCCCCGGACTGCTGCTGCTGTACTACATGACCAACTTCCTGGCCGTGCCCGCCTGGCTGGCCGGTGCGATCGTGGCCGCGCCCAAGGTCTGGGACCTGGTCATCAACCCGCTGGTGGGCCGCTGGTCGGACCGCACCCGATCGCGCCTCGGGCCGCGCCGTCCGTGGATGCTGGCCGGCGCGCTCACGCTGCCGCTGGCCTTCGTCGCCGTCTTCGCCGGTCCGCCGCTGCGCGGCCTGCCCGCCGCCCTCTACGTGGGCGCCTGCTTCCTGCTCGCCGCCACCGCGTACGCGCTGTTCGAGGTCCCGTACAAGGCGATGCCCGCCGAGATGACCGAGGACTACCACGAGCGCACCTCGCTGCTGCAGTGGCGCATGGTCTTCATCGGCGCCGCCACCGCCATCAGCGGCATCCTCGCCCCCTCGATCGTCAACAGCCAGGGCGAGAACGGCACACTCGGCAGCTACCGCCTCATGGCGGTGACGATCGCGGTGATCATGTTCGCCGCGATGCTCGGCTCCTTCTTCGGTACGGCCCGCGCCCCCATGACCGGCGCCCCCGAACCCGACGGCGGCCGCCTGTGGGAGCAGTTCAAGGCGGTCCGGCGCAACCGGGCCTTCATCTGGCTGCTGGCCCTGAGTTCCACCCAGATGCTGGCCGTCAGCATGATGCTGGCCGCCGCGCCGTACTTCGCCGCGTACACGGTCGGCAACCCCAAGGCGACCACCACGCTCTTCGCGGTGCTGGTCGGGCCGATGCTGCTGACGATGCCGATCTGGGTGTGGCTGTCAAAGCGCTTCGACAAGCGCGGCGCCATGGTGCTGGCCGCGATGATCTACGCGGGCGGGACGGCGCTTGCCGTCGCCACGCCCGTGCTGGGGCCGATCTACGCGCATCTGACGCTGCTCCTGGTCGGCGCGGGCATCGCGGGGGTCCAGCTGCTGCAGTTCTCGATGCTGGCCGACGTGGTCGCGGTGGACGCCGCGGTCACCGGCAAACGGCGCGCCGGGGTGTTCACCGGGCTGTGGACGGCCATCGAGAGCGGCATCGCCTCCTTCGGCGCATTGTTCTTCGGGACGGTGCTGTCGATCGGCGGCTTCATCGAGTCCGATCCGAGCCGCCCCGTCACGCAACCTGACACTGCGGTTACCGCAGTTTTGCTCGGTCAGACCGTGGTGCCCTCGGTAATCATCCTGTTGTCTGTTTTCATGACACTGAAGTACCGCCTGCCGAGGGACGTCCCATGGACCGATCAAGCCTCTACCACCAGGCCCGCTATGCCCTGAGGCATCCGGACCGGATCTTCCCCCACCTGCGGCGGCTGAGCCGCGACACCTGGCTGCGCCTGCGCACCGACGACCACGTGGCCTACTACCGGGCGGTCATGAGGTCCGACACCGCCCGCAGCGCCGAGGCGGCCGTGGGCTCCAAGTCACACGAGCGCTGGATGAGGCTGGGCCAGATGCAGTTCGACTACCTGGTCCGCCACGGCCTGAGCCCCGAGCACCGCATGCTGGAGATCGGCTGCGGCAACCTGCGCGCCGGCCGCCTGTTCATCGACTACCTGGATCCCGGCAACTACTACGGCCTCGACATCTCCCCCGACATCCTCGTCGCCGCCCAGGAGACCCTGGTGACACACGGGCTGCAGGCCCGCCTGCCCCACCTGACGCCGGTACGCGACCTGCGCCTGGGTTTCCTGCCCGACGCGCACTTCGACGTCGTGCACGCCCACAGCGTCTTCTCACACTCGCCGCTGGAGGTCATCGACGAGTGCTTCCGGCACGTGGGGCGGGTGATGAAGCCCGAGGGGTGGTTCGACTTCACCTTCGACCGCACCGAGGGCAAGGAGCACCAGGTGCTGCGGGAGGACTTCTACTACCGCACCGAAACCCTCGTCGCCCTGGCCGACCGCCACGACCTGGACGCCGTCTTCATGGCCGACTGGGAGAACCTCCGGCACAAGCAGTCGAAGATCCGGGTGACCCGCAGGGCCTAGTCCTCATCGGTCGCCTTGAGGACGAGCGTGTCCACGCTGATCTCGGCCCTGCACGATCATGGGGTTGCCGGGGGAACTCAGGCGATCCTGCGTGACAGTGTGAGCCGGGTGCGGGTGAACGCTCCGGCGATCACCGCCGCCACCAGGGGCAGGACGATCACCGTCACGGCCAGCAGGGCCCACGGGATGGCGATCTGGCTCAGGCTGATCGGCTTCGGTTCGCTGCCGAGGGAACTATTGGAGATCTCCGACCAGGCCCAGGCGATGCCCGTGACCGTCCCCGCCCCGAGGCCCATCACGGTGCCGAGCAGCGTGATGTAGGCGGCCTGCGCGGCGACGACCAGCCGCCTGGTGACGGACGGGGCGCCCACCGCCGACATGGTGTCCATATCGCGCCGCATGTCGGCCGCCGCCAGCCCCGTGGCGGCGAAGGTGCCGCCGAGGGCCAGGACCAGCGCCGCCACGGCCATGGCCCAGAACAGCGCCTCGAAGTCGTTGCGGTAGCCGGTTTCCACCCAGGCGTCGGCGCCCCAGGCCAACGACTCCAGCTCCTTCTTGAACGCCGTCGGATCGGCGGGGGTGTGGGCGGCGTACAGAATGCGGGGGCTGACCCGATAACCGGCCTTGGTCAGGGCGGCGGGCGGGATCAGCGCTCCGTTGAGCAGGTGGTCGGGCGGACGCATCGTGATCGCGGGAACCCAGGCGTGCAGCGCCTCCACGCCGCTCCCTCCGAGGAACTCAAGCTTTACCCGGCCGTCCTTCACCGCTTCGGGGTGGAAGACGATCGCCTTTCCCTCCGCCAGGGCCGCCTCGGCCATGGCGTCGCTGCGGCCCAGGACGAGGGCGAGCAGGTCCGCGTCACCGACCGGTACGTCCTGCAGGATGAAAGCCTCGGAACACTCCTTGCACACCTTCACAGGAGTGGAAAGCCCGAGTCTGCCGACCCTGCCCTTCTTGTTGTGTACGGCGTAGCCGGTCACGAACGTCGTCCCCGAATACCTCCTCTCCACCGACGCCCGGAACTCCGCCCAGCTCCGGTCGTCTGCGGTGATCGCTGAGACGGAGACCGTGCCCGCGGGCATCCTGGCGTCGTACCTGTCGCGTGACTGCGCGTCCAGGCTGGTGAAGGCGATGCCCACCGCCACCAGCGTGGTGGTCACGCCCATGACCGCGGCGGCGGCGGAAGCCGTACGGACGCGATGGCGGGTGGCGTCGCGGACGGACAGGCGCAGCGAGAGCGGCAGCCGCGCGGCCAGTCCCGCGCTGCGGCGGACCAGCCAGGGCATGAGCGCGACCAGCCCGAGCTGCACCAGGACGGCCGCGGCCAGGATCATCGTGAAGTAGGACCGGAGCGCGAAGTACGTGGCGACCAGGCCGGCGAGCACGAGAACCAGTCCGAGCACGGGCTTGCCGGCACGCTCGCGCGACAGGACGTCCTCGCGGCCGGCGAGCACCTCGGAGGGGGACTGCCGGGCGGCCTGGACGGCCGGCGCCAGGGCGGCGATGACGCCACTGGCCAGGCCGAGCAGGGCGATGCCCGCCACATACAGCCATGGGATGTCGACCGGGCCCACGGTCGACACGAAGGGCATGATCGACGCTCCCGCGACACCCCCCGCGAGGCCGAGCACGAGACCGGCGACGGTCGCGATGCCGCCCAGCAGGAGGCCGTCGGCCAGCACGATCGTCCGCAGATGGCCGGGCGAGGCGCCTTGGGCGGCATACACGGCCAGTTCCCTGCGCCGGCGCCGCAGGGAGACCGCGAAGGCGGGCCCGGCCAGCAGTACGGTCTCCAGCACTATCATGACGACGCCCGCTCCGAGCGAGACGACGTTGATCACGGTGCGGTCGTCCGGCCCGTTGAACGTGCGCTCGGAAGGCGTGTCGCGTGGCGGGTCGATGATGACGGCGCGCGAGTGCACGATCAGGCCGGCCTGATTGAGCCTTTCCACGGCGGGCCAGCGCACCGGGGCGTCGGCGTCGAGGAGGAAACCGGTCCCCTGGCCGTCGCGCTTGTCGAACAGAATGGTGCCACGCAGGCCCACGAGCTCGGTCCTGAAGGGCTCGAACGGGTGCGCGACCACGCCGACCACCTTCACCGGCCGGTACTGCCTGCTCACGTGGAGGGTGTCACCGAGCCGCATGCCTCTGCCGGCGAGTGTGGCCGAGACCGCGACCTCGCCGGGCGCGGAGGGGAAGCGGCCCCCGGCGAGTTCGCGCATGCCGCGGGTCATGGGGTCGCGCAGGTCGATCTCGAGCGCGGACACGTTCATGTGGGTGGCGCCCACGCGGACGTCGACCGAGCCGTTGTCGTAGGTGATCAGGCGGCCGCCCGGCGCCACCGCCGCGAGCTCTTCGATCTTCCATTCGCCGGGCTTGATGTCCAGGTCGCTGCGGTCGGTGGGGTTGACACGCTCTCCGGAGACGTTCTGAACGAGCGGCCAACGGCTGCGCTGCGTGATGATCTGGGCGTCGGCCGACCCGAGGCGCGTGCCGAGGCCCTCGCGGGAGCTCACCTGGCTGGTGTCGATGCCGGTCAGCAGGGCCGTGAAGACGAACACCGGCAACGCGATCATCACCATGACCAGCGCGCTGCGTCCCTTGGCGCGCAGGCCGTCCCTTCGCGAGATGCGCAGCGCGGCGCGGAAGGCGCTCATCGGGCGCTCTCCAGCGGGACCGCGGTCGAGTCCGCGATCTCGCCGTCGCGCAGGAAGACCACCTTGTCGGCCCAGCCGGCGTACCGGGGCTCGTGGGTGACCAGGAGGACGGCCGCCCCGGCGTCGCAGCGGCCACGGAGCAACTGGAGGATCTCATCGCCGGTGGCGGTGTCGAGGGCGCCGGTCGGCTCGTCGGCCAGCAGCAGACGGCGCTCCCCGACCAGGGCGCGGGCGATCGCCACGCGCTGGCGCTGGCCGCCGGACAGCTCCTGGGGGAAGCGGTCGGCGATGTGGTCGAGCGCCACCTCGGCCAGCACGGCCAGGGCATCCTCACGGGCCCGCCGGGTGCGCACGCCGTCGAGTTCGCGGGGCAGCATCACGTTCTCGGCCGCGGTGAGGGAGGGGATGAGGTTGAGGTCCTGGAAGACATATCCGACGTTACGGCGGCGCAGCGCGGCCAGGTCGCCCACCTCGGCCAGGTCCTGTCCCTCGATCACGACGCGGCCCGAGGTGGGCCGGTCGAGCCCGCCGGCGAGGTTGAGCAGGGTCGACTTGCCGGAGCCCGACGGGCCCATCACCGCGACCAGCTCGCCGGGCGAGACGTCGAGGCTCACCCCGTTGAGCGCGCGCACCTCCTCGTGCACGCGGGCCACGTCCTGCAGACTCACCACGGTCATGCCTTCTCCTTGAGAACGGCCTCGCAGTGGTCCAGCCAGCGCTGTTCCGCCTCGGCCTTGAAGATCGTCGAATCGAGGACGAGCCGCTGTGCGAGCCCGCCGGTGTGGGCCCGTTTGGCCCTGGTCAGGTCCTGCAGCGCGCGCATGGTGGCGGTGCGCTGGGTGAGGATGACGCGGGCCACGTCCGTGTCCTGGGCGGCGACGGCCATGGCCAGTTTGATCACGAGCTCGTCCCGAGGCCGGTCGGACTGGCCGACGGGGGTGCTGAACCATCGCTCCAAATCCTCCCGACCGGCCTCGGTGATCGTGTAGACGGATCGCCCCTGGTCGTCGGCGCCGCCGGGCTCGACCAGTCCGTCACGTTCCATGCGGGAGAGCGTCGTGTAGACCTGGCCGATGTTCAGGGGCCAGGTCGCCCCCGTCGACGCCTCGAACTCCTGCTTGAGCTGGTAGCCGTAACGCGGCCCGGCGCTCAGGAGTGCCAGCATTCCGTGTCTGATCGACATGGATACTGAGTATGCATACTCAGTATGCGTATCGCAAGAGATCCTCGTATTCTGGACAGGGAACGCTTCTCAGGCCGATACTCAGGGGATGAGCTCGACGCATCCCCCGTTCCGCGCATCCGACGGGGAACGTGATCGCGCGATCAGCGAGCTCCGTGACCGCGCAGTCGAGGGACGCATCTCTCACGACACTTTCGTCGGCAGGGTGGATCAGGCGTTGCGCGCGCAGAACCGCTACGAGCTCGACGAACTGGTCGCCGACCTGCCACGCAGAGCCACCCTGCGGCAGCGGCTCACCGACATGGTCTCGGCCGTGTCCGACCTCACGACCCGCGTGCAGGCCGCGTGGCGGCGTCCGCGCCTGCCCCGGCTGGCGCTGCCGGACGACGAGCGGGTGCGCTACGTCGTGGGCCGCGGCTCGGCCTGCGATCTCGTGCTGTCGGACCTGACGGTCTCACGCATCCACGCGGAGCTGCGGCGCGAGGACGACGGCGGATGGATGCTGGTCGACCTGGGCTCGCTCAACGGCACCCGGCTGAACGGCTGGCGCCTGGTGGGCCCGGCGAGGGTACGCTCGGGTGACGAGATCTCCTTCGGCGACTGTGGTTTCCTTCTGACCTCGGGTCAACCCTCCGCCTAAAATACGGAGATTTGCGGATTACAGGCTTCCCGCGCTGTTCGATGATCCGAGCGAGTCCTCTCAGCTCTTTGGAGATCACATGCGGCGCACCTCCGCCTCCCTCGCCGCGGGCGCGCTCGTCGCGGCCCTCGCGTGGGCTTCCTCCCCCGCCACACCGGCCGTCGCGCTCGACCCGGCCGCCGGCGTGGCCGACCTGGCCACCGACATCAACAAGATCCTCGCCGACTCCCGCCTCACCATCGCCCGCGCGGGCGTCGTGGTGAAGAGCGCGGCCAACGGCGAGGAGCTCTACGCCACCGACGCCGGCAAGTTACTCACCCCCGCCTCCAACACCAAGCTGTTCACCGCCGCCGCGGCCGCCGAGACACTCGGCCTCGACTACCGCTTCACCACCTCCGTGCTGTCCTCCGGCCGCAAGGTCGGCTCCGTCCTCACCGGCGACCTCGTCCTGCGCGGCACCGGCGACCCGACCATCCTCGCCGAGGACTACGACCGCCTGGCCGCCGCCGTCGCGGGCAAGGGCATCAAGCTCGTCACCGGCAAGCTCGTCGCCGACGACACCTGGTTCGACGGTCAGCGCCTCGGCAACGACTGGGCGTGGGACGACGAGACCGCGTACTACGCCGCGCCGATCTCGGCCCTGACCGCCTCCCCCGACCGCGACTACGACGCCGGCTCCATCGTCGTCTCGGTCGCCGCCGCGGGCTCCGCGGTAAAGGTCTCCACGACGCCCGAGACGGACTACTTCAAGATCGTCAACCGGGCCACGGTGGGCGCCGAGACCAACGTGCTGATCGAACGCCTGCACGGCACCAGGACCGTCGTCATCACCGGCACCGTGGCCGGCCCGTACGACGAGTGGGTGGCCGTCGACGACCCCACGGCCTACGTGTCCACGCTGTTCCGCAAGTCGCTGGCCAAGCACGGGGTGAAGGTACTCGGCCCGACCACCTCCGCCGCCGCGCCCTCCGGGGCCGCCGAGCTGGCCGAGCACGAGTCGATGCCGCTGAACGAGCTGCTGGTGCCGTTCATGAAGCTGAGCAACAACATCCACGCCGAGATCCTCGTCAAGGCGATGGGACGCAAGGTCGCCGGACAGGGCACCTGGCCGGCCGGCCTCAAGGTCAGCACCGACTTCGCCAAGGCCAACGGCGTCCAGATCATCAACATGCGCGACGGCTCCGGCCTGTCCCGCCGCGACGGCTTCACGCCCACGTCGATCACGCAGTTGCTGAGCGCGGTGCGGGCCAAGCCGTGGTTCCCCGCGTACTACGACTCGCTGCCGATCGCGGGCGAGCAGGACCGCCTCGTGGGCGGAACGCTGCGCAGCCGCATGCGCGGCACGCCGGCCGCCGGAAACGTGCACGCCAAGACGGGCTCGCTCACCGGCGTCACCGCCCTGTCGGGGTATGTGACGAGCGCGGACGGGGAGCCGCTGGTGTTCTCGATCATGCTCAACCAGTACCTGTCCGGCGCCCCCAAGGACATCGAAGACAAGATCGCCATCCGCCTGGCCCAATTCTCCCGCACCAGCCCGGCGACGTCGGCCGAGCTCCGTTCGTCCGCACCGTCGCCCGCTCACGGCGATCTCGAGTGCTCCTGGCTCAAGCCCGTCGTCTGCTAACCCCCTTTCATCCGTTACGGCAAGCCACCCCGCCCCCACCCCCGCACGGGGCTGGGGGCATTCCAGGGTCACGGCAGGCAGGCCGCGCATGGCGGGCCGCCGTTACGCCCGCCCAGCCGGCCGGTTACGGGGTTTGGGACCACTTGGCCGGTTGAGGTGGGCCGTTGCGGTGGGGACCACGTGCGACGTGAGAGGCGACCCCACGATCGGCGTCTACGCACGGCGGCGGGTGGGGGTGAGGCGGCTTGCCGTAACCCCAAGAGTTTTGGGAGAGACGCGCGGCTCGGGATCTAGGTTTACCCAGGTGCGGGGGAGTTTTGTTACGAATGGGACACCTGGGACTCCAGGTATAGGACGGTTTTTCGGGACATGCCCGATGTGTGCGCACCAGAATGCGGGTTCGAAGCAGCGTCTAACCCCCCATCGGAGGACAACGTGCGCAGACAGCTCCAGGCACTTGCCTGCCTCGGAAGTCTGGCGGCATTGAGCACTTCCGTCACGGCCGCCCACGCCGCCACCCCCACCGCCGGCGCGGAGCTCTGCCAGATCGTCGCGGCCAAGCCGTACATCGACGGCAAGGGCATGGTGCGCGGGGCTGCCGCGCGCAAGGGCTGCGACGACCCCGCCCGCCTGCGGGTACGGATCAAGCAGGCCCGGCCGGGCCCCGACCGCACCGTCAAGAGCGGCTCCAAGGTCATCACCAACGGCAGCATCGTGGCCGGAATCCGCTGCACCACCACTCCCCGCACCTTCTACGTGATCGCCCTCGACTCCACCGGCCAGACCAGCAGGTCCAGGCCCGTGCGGCTGTCGTGCTCCACCACCCCGACCCCGACCCCCACCCCCACGCCGTCACCCACCTCCACGGGCACCCCGGCGCCCACGCCCACCCCCACGAACGGCGGCGGCGTCGGCTCGGCCGTGGAGGAAGAGGTCGTCAAGCTCACCAACGCCGCCCGCGCGGCCGGCGGCTGCAAGCCCCTCACCCACGACCCCAAGCTGCACGCCGCGGCCAGGGGCCACTCGGCCGACATGGCCGCGAAGGGCTACTTCTCCCACACCTCCCAGGACGGCCGCTCCCCCGGTGACCGGATCAAGGCCGCCGGGTTCTCCCCGATGAGCGCGTGGGGCGAGAACATCGCCATGGGGCAGCGCACCGCCGCCTCCGTCGTGGACGGCTGGATGAAGAGCCCCGGCCACAAGGCGAACATCATGAACTGCAACTACACCCACATCGGCGCCGGCCAGGACCCCAAGGGCCCGCACTGGACCCAGGTCTTCGCCCGCCGCTGACCCCACCCCGGCCACGGGAACGCCGGGCGGCCTCCTCCGTGCGCGAAGCGCCGGAATCCCACCTCGCCCAGGCGTTCCCCTCCATGCGGGCCCGCCCTCCGTCCCTACCGCACAGGGATCGGGGGCGGGCCCGCGCCCTCGACGCCCCTGCCGCACAGGGGCCGGAGGGCCACTCAAGCGGTCCGCGCCCCCGGGACACCCTGCCGCCACTCCCCCCTCAGCGGTACGGCGGGCGGCGCGGACCGCCGGACTTGACCCTCACACCGTGGCAGGCCGTTCACTGACCGGCATGCTCACCTACCTGGGCTCCGGCCCCTACTGCTACAGCAACTCGCTCGCGATGGCGCTCGGCGAACACGCGCCACCCGTGAGCGTCATCGAAACGCTGACCGGCTCCCCGTTCGGGGCACAGCTCATCGGCGGCGACACCCCTTTCTTCGACCCGTACGCCTGGGACCCCGAGATCGGCCTGGACGCGGCGATCGAAGCGCTCGGCTGGACCTGCGTACGCACCTCAGGCGGCACCCCGTCGGAAGCCCTGGCCCGCCTGCGCGCCACCGGTGGCCCCGCCCTGGCCGGCCCGCTCGACATGGAGCTGCTGACCTACTCCCCGGACCCCGGCGGCGACCACTACGTCATGGTGCTCGCCGTGGACGGCGACACCGTCCTCCTCCACGACCCGGAAGGCTTCCCGTACGCCACGCTGCCCGTCGAGGAGTTCCTCAAGTCCTGGCAGGCCGAGTCCGTCAGCTACG
This sequence comes from Nonomuraea sp. NPDC050394, assembly GCF_044459065.1. Taxonomy (NCBI): domain Bacteria; kingdom Bacillati; phylum Actinomycetota; class Actinomycetes; order Streptosporangiales; family Streptosporangiaceae; genus Nonomuraea; species Nonomuraea sp. NPDC050394. The sequence goes on along the minus strand of NZ_JBITIO010000010.1, from coordinate 114,920 downwards.
AATCCGAGGGCTTCGTCCTGCGCACCGGCTTCACCCGGGTCCGCGAGGTGCCGTTCATGGACGCGCTCCGCGACTCGCTGCCCGGCGCGGCCCGCTGGCTGGCCGGGCGCGACGACCTGCCGGTCCCGCCGGGCACCCTCGGCGGCGCCGAGGCCGTGCACGCGCTCGCCGGCCTGGTGGAGTCCGGGCTGCCGCCCCAGACCCGCGGGCTGCTGACCGGCTTCGCCATCAGGGTCGGCGTGCGCCGGCTGTCCGACGCGTCGGCCTGCCTCGGCCTGCTCGGCCTGCCGGAGTCCGCCGCGGTGGCCCGCGACCAGGCCCGCCTGCTGGGCGCCTTCCAATATCCGCTCACCACGGGCGACAACCCGGCCGCGGCCACGGCGCTGCGCCGCCTGGCCCCGACCTACGCGACCCTGTACGACAGCCTGCGGGCCGGCAGGTAAGACCGGAGGTCAGCCGTCCAGGAGGGCGAGGAAGTCACGCAGCATGGCGGGCAGTTGCTCCCGTTCCCGGCGCGGGAGCCGCTCGAACACCTCGCGCTGCGCCGCCAGCCCCGCCGTGACGGCCTGGTCGGCCACCTCCAGCCCGCGCGCCGTCAGCGTGATGACCAGGCCGCGCCGGTCGTCGGGGTCGGGTGAGCGGGTGACCAGCCCGGCCTTCTCCAGCCGGTCGAGCCGCCCGGTCATCCCGCCGGAGGTCAGCATCAGCGACGCCGCCAGCGCCTTGGGCGACAGCTGGTACGGCTCGCCCGACCGCCGCAACGTGGCCACCACGTCGAACTCGCCCCTGCTGATCCCGAACCGCGCGTGAACCTTCTCCTGCCGGGCCCCCATCCGCTGTGAGATGCGGTAGATCCGCCCGAACACCTCCATGGCCTGCGTGTCCAGGTCGGGCCGTTCCCGGGCCCACTGCTCGATGATGCGGTCGACGTCGTCCACGGTTCCCATAGTAGCTTGCATCTAAGTAGCTTAAGGCTAAGATACTTAGATATGAGAGACTTTCGGCTTGTCGCCTTCACCGCGGTCGCACCCGCGCTCTGGGGCACCACCTACCTCGTGACCACCGAGTTCCTGCCCGCGAACAGGCCGCTGCTGGCCGCCGCCGTCCGCGCGTTGCCCGCCGGGCTGCTGCTGATCGCCACCGTGGCCCTGCTCGCCGGACGGCTGGCGCTGCCGAAGCACGCGTGGTGGTGGCGTTCGGCCCTGCTCGGGTTCCTGAACATCGGCTTGTTCTTCGCCTTGCTCTTCATCGGCGCCTACCGGCTGCCCGGCGGCGTGGCCGCGGTCCTCGGGGCACTGGGTCCCTTCGTGGTGGCCGCCTTGGCGTACCTGCTGCTGCGTGAGCGGCCGGGCGGGCGGGCCATGCTCGGCGCGGTCATCGGCGTGGCCGGAGTGGCGCTCCTCGTGCTCCGCTCCACGGTCGCGCTGGACGCGATCGGCCTGGCCGCGGCGGCCGCGGGGATGGGCGTGATGTCGCTGGGCACCGTACTGGGCCGCCGCTGGGGCGCGCCCGAGGGCTTCGCGAACCGCTCCACCGCGCTGCTGGCGCTGACCGGCTGGCAGCTGACGTGGGGCGGGCTGCTGCTGGTGCCGTTCATGTTCCTGATCGAGGGCGCGCTGCCGTCCTTCACCCTCACCAATCTCGGCGGATACGCCTACCTCACGCTCGTCGGCACCGCGCTGGCGTATGTCCTGTGGTTCCGGGGCGTCACCACGCTCGCCCCCACCCGCGTCACGGTGCTCGCCCTGCTCAGCCCGGTGGTGGCGGCCGTCCTGGGCTGGGCGGCGCTCGGCCAGTCGCTGTCGCCCGGCCAGCTTCTCGGGGCCGTGGCGGTCCTGGGCGCGATCCTGCTGGGCGCCTCCCGGCCGCGCCGCCGCACCGAGCCGCCCACCGGCCCGGCGGCCGAGCCCCTGGCCACGGCTAAGCGAGCGTGAGCCTGATCAGCTCTCTGCGCGAGGAGACGCCGAGCTTCGGATAGGCCTTGTAGAGGTGGTACTCGACGGTCCGCGGGCTCAGGAACAGCTTGGCCGCGATCTCCCTGCTGCTGGCTCCGTCGGCCGCCAGCCGTACCACCTGGAGCTCCTGCGGCGTCAGCCGGTCGAGCAGGTCCGCGGCGGCGGGCGTCGCGGCGGAACCACCGGCGATCCGCAACTCGGCGCGCGCCCGCTCGGCCCACGGCCGCGCGCGCAGCCGTTCGAACGTCTCCAAGGCCGGTCCCAGCAGCCCCCTCGCGTCGGCGCGGCGCCGCTCACGCCGCAGCCACTCACCGTAGAGAAGCTCGGTCCGCGCCCGCTCGAAGGGCCGGCTCGTCCCTTCATGCAGTTGTACGGCCCGCGCGAAGTGAGCCTCGTCATCGGTCAGCAACGCCAGGCAGCGCTCGGCCATCGACAGGGCCCAGGGCTGCCCGCCCGCGGCCGACCACTCACGCAGCCCGCGCAACGGCTCCCGCGCCGCCTCCGGCGCGCCGGCCCTGACGGCGGCCTCCACGAGATCCCCCGTCGCGCCCATGAGCACCCCCGCGTGCCCGCCGGGCCCGCTCCGGGCGGCGAGCAGGCGGTCGAGCGCCTCCTGGGGACGTCCGAGGCCCAGGTCGAGCAGGCTCAGCATCGTGTCCGCGGCGACCCGGCCGGTGGCGGTGGAATGGCGGGTGAGCTCCAGGCAGCGTTCCTCGTCGCCCTCGATCGCGGCGATCCTGGCCAGCACCGTGTCGAGTTGCCCGGCCCGGCGCCGCAGCCCGGTGTCGCGGGCGATCGCCGCCGCCTCGGCCACGGACGCCTCGGCGTCGCGATGGAGCCCGGCCACGACCTGTATCTGGGCGAGCGCCTGGAGGGCGTCGGGCAGCGCGCCGACCAGACCGTAGCGACGGCACATGGCCACCTCCTCGGCCGCCCCGGCGAGGGTGGCGTCGTCGTCGCCCACGATCCAGCCCAGGTGCACGGCCCGCATCCGTGGTACGCCGTCCTCCCGCGCGGCGGTCCTGAGCAGGCCGACACCCTGCGAGTGGTTTCCGGAGATCAGGGCGGCCATGCCGTGTGCCGCCGGGTCCGGTCGTCCCAGGGACTCCAGCCGGTCGGCGGCCACCGCCACGATGTCCGGCATCCCGGCGAACCAGGCGTAGTCGGCCGCGGTGCGCAACATCCCGGCCGCCACGCCCACGGGCGCCGATCCGGCGGCCTCCACCAGGATGGCGGCGGCGTCGCCCGCGTCGCCGCGTTCGAGCTCCACCGCGGCCCGCACCCGCGCCGCCGTCGCCGGCGCGGGCCCCTCTGAGGTGAGTGAGCGGCTCTGCCCCGCCAGGTCGGCGGCGAGGTCGACGTCACCGGCGGACAGGGCGAGCGTGGCGGCCTCTGCCAGGCGTACGGCGCGCTCGTCCGGGCCGGGGGTGAGGTGGGCGGCCTGCCGGTAGAGGTGTGCGGCGGCGGCGCAGGCGGTGCGGAGCCTGGCGCGCTCGGCGGCGGCCACCAGTTCCGCCGCTGTCTCCTCGTCGGGGGCGATCGTGACCAGGGACAGGTGCAGGGCGCGGGTGTCGGGGTCGTCGGCCGCGCCCGCCAGCGCCCGGTGCGCGGCCATCCGCCGTGCCATGGGCATGCCGCGATAGGCGGCGGTGGCGATCAACGGGTGCCGGAAGGCGATCCCGGCGCCGGTGACCCGGATCAGGGCGGCGCGCTCGGCGGGCTGCAGATCGTCGAGCCCCACCCCAAGCTCCTTCCCCGCCGCCAGCACCGCCCTCAGATCCCGCCCATCCCGCCCCGAACCACCGGAAGGCACGGAAACACCAGAAGAGCCGGAAGGGCCGGAAAAGTCGGAAGCACCAGAGTGGCCGGAAGCACCAGAGCGGCCGGATGCACCGGAGGGGCCGGCCTCGACGTGGGCGCTGCCCGCGGCGGCCGTGAGCAGCAGCATGAGCTGCGTCCGTTCCGGCAGCACCGCGATCTGCGCCCGGAACGCCGCCAGCACCCGATCGGCCACCGGCAGCGGCTCACCCCGCCCGCCCTCGGGCGCGGCGGCGGCGAACTCGCGCAACGCCAGCGGGTTGCCGCCCGACTCGGCCAGGACACGGTCCCGCAACGCCGGCGCCAGCCCGTACGCGCCCAGCAGCCGGCCGGCGTCATCGGCCCCGAGCCGGCCGGGCCGCAGCTCGGCCAGTCCCGGCGCGTCGAACCCCTCCTGCCGCGCGGCGAACACCATGGCCACCCCGTCCGCGCCGAGCCGCCTGGCGGCGAAGGTCAGCGCGTCCACGCTGGCCCGGTCCAGCCACTGCGCATCGTCCACCAGGCACAACACCGCCCGATCGACGGCCAGCTCCGCCAGGAGCGTCAGCACGGCCAGCCCGATCCTGAACCGGTCGCTGGGCGCCTCCTCGGCCGCCGGACCACCCAGGACGGAGTGCAGCGCGCGGGCCTGAGCCTCGGGCAGATCATCCAGGCGGGACTGCAACGGCCACAGCAGCCCGACCAGCCCGGCGAAGGCGAGGTCGGCCTCCGCCTCGATGCCGGTCACCCTGACCACCAGCAGCCCTGCCGCAGCCGCCCGCCCGGCGGTCCAGTCGAGCAGCGCCGACTTGCCGATCCCCGCCTCACCGCGCACGACCAGCGCTCCGCTGCGTCCCTCCAGGGCGTCGGCGACCAAGGCCCCGAGCGCGGCCTGCTCGGCGTGCCTGCCGTGCAGCACGTGGCCCACCGGACACCCCCGAAGTTCCGTAACCCAACCCAGAAATCCTACTGATTCGCGGTACGTAGACCTTTCCTACGGTGGTGACCAGCCGTTTTAAGGAGTTTGACCGTGAATGAGAAACGTGGGATGAGCCTGGCTCTCCTGGCGTTCGCCAACCTGATCACCTCTCTGGATTTCACCATCGTCTACGTCGCCTTGCCGGACATCGCGCGGGAGGTCGGGTTCACCCCGCACTCGCTGCAGTGGGTGGTGAGCGCCTACGCGGTGCTGTTCGGCGGGTTCCTGCTGCTCGGCGGCCGGTTGGCGGACCTGGTGGGCCGGCGCAGGATGTTCGCCGCCGGCCTCAGCCTGTACGGCGTGGGCTCGCTGCTCGGCGGCCTGGCCCCCTCGCCCGCCCTGCTGATCGTGGCCAGGATGCTCCAGGGCCTCGGCGGGGCGATCCTCGCGCCTGCCACGCTTTCCCTGGTCAACACCATGTTTCCGGCCGGCAGGGCCCGTACCAGAGCATTGACCGTGTGGGCGACCGGCGGTGCGGCGGGACTGAGCCTCGGCTCGCTGCTCGGCGGCGCGCTCACCAACTGGCTCGGCTGGCAGTGGGTCTTCTTCGTCAACGTGCCGCTGGCCCTCATCGGCCTCGCCCTCGCGCCCGGCCTGCTGGTCGCCGACGGCGCGCGTGAGCGCGGGCGGACCTTCGACCTGCCCGGCGCCCTCACCGGTACGGCCGGCGTCACGCTCCTGGTGTTCGCCGTCGCCCAGGGCCCGGAGGCGGGATGGACCTCGACCCCGGTGATCGTCTCGGCCCTGCTGGCCGTGGCCCTGCTGGCGGCGTTCCTGGCGGTGGAGAAACGCAGCTCCAGCCCCCTGATGCCGCTGAGGCTGTTCGGCAACCGGAGCCTGAGCGCCGCCGCCGTGGTCATCCTGGTGTTCGGGCTCACCCTCCAGGCGATCCCGTACTTCCTCACGCTCTACTTCCAGGGCGTGCTCGGGTTCAGCGCGCTGCAGACCGGGGTGGCCTTCCTCGGCCCGACCCTGTCCATCACGTTCGGCAACACGATCAGCGAGCGTCTGATCGGCCGGCTGGGCACCAGGACCACGCTCATCGCCGGTCTCGTCGCGGGCGCCGCGGGCAGCGCGCTGCTCGGGCCGGGGATGACGGCGGACGGGTCGTACCTGACCGTGCTGGCCGGCATCGTGGTCGTCGGTCTGGGGATGGGCCTGATCTACCCGGCCATGTTCAACGCGGTGGGCAGCGGCGTGGACGGCTCCGAGCAGGGCACCGCCTCCGGCATCGCCAACACCGCGCTCCAGGTGGGTTCCGGCGCCGGGCTGGCGGTTCTGGTGGCCGTGGCCAACGCCGGGCTGGGCGGGCTGTCCGGTGAGGCGCTGCGCGCGGCCACAGCCGACGGCCTCGCGGTCGCCGCGTACGTCGCCGCCGCCGGGTCGCTGCTGGGCGTCCTGGCCGCGCTGCGCCTGCCCGGCATGGCCAGGACCCCGGTCCTGGCCGAGGACAGCGTCTGAAGAACAGCGTGTGGACAACTGAGGGGTGACCGCCGGACGGCGGCCACCCCTCAGGAACGCGTGATCAGGCCTTCAGCCAGCTCATCATCGGCCGCAGCTGAGCGCCCGTCTTCTCGATCGGGTGCTCGGCCAGCTCCTCGCGGTGGCGGGTGAACTCCTTCTGGCCGCTCTCGAACTCCTCGACGAGCTGCCGCGCGAAGGTGCCGTTCTGGACCTCTTCGAGAATGCGCTTCATCTCCTTCTTGGTCTCCTCGGTCACCACGCGCGAGCCGCGGGTGTAGCCGCCGTACTCGGCGGTGTCGGAGACCGACCAGTACATCTTGGAGATGCCGCCCTCGTACATGAGGTCGACGATCAGCTTCATCTCGTGCAGGCACTCGAAGTAGGCCACCTCGGGCTGGTAGCCGGCCTCGATGAGCGTCTCGAAGCCCGCCTTGATCAGCTCGGAGACGCCGCCGCACAGCACGGCCTGCTCGCCGAACAGGTCGGTCTCGGTCTCCTCGGTGAAGGTGGTCTTCAGGGCGCCCGCGCGCGTGCCGCCGATGCCCTTGGCGTACGACAGGGCCAGGTCGAAGGCCTTGCCGGAGGCGTCCTTCTCGACCGCGACGAGACACGGCACGCCGCGCCCGGCCTGGTACTGGCGGCGCACGAGGTGGCCGGGGCCCTTCGGGGCGACCATGGCGACGTCGACGCCCTCGGGCGCCTCGATGAGGCCGTAGCGGATGTTGAGGCCGTGACCGAAGAAGAGCGCGTCGCCCTCCTGCAGGTTCGGCTGGATGTCGTTCTCGTAGATGCCGCGCTGCAGGTGGTCCGGCGCGAGGATCATGATGAGGTCGGCCTCGGCCGCGGCCTCGGCCGGGGTGACGACGCGCAGGCCCTCGGCCTGGGCCAGCTCACGGCTCTTGGAGGTCTCGGGCAGCCCGACGCGGACGTCCACGCCGGAGTCGCGCAGGGACAGGGCGTGCGCGTGGCCCTGGGAGCCGTACCCGATGACGGCCACGACCCTGCCCTGGATGATGGACAGATCGGCGTGGTCATCGTAGAAGATCTCGGTCACTTGCTGAAAACCTTTCAGGCGGTACGGTCCAGTGCCCTGAGGGACCGGTCGGTGATGGAACGGGCGCCGCGGCCGATGGCCACCATGCCCGACTGGACGAGCTCTTTGATGCCGAACGGCTCAAGCACCTTCACGAAGGCCTCAAGCTTGTCCGGCGTGCCGGTGACCTCGATGGTCACCGCGTCGGCCGCCACGTCGACACAGCGGGCGCGGAAGAGCTGGACGAGTTCGAGCACGTGCGAGCGGCTGTCGGCGTCGGCCTTGACCTTGATGAGCATGAGCTCGCGCTGCACGGACAGCGAGGTGTCCAGCTCGACGATCTTCAGGACGTTCACCAGCTTGTTGAGCTGCTTGGTGACCTGCTCCAGCGGGAGTTCTTCCACGCTGACCACGATCGTCATACGGGAGATGTCGTCGTGCTCGGTGGGCCCGACGGCAAGTGAGTCGATGTTGAAGCCTCGCCTGCTGAACAGCGAGGAGACGCGTGCCAGCACGCCGGGCTTGTTCTCCACCAGCACGGAGAGCGTGTGTCTGCTCATCAGTCCTCGCTGTCCCAGACCGGGGCCATGTCCCGGGCGATCTTGATGTCGTCGTTGCTGGTGCCCGCGGCCACCATCGGCCAGACCATCGCGTCCTGGTGGACCACGAAGTCGACCACGACGGGCACGTCGTTGATCTCCATGGCCTTCTTGATGGTCGCGTCCACGTCCTCGGGGCGCTCGCACCGCAGGCCGACACAACCATAGGCCTCGGCGAGCTTCACGAAGTCGGGGATGCGGCGGGTGGTCTGCAGGTCGGTGTTGGAGTAACGCTTGTCGTAGAACAGGGTCTGCCACTGGCGGACCATGCCGAGGTTACCGTTGTTGATGACCGCGATCTTGATCGGCACACCCTCGATGGCGCAGGTGGCCAGCTCCTGGTTGGTCATCTGGAAGCAGCCGTCGCCGTCGATCGCCCACACGGTCGCCTCGGGCCGGCCCATCTTGGCGCCCATCGCGGCCGGGACGGCGAAGCCCATCGTGCCGAGCCCGCCGGAGTTGATGAACGTGCCCGGGTTCTCGTAGTCGATGAACTGTGACGCCCACATCTGGTGCTGCCCGACCCCGGCCACGTAGTACGTCTCCGGCCCGGCGATGGCGCTGAGCCGCTTCATCACGTACTGCGGGGCCAGCGAGCCGTCCTCGAACTCGTCGTAGCCCAGCGGGTAGGTCTGCTTGTAGCCGTTGAGCAGCGTCCACCATTCGGCGTAGTCGCCCTTGCCCGCGGTCCCGACGGCGCCGATGAGGTCGGTGATGACCTCCTTGCAGTCGCCCACGATCGGGACGTCCGCGTGGCGGTTCTTGGAGATCTCGGCCGGGTCGATGTCCGCGTGCACGATCTTGGCGTACGGCGCGAACGTGGACAGCTGGCCGGTCACCCGGTCGTCGAAGCGGACGCCGAGGCCGACGATCAGGTCGGCCTTCTGCAGCGCGCCGACCGCGGAGACGCTGCCGTGCATGCCGGGCATGCCCATGTGCTGAGGATGGCCGTCGGGGAAGGTGCCGCGCGCCATCAGCGTGGTGATGACCGGGATCTCGGTCAGCTCGGCCAGCTGCAGCAGCTCGGCGGAGGCGCCCGCCTTGTGCACGCCGCCGCCCACGTAGAGGACGGGGCGCCGCGACTCGGCGATGAGCTTGGCGGCCTCGCGGATCTGCTTGGAGTGCGGCCGCGTCACCGGGCGGTAGCCCGGCAGCTGCATCGTCGGCGGCCAGTGGAACTCGGTCTGCGCCTGCAGCGCGTCCTTGGAGATGTCCACCAGGACCGGGCCGGGACGGCCGGTGGAGGCGATGTGGAAGGCCTCCATGATCGTGCGCGGGATCTCCGCGGGATCGGTCACCAGGAAGTTGTGCTTCGTGATCGGCATGGTGATGCCGGAGATGTCGGCTTCCTGGAAGGCGTCCGTTCCGATGGCCGCGCTCGCCACCTGGCCGGTGATGGCCACGATCGGCACCGAGTCCATGTAGGCGTCGGCGATCGGGGTCACCAGGTTGGTCGCGCCGGGGCCGCTGGTGGCCATGCACACGCCGACCTTGCCGGTCGCCTGCGCGTATCCCTCGGCGGCGTGGCCGGCGCCCTGCTCGTGGCGTACGAGCACGTGCCGGACCTTGACCGAGTCGTAGAGGGGATCGTAGGCGGGGAGGATCGCTCCGCCGGGAATCCCGAACACGGTGTCGACTCCCACGTGCTCCAAGGCCCTGACCAGGGCCTGTGCACCTGTCATCCGTTCGGTCATCGGCTCGTTCCTTAAAGGCCAGACACTTAAGGACATAAAAAAGGCCCCTCCCCACCGGGGGGTGGGACTGGGGCGGCGCGCAGGTCGTAGTGCTTCGCTATCGGCCCGCGCGCCGGCGAAGTACTACGAGAATCTCACTGCGAAGCATGCTGCCACCTTAGCCGCTCAGTGGCCCACAGTGTCAACTTGCTGGACAGCTATCTCATTATCTGGGATCACAGCGCGGACTGGAGGCTGGTGCGCATCAGGGTGTCGACCCCCCTCGCCGCCATCGGCCGCGCCACGAGGAAGCCCTGGCCTCGCGTGCAGCCCATCTCCCGCAGCTTCTCCAGCTGCTCGGGACGCTCGATGCCCTCGGCCACCACGATCAGGCCCAGGTCGTGTCCCAGGCGGACGATCGTCCTGGTCAGCAACGTCAGCGTCTCGTCGCGGCCCAGGCCGGAGACGAAGCTGGGGTCGATCTTGATCATGTCGACCGGGAGCTGCCGCAGGAACGCCAGCGAGGCGTAGCCGGTGCCGAAGTCGTCGATGGCCAGCCGTACCCCCAGAGCGCGCAGCTCCGACAGCCGGGAGATCGTCTCCTCGGCGTCCTCCACCAGCATCTCCTCGATCACCTCAAGGGTCAGCGCGGAGGCCGGCAGGCCGCTCTCCTCCAGGGCCTGCGAGACCGTCTCGACGAAACGCGGCGCGGTGATCTGCCGGGCCGAGAGGTTGAGCGACAGGCCGATGTCCCAGGAGGACGCCCGCCAGGCGGCCACCTCACGGCAGGCCTCGCGCAGGATCCACTCGCTCAGCGGCACGATCAGCCCGGTGTCCTCGGCGGGGCCGAGGAACTGCTCGGGCGGCACGAACGTCGAGCCGCGCCACCAGCGCACCAGCGCCTCCACCGCGGTCACTCGCGAGGTCGCCAGGTCCACCACGGGCTGGTACTCGATCGCGAACTGGTTCTCGATCAGCGCCCGCTGCAGGTCGGCGGCGAGTTCGAGGCGGCGCACGGCGTCGGCGTGCATCTGCGCGGCGAACACCTCCACCCGCCGTCCGCCCAGGTCCTTCGCCCTGGCCATGGCCACGTCGGCGTTGCGCAGCAGGTCGCCGGCGGGCATCTCCTCCTCGGCGAAGGCCACGCCCACGGACGCGGTCAGCGCCACGTCGCGGTCGGCCACGCGGAAGGGCTCCTGGGAGACCGCGCGCAGCAGGCGCTCAGCCACGTCCACCGCGAGCTGGGCCTCGCCGCCGGTCTCCACCAGCACCGCGAACTCGTCGCCGCCCCAGCGGGCGAGCGTGTCCTCGGGGCGTACGACGCCGCGCAGCCGCCTGGCCGCCTGGCCGAGCAGGGTGTCGCCACTGGCGTGGCCCACCGAGTCGTTGACCGAGGTGAAGCCGTCGAGGTCGAGGAAGATCGCGGCCTGCCCGGAGACGCGTCCCGCCACCACCTCGCGGGTGCGCTCCTCGAAGTAGGAGCGGTTGGGCAGCCCGGTGACGCCGTCGTGGAAGGTCAGGTGGACGACCTGGTTGCGCAGGGCCTCTTCGTCGCTGATGTCGCGGGTGGTGATCAGCAGCACGTCCTCGCCGCCCACGTGGCGGGTGGCCACCGACTCGGTGGGCCGCCAGGTGCCGTCCGCGGCGCGTACCCGGCAGGCGATCAGGCAGGCGCCGGGTTCGGTCGTGTCCTCGTCGAGTCCCATGGCGCGCAGCGCGATCTGGATGCCGGGCAGGTCCTCGGGGTGGATGTAGTCGAAGATCGAGCCGCCGACGATCTCCTCGGGGCGGTAGCCGTACGTGACCTCGACGCCCTCGCCGATCTCGCGCACGGTGCCGTCGTAGTCGCACAGCAGCACCACGTCGCCCGAGCTCTCGGCCAGCTCGCGCAGTTGCCGGTCGCCGAGCGCGACCAGCCCGCGCAGGCGGGCGTGCGAGGTGGCCAGCACGAACAGGCGCAGCACGAGGATCAGCACCACCGAGGCGGCGACCACCACGACGCCCGTGACCGGACGGTCGCGACTGCCGGCCAGGTGGGCGGCGAGCACGACGACCGAGACGGCCACCAGGGCGAGCGGGACCAGCGCGAGCAGGTCGGCCACGGCGGGACCGCTCGCGGGCCGCTCGTCGCCGCTGCGGCGCATGCCCCAGGGCGCCGCCGCCAGCAGCAGGAACGCCACCGGCGCCAGCATGAGGCTCCAGGTGGGCGGGGTGCCCTCGCCGAGCCTGGCAACGGCGGAGGCGGTCTCGGCGATCGTGGTCGTGGCCAGGACGCCGATCCCGGCCAGGCCGAGCGGCAGGCCGGAGAGGGTCCCCTTGACCACGACGGGGATGGTCGCGCAGGTCACCAGCAGGCAGACCATGGCCGGCAGCAGCATGAAGGTGAAGCCGGGCGAGCTTTCCGCGTAGACCTGGCGCAGCGCGACGACCCAGCCGATGAGGAAGAGCGCGGCCGTGCACAGATAGGCGTCGACGAGGTAGCGCAGCGCCGCCTTGGCGGTGGTCCTGCGCCCCGAGGCGATGATCGCGCCGCCCGCCATGAGGACGGCGCCGACCAGCACGAGAAGGTCGGCGAAGCTGAGGATGAAGCTGGAGGCGGAGGCTATCGGCCGCACGCCGACGCCGGCCGACCACACCACCGCGCCCGCGCCCAGCCAGCGGGCCCCGGCGGCATGCCGCTGGTCGCCCGACCTGAACGCGCTCACCAGCAGGGAGACCGCCGCCAGCAGCGCCGCCGTCACTCCCGCGATCGCACCGGTCGCCGGCGCCGGCCCGCCCACCGCCAGCGCCATGGCGAAACCGGCCGCGCCTATGGCGGCGGCGGCCGTAATCGGCGCCCGTGGGTCACGCCAGCGGATCACAGTCCTTGCCCTCACATCGACAGTGTGTGCGGTGCCGGGTACGCGAGTGGTGACAACGCCGATGTCGTCACCGATCTGATAACCACACAGACCGAATTGCTCTCGAGCCCTCCTTGACTGGGAGTCAAGAGGGCCCAATAGACGACAACCGTACGCACCGAAGGTCACGGACCAGCCACGTTCCGGATTCCTCTCAATACGTGTCGGAAATGACGTTGTTCAGCGGCTCGCCCGCCAGATAGCGCAGCAGTTGTGAGCGCACCAGGCGCAGCATGCGCCGGCCGGAGGCGGGGGTGCTGCCGGCGACGTGCGGGGTGATGAGCAGGCCGGGAGCCGACCAGAGCGGGTGCCCCTCGGGCAGCGGCTCGGGAGCGGTGACGTCCACGGCCGCCTTGAGCCGGCCGGACTTCAGCTCGGCCACCAGCGCGTCGGTGTCGACCACGCCGCCCCTGGCCGCGTTGACGAGCAGCGCGCCGTCCTTCATCCGGGCCAGGAACGCCGCGTCGACCATGCCCGCGGTGTCGGCGGTGGCCGGCACGAGCAGCACGACCACGTCGGCCGCCGGCAGCAGCCCTGGCAGTTCGTCCATGCCGTGCACGCCCTCGCGCGCGGTGCGTGCCACCCGGACGACGTCCACCTCGAACCCGTCGAGCCGCCGCTCCAGGGCGCCGCCGATGGACCCGTAGCCGACGATCAGCACCGTGGAGTCGGCCAGCACCCCGGTGTGGTGGTAGGTCCAGGCGCCCCTGCGCTGCGCGTCCACGAACTCGGGGAACTCGCGCAGTACCGCGATCATCGCGCCGACCGCCCACTCGGCGGTACCCGCGTCGTGCACGCCGCGCGCGTTGCAGAGCACCGCGCCCCCGGGCATGTTCGGCCGGTACGGTTCCACCCCCGCCGTGACCGTCTGCACGAGGCGCAGCGAGGGCATCTTGGCCAGCGTCCCCTTGACGTCGGGCGGCGTGATCAGCGGCGGCACCCAGACCTCGACGTCCTCGATCCCATCCGGCAATCCCCCCTTCCCGTCATAGACCACGCATTGAACGCGAGGCAGGTCGGAAAGGACGTCAATCATGGCTTCTGACGGCACCCAGATCTTCATGCCGAGAACCTTACGACCCGGGGGTCAGTATGGAAGGCATGAGGAAGCTCTGGTTGATCGTCCTGCTCGCGCTGGCCGGGTGTTCCACCGGCGGCGCGGTGACGCCCGCGGCCAACGTGCCCGCCGCCCCGCCGCCGGACGCGCCACGGGTCGTGGCCTCCGGCCTGAGCGTGCCGTGGGGCATCGCGTTCCTGCCCGGCGGAGACGCCCTGGTCACCGAGCGCGACAGCGCGCGGCTGCTGCGCGTGACGCCGCAGGGCAAGGTCACCGAGGTGGCGAAGATCTCCGAGGTCAGCCCCGGCGGCGAGGGCGGGCTGATGGGCGTCGCGGTCAAGGACGACTTCGTCTTCCTGTACTACACCGCGGCCGAGGACAACAGGATCGTCCGCTACCGCCTGAACGGTGACACGATCGCCGAGCCGAAGGTCCTGGTCGAGGGCATCCCCAAGGCCGGCATCCACAACGGCGGCCGGCTCGCGTTCGGCCCCGACGGCTTCCTGTACGCCTCGACCGGCGAGGCCGGCGAGCGCCCCCTGGCCCAGGACCCCGACTCACTGGGCGGCAAGATCCTGCGCATGGGCGTGGACGGCGACGCCAGGATCCACACGCTCGGCCACCGCAACGTCCAGGGCATGGCCTGGGACGAGGCGGGCCGCATGTACGCCTCCGAGTTCGGAGCCAGCTCCTTCGACGAGGTCAACCAGATCGTCGAGGGCCGCAACTACGGCTGGCCGCGGGAGGAGGGCCAGGGCGAGGACTCCGCCTTCGCCGACCCGATCGTCACCTGGGGCACCGGCGAGGCCTCGCCGTCCGGGATGGCCTACGCGGCGGGCTCCCTGTGGGTGGGCGCGCTGCGCGGCGCCCGGCTGTGGCAGGTGCCGCTGGACGCCGAGGGCCGGCCGGGCAAGCCGGTCGCGCACTTCGAGGAGACCTACGGCCGGCTGCGCGCGGTCGCCGTGGCCCCCGACGGCACGCTGTGGGTGGGCACGAGCAACAAGGACGGCAGAGGCTCGCCCGCCCAGGACGACGACAGGATCCTCGCCGTCACTCCACGTCGTTCCTAGCGGCGCAGGTGACCTGCGCCTGCGGCCGGTACTCGGTGGTCATCTTCTTGTCCCGCTTGACTTCCTTGCCGTTGTCGTAGAAGACGCGGGTGACGTCTACGGTGAAACCCTGCTGGCCGGTGGTCGGCAGGCAGCCTGCCTCGCTGCTGCTCTGGCGGCGGAACGGGGTGACCTCGCGGCGGTCGGAGACGACGGCCTCGACCTTGTCGTAGCGTCTGGTGCTCCACAGCGTGACCGTGACCGAGGTGGGTGAGTAGGCGGTCTTGATCAGCACGCCGTACTGGGAGTTGTTGACCCAGCTGAAGTCGCGGCGGGGGTAGAGGACGGCCACGTCGCGGCCCTCGGGGTAGCGGGGGGCGTGGTAGTCCATGGGCGTGTGCTCGCCGTTCTCGAAGCCGCCGAGGAAGACCGCGTTGTAGAGCGTGGTGGCGAACTGCGAGCCGCCGCCGCCCACGACGTTGACCATCCGGCCGCCGACGACCTGCGGGGCCTCAAGGTATCCGGCCTCGGCGGTCGGCTGGCCCATGACCTCGTTGAAGGAGAAGGTCTTGCGCGGCAGCACCATCGTGCCGTCGAGTTGCCGGGCCATCTTCTGGATGTTGGTCGCGCGCGCCTGGCAGCAGTCGAACAACGTGGTGAAGGTCGCGACGCTCTCCTTGATCCCGAGGCCGCTCACCTCCGCGGTGCTGAGCCGCGGCTTGACCGCGCCGAGCGAGACCGCCAGCGTACGGCCGCCGCCCTGCGTCAGCACGCGGTTCAGGTCCTCGGCCAGCTTGCCTGCGTCCACTCCCCTGCCCTGGCGGGCCGGGACGAGCACGGGCCTGTTGTCGATGATCTGGTACGTGGCGTCCGCCGGCCGCTGGGCCAGGTCGACCAGCTTGCCCTCGATGGGCTCCAGCGCCTTCTCCGCGTCGAACTGCGGCTTCAGCGCGCCCTTGCCGTCGGGGACGAAGGTGAGGTGGGCGGCGATGGCGGCGGGGGTGAGCTCGGCCCGCTTGCCGTCCTTGGTCAGGGTGACCGGGGCGGCGACCGCCCGCTTGGCGCGGGCCGCGGCCTGCCGTACCGCTTCCTCGGTGGTTTCCGGCTTGGCCGGGACCATGTTGAGCGCGACGTCGCCCTGGGAGCGCAGGAACGCGGTGCTGATGGCGCGCACGGCGGCGTCGCGGTCGAGGAGCTGGCCGTCCTGCGGCAGTACGGCGCGCGGCCGCATGCCGGAGAAGACGACGCGGCCCTCCTTGGGCGCCTTGTCGACGGATTCCGCGAGGCCCTCGACGGTCCTGGCGAGCTGGGCGGCGTCGATGGAGATCTTCGGCTGGAGGTCGGTGGTGCCGGTCAGCGCCCGCCAGACCTCGGCGGGGGTGGGGAAGCCGCTCGGGGCCTCGCCGATGGTGGCGACCACGTCGAGTTCGAGCCCGGCCTCGTCGGGCTGGATGCGCTCCTCGCGCCCGCCCATGCTGACGGTGACGGGGCGGTCGAGCCGCGCGGCGAGCTCGGCTCGGAGCTTGTCGGCGGCCTGGGTGACGGTCAGCCCGCCGATGTCGATGCCGGCGACGCGGGTGCCGCGCAGCACCGAGCCGGACATGACGACCGCGGGCACGAGGTAGGCCAGCAGGCCCAGGACCACGAGGACGAGCAGGAGCGTGGGCAGGATACGGCGGCGGTGCGGCTCGGGGTCGTAGCCGGGCGGCCGGGGCGGCGGTTCGGGGGGCCGGAAGGAGGCGGGCGGCTGGGGCTCCTGCATCGGCCAGGGCGTGGGCGGCGGGGCCACGGGCGGCAGTCCGCCGCCGGCGGCCGGTTCCGGCTTGGGCTCGGGCTGGCCGGTGGAGCCGAAGATATCCCGTGAGACGCCAGGCGGCAGTCCTTCGACCTTCGGTGGCTTCTTGCCGGGCATGGGCAAGGGCACCGAGGCGAACGGGTCGGTCGGTGAATCGATCGGTCCGGCGCGCCGCACGCCTCTATCTCCTCCTGCTCCGCAGCCTCTCCTCAGGCAACAGTAAGGCACGGGTATCCCGGTATGTCACGGGAAATGGGTTATCTCGGGTCAACCAATCCAGCGGTAGCGGTGTTCCGGCCGGCCGGCGGTGCCGTACCTCGGACGGAGTTCCGCTTTGCCCACCGCGCACAGGTGCTCCAGGTACCTGCGGGCGGAGACCCGCGACAGGCCCGCCAGCGCGGCGGCCTCGGCGGCCGACAGGTCGCCGGCCGCGGCGCGCAGCGTGTCGGCGACCAGATCGCACGTGGCCGACGACAGGCCCTTGGGCAGCGGCGTCTTCAGCGCGCCGAACAGCCGGTCGACCTCGTCCTGGCCGACCTCGGGGCCGAGCGCGGTCAGCCGCTTCCTGCTCGCGGCGTACTGCCCCAGGCGGTCGGCCAGCGCGGCGGCGGTGAACGGCTTGATCAGGTAGTTGACCGCGCCGCTGCGCATCGCCTCCCTGACCGTGGGCAGGTCGCGGGCGGCGCTGATCATGAGCACGTCCACGTCGTTGAGCGCCTTGAGCACGTCGAGGCCGGACAGATCGGGGAGATAGATGTCGAGCAGCACCAGGTCCGGGCGGAAGCGGCGGACGGCCTCCAGCGCGTCGTTGCCGGTGTGGGCCGCCGCCACGACCTCGAAGCCCGGCATCCGCGCGACGTAGCCGCTGTGGATCCTGGCCACCATGAAGTCGTCGTCGACGACCAGCACCTTGATCATGGCAGCAGCGCGGTGAAGACCGCTCCTCCCTCGTTGCGTACGTTCACCCAGCCGCCCCTGCGCAAACACGCCTGCCTGGTCAGCGCCAGCCCGAGGCCGCGCTGACCGGCGCGCGCGGCCTTGGTGGTGAAGCCCTCCCTGAAGACCTCCTCGACCAGGCCCGGGGTGATGCCGGGGCCGGAGTCGCCGACGCGCACGTGCAGGCCGTCGGCGGCGGCCCTGACCGACACCTCGATCGTGCCGGGGGCTCCGTCGAGCGCGTCGATGGCGTTGGCCACCAGGTTGCCGACGACCAGGACGGCGTCCTGCGGGTCGCCGAGCACGCCCTCGGGCACCTCGGAGTCCTCGGCCAGCTCCAGCGTCGCCCCGCGCTCGGCGGCCTCGGCCGACTTGGCCAGCAGCAGGGCGGCCAGCGTGGGGTCCTGGACACGTTCGCGGATGCCGATGGCATAGGTGCTGCGGGTGGTTCTGGTGATGAAGGAGACCGCCGCCTCCTGCTCGCCCAGTTCGAGCAGGCCGACCACGGTGTGCATGCGGTTGGCGAACTCGTGGGCCTGCGCCCGAAGGGCCTCGGTGGCGCTGCTGGCGTCGTCGAGGTCGCGGGCCAGCCGTACCAGCTCGGTCCTGTCGCGCAGGGTGACCACCCAGCCGCGGTGCTGGCCGCGCACCGAGACCGGGGTGCGGTTGAGCACCAGCACACGCTCGCCGTGCAGGACGATGCGGTCCTCGCCCGGGTCGGCGCCGCCGAGCACGTCGCGCATGCGGTCGGAGACCGGCATGGCGGTGAGGTCCTCGCCGACCTCGCCGAGCAGTTCGCGGGCGGCGTCGTTGACGAGCGTGACGCGTCCGGTGAGGTCGAGGGCGAGCACGCCCTCCTTCACGCCGTGCAGTACGCCCTCGCGCTGTTCCAGCAGCGCGGCGATCTCGCGCGGCTCCAGGCCGAAGGTCTGCCTGCGTACGCGCGCGGTGATCAGGGCGGCGGCGGCGGAACCGGCGAACAGTACGGCGAGCGCCGTCCACAGCAACGGCGGCAGGGTGTCGAACAACTGCTCGCTGACCGTCGCCTCCAGCACGCCGACCGAGGTCAGGCCGATCACGGTGCCGTACTCGTCGAAGACGGGCGCCTTGCCCCTGACGGTGGTGCCGATGGTTCCGGTCTCGGTGCCGACCCAGGTGCGGCCGGTCTCGATGACGCCGCTGCCGTCGGTGGACAGCTTGTGGCCGATCAGGGTGGTGTTGGGGTGCGCGTAGCGGGTCTGCTCGCGGTTGGCGATCACGACGTAGTCGGCGCCGGTGGCCTGTTGGACGCTGACGGCGAGCGGCTGCAGCACCTTTTCCGGATTTTTCGCGTTAAAGGCCTCGCGGACCTGCGGCATGCCCGCCACCGACTGGGCGATGGCCAGGGCGCGCTGCTGGTAGCGCGAGTTCAGCTGGGTACGCGTGTGCCCGGCCCACACGACGGCCGTACCACCGACGGCGAGCAACACGATCACCATCTGGAGCACGAACAGCTGAGTGCCGAGCGAGGCGTTTGTGACCCTCCTCACGCGCTTCATGGAAACAGGCCCAGGTCACGGGCGGGTAGCGACCAATACGAACAAAAAGACGGCAAGTGCGTAAAGGCTCGACCGGGAAGGGTTCTCGGCTCACCATCGCAGTTCACCGAACGTGAGAACCCCCCTTGGAGTGATCATGCGCCTGCGCATATTCGCCGCGCTCGCGGCCCTTTCCGTGGCCACCCTGTCGGCCTGCGGCAACAGCGGTGGCACGAGCGCCTCCGGCAGCGGCACGCTGAAGATCATGGCGCCCGCCAACGCCGGCGGCGGCTGGGACCAGACCTCGCGCACCGCCGAGCAGGCGATCAAGCAGGCCGATCCCTCACGCAAGGTCGAGGTCTACAACGTGCCCGGCGCGGGCGGCACCATCGGCCTGGCCCAGCTGGCCGGCGAGAAGGGCAACGGCAACCTGCTCATGACGATGGGCCTGGTCATGGTCGGCGCCATCGAACAGAACAAGTCCAAGGTCACGCTGGCCGACACCACGCCGATCGCCAAGCTGACCGAGGAGTACGAGATCGTCGTCGTGCCCGCCGAGTCCAAGCTCAAGACCGTCGCCGACCTGGTCGCGGCGTGGAAGGCCGACCCGAAGACCGTCTCCATCGCGGGCGGCTCGGCCGGCGGCACCGACCACATCCTGGCCGGTCTCATGGCCAAGGCCGCGGGCGTCGACCCCAAGCAGATCAACTACGTCGCCAACTCCGGCGGCGGCGAGGCGCTCAACCTCCTGCTGGGCAACAAGGCCACGATCGGCATCTCGGGCGTCGGCGAGTTCGCCGAGCAGGTGAAGGCCGGCAAGCTGCGCGCCCTGGCCGTCAGCTCCCCGCAGCGCCTGCCCGACCTCGACGCGCCCACGATCAAGGAGGGTGGCCTGGACGTCGAGATCGCCAACTGGCGCGGCATGGTCGCCCCCGGCGGCCTGTCCGACGCCGACAAGAAGGCGCTGACCGACCTGGTCACCAAGATGCACGCCTCGCAGGCGTGGAAGGACGCGGTCGCCAAGAACGGCTGGATCGACTCCTTCCAGACCGGCGAGCAGTTCGCCGGATACCTCAACTCCGAGCAGACCCGGGTCAAGTCCATCATCGCCGAGATGGGGCTCGTCTCCTGATGGAGCCCTCGTCCTCGCCCTCGTCCTCGCCCGCGCCTTCGCCGGGCAAGAAGCGGGGCTGGTGGCGACCCGAACTCGGGTTGGCGCTGGCCCTGCTGGCCGTCGGCGTCTACGTGATCGTCGGCACCCTGAACGTGGAGGCGGCGACCTCCGTCGTCGGCCTGGGGCCGAGGTTCTTCCCCATGCTGGTCGGCGGCGCCATCACCGTCGTGGGCGTGTTCTACGTGATCGACGTCGTGCGCGGCGGCCGCGGCGACCCCGAGGAGAGCGAGGACATCGACGCCGACGCCCCCGCCGACCTCAAGCAGGTCGGGCTGGTCGGCGGCGTCTTCCTCGCCTTCACCGCGCTGCTCGACACGCTCGGCTGGGTCGTCGCGGGCAGCCTGCTGTTCTTCGGCCTGTCGCTGGCCCTCGGCGCCGAGCACCGCGTCCGCGCGGCGATCATCGGCGTGGTGCTGGGCCTCGGCACCTACCTCGCCTTCGTCAAGGGCCTCGGCGTGAACCTGCCCGCGGGCCTCCTGGAAGGGCTGATCTGAGCCATGGACTCCCTCCAGCTCCTGCTCGACGGCTTCGCCTCCGCGCTGACGCCGGTCAACCTGCTCTACGCGCTCGTCGGCGTCACCCTCGGCACGCTCGTCGGCGTCCTGCCCGGCATCGGCCCGGCCATGACGGTCGCGCTGCTGCTGCCGGTGACGTTCACCGTGCCGCCGGCCAGCGCGTTCATCATGTTCGCCGGCATCTACTACGGCGGCATGTACGGCGGCTCCACCACCTCCATCCTGCTCAACACCCCCGGCGAGTCCTCCTCCATGATCACCGCGCTGGAGGGCAACAAGATGGCCAAGCGGGGCCGCGCCGCCCAAGCGCTGGCCACGGCGGCCATCGGCTCGTTCGTCGCGGGCACGCTGGCCACCGGCCTGCTCGTGGTGGCCGCCCCGGCCGTGGTCGCGTTCGCGATCGCGTTCGGCCCCGAGGACTACTTCGCCCTGGCCATCCTGGCCTTCACCGCGGTCTCCTCGGTGCTGTCCCGCTCGGTCGTACGCGGCCTGGCCTCGCTCGGCTTCGGCCTGGCGATCGGGCTCGTCGGCATCGACCAGCAGACCGGGCAGGCCAGGCTCACGCTGGGCATCCCGCAGTTGTTCGACGGCATCGACGTGGTGATCGTCGCGGTGGGCCTGTTCGCGCTGGGTGAGGCCCTGTACGTGGCCTCCCGGCTGCGGCACGTGCCGCCGGAGGTCATCCCCGTCGGCCGCGCGTACCTGGGCCGCGCCGACTGGGCGCGCTCCTGGAAGCCGTGGCTGCGCGGCACAGCGCTGGGCTTCCCGTTCGGCGCGCTGCCGGGCGGCGGCGCCGAGATCCCCACCTTCCTGTCGTACGCGACCGAGAAGAAGCTGGCCCGCGGCGTGGCCCGCGAGGAGTATGGCAAGGGCGCCATCGAGGGCGTCGCCGGCCCGGAAGCCGCCAACAACGCCTCCGCGGCCGGCACCCTGGTCCCCCTGCTCAGCCTGGGCCTGCCCACATCGGCCACCGCCGCGATCCTCCTCGCCGCCTTCCAGCAGTACGGCCTGCAACCCGGGCCCCAGCTCTTCGACCACAACCCGGCCCTGGTCTGGGGCATGATCGCATCCCTGTTCGTGGGCAACGCGATGTTGCTGGTGCTCAACCTGCCGCTGGCGCCGCTCTGGGCAAAGGTGCTGCATGTGCCGCGGCCGTACCTCTATGCGGGAATCGTGATGTTCGCCGCGCTCGGCGTCTACGCCCTGAACGCCTCGGCCGTGGACCTGATCGTGCTCTTCATCCTCGGCCTGCTGGGCTGGGCGATGCGACGCTTCGGCCTGCCGGTGGCGCCCGCGGTGATCGGCATGATCCTGGGCCCGATGGCCGAGATCCAGCTCCGCCGCGCACTGGCCATCGGGGCGGGCGAGGTGACCGTACTGGTCAAGAGCCCGATCGCGGTGGTGCTGCTCGTGCTGTCGGCGCTGGCGCTGCTGACCCCGGTCTTCAGGAAGCTGATGGCACGGCGGCGTGGCAGAGCGGTCACACCCGGGTCACACCCCGAGTAGAGGGTGGTGAACCGGGGTATCCCCCGAGTGGTTCCTGGGAAAGACGTTGTGGCCCCGCCGACCTTGTCCACCGGCGGGGCCACAAGCACGGTGCTCCGCTTCGCTCCGCGCGTACTTCCAGTCGGGGCGTGGCCCCGACCCCGCGTCGGGCCTCGCTGCGCTCGGGCGTTCCGCTTGTGCGCGCCTTCGGCACGCGGCTGGCGCGTGTGTGGGCAGGGAAGGCCGGGGTGCCTGGTGCACCACGTGCCGTCCATCACGAGCGTCAAGGCGGAAACGCGCCAACCACCCTCTACACGATCACCGCGTCAACGTCCCGCACCACGTCTGATGCAGATATTGCGGCGGGTCGCGCTGCTTGGCGCGCGACACGTGGTGCGTGGATCGGGATGGCTGTGGCGGGAGTGATGGGGGATCAGGGGTGAGGCGGGGATGGGGTGGGACGTGGAGGAGCCGGGCGCCTGGGTGGGCGTCCGGCTCTGGTCTGACAAGGGCTATGCGGCGGTGGCAACGGCGGCCTTCCGGTGGCCTGGGGTGGTCACGCCGAAGCGGGGGGCCACCCACACGCCTGCCAGCGCCATCACCAGCGTCGCCGCGAACACGGTCCAGTAGCCCGAGGCCGCCGCCGTGAACAGCGCGCTGGTGACCGCGACCGCCACCACCGAGAAGACCGCCTCGCCCACCTGCAGCGACGAGGAGTTGGCCCCCTGCTCGCCCGGCGAGGACAGTTCGAGCGTCAGCACCGAGAGTGTCGGGTACACCAGCCCCATCCCGAAGCCGGCGATGATCCACGACGGGTACGCCAGCCAGATCGGCACCGGCTCGAAGGTGACCGCGCCCATCAGCAGGATGCCCAGGGCGATCAGGGCGGCGCCGCCGCGCAGGTTCGTCATCCGGCTGAAGACCTCGCGGCCCTGCAGCCACGAGGCGAACGACCAGGTCAGCGCGCCGCCGGTCAGGGCGATGCCGGCGACGAAGGTCGACAGGCCGCGCTGGCTGATCAGCATCAGCGGGATGATCACTTCGGCGGCGAAGAAGGCGCCGGTGGCCAGGCCGCGCAGGGCCACGACCGAGGGCAGGCCCCTGGCCGCGCGCAGGGTGCCGGCGGGCAGCAGCCTCGGCAGTGCCAGCGCCAGGACGACCAGGCCGGCGACGAGGAGGAGCACCTGGCCCTGGCTGCCGTACTGCATGAGGCCGGCGCCGACGGCGGTCACCGCGGCCCAGCCGAGCTTGCCGATCATGCCGGGCGAGGTGTCCGCCTGCCCGCCGGAGACCGGCTGGCCCGCCAGGCCACGGAGCAGGACCAGTGCCGCGATCGCGGACAGGATCGGCACGCCCAGGAAGACCCAGCGCCATCCGGCCGTCTCCACGACGACTCCGACGATCGCCGGCCCCACCATGGACGGCACCACCCATGCCGTCGCGAACAACGAGAAGATCTTCGGGTGCATCGCCTCGGGGTAGGCCCTGGCCACCACGACGTACAGGGCGACCTGGACCAGCGCCCCGCCGAAGCCCTGCACCAGGCGTCCGGCGATCAGCATCTCCATGCTCTGCGCGAACCCGGCCAACCCCAGACCGCCGGCGAACGCCACCGCTCCCACCCAGAGCGGCGCCAGCGGCCCGCGAAGGTCGGCCCATCGGCCGCCCAGGACTGTTCCGATCACACCGGCCGCCATGGCACCGCTGAAGGCCAGGCCGTACAACTCAAGTCCGCCCAGTTCGCGGGCGACGACGGGCATGGCGACCGCGACCGCCATGTACTCGAAGGCGACGAGCGACACCATCGCCACCAGGCCGATTGTCAATGCTTTGCGCTTCATGCCCACGAAAGTACGGCGGCGCCGGGGATAGCACATCGTGCCGTGGTCCTAGGTCCCCATGGGTCCATAGTCCTAGATCTTCTATATCCAGAATAGCCGGAATGAAGTCCAGGGCAGGGGCCCCGCCGCGACGGCAGGGCCCCTGGGAACTACTCGGAGACGCCCAGCTTCTCCAGGATCAGCTGCCGGGCGCGGCCGGCGTCCGCCTTGCCTCGGCTGGCCTTCATGACGCCGCCGACCAGCGCGCCCACCGCGGCGATCTTGCCGGAGCGGACCTTGTCGGCCACGTCGGCGTTGCCGGCCAGGACCTCGTCGATGATGGCCGACAGCTCGCCCTCGTCGTTGACGATCTCCAGGCCGCGCGCGGCCACGACCGCGTCCGGCGTGCCCTCGCCGGCCAGGACGCCTTCCAGCACCTGGCGGGCCAGCTTGTCGTTGAGCGAGCCCGAGGCGACCAGCACGGTCACGCGGGCGATGTCGGCCGGGGTGATGGGCAGGTCGGCCAGGGCGGTGCCGCTCTCGTTGGCGCGGCGGGCCAGCTCGCCCATCCACCACTTGCGCGCGTCGGCCGCCGGGGCGCCCGCCGCGACCGTCGCCTCGACCAGGTCGATGGCGTCGGCGTTGTGCATGGCCTGCATGTCGAGGTCGGACACGCCCCACTCGGCCTGCAGCCGCTTGCGCTTGATCCGGGGCAGCTCGGGCAGCTCCGCCTTCAGCCTGGCCACCCACGCCGCGTCGGGCGCGATGGGGACCAGGTCGGGCTCGGGGAAGTAGCGGTAGTCCTGCGCCTCTTCCTTGGAACGGCCGGGCGTGGTGGTGCCGGTGTCCTCGTGGAAGTGCCTGGTCTCCTGGATGATCTTGCCACCCTCGGCCAGGATGCGGGCCTGCCGTTCGATCTCGGAACGGACCGCCCGCTCGACGCTGCGCAGCGAGTTGACGTTCTTGGTCTCCGTGCGGGTGCCCCACTCGGAGGAGCCGCGCGGCATGAGCGAGACGTTCACGTCGCAGCGCATGGAGCCTTCCTCCATGCGTACGTCGGAGACGCCCAGCGACCGCATGATCTCGCGCAGCTCGGTGGCATAGGCCTTGGCCACCTCGGGCGCCATCCGGTCGGTGCCCGGGATCGGCTTGGTGACGATCTCGACCAGCGGGATGCCGGCGCGGTTGTAGTCGACGATCGAGTAGTCGGCGCCCTGGATGCGGCCGGTGGCACCACCCACGTGGGTGGACTTGCCGGTGTCCTCCTCCAGGTGCACGCGCTCGATCTCGACGCGCACGGTCGCGCCGTCGACCTCGACGTCGAGGTAGCCGTCGAAGCAGAGCGGCTCGTCGTACTGCGAGATCTGGTAGTTCTTCGGCATGTCCGGATAGAAGTAGTTCTTCCGGGCCATGCGGCACCACTCGGCGATGGAGCAGTTGAGCGCCAGGCCGATGCGGATCGTGGACTCGATCGCCGCCTCGTTGGCCACCGGCAGCGCGCCGGGGAAGGCCAGGCAGGTCGGGCAGGTCTGCGTGTTGGGCGCGGCGCCGAAGGTGGTCTTGCAGCCGCAGAACATCTTGGAGGCGGTGCCGAGCTCGACATGGGTTTCCAGGCCGAGAACGGGCTCGAACCGGCCCAGCGCCTCGTCAAAAGCCATCACGGTCATAGCGCGGGCGCCTCCTTCAGCAGCGGGCCGCCCCAGCGGCTCTCCAGGGCCTTCTCGACCGCGGCGGCGACCCGGTAGCAGCGGTCGTCGCCCAGCACCGGAGCCATGATCTGCAGGCCGACCGGCAGGTTGTCCTCGTCGGCCAGGCCGCACGGCACCGAGATGGCCGCGTTGCCCGTCAGGTTCGACGGGATCGTGCACAGGTCGGCGAGGTACATCGCCATCGGGTCGCCGGTGCGCTCGCCGAGCTTGAACGCCGTGGTCGGCGTGGTCGGCGAGATCAGCACGTCCACCTGCTGGTAGGCGGCCTCGAAGTCGCGCGCGATGAGCGTGCGCACCTTCTGGGCCTGGCCGTAGTAGGCGTCGTAGTAGCCGCTCGACAGGGCGTAGGTGCCGAGCATGATGCGCCGCTTGACCTCGGGGCCGAAGCCGGCGGCCCTGGTCAGCGCCATGACCTCCTCGGCGCTCCTGGTGCCGTCGTCGCCGACGCGCAGGCCGTACCGCATGGCGTCGAAGCGCGCCAGGTTGGACGAGCACTCCGACGGCGCGATGAGGTAGTAGGCGGGCAGCGCGGTGGTGAAGGTCGGGCAGGAGACCTCGACGACCTTGGCGCCGAGCGACTCCAGCAGCTCGACGGTGTCGTGGAAGCGGTTGAGCACGCCCTGCTGGTAGCCCTCGCCGCCGAACTCCTTGACGACGCCGATGCGCATGCCCTGGACGTCGCCGTGGCGGGCGGCCTCGACGACGCCCGGCACCGGGGCGTCGATGGAGGTGGAGTCCATCGGGTCGTGCCCGGAGAAGACCTCGTGCAGCAGCGCCGTGTCGAGCACGTTGCGGGCGAACGGGCCCGGCGTGTCGAGCGAGCTGGCGAAGGCGATGACGCCGTAGCGGGAGGATCCGCCGTAGGTGGGCTTCATGCCGACGATGCCGGTGACCGAGGCGGGCTGGCGGATGGAGCCGCCGGTGTCGGTGCCGGTGGACAGCGGCGCCTCGTAGGCCGCTACCGCCGCCGACGAGCCGCCGGAGGAGCCGCCCGGGGTGCGGGTCAGGTCCCACGGGTTGTGCGAGTCGCCGTAGGCGGAGTTCTCCGTGGAGGAGCCCATCGCGAACTCGTCGAGGTTGGTCTTGCCGAGGATGACCAGACCGGCCGCGCGCAGCCGCGCGGTCACGGTCGCGTCGTACGGCGGCCGCCACCCCTCCAGGATCTTGGACGCGGCGGTCGTCGGCATGTCATGCGTGGAGAAGATGTCCTTGTGCGCGATCGGCACGCCGGCCAGCGGCCCGAGCTTCTCCCCCGCGGCCAGCCGGGCGTCGACCGCCCGCGCCTGGGCCAGCGTGACCTCGCGGTCGACGTGGAGGAATGCCTTGACCTTGGGCTCGACCTCGGCCATCCGGTCGAGGTGCGCCTCGGCCACCTCGGCGGAGGAGGTCTCGCCGGACGCGATGAGCGCGCCGAGCTCGGCGGCCGTCTTGTGGATGAGACTCATGCTTCCTCCCCCAGGATGCGCGGAACCCGGAAGCGGTCGTCCTCGACGGCAGGCGCCCCGGCCAGGGCTTGCTCAGGCGTCAGGGACTGTCGCACCTCGTCGGCGCGGAAGACGTTGGTGAGCGGAAGCGCGTGCGACGAAGGCGGCACGTCCTCGGCGGCGACCTCGGCGACCTTCGCGACAGCTTCGATGATCGCATCGAGCTGCGTGGCGTAGTGGTCGAGCTCGTCGTCGGACAGCGCCATCCTGGACAGCCGGGCCAGGTGGGCGACCTCGTCGCGGGTTATGGCGGACATGAGTCGTTGAACCCGTTTCTGGATGGAGTTTGGACACTGTCATCCTAGGGGGCTCGGGCAAGCGGGGCCGAACGGATAACGGGGGCCCGCGGTTCATCCGTTTCCGCTGCGTAACGCAATTTCCCATGAAACGTTCAGTATGGACGCTCGGCGCCGGCCTGCGAGCTCAGGCGGTTCTGGTGACCTCGGCGGGGCGGTAGCCGTAACCGAGCGCGGGTTCGGCGTCGAGGTGGTCGCGCAGCCAGAGGGTGGCGTCGGCGGCGACCATCGGCTCGCAGAACAGCCACCCCTGGCCCACGTCGCACCCCATCTCGGCCAGCCGGTGCGCGGCCTCGTCCGACTCGACGCCCTCGGCCACCGAGCGCAGCCCGAGCGAACGGACGAGGTCGACGATGGAGCGGACGATCCGCTCGTCGTCCTCGGACTCGGTGATGCGCCGCACGAACGACGAGTCGATCTTGACCTCGGCGACGGCGAGGCGCTGGAGGCGGATGAGCGAGGAGTAGCCGGTGCCGAAGTCGTCCAGGGAAAGGGGCACGCCGAGCGTGGCCAGCGCCTTGATCGTGTCGTGCGTGTACGCCTGGTCGCCCATGAGGATGCGCTCGGTGACCTCCAGCTGGATGGCGTCCGGCGGCAGGCTGTAACGCGCCAGGCCGACCTCCAGCTGCTCGGGCAGCGCCGAGTCGAGCAGGTCGCGGGCCGAGACGTTGACCGAGATCTGCACCTTGAGCCCCAGGTGCCACCATCGCGCGGCCTGTTCCAGCGCCTCCTCGATGACGTACTCGGTGAGCTGCCGCATCAGGTACGACTGCTCGGCCAGCGGGATGAACTCGGCCGGAGGGATCGTCCCGTGCACCGGGTGCCGCCAGCGCACCAGCGCCTCGACCCCGTGGACGGCGCCGGTGGTGAGGCCGACCTTGGGCTGGTAGTGCAGGCGCAGCTCGCGATTGTCGACCGCGCGGCGCAGGTCGCCGAGCAGGTGGAGGCGCTCGGGCGAGTTGCGGTCCTTGTCCGGCTGGTAGAGCTCGACGCCGGTACGCGCCTCCTTGGCCATGTACATGGCGACGTCGGCGCGCTGCATGAGGAGCTCGAAGTCGGGCGCGTGGTCGGGGAAGAGCGCGATGCCGACCGATCCGTCGAGGTCGAAGGTCATGCCTTCGAGCCGCACCGGCTCGGTGAGGGCGGCGCGGAGCCTGGCCGCCACCTCGCGGGCGGCGTGGGCGTCGCGGATGCTCGGCAGCAGCACGGCGAACTCGTCGCCGCCGAGCCTGGCCACGACGTCGCCGGGCCGTACCGAATGGAGGAGGCGGTGGGCCACCATCTGCAGCAGGCGGTCGCCCACCGGGTGGCCCATGGTGTCGTTGACCTCCTTGAACCGGTCGAGGTCGAGGAGGAACAGGCCCACGCGCTCGCCTTCGCGCGACTCGGCCAGCGCCTCCTCGGTGCTGACGATGAGCATCTTGCGGTTGGGCAGTCCGGTGAGCTCGTCGTGCAGCGCCTGGTGGTCGCGGCGCATCGAGAGCGTGGCGGTGAAGTACACGGCGGCCAGCGGGGCGACGAAGAGCGGGACGAGGCCGGGCGAGTGGCTCATGACGACCACGACCAGGGGGGCCAGACCCAGCAGCGCGGTGTAGACGAGGGCCTGGGGTCCGGCGGTGCCACGCAGGACGCGGATCACCGAGCGGCGCTCGTGCAGGGCGACGGCGCCGCAGACGAGCATGGCGCGGGTGATGAAGTAGGCGATGCCGGACAGCGCGATCGGCACGAGGTCGGCGCCGCCCGGCACCCAGGGCACCGCGGGCGTGGGCACGATCCCGAAGACGCCGAGCACCACGGCGGCGGCGGTGAGCGCGAGCGTGGACTGGCCGACGTTGAACAGGACCCGGTGCCAGGCCTTGCGGGTGACGACCCCGTTCATGACCACGCCGACGACCTGCATGAGCACGGCCGTGGGCAGCCCGAAGTGCAGCAGCACCGCGAAGGTGAACATCGTCGAGGGGTAGGTACCGCCCACGGAGGCCGCGGACGAGACCATGACGGGCCTGAGCTCGCCCAGCACGACCAGCACCGCGAGCACCCAGAACAGCGGGGTCCTGGCGAGCTCCACCAGGCCGACGGGGTCGAGCCTGAGGATGGCCGCGACCAGCGCGGTGCCGCCGATCGCGGAGATGGCCGCGAGGAAGGCCCACAGCGGAGTGCCCATGCGCGGGCCGGTGTCGCGGGTGTCGGTTGGGTCAGTCATGAGTAACAGAACCCCCATTAGGTC
Organism: Nonomuraea sp. NPDC050394; assembly: GCF_044459065.1. Taxonomy (NCBI): domain Bacteria; kingdom Bacillati; phylum Actinomycetota; class Actinomycetes; order Streptosporangiales; family Streptosporangiaceae; genus Nonomuraea; species Nonomuraea sp. NPDC050394. Next base: position 85,456 of record NZ_JBITIO010000010.1, on the reverse strand, counting down.
ACTATGGGAGGGTACGACCTTAACCCCACTTCGCGAAACCGAGCGCGTACGTTCCGTCACTTCGCCTTTCCGACATTCCTTCACATTCTGACCGGCCCAGAACCTGCTTCTAGAACCCGATACGGCCCCCGACCTCGCGCGATGCCCGCCGCGACCAAGGGCTCCAGGATCTTTTACGGCTCAGGCTCGACCGCGACCGCCGCGGCCGCCTCCGGCCCCTGCTCCAGCAGCACGCCGAAGCCCCGCTCGTCCAGGATGGGCACGCCGAGTGACACCGCCTTGTCGTACTTCGACCCGGCGTTCTCCCCCACCACCACGAACGCGGTCTTCTTGGAGACCGAACCGGCCACCTTGCCGCCGCGCGACTCGATCTCCCGCGCGGCCGAGTCGCGGGTGTGGCCCTCCAGCGTGCCGGTGACCACGAGCGTGAGCCCCTCCAGGGTCTTCGGGCCGGACGCCTGCGCGGGCTCGTCGTCCTCCATGCGCACGCCCGCCGCCCGCCACCGCTCGACGATCTCGCGGTGCCAGCCGACCTCGAACCACTCCTTGATCGTGGCGGCCATGTTGGGCCCGATGTCCTTGATCGCGGCCAGCTCTTCCACCGAGGCGTTCATGATGGCGTCGATCGAGCGCATCGCCGAGGCCAGCGCGCGGGCCGTCGGCGGCCCCACGTGCCGGATCGACAACGCCACCAGCACCCGCCACAGCTCCTTGTCCTTGGCCGCCTCCAGCTGCTCGCGCAGGCTGAGCGCGGCCATCGAGGGCTCGCCGTTGGCGTTGGAGAACAGCGAGACGACCTTGGGCTCGCCGGTCTTCTCGTCGATCTTGGGCGCGCCGGTGTCCTGGTCACGGACGATCGAGCGGATCGGGATCAGCTTGTCGAGCGTGAGGTCGAACAGGTCGGCCTCGGTACGCAGCACCGGCTCCTGCCCGGCCACCGGCTGGGTGAGCGCGGTCGCGGCCACGTACCCCAGGCCGCCGATGTCGAGGGCGTTGCGGCGGGCGGCGAAGAAGACCCGCTCGCGCAGCTGCGCCGGGCAATGCCGGGCGTTCGGGCAGCGCAGGTCGGCGTCGCCCTCCTTCTCGTAGGCCAGCGCGGTGCCGCAGGCCGGGCAGTGGGTCGGCATCGTGAACTCGCGCTCGCTGCCGTCGCGCAGCGCGAGCACCGGCCCGACGACCTCGGGGATGACGTCGCCGGCCTTGCGCAGCACCACGGTGTCGCCGATGAGCACGCCCTTGGCCTTCACCACCGCCGCGTTGTGCAGCGTGGCACGCTCCACCGTCGATCCGGCCACCACGATCGGCTCCATGACCGCGAACGGCGTGACCCGCCCGGTCCTGCCGACGCCCACGTGGATGTCGAGCAGCTTGGTGTTGACCTCCTCCGGCGGGTACTTGAAGGCGATCGCCCAGCGCGGCGCCCGCGAGGTCGAGCCCAGCTCACGCTGTGTGCGGAAGTCGTCGACCTTCACCACGACGCCGTCGATCTCGTACGCCGGGTCGTGCCGGTGCACCCGGTAGTGCTCGATGAAGGCGTTGACCTCGGTGAGATCGGCCACCACCTGGTACAGGTCGGAGACCGGCAGCCCGAAGGCCCGCAGCCGGTCGTAGACGTCCGACTGCGCCTTCGGCTCCTCGGCGCCCTCCCAGACCCCGATCCCGTGCACGATCATGCGCAGCGGGCGCTGGGCGGTGATGCGCGGGTCCTTCTGCCGCAGCGTGCCCGCCGCCGCGTTGCGCGGGTTGGCGAACAGCGGCTTGCCCTCCGCGCCCAGCTGCTCGTTGAGCCTGGCGAAGTCGGCCACCGGGATGTACACCTCGCCGCGTACCTCCACCAGCGACGGGATGTCGTCGCCCCGGAGCCGGTGCGGCACCCCCTGGATCGTGCGCACGTTCGGGGTTACGTCGTCACCCGTGCGCCCGTCGCCGCGGGTCGCGCCGCGCTCCAGCTTCCCGTCCCGGTAGACCAGCGCGATCGCCAGCCCGTCGATCTTCAGCTCACACAGGTACGGCCCCGCGTCCCCCTCGGCCAGCCGTTCCGCCCGCGCGCTCCACGCGGCCATGTCGGCCTCGTTGAAGGCGTTGTCCAGGCTCTCCATCCGCGCGATGTGCTGCACCTTGGCGAAGTCGCCCGACGGCGGCGCGCCCACCTTCTGCGTGGGCGAGTCGGGCGTGCGCAGCGTGGGGTCGGTCTCCTCCAGCGAGAGCAGTTCCCGGAACCACTGGTCGAACTGGGCGTCGCTCACCGTCGGATCGTCGAGCACGTAATACCGCCAGCGAGCTTCTTCGACCAGTTCGCTTACTTCCGCGTGCCTCTTGCGGGCATCATCGGGCGCTTCGGCGGTCATCCCCGTACTCCCCTCGTTCAACGTTCAGGGTGAACGCTATCCAAGGGAGCGGCGGTCAGGAAAAGACATTGGGGTCCCTGCCGCGCACCCCTGTCTCGTGCGAATTGATCCGCTCGACTTTGGCGCCCATCTCGGTGATCTTCCGGCTGGCGTTGATGACGATCGTGCCGGTGTCCGTGCCGGGCCCGGGATTGAAGATCTCACGGCTGCCCCGGCCGCCGCCCTCGGTCCTGTAGTAGATGGTCAGCCGCGTGTCCCAGCCCGGTCCGCCGTCCTCCAGGGAGTAGCGGATGCGGTACCTCTTGAACCCTTTTCTCCGGGGGCTGATCTTGAGTGTCGCGTCGGCCCGGTGAGAAGGCGAAGGAAGGGACACCTTGCTAGTGCTCTCCACCATTTCCCGCCTCTCCTAACACGTGGTCAGTGCGCAGGCCGCGATCAACGGCTGGTCGATCACATCGGCCAAATAGCGGAAATCCCATTCGACAACCCCGCTTTGGACGTTACTTGCGACCATCGCGTACGTGCCAGGCCCAAAGGCGACCCCTTCCCCGGCCCTGGACAGCGTGTGCACGCGGCGCGGCCCGGAACGGTCCCGGATGAGCCAGACGGCGACCGTCTCGTCCAGGGCGGCAGTCGCGGCGACGCGGCCGTCGGGGCTGATCGCCACCTCGTGAACCGGGCCGCCGTGCCCGCCCATCGAGCCCGCCGCGCCCAGCCGCGTGCCCCCGCTCACCTCCCACAGCACCGCCTTCCTGTCCTCGCCGCCGCTCACCACCAGCTCCCCGCGTACGGCCAGCGCCCGCACGTCACCGGAGTGCCCGTCACCGGTGCCGGTACGGCGAGGCCGTACGGGATCACGCAGATCCCACAGCGCCAGCCGCCCGTCCGCCCCGCCCACGACCCCGAACCCGTCGCCCAGCGCGACCACGGAGGCGGCGCCCGTCCCGGGCAGGCGGCTCTCCAGCCCGGTCGCCGCGGACCACAGGACCACCCCGTCGGGCCCGCTCATCAGGGCCAGGCGGCCATCCGGGCTGAGCGCGACCGAGCGCAGCCGCATCCCCTCGGCCAGCGTCAGCGATCCGGACGGACGGCGCAGCGTCGCACCGGCCTCACCGCCGATCAGGGCCGAGGTCCCGTCCGCGCTCAGCGCCACCGCCGTCGCCGCCGGAAAGCTCGCCACCTCGCCCCCCGGACCCCAGAGGGTGGCGCCCTCGCGGTCGTGGGTCAGCTTCATCGGCCCGCCCACCGCGATCTGGTCCGCCGCGCCCGGCAGGACCTTCCTGGCGGGCGGGTCGGCGTAGCGCCAGAGGATGACGCTGGTGTCGCCACTTCCCGTGAGCAGCCGTCCGGCGGGCCCGAACCCGACCGCGGTCACCTCGGCGGTGTGCCCGGCCAGCCGGGTCCTGACCTGCGGGAAGCGCGGGTCGGACAGATCCCAGACGATGACGGAGTAGTCGTCACCGGCCGTGGCCAGCATGGTGCCGCCAGGCGCGAAGGCCGCGTCGCCGATGAAACCCTCGTGCCCGGTCAGGTAGCCGACCAGCTCGGGTCTGCCGCGTACGTCCCAGACACGCTCGCCCACCACGGCCAGGGCGCCGTCCGCGCGCAGCGCGACGCCGAGACTCGGGTTACTCTCCGTCTCCGGCACGGGCAGCGGCTCTGAGGTTCCGGTGTCCAGGCGCCAGACGCGCCCCGCGGCGGACCCGTCGGCCGCCACCAGCACCTCACCAGCCACGGCCAGGTCCGTGACCGGAGGGCCGAAGCGGGAGAGCATCTTCGGCGTGCCGCGCACGTCCCACAGCTCCACGCCGCGGTCCGTGGCCACGGCCACCCGCTCGCCGTCCGCGTAGAACTCCGCGTGATGGCCGGGATCGCCCAGGACCGCCTGCAGCCGGGGCGCGGAGCCGGTCAGGTCCCAGATCTCCGGCGCCGTCTCGCGCCAGGACACCACCGCCCGGCCGTCCGGGCCGAAGCCGGCCGCGTAGACCGAGCCCTTGCCGGTGCCGGGCAGCGTGGCGAGCTTGGCGCGCTTTTCCAGGTCCCAGAGGTGGAGCGCGCCCTGGAAGTCGCCGGTCAGGGCTCTGGCGCCGTCCGGGCTGACGGCGACCGCGTTGACCGAGGCGGTGAACCCGGTCAGGCGGGCGCGGTAGGCCATGCTGAGCGCGTCGGCGGCAAGGGCGGACTCCGTCACGGTTCCGGCGTCGGTTCTGACCGCCTCGATGCCGAGGCGGAGGGCGGCGGGTGGGTCGGCCTGCCGTACGACGTCGGCCTGGAAGACCTTCGCGCGCGCGGCGGCCGTGCGGCGCTCGCGCTCGGCGTCCTGATACTTCAGTACGGCCACCGCGGAAGCGATCAACGACACCACGAGCAGCCCGCTCAGCACGGACACCAGCGCCACCCGCAGCCGGGACCGCCGCCTGGCCAGCGCCTGGGAGGCGGCCAGGAACCGGGCCACCAGCGGTCCGGGCCGCCGCCCCGCCGCCCATTCGCGGGCCAGCTCCAGCCGCGAGCCCTGATACAGCCCCGCCGCGTCGCCCTCCCAGGCGCGGGCCGCCTCGACCAGGCGCTGCTCGACCAGGAGCGCGGCCCGGTCGTTCTCGATCCAGCCGCGCAGCGCCGGCCAGGCCGTCAGCAGCGCCTCGTGGGTGATCGTGACGTACTCGCCGTCCAGCGTGAGCAGGCGGGCGTCGTCGGCGGCGAACGCGGCGATCGCCTCCTCGGCGGGCAGGTCCGCGGCGGGCAGCTCCAGGGCGAGCTGGTCACGGGTGAGGCGGCGGCGGGTGTCGTCGGTGCCGTCGCCGACGTGCACCAGCCGCAGGAACAGCGCCTTCGCGCGGCCCGGGTCGGGCAGCGAGGCCAGCACGTCGTCGGCGGTGGCGGCGAGCGCGCCGTGGATGCCGCCGGACTGGCGGTATCCGGCCACGGTCAGCACGGTCCTGCGGCGCTGCTGCCAGGTGGCCAGCAGCGCGTGGGACAGCAGCGGCAGCCGTCCCGGCTCCTGGCCGAGGTCGCGCAGGAGCAGCTCGGCCAGGCCCGGCTCCAGCGACAGCCCGGCCGCCGTGGCGGGGCGTTCGATGGCGGCGCGTAACTCGTCCTCGGTCATCGCGCCGACCACGACCTGGCCGCGTTCCAGCGCGGTGCGCAGGGCCGGATGCCCGGCGCAGCGGCCGAGGAAGTCGGCGCGGACCGCCAGCACGGTCAGGCCGGGACGGGCGCAGACGCGCGCCGCGGCGTCCAGGTCCTCCTCGAACTGGTCGACGATCAGCACGTCCACGTCGCCGGGCAGGGGGTCGCCTGGCCTGATCACCGCGGCGGTGCGCGGGCCGCCCATCGCGCCCTGGCGCAGCGCCGGGACCAGTCCCGCCCGCAGCAGCGAGGACTTGCCCGACCCCGACGGCCCGGTGACGATCAGCGGCGCCGGGTCGGCCTCGCGTTCGACCAGCCGCCTGACCAGCTCGGCGACCAGCCGGTCCCGGCCGAAGAACAACGCCGCGTCCGTCTCGCCGAACGCGGCCAGGCCCTTGTAGGGGGCGCCCTCCGGCAGGCCGGACGGCGACAGCCGTACACCGTCGGGAGAAAGCCCGTGGGCGGGGTTGCGGGCGAGCGCGAGCTCGCCCACGCGGCCGGTGGAGCGGGCGCGCGGGCGCGGGAACCCGGCCGCGGGCAGCGTGCGGCTCAGATGCCGGTGGACGTGCTGCAGCGTCAGGTACGGCGGGCCGCCCGGATCCCCCTCCCGCAGCAGGCGCAGCAGAGCCCCGGAGAAGGCCGTGTACCTGGCGCCCTCCGGGGCGAAGGAAGGTTCGCTGCGCCCGGCCGAGGTCAGCACGTACGCGCCGGTGATCTCGGTGAGCCCGGCCACCTCGTCGAGCGCGGACATGCCCTCGATGGCCCGGCCGGAGAAGCAGCAGTCGAGGACCACCGCGACCGGCGCGTCCACGTTGTCGAGGAGGTAGCGCCGCACGGTGTCATACGGCAGAGCCGTGTGTTCCAGGTGGAGCGGCCCGGAACGGGTGACACCGGCGGCCAGATGAAGCGAGCCACGACGGCTGACAAGGCCGTGGCCCACGTAATACACGATCAGCGGGCCGCCCGCGGAAGCCGCCGCCTGGGAGACGGCGGCGCCCAGCTCCAGCGGACTCGCCAGATCGAGCCCGACCCGGACGTCGGCCAGCCCACACGTCTCCAGCAACACCGCACGCAGGTCGTGGAGGGTACGAGCGACCGCGGGGAGGTCCGGCAGGTCGGATTCTGGACGATGCGTGCCCGTGCCGATCAGCAGCGCGCTGGCGCCCGCGAAATCACCGGCTCTCACGCATCGAGTTCAGCACAATCTCGCGATCGCGCTATGGGTAGGTCCCTACTCAGCCACCTTGGGCCTCAGCCACCTGGGCCTCAGCCGCCTTGGGCCCAGACGCCGTCCCAGCCGGAGCACTTTCCGGTGATCTTGGTGGCGGTGCCGCGGCAGACCTTGCCCTCGATGGAGAGCATGTAGCCGGTGCTGAGGGAGAACGCCAGTGGCTTGGTGCCCGAGCAGTTCTTGTAGGTCTTCTTGCCCTGGCCGCCGCTCTCCTTGGTCCAGCGGAACTTCAGCCAGGAACATCCCTTCTTGCCGGGGAAGTCGTAGAGCTTGCCGGAGACGGTGAAGCCGGGCCGGTCGAGGACGACCTTGCCCTTGGCCTTGCCCGCGCGGTCAGCGGAATAGATGGAGCCCCAGCTCCAGGTCTCGGGGTTGGCCGAGGCCATGGCTGGGGCCGCCAGCGTCGCCGACGCGAAGAGGAGGGTCGCGCCGACGGCCATGGTGCGAAAAATCATGATTCCGAGGCTAGTCAGGCGCCTTGCATCCCGCTTGCAGGATCATCCCGCAGCACCTCCGCCGCCTTGTGACAGGCGCGCAGCGCCGCCCGCGCGTACCGGGGAGAGGCTCCCGCCAGACCGCACGTGGGCGTGAGCGTGACCCGGTCGGCCAGATCACCCGGCGCGAACCCGAGCCGCCTCCACATCTCCACCGCCGGGCCGGCCACGTCCCCGGCGTCCGGCAGCCGCGCGTCTGTGCCCGGCACCACGCCCAGCAGGAACACCAGCCCGGCTTCGACGGCCTCGCCGATCGCGTCATCGTCGCGCCGCCGCAGCAGCGAGGCGTCCATGGAGACCCCGCGCACCCCGGCCCGCCGCAGCAGGTCAAAGGGCACACCGGGCGCGCAACAGTGCACCAGCGGCGCCTCGAACCCCTTCAGCGACTCCTCCACCCGCCACTCCTCGACCGCGGCCAGCCGCCCGAACCCCGAGGCCGTCGGCACCGTGCCCCTCAGCACGCCGGGCAGTCCGGGCTCGTCGAGCTGGAGCACCACCTCGCTCACCCCGGGCAGCCGCTTCCTGACCTCGGCCAGATGCTCCTGAACTCCCTGGGCGAGAGAAGCGGTCAGATCCCGCACCGCCCCGGCGTCGGACAACATCTTGTCGCCGTGACGCAACTCGATCGTGGCGGCCAGCGTCCACGGCCCGCACACCTGCACCTTGAACGGCCCCTCGAACCCCTGTCCCAGCTCTTCCAGCCCGTCGAGATCACGGCGCAGGTGGTCGGTCGCGCGGTGGTGATCACGTCCGGGCCGGTCCGTCAGCCGCCAGCCCGACGGCTGCACCTCGACCGCCAGATCGACGAGCATCGAGGCCGTCCGCCCGACCATGTCCGCACCCACGCCCCTGGCCGGTAGCTCCGGCAGATAGGGCAACCCGGGCACCTCACCGAACACCACACGCAGCGCCTCCAGATGATCTTCACCCGGATGCGAACCAACCCCGGTAGCCTCCCACGCAGTCATGGCCCTCAGCCTAGTTATCGTGGGGACCATGGAGCTCACCAAGTACGGACACGCGTGCGTGCGGCTGGAGAAGGACGGAAAGGTCCTGATCATCGACCCGGGCGTCTTCACCGAGGACCCGGTCCTGGACGACGCCGACGCCGTGCTCATCACCCACGCCCACTTCGACCACCTCGACACCGAGCGCCTCAAGGCCGCCTCCCCCGACATCGAGGTCTGGACCTGCGCGGAAGTGGCCGCCTCCTTGACCGACGCGCCGATGAGGGTCCAGACGGTGAAGCACGGCGACACCTTCACCACCGCCGGATTCACCGTGAGCACCCACGGTGAATGGCACGCCGCCAACCACCCCGACATGCCGATCGCCAACAACGTCGGTTTCCTGGTGGACGAAGAGCTCTTCTACCCCGGGGACGCGCTGACGGTGCCTGAGGCGCGGGTGGGAACACTGCTGGTGCCGACAGGGGCGCCATGGTTGAAGTTGTCGGAGATGGTGGAGTACCTGCGCACGATCCGCCCGGCGCGGGCGTACTCGACGCACGACGCGTTGTACGGCGAGGTCGGCCTGACCCTGGTCGACAACTGGCTCAAGATGGAAGCCGACCGCCAAAACGCCGACATCCGCCGCCTCCCCCTGCGCTCCCCCACAGTCCTCTCCTAACCCGCCCTTTCCCGAGCGTCGCGCTGGATTTGCCTCAGCGCCCTTCTCGCCCCGCCTTTCCGTTACGGCAGGCCGGGGTTGCGCTGCCCTACTCACGGCACTTTCCGCTACGGCAGGCCGGTGTTGCGCTGCCCTTCTCACCCCGCCTTTTCCGTTACGGCAAGCCGCCCCACCGCCACCCGCCGTCGTGCGCGGACGCCGATCGGGGGGATCGCTTCTCACGTCGGACGTGGTCCCCACCGCAACGGCCCCCCTTGACCAGCCACCGTGCCAAGCCCGGCCACCCACCGGAGGCGCGTGTGCGGGATGGCGTGGGGCGGAGGTGGGGACTGGGCTAGGAGGAGGCGGTGATGGTGGCGGAGCCTATGACCGTGTCGCCCGTGTACAGGACGGCGGCCTGGCCGGCGGCTACGCCCGTGGCCGGGCGGGCCAGCGTGATGTGGAGGTCGTCGCCGGTCTGCGCGTAGTGGCAGTCGTAGACCTCGCCGTGGGCGCGTAGCTGGACCGTGACCGGGCCGGTGGCGGCGGGGCCGTTCCACAGGGGGCGGACGCAGTGGATCGTCGTGACCTCGAGCGCCGCGCGCGGGCCCACCGTCACGGTGTTGGAGACCGGCTCGATCGACAGTACGTAGCGGGGGCGGCCGTCGGGGGCCGGGCGGTCGATGTGCAGGCCCTTGCGCTGGCCGACCGTGAACCCGTGCGCCCCCTGGTGGGCGCCCACCACCTCGCCGTCCTGGTCGAGGATGCGGCCCGGCTCGGAGCCGAGGCGCTTGGCCAGGAAGCCGCGGGTGTCGCCGTCGGCGATGAAGCAGATGTCGTGGCTGTCGGGCTTGTCGGCCACGGTCAGGCCACGGCGGGAGGCCTCCTCGCGTACCTGCGCCTTGGTGGAGTCGCCGAGCGGGAAGATCGCGTGGCTGAGCTGCTCGCGGGTGAGCACCCCGAGCACGTACGACTGGTCCTTGGCCATGTCCGGGCTCCTGGACAGCACCCCGTCGGCCAGCTTCGCGTGATGCCCGGTGGCCACCGCGTCGAACCCCAGCGCCAGCGCCCGATCCAGCACCGCCTCGAACTTGATCTTCTCGTTGCACCGCAGGCACGGGTTCGGCGTGCGCCCCGCGGCGTACTCGGCCACGAAGTCCTCGACCACGTCCCGCTGGAAACGCTCGGCCATGTCCCAGATGTAGAACGGAATCCCGATCACATCCGCGGCCCTGCGGGCGTCGCGGGAGTCCTCGATCGTGCAACACCCACGCGCGCCGGTACGGTGCGATTGAGGGTTGGCCGACAGCGCCAGATGCACACCGGTGACATCATGGCCGGCCTCGGCGATCCGAGCAGCGGCCACGGCAGAGTCGACGCCGCCCGACATGGCGGCAAGCACACGAAGTCCCATGACCCAACCAGCGTACCCGCTCAACCAAGCCACCCTTTTCCCACCCACGGCCAAGATCCAGCAGACAAACGAGCAACAGACGGCCCCTGCCGGTCAGTGGCGGGCGAGGCTGGTGCCAGCGGTGGCTTTGGGCGCCGGGACAGAGGGACGGCGGGGTGCCTGGTGCTGGGTGTCGGCGCCTCGGCAGGTGGCCGGCCTTGGCACGGTGGCTGGGTCAAGGGGGGCCGTTGCGGTGGGGACCACGTCCGACGTGAGAAGCGATCCCCACGATCGGCGTCCGCGCACGACGGCGGGTGGCGGTGGGGCGGCTTGCCGTAACGGAAAGGCGCCCTGAGGGCTTGGCGCAACGGAAAGGGCGGGGTGGGAAGAAAGGCGGCGTGGGAAAGGCGGGGGCTCTGAGAGAATGACGGGTTATGCGACTGTTCGGGCGCAAGGACGACGAGGACCAGGAGCCGGTCATGCCCGGTGATCTCATTGCCGACTTCTGGGAGTGGTGGGAGCGGACGCGGCCACAGCTGGATGGCATGGTGGCGGCCGAGGAGCCCGAGCGGCTGGCCGAGACGCTGGAGCCGGCCGTCGCGGCGGTGCATCCCAGGCTCGTGTACGAGATCGCGCCGGGCCGGGGGGCGGCCCATGCGCTGGTCGTGACCGCTGCCGGGGACGCCGAGCTGCGGTCGCTGGCGCATCGGTGGGCCAAGGCGGCGCCGCCGGCGGATCTGCTGTGGGAGTTCCATCCGTCGCGGCAGGCCAATCCGCTGGCTCTGGAGCTGACGCTGGATGTGGGCGGCAAGGAGTTCGCGCTGGAGGAGCTGATGCTCGGGCTGCGCGTGCCGCGCGGGTCGGCGCGGATCGACGTGGCGGCCTACCACCCGGTGTTCAGTGATCTTGACGACGAGACGCGCATGGAGGCGGCGCTGCTGGCGCTCGACTGGCTGCTCGGCGAGGACGACGTGGCCCGCTGGATCGGTGAGATCACCGCGGCGACGTTCCAGCCCATCGACGCCGTCTCGGCCGCTCATCTGCGGGCCGTCGTCGACGACGTGGCCTCGGGGTATGACGAGGAGCAGTGGGCGCTCCTGGAGGGGCAGACCGCGGGTGGCGCGCCGCTGGTCGCCACGACGCGGTATCCGCTGCGGCCGGTCGACTATCCGCTGTTCGACCAGCACATCCAGATCACGCTCCCCTACTCCCACCGTGACGAGAACGGGCTTCCGGTCGGTGACTCGCTCATCGCGCTGCGCGACTTCGAGGAACGGCTGGCCGCCCGCCTGACCAAGCTCCACGCCGACGCGATCCTGGCGGCGCACCTGAGCGCCGAGGGCCACCGGGTGATCCACCTGTACGCGGACCCGACGGGCGAGGCGGCCATCCACGCCAAGGAGCTCATCGTCAGCTGGCAGGAGGGCGATCCGGTGGTGGACGTCGACTCCGATCCCGCCTGGGTGTCGGTGGCGCCGTTCCTGTCCTGAGCGGCAGGGTGATGGTGAAGACGGTGCCCTCTCCCGGGGTGCCGGCGGCCGTCACCGTGCCGCCGTGGGCGGTGACGATGCTGCGGACGATGGCCAGGCCGAGTCCGCTGCCGCCGCCCTTCCTGCTGCGGGAGCGGTCGGCCCGCCAGAAGCGGTCGAAGACGTGGGGCAGGTCCCCGGGGGCGATGCCGGTGCCGGTGTCGGCCACCTCGATCGCCACCTGATCACCGAGCAGGCGGCCGGTCAGTGCGATGTGGCCGCCGGGTGGGGTGTGGCGGATGGCGTTGGTGACCAGGTTGCCCACGGCTTGGCGCAGCCTTACCGGGTCGGCTTCGAGGGTGAGGCCGGGGGCGGCGGTGACGGTCAGGGTGAGGCCGGGCGCGGGGTGGGCGGCGGCCACCTGGTCGAGGAGGTCGCGCAGGTCGGCTTGCTCGGGGTGAAGGCGGAGCTTGCCCGCGTCGGCGATCGACAGGTCCTGCAGGTCGTCGATGATGTGCTGCAGCAGCAGCGACTCCTTGAGCAGGCGCCGCGTGTCCAGGGGGGCGACGCCGTCTTCGACCGCCTCCAGCCAGCCGCGGATGTTGCTGAGCGGGGTGCGCAGTTCGTGGGCGACGTCGCTGACCATGTCCTTGCGCAGCGCCTCCAGACGGAGCCGGTGCTCGGCCATCTCGTTGAAGGCCGCGGCGAGGTCGCCGAGTTCGCCGCCCGCCGACACGCTGACCTTGGCGGCGCCGTCCTCGCGCATGCGGTGGACGGCGGCGGTCAGGGCGCGTAGCGGGTGGATGACGCGGGTGGCCAGGTAGAAGCTGATGGCGGCGCTCAGCACCAGGATCGCGGCGGCCACGGCGGCGATGCGGACGGTGTTGCCCGGTGAGAGGTTCAGGGCGGGGGCGGTGGGGGCCGACTCGATGAACAGCCAGGCCGCGGGGGCCACGTGGGAGCGCAGTTGCTCGCGGCGGCTGGTGTCGAGGCAGCCGTTGACGCCTTCGGCGACGGGGCCGCCGACGACCGCGGCGCGGGTCCAGGTCCAGGTGAGGTCGCGGGAGAGCTTTACGGGGTCGCGGTCCTCGCGTTTCAGGCAGGCGTTGACCAGGGAGTTGAGCTGGCGCAGGGCCTTGGCCTCGGTGCGGGTGGGACGGGCGAGCTCTTCCTCGGAGCACGTGTTGCGGACCGGGCTGGGTGCGACGCCTTCCACCTCGACGTCGGGACGGCCGGACGGGCCGGTCACCGCCTTGGCGTCGAACCCGGTGCGGCGCAGGCACTCCACGCGCCGCTGGGCGAGCTGGCGCAGCGCGCGTAGCTCGGCGGTGCGCAGGGTGAACGGGCCGGTGGCCCTGGGGTCGATGCGGTCGGGGCCGACCGAGGGCAGCAGCGCGGTGTCCACCGCCAGCGGGTCGACCACGGCTGAGGGGGTCGCGGGCGGGGTGCCGGGTGCGGAGGCGGCGATCGGGCGGCGGTCGTGGGTGGTCAGCGTGATCTTGCGGCCGGTCTTGGCGGCGAGGTCGGCGACGATCCGGTCCACGCCGTTCCACGCGGGGTGGCGGGCGGCGTAGGCGAGGAGGGTGTCGTAGACGCGGGTGTCCTCGGCGAGTGCCTGGCCGCGCTGCTGCTGGATGGCGCCCGAGGTCAGGGTGCTGACGACCCAGGCGGTCGCGGCGACGGAGCACACGGCCACGAGCACGGAGGCGGCGAGCAGCTTGACCCGCAGCCCGCTACGGCGCCGCATCGACGAGCTTGTAGCCGACGCCGTAGACGGTCAGCAGGGTGACGGGGCGGCGGGGGTCGGGTTCGAGCTTCTTGCGGAGGTTCATCACGTGCATGTCGACCGTGCGCTCGGTGATGTAGCGGTCGAAGCCGTGGATGTGCTCCAGGAGCTGGCGCCGGGTGAAGACGCGTTCCGGTTCCGCCGCCATGGCCGCCAGGAGCTGGAACTCGCCGGGGGTGCACTCGACGGGCCGGCCGCCCTGCCGTACCTGGTGGCGGAGGGGGTCGATGAGCAGGTCGCCGATGGCGTGCACCGGGGAGGCGGCGCGCACGCGGCGGCGCAGGAGGGCGCGGGCGCGCGCCATCAGCTCACGCGGGCTGAACGGCTTGGTCATGTAGTCGTCGGCGCCCAGGTCGAGGCCGAGCAGCAGGTCGTCCTCGGTGCTGCGGGCGGTCAGCATGAGCAGCGGCACGTCGGACTCGGCGCGCAGCACGCGGCAGACGTCCAGGCCGTCCACCCGGGGCAGCATGAGGTCCAGGATGACCAGGTCCGGCCCGGCGGCGCGGGCCGCGTCGATGGCGGCGCGGCCGTCGTGCACGGCGGTGACCCGGTGGCCCTCGTGTTCGAGGTAGCGGCGGATCAGCTCGGCCTGGCCCTCGTCATCCTCGGCGATCAAGACATGTGCCCCCATGCGCTTCACGGTATGTGACAAGACAGGTTTCCCATGTCGTCCTGACAAGTCCCTTAAAAGCGGGCGGCAGGGTGAGGCCCATGAAGCTCACCCAAGCACTCGCCATTGCCGGTCTCACCGCCGTCACGCTGGGCGGCGGCAGCATCGCGGCGCACGCCGCGACCCCCACTCCGGCACCCGCGCCCGTCAAAACCCCCGCACCCGCGCCCGTCGCGGAGAAGGGCGCGGAGCGGGGTGTACGGCTCCCGCTCGACTACACCGAGGCCCGGCTCCTTCGCCTGCGGGAGGCCTACAACCGTTGCCTCAAGGCGCAGGGCGTGAAGTTCGCCTCGGCCCCGGCGGTCGTGGGGCCGGGCGGCATCGGCGTCCCGGCCAAGGGCCAGGAGGCCAAGGTGAAGCGCTGCGCGGACAAGCAGGTGCTGATGCCCAAGGCGATGGACCCCAGGTACAACCGGAACTACGACGCCGACTTCCGTGAGTGGGTACGCCTGCTCAACGCCGCCGGGGTCAAGGTGAAGGCCGTGAAGGGCGGCTGGGAGTACACCGAGACCCCGAAGATGGGCAAGGCGGAACGCCTGGAGATCGAGCGGCGCACCCGCGTCGAGGCCTTCTCCTAGCCGGCCCTGGCCAGCTCGCGCTCCTCGCCCCGCTCCGGCATCCTCACGGGGGCGAGGAGGCGCGGGCGCGGCAGGAAGCGGGCGGCCAGCGCGATCAGCAGGCCGAGCACCACGGCCAGCCCGAGCGCGGTGCGCAGTGAGGTCACGTCGGACAGGAACCCGATCACCACGGGACCGAGCAGCAGTCCGGCGTACCCCATCGCGCCCGCCTGGGCGATCGCGGGCCCGGGGGTGTCCGTGGCGGTTCCCGCCATGGACATCGTCACCGGTGCGATCGTGGCGACGCCGAGGCCGACGAAGAACATCGCGGCCAAGGCCATGATCGGCGTCGCCGCGGTCAGCACGATGGCGAAGAAGGCGGCCGTGGCCAGCCCGGAGGCGGTCATCAGGCCCTTCACCCCGAAGCGGGAGCGCAGGCGGTCACCGGTGAGCCGGGCCAGCAGCATGCCGGCCTCGAAGATCGGGTAGCCGAGCGCGGCCAGCGCCTCGGGGGCGCCGAGCGAGTCGCGCATGAACAGGCCGTTCCAGTCGGCCACGGTGCCCTCGACCATGAAGGCGAAGAACATGATGGCGCCGAGCAGGTAGACGACCGGTGGCAGGCGCTTCTTGCCGGTCTCGGCCGCCGAACCCGTCACGGGCTTGTCGGCCAGGTACGAACGGCTCACCCACACCATGACGGGCAGCGAGACGAGGGCGATGAGCGCCAGGTTGGCGGTCAGCGACAGCCCCGAAGCGATCGACAGGGAGCCGATCACACCCGCGCCGATGGCGCCGACGCACCAGCCCGCGTGCATGCTGTTCATGAGCGGCCGCCCGTACGCCTGCTCGACCGCCGAGCCCTGGGCGTTCATGGCGATGTCGACCGCGCCGAACGCCATGCCGAACAGCACCGCGGTCGCCAGCAGCAACGGCAGGTTGGGCGCGAAGGCGAGTCCGAGCAGGGAGAGCGCGGTCAGGGGACCGCCGACCCGCAGGACCGCCCTGCTGCCCGCGCGGCTCATGACGCCGCGCATCGCCTGCATGCTGACGAGCGCGCCGAGACCCCAGGCGAGCAGTACGCCGCCCACCTCCGCCGCGGACAGACCGAGTTTGTCGGTCAGCGCGGGGATGCGCACGGTCATGGTGCCCACCATCAAGCCAGCAAGGACAAAGGTGAGGATCGCCCCGAAACGGGCAGTCCTCAGGTCGCGGGTCATCACAGGTTCCTTTCACACGCACAAAGAAGAGGGGCACGGCCGCCGGGCCGTACCCCTTGTCAGGAAGGGTTTCGCTCAGAGGAGCGCGAGCAGTCGCCGCTCCAGCGCGGCGAGCTCCTCCTCCGAATGCAGGCTCGGGTCGTGGCTGGCAACGTCCCACAGGCCCTCACAGGCCAGGCGGACGATCTGGGCGGCGACCGGGTCGGGCTCGTCCCTGATGCCCTCGGAATGCCAGCGGCTCATGGCCTCACGCAGCGGCGTGAGCAGGAACATGTTCCCGGAGGCTCCGGTCACCACGGCCCATCGTCGGAGCCGGCCGGAGCGGATCGCCGCCATCGTGGCGCCCAGGTAGCGTTTGGTATAGGTGTCGTACGGCTGCGCCGCCATCAGTTCGTCGAAGTCGCCGATGAGGCGTTCGGCCATCGCTTTGATCAGCGCTTCCTTGGTGCTGAAGTGATAGAGCAGCCCGCCCTTGCTCACTCCCGCACGGTCGGCCACGGCGGCCAGCGTGAGCGCGTCGGAGCCATGGTCACAGAGGAGTCCCTCCGCGGCATCCAGCAACTCGTCTCTACGCATACCTGACACTGTACCGTCCGGACGGTACAGTAGCAAGCGAGATACCCTGGACGGGTGACCAGACCGTCGGCCTACCTTGATCACGCGGCGACCACTCCCATGCTCCCCGAGGCGATCGAGGCCATGACGGAGCAACTCGGCCGCGTGGGCAACGCCTCCTCCCTGCACGCCGCCGGCCGCCAGACGCGCCGGATCGTCGAGGAGTCACGCGAGTCCATCGCCGACGCCCTCGGCGCCCGCCCCAGCGAGGTCGTCTTCACCTCCGGCGGCACCGAGGCCGACAACCTCGCCATCAAGGGCCTGTACTGGTCGCGCCGCCCCGCCGACCGCATCCTCATCAGCTCCGTCGAGCACCACGCCGCGCTCGACCCGGCCCAGTGGCTCGAACGCAGCCAGGGCGCCCGCGTCACCCTCCTGCCCGTCGACCCGGTGGGCCGCGTCGATCCGTCGGAGCTGCGCGCGGCCATCGCCGGCGACCCGTCCGGCGTGGCCGTGGTCAGCGTCATGTGGGCCAACAACGAGGTCGGCACCATCCAGCCCGTGCGCGAGCTGGCCGGCGTCGCCCACGAGCACGGCATCCCCTTCCACACCGACGCCGTCCAGGCCATCGGCCAGCTGCCCGTCTCCTTCGCCGAGTCCACGGCCGACGCGCTCACGCTGACCGGGCACAAGATCGGCGGCCCGATGGGCGTCGGCGTCCTGCTGCTGGCCAGGGGGCTGACGCCGGTCTCCGTCCTCCACGGCGGCGGCCAGGAGCGCGACGTACGCTCCGGCACCCTCGACGCCCCCGCCATCGCCGGGCTCGCCGCCGCGGTGCGCGTGGCCGTACGCGATCAGGAGCACGAGCACGCCCGCCTGACCGCCCTGCGCGACACCCTCATCCAGCGGGTACGGCAGGCCGTCCCCGACGTCGTGCTCAACGGCGATCCCGTCGACCGGCTGCCCGGCAACGCCCACTTCTCCTTCCCCGGCTGCGAGGGCGACGCCCTGCTCATGCTTCTGGACGCCAAGGGCGTGGAGTGCTCGACCGGCTCCGCCTGTTCCGCGGGGGTCGCCCAGCCCTCCCACGTCCTGCTGGCCATGGGCGCCGACGCGGCCGCCGCCCGAGGTTCCCTGCGCTTCAGCCTGGGCCACACCTCGACCCTGGAGGACGTGGACCGCCTGGTCGACGTCCTGCCCGCCGCGGTCGAACGGGCCCGCCGGGCGGGCCTGTCGTGACCCTGCCCGGGTACGTGCTGGTCTGCCCGAAGGCGCACGTCGAGCACGTGGTCCGCGACCTCGACGAAGGCGCCTACCTGGCGCTCATGGGCGTGGTGCGCCGGGTGGCGCTGGCCGTGGAGGCGGTGGTCCCGTCCGAGCGGACCTACGTGCTCTCGCTCGGCAGCCGGCAGGGCAACTCCCACCTGCACTGGCACGTGGCGGCGCTGCCGCCCGGCGTTCCGTACGAGCGGCAGCAGTACCACGCGCTGATGGCCGAGAACGGTGTCCTGGAGTGGAGCCCCGAGGAGGGCGAGCTCCTGGCCGCACGCCTCAGGCGGGCGCTCGGGTGAAAGCGGACGGCGCCGGAGCCCGCGAGGGGTCCGGCGCCGCCCGTGTGCCTACTTGCGCTTGTTGACCTCTTCGGTCAGCTGCGGCACGACCTGGTGGAGGTCGCCCACCACGCCGTAGTCCGCGAGCTCGAAGATCGGCGCCTCGGGGTCCTTGTTGATCGCGACGATGGTCTTCGCGGTCTGCATGCCGGCCCGGTGCTGGATGGCGCCGGAGATGCCCGCCGCCACGTACAGCTGCGGCGAGACCGTCTTGCCGGTCTGGCCCACCTGGAACTGGTGCGGGTACCACCCGGCGTCCGTCGCGGCGCGGGAGGCGCCGACGGCGGCGCCGAGCGCGTCGGCCAGGCCCTCGATGACCGAGAAGTTCTCGGCCGAGCCCACGCCGCGGCCGCCGGAGACCACGATGGCGGCCTCGGTCAGCTCGGGGCGCGCGCCCTTCTCCTGCTTGACCCGGTCGACCACCTTGGCCGCGCGGGCGGCGTCGGACAGCGCGACCGCTACCTCCTCGACGGCGCCGGCGCCGGCCGCGGCCACGGGGGCCGTGGAGTTGGGGCGTACGGCGACGATCGGGGTGCCCTTGGCCACCTTCGACTTGACGTTGACGCCACCGCCGAAGATCGACTGGTCGGCCACGAAGCCGTCGCCCAGACCGACGGCGTCGGTGATGACGCCGGAGTCGGTCTTGACGGCCAGGCGGCCGGCGATCTCCTTGCCCTCGGCCGTGGCGGCGACCAGGACGGCGGCGGGCGCGGCCGAGGAGACCAGCTGCGCGAGCAGCTCGGCCTTCGGGGCCACGACGTAGTCCACGATCTCCTGGGAGGAGGCGTTGTAGACCTTGTCGGCGCCGTACTCGGCGAGCTTGGCCGTGGCGGCGTCGCTCAGGCCGGGACCCGCCCAGACGGCCGACGGGGAGCCGAGGGACTTGGCCAGGGTCAGCAGCTCAAGCGTGACCTTCTTGACCTCGCCGTCGACGTGTTCGACCAGAACGAGAATTTCCGACATATCAGCAAAACCCCCGTTCTCAGATGAACTTCTTGGACGCGAGGAAGTCGGCGGCCTTCGCGCCACCGTCGCCCTCGTCCTTGACGATCGTGCCGGCCGCGCGGGGCGGGGCCGCGGCGAAGTCCACGACCTCCGACCAGGCGGCGCCGAGGCCGACCTGGGCCGCGTCGGCGGAGACGTCGGCCACGCCGAGCGTCTCGACCGGCTTCTTCTTGGCCGCCATGATGCCCTTGAAGGACGGGTAACGCGGCTCGTTGATCTTCTCGACCACGGAGACGACGGCCGGCAGCGATGCCTCGACCTTGTCGTAGCCGTAGTCGGTCAGGCGCTGGATCGTGATCGAGGAGCCCTCGACGTCGACCTTGTTGGCCAGCGTGAGCTGCGGCGCGCCCAGGCGCTCCGCCAGCATCGCGGGCAGCACGCCGGTACGCGCGTCGGTGGACTCGGAGCCGAGGATGACCAGGTCGAACCCGATCTTCTTCAGCGCCTGTGCCATCGCGTAGGAGGTCGAGAGCGCGTCCGAGCCCCGCAGGGCGTCGTCGGTCAGGTGGACCGCCTTGTCGGCGCCCATGGCCAGGGCCTTGCGGATGGTCTCGGTGGCCTTGCCGGGGCCCATGGTGAGGACGGTGACCTCACCGCCATGGGCCTCCTTGAGTTTCAGCGCCTCCTCGACCGCATACTCGTCAAGCTCGTTCACCACGCCGTCGACGGCGTCACGGTCGAGCGTCTTGTCATCGGACCGCAGCTTGCGCTCGGTCGCCGTGTCGGGAACCTGCTTCACGCAGACGACGATGTTCATGGCCGGTGGCCGACCTCCCGTTTTCGCCGGATAGCTCGGTAGAAAGCTCGTGCGGTGTCCAGAGTGCCAGGTGCCAGGGGTGGACCGCGTCGGCGGGTCACCCCTCGTTCCTGAGTCGCTATGTTACCCATGAGTAGCTTGAGGGCAAACTCGCAGGTGGCCCCAGCTTACCGAACTTTGTTCCAGAGTCCGGCTATGGGGTGGATCGGGAAATGTGATCAGGCCGACATGAGGAACACCACACCGGCCACCAGCGCGGTCCCGGCGAACAGGGCCAGAGTGAACGGGCTGAAGAACGTGCTCAGCCCGAACCACAACGCCCCCGTCCCCGCGATCGTCGCCAGATCGGCCACGATCCTGCGGTTCCTGAACTGCCGCCGCGAGACCAGGGCCACCCCCGCGTCGGCCACGATCGCCAGCGCGAAGGCCGACAGCAGGAACAGCGACACCTCGGGCAGAGGCTCGCGCGCCGCCGCGGCCAGCAACGAAACGAACAGCCCCGACCCGATCACCCACCGCCTGCGCACCTTCTCCCGGTGCAGCGCGCGCTCCAGACCTACGTCCCGCCGGGCGCCCGGCCGCCATTCGCGGGTGGGCTCGGCGTGCGGATCGGCCACCAGGACCGGCGGCTGTGCCGTACCGGAGGAAGGTCCGCGGCTGTGACTGCCGCGCGGGGCCGGTGTGGCGCCCAGCACCGCACAGACGCGCGCGGCCGTCGGCCGCGCGGCCGGCTCGCGCGCCAGGCACTCGCGCAGGAGCGGGGCCAGCCACTCCGGCACGCCGTCGAGGTCGGGCTCGTGATGGACCACCCGGTAGGCGACCGCGGAGGCGGGCCCCTTCCCGTACGGCTCCCGCCCCGTAGCGGCATAGGCCATGGTGGCGCCGAAGGAGAACACGTCGGCCTCCATGCCCGCCTCCCGCCCCTCCAGCAGCTCGGGCGCGAGATAGCCGGGCGTCCCGATCACCGCGCCCGAGGCGGTCACCGACAGGGAGTCGAGCGCGAGCGCGATCCCGAAGTCGATCACCACCGGCTCGCCGTCGGCCATCATCACGTTGGCCGGCTTGAGGTCCCGATGGGTCACGCCCGCCTCGTGCATGGCCGACAGCGCCTCGGCCAGCCCGCAAGCCAGCAGCCGCAGATCGGCGACCGGCACCGTGACGGCGGACAGCGGCTTCCCCTGCACATACCTGGTCACCAGATAAGGGCGTTCGCCGTCCAGAGAGGCGTCGAGCACCTCCGCCACCCGCGCCCCGCGCACCCGCCGCATCGTCTCGACCTCACGCGCCAGCCTGGTCAGAGCGGCATCGTCGGCGGCCACGTGCGGATGCAGGATCTTGACCGCCACCGTCCGGCCCTCGGCGTCGAGCGCGAGATGCACCTCGCCGAACCCGCCCGCGCCGAGCCGGGACAGCAACCGGTACGGCCCCAGTTGCTCGCTCATACCCATCCTTTCCCCCGGTGGCAGGGACGGGACACTCAGGACCAGGGTGACAGGAATCCCAGCCCGGTCTTCTTGAGCAGGTCGTCGGCCAGGCCGGTGAGGAGGCTGACGGCGCCGTCCTGGGCTTGGGCGGTCAGGCGGTCGATGACTTCGGAGGGAGGCTCCCAGGGGGTCCAGACGGTCTTCTGGCTGAAGGCGAACAACACCGCCAGCAAGGTCAGGGTGCCGACGGCCACCGTGGCGACCAGGGCGGCGCCCGGAGTGCGCAGCACGCTCGTCAGGCTGCGGGTCACGGCCTTGCGCGGAGCGCCGCCGCCGGGCAGGACGAACAGGCCGAGCGTGAAGGCCCCGGCGGCGTAGGCGGCGGCCCCGTTGATGCTCATGCCGCCGCCCCAGCGCAGGATGCCCCAGACGATCGCGCCGAAGGCCAGGGCGAGCGGCACGTGCACGAGGGTCATCAGAGCGGCCTTCACCAGCGCCCACGGGGTGCCGACGATCGCCAGCAACGCGTCGGCCGAGCTGCCTCCGCCGCGCGCCCGCCGCCGGTTCACCATCTCGCCGAACAGGTACTCGCCGACGCGCAGCACGACCGCGAGCGCGATGGCGACCGCGCCGACGGTGACCGGGACCATGACCGTCATCGCGGTCAGCCCCACGAGCAGCAAGAACCCGACGAGCTGGCTGCCGACGACGAAGCGCTTGCGCTCCCCCGGCGGCGTGTACGGCCTGGCCTGCGTCGCCGGCGCGGGCGGCGGCGTGTAGGGACGCACCTGGGGCGGCGCCGGATAACCGGCGACCCGCTGGTCGGTGCGCGGCAACGGCGCCGGCACATAGGGCGGCGGCGTGGCGGTCCGCGGCTGCTTCTCCACCCGCTGCGGTCTCTCCACGCGCGGCGGCTTGGCGTACTCGACCGGCGGCAGCAGGTCGGAGTAGTTGTCCCCGGCGGGCAGCACGCGCGTACCCCCAGAGGGCGGCGGCGCGGTGGGCACCTCGTGGAAGGCGGTCCTGGTCGGGTCGAGCTGCCTGGCCATCCGCAGGAGTTCCTGGGCACCGGGCCGCGAGCGGGCGTCGACCTGCAGGGCACGGCTCAGCCAGCCGCGCAGCCACATCGGCGCCTTGTCGAGCTGGGCCCGGCCTTCCATGATGTTGAAGCAGACCGCCTCGAACGTGCCCGTGCCGAACGGCGGCGCGCCCGTGGCGGCGAAGAAGACGGTGGAGGCCAGCGCGTGCACGTCGGCCGCCTGGGTGATCTCCGAGTCGCGGATGATCTCGGGCGCCAGATAGCCGGGCGTGCCGACGAACATCCCGGTCTGGGTCAGCCGCGTGGCGTTGACCAGGTGCGCGATGCCGAAGTCGATGACCAGCGGCTCCCCGCCCACGAGCATGACGTTGGAGGGCTTGAAGTCGCGGTGGATCACGTCGGCCGCGTGGATGGCCACGAGCGCCTGGCAGAGCCCGCGCGCCAGCCGGACCAGCTCGTAGTCGCGCAGCGCCCCGTCGGCGAGGACGGTGTCCTCCAGCGTGCGGCCCGGCGCGAACCGGGTCACGACGTACGGCTGGCCACCCACGAGCTCGGCGTCGAGCACCTCGGCCACGTGCGAACTGCGCACGCGCCGCATGGTCTCGACCTCGCGGGTGAGCCGGTCGCGCGCCTTGAGGTCCGCGGCGACATGCGGGTGCAGGACCTTGATGGCCACCTGGCCGCCATCGGCGTCCATGCCCAGGTGGACCACACCCATGCCGCCCTCGCCGATCTTCCTGACCAGCCGGTACGGCCCGAGCCGCTCTGGAACCTGCGTGTTCATCGCCTGGCTCCCTGCATCATCCCCCCGACTTCGACAGTTTCCCGAGCTGATCTTCCAGCTGCGAGACGTTCACTGGTGTCCATACTGCGCGCAAATTCGGCGACGTGCCGAACGTACCGATGGCGAGCACCAGTGAAAGCGCGGCGCCCGCCGCGAGCACCCCGGCCATCACCATGGCCGATGTCCTTGAGGGTACGAGGGATGAGAGGGTCCTGCGCATCTGGCGGCCAGGTCCCTCGACGCCGGGACCGGCGCAAATCGTCCAGATGGCGACGGCCGCGCCCCAGGCCAGGGCGTTCGCCGGCACGCTCCTGCCCAGCACCGTGAGCAGGAGGGTGACCGGCAGCCCGAGGATGGCGGCGTACAGGACCAGCGCCAGCGTGATCCCCGCCGACTTGACCAGCGCCTTCGGATGGCTGAAGACGCGCAGCACGTCGAGCGCGGCGGCGCCGGTGGAGCGGCGCGCGCTCAGCTCGGGCTGGGCCAGGTCCGCGGCGCGCAGGAGCAGGGCGACCGGGAGGGCCACCAGGGCCACCAGGACCGGGGCGAGCGCGGCCAGGACGATCATGATGATCAGCAGCATCGCGCCGGCCACGCCGTACGCGCGGGACCGCTGCAGGAGCTGTCCCGGACGTACTCCCGGGATGTACGGCTCGCGGCGCGTGGCCGGATCCTGCGGGTACTGCTGGTGCGGCGGCGCCTGCACCGGAACGTAGGGCGGCGGTTCGGAGCGCACCCGCGTGGTCGGCACGTCGCCCTCGCGCGGAGGCGGCGGGTAGCTGTTGTGCCAGCCCTGCTGACCAGGCCACGGCACGCTGGGGGCGCCGCCGCCGTCCTGCATCTGGCGCAGCTCTTCCGGGGTGACCCTGCGGGTGGGCCACGGGTCGCCCTGGGCGGGACTCTGCTGGTAGCCGGGCGGCCTGGCGTGCTGGTCGGAGTGCGCGGGGCCGGGCGGAGGCGCGCCGTGCTGCGGTGGCGCCTGCGCTCCCGACGCGGCGTGCGGGGACGGCTGACCGTGCCGGGGAGGCATGGTGACCTGCGGGCCTTGTCCGCTCTGCCCCTGGCTCTGGCCGCTCTGGCCCTGGCCGCTCTGCCCCAGGCTCTGGCCGCTCTGGCCCTGGCTCTGGCCGCTCTGGCCGCCTTGGCCCTGGTGCGGGCCCGAGGCGGGCGGGGCCTGGCCCTGGTGCGGGCCTGAGGTGGCCGGCGGGGCCTGGCCGCCGTTCTGGGGACCGTTGGGGAGCAGGGAAACGTACTGTTGGGGCGGCTGGGCCGGGGCCTGCGAGTCGCCGGTACGGTCCGTGCGGGGGACGGTGGAGATCTCGTCCGGGATGGTTCTGGCCGACTTGGGCAGCAGCCGCGCGGTCTGCTCCGCCAGTTCGGCCGCCTTGGGCCGCCTGGCGGGGTTGCGCTGGAAGGCCGCCTTCAGCAGCGGCTGCAGCACCGCCGGCGCGGCGCTCACGTCAGCCTTGCCCGCGGTGATGTTGTAGAAGATCATCTCCAGCGTGCCCTTGCCGAAGGGCGGCAGGCCGGTGCCGGCGAAGAGCAGCGTGCCCGCCCAGGCGTGCACGTCGACCTCCGGCCCCGCCTCCTGACCTTCGATGATCTCGGGCGCGAGGTAGCCGGGCGTGCCGATGAACATGCCGGTCTGGGTCAGCCGGGTGGCGTCGACCGCCTGGGCGATGCCGAAGTCGATCAGCACCGGCTGGCCGTCGAGGATGAGCACGTTGCCCGGCTTGAGGTCGCGGTGGATGACGCCCACGGAGTGGACGGCGGACAGCGCGGAGGCCACGCCGTGCGCGACCGCGAGCAGCGCGGGCAGCTCCAGCGGGCCGTCGTCCCTGACGATCTCGTCGAGGGCGCGCCCGGCCACGTACCGGGTGACGATGTACGGCCGATGACCCGTGACGTCGGCGTCGACCACCTCGGCGATGTACTTGCTGCGCACCCGCCGCATCGTCTCGACCTCACGCGAGAGCCGCCGCCTGGCGACCTCGTCGCCGGCGACCTCGGCACGCAGGACCTTGACCGCCACCTGCCGACCATGCTGATCGACAGCGAGGTGGACAACGCCCATTCCGCCTTCACCGAGCCGCCTGAGCAGCCGGTAAGGGCCGAGTCGGTCATCGTTCATGGCATGAAGCACCATACCGGCTTAATCCCCGCCCACGAGATGAACCATGGGGCCACATTCCCACTCGTACAACGTCCGGATCAGCCCCATCGGTTTCCCATCCAACGGTCTCGAATAGATCTCAATGTCTAAATGGTCGCGTCCGCTCTGACCTTCGCCGGCATCGTTCCTCGCTCTCTCTACGGTCAGAGCTCCTACGCTCCAGTGGCCAGGTCGAGCACCTCGGCACCCTTCAACCCGGCCAGTAGTGCCCCGGAGACGGCGAGCTTGGACCTGCGTACGCCGCTGCCGATGACGACCCTGTTATGCGATGCCACGTTCGAATCAACCAGGATAGGCCAGTCCGCCGGCAGTCCGAGCGGGGTGATGCCTCCGTACTCCATGCCGGTCAGCTCGACCGCCTCGGCCATCGGCGCGAAGCTGGACTTTCGGACGTCGAGGTGCTTGCGGATGACGCCGTTGACGTCGGCCCGCATGGTCGCCAGCACCATGCACGCCGCGTACCGCACCTCACCGCCCCGCTTTCCCGCCACGATCACGCAGTTGGCCGACTCGTCGAGTGCCACGCCGTACTTCTCACAGAACGCGGCGGTGTCGGCCAGGCCGGGGTCGATCGCGGCCACGTGGACGTCGTCGTCAGCGAGCGCGCGCACCGCCTCGGCCACCGGGCCGGCAAGGAGCTCGGTGTGTGTCGCCGCAGGCTGCCAGTGCAAAGTCTCTTCCATCCTCAGGACCTTACGCCCGCCGTCGCTACGGTGACTGCAGCACTCGTTGATGCAGCTGCGTGACGGCGTTGCGCGCGGACTCCATGGCCCCCGCCTGCCAGGCGATCAGGTGGGTGAGCCAGTCACCCGCGAAGTAAACCCTTCCGCTGGGGCGTTGCAGAAGAGTGAAGGACGAATCAAAGGCGGGCCAGCGGGCCCATCCGCCCTGGATGTGCGGCTGGCGTTCCCAGGCGACGGAGACGTCGGACAGCAGCTCCGCCCGGTACTTCTCGCCGTGGATCCTCTTGCCCTGGGTGAGTGCCCGGCGGCGGCGGTCCTCGGGGGTCAGGGCGCCGTACAGCTCGGCGTGCTGGTCGCTGGTGTAGTAGCCGACGATGAGGCCGCGGCGGGAGTGGTAGCCGTGGGAGGGGTACCAGATGTGGGTGATGTCGAGGTCGGTCTCGGTGATGCCGCCGTAGATCCGGTCGTCGATCTCCCACCAGCGCCGGCCGTACTCCAGGCCGATCTTGCCCGCGGCGACCGGGACGGGCCGCTTGAGCGCGGCCGTGACGTCGGCGCCGAGGTTGTGCGTCATCTTGGCGAGGATGTGCGGCGGGAGCGTGGCCAGGCAGTAGTCGGCGGTGAGGGCGCCGCCGTTCCAGGTGACCTGGACGTCCTTCTCGCGGGTGGTGACGGCGGTGACCTGGACGCCGGTCCTGATGCGTTCGGGGCCGACGGCGGCGGTCAGGGCCTTGACGATGGCGTCCATGCCGCCGACCGGCTGGAACATGGGGGTGGCCTGGTCGTAGCCGAAGTCGTTGGTGATGGCGCGGCCGGTGGCGGCGGCGAGGACCTGGTGGAGTGAGCCGGGCGGGTCGAGCTGGATGCCGTTCTGGGTGGCCGGATATTTCACGAATCCGCGGCGGGCGGAGCCGTTGTAGTCGTAGGCCGGGCCGAGGTCGCCGAAGCGGCGCAGGAACTCCAGCAGCCGTTCCTTGTCGTCCTTGGTGAGCTTGCGGTTGAGCTGGCCGACATTTGTGGCTTTGGCGAGGAGTTCGGCGATATATCCGTACATGTCGGCTCGGGCGGCCTTCGCCCGGACCGTCCGCCCGTTGGTGTGCACGAACGCGTTGGCGTTGTTGTTGATGAACGCCTCGATCGGGATGCCCAGCTCACGGCAGTAGTCCATGGTGACCATCCACGGCGCGATCCGCCCGGGCCCGGCGTTGAAGTACACGCCCTCCCCGAACCGCACGTCCTGCGCGGGCCCGCTCCTCTCGGTCAGCCGGTCGCCGCCGCGCAGCGTCAGGTTCCGCCCGCCGGCCTGCGCCCGCGCCTCCAGCAGCGTGCAGTCGTAGCCGGCCTTGCCCAGCTCGTACGCGGCCGTCAGCCCCGCGACCCCCGCCCCGATGATCACCACCTTGGCCGAGGCCTTGCCGCGCAGCGTGAAGTCGCCCGGCGACGGCGGTGTGAACGCCTTCTCCTGTTCGTCGGGCGCCAGCCCCAGCGCCCCCATCGCCGCGTACATCGCCCCAGCTCCCCCGGCCGCGCCGATCCCGACCAGGAGCCCGCGCCGGGTGACCGTGTTCATCCGTAGGGACCGCTACCGCAGGCGACCTGACCGCCGATGGTCGCGAACAGCCCGAACAGCGCCATGATCTGGGTGAAGTCGTCGGTCGTGAACTCGGTGTGGCGCGTCCCCGCCGTCTTCACGCCCGGGATCAGCGCCACCGCCGCCGCGATGGCGGTGGAATTCCACTCCACCCCCAGCGTGTACGGCGCCGCCACCGCATAGGGCGTGAAGTCCGCGACCCGGTTCAGCGCCCGCTCCGTGGCGGCCCGGATCCTGGCCTGGGCCACGCTCGGCGGCAGCAGTTCGGCGGAGAACTTGTCGATGCCCTTCTTGACCGCGACCGTCTCGACGTCGCCGAGCAGCTCGCGGGCCTCCTCGCCGACCGCCTCGTCCCCGGCGACCAGGACCACCGGCACCCCGTGGAACCCGGCGCACGCGGCCACGATCCTGGTCTCGCCGCAGACCTCGCCGTTGAGGTAGACGTTCTGGATCTCCTTGCCCATCCACGTGTGGTTGAGCACCCCGTGCGGCACCCCGGCCATGGCGTGGTAGCCGACGAAGCAGGCCGCTTGGAAGGACGCGTCGAGTCCCTGGGCCATCCGCTGCGACTTGCCAGGCCCCCTGATGAGCGTGGCGCGCGGGTCGAGCAGGTCGATCCGCAGGTTCTTCGTGGAACCGTGCGCGTCGTTGACCAGCACGTTCGTCGCCCCGGCCGCGAACGCCCCCTCGACGGCCGCGTTGGCGTCGGCGGTCATGAGCTCGCAGCCGCGTTCATAGCCGCGCTTGCCCGCGTGCATCTCCTCCGGGTCGGTCAACCCGGTCACGCCTTCCATGTCGACCGACAGGTAGACCTTCACGCTCCCCATTCCTCCACGCGCCGTGCCTCGCCGGGGGTCATCAGCCCGGCGTTCTCCGCCATGAACGCACTCGCCGGCTCGCGCCACGGCTCGGGGATCTCCGCCAGGGCGGGCGGGTAGCAGCGCTCCAGCCAGCTCGTGGACTCCTCCGTGGCGTCGAAGTAGTCGAGGGCTCCGGCAAGTATGGAGCTTTCCACACCGGGGATGCGGGCCAGGCCGTACTCGATCATCTCCATGCCGCCGTAAGGCGGCTTGCGCAGCCATTTGCGCACCACGGCGCGGTCGGCGGTGAGCGGCGTGTCGAGGGGCCGCCGCTCCACGGCGGCCTGGATGATCTCTTTGTAGAAACATTTCCCGCAGGTACGGCAGGGCCCGTCGCCGCCCTGGAGGCACCAGCGGACCTGGGCCCTGAGCGCGGAGCCGAGCGCCAGCCGCATCGTCACGGCCTCGCTGACCCCGCCGACCGGCAGCACGATGGGCACGCCGGCGGCGGCGAACAACCGGCCCCACGCCCCGTGCGGCGCCCACATCGGGTTGTCCGGCGTGAACCGCAGCAGGTACCGGTCACCGCCCAGCCACCGGGAGCCGAGCTCGTAGCCGAACGCCAGCCCGCCGAGGTCCATCCGGTCGGCCAGCAGCAGCGCGCCCGCCGCGACGGCGTGGTGCTCGGGGTAGCCGGGACGCGGCTCGGCGAGCGTGAACTCCAGGTCGGAGGTGACCGTGGTCAGCTCGCGGCCGGTCTTCTTCGCCAGGCCGGCCAGCACGTCGGAGCGGTAGTGGGTCCACCGGTTGGGCACCCTCGGATGCGGTACCCGCCTGAAGTGCACGAACGGCGCCTCGGGGAAGATCGCCGCGGCCGCGACGGAGTCCGCGCCGCCGCTGTAGGAGATCGCCAGCGTCCGGCCCTGGCTCCTGGACGGCCCGCCGACGGGGCCCGCCTCGATCCCCCAACCGTCGTGCAACGCCTGCGCCACCTCGGCGGAGACGGGCCGGTCGAAGGTGATCCGCCTGCGTGTCCAGGGCGCGACGACCGACCAGGCGGCCACGGCGAACAGGTCGGGGTGCGCGTCGTCCGGCACGCCGCCGAACGCGCACGAGCTGGTCCTGAGCTTGACCGGGTGCTCGTCGGCCGCCCTGCCGGTGATCTCGTCCTCGGGGTCGAGGCGGAAGGCCAGCCTGGCGCCGTCCCAGACGACCCTCACGAGCGCTCCTTGAGCCCGTCGATCGCCTGCCAGACCAGCACTTCGTTCTGCAGGACGTGGTCGAGCGCGTCCGCCGTCTCCTTGGACAGCCGCTGCGCGTCACCGGTCCTGGAGGCGAGCTGCCTGACCTCCTCCTGGAGGGTGACGACCTCGCGCCGGAGCGTCTGGACCTCCCAGAGGGCGTCCTTGATGTCCTGGCGATGATCCGCGACCGAGATGTACCGGGAGTCGAACCAGCCGCGTACCGCCTTACGCAGCCGTACAGGAACCAGGACGCGCATCATGAACCGTCACCATACCGGCATCAGCCCTCATATTCGGCTGTTCCACCGGGCTTTTCCCATATCACCGAATACCGGCGCAGCAGGTGGCGGCGGTACCGGGATCCGGGCAGCAGCCGCCGCGCTTCCCGCCGTACCTGCCCGTACCCCATCTGGACGTCGGCGGCGGGCATGCCCGGGGGCCCGGCGGCCCGCCGCAGCTTCTTGACCAGCCATACGGCGGGCAGCCCCGGGATCCTGACCAGCCAGTCCGCGAGGGTGACGTCGCGGGCCAGCCCGACCACCACCAGCCTGCCGCCGGGACGCAGCAGCTCACGCATCCTGACCAGGCCCGCCTCGAAGTCCATATGGTGGATCGTGGACACCGAGCAGATGAAGTCGAATCCCTCCCGCGGCAGGTCGGCGGCGAGGAAGTCGCCCTCCAGGAGAACGACGTCCCGGCTTCCTCCGGCCCTTTCCCGGGCGCGGGCGATCATCTCCGGCGAGGTGTCGACGCCGGTGACCCGCTTGGCCTTCCCGGCCAGCTTCGCCACGAGCAGGCCGTCCCCGCAGCCCACGTCCAGCGCCTCCGCGCACCCTTCGGGCATCTCACGCAGAATCCCGGGGTGGCGGGCGACATTGGTGTTCCAGTACGTCTCGTTCGGCAAAGGTTCCCCTGACCGGTGGCTGTCTCTTATCGGGGTGCGCGCAGGCCGTTCAAGGTGATGGCGACCAGGCGACGCACCGCGGCCTCCGACGGCATCCCGGTGGCCGCGGTGAGCGCGTGCAGGCAATAGGCGGCCAGCTCGTCCGGGGTGGCGTCGGTGCGGATGACGCCGGAGCCGGCGGCGTCGGCGATCAGGTCACGGACCATGGCGTGGACGCGACGGTAGGCGCCGGCCACGTCCTGGTCGCGGTGCAACTGGGCGGCCAGGCCGGTGTCCGGGCGATGATGGGCCAGCTCGGCGCAGGCGGTCAGTACGGCTTCGAGGCGTTCGCCCGGATCGGTGGCCCGTGCACGGACCTGCTCCAGCCGCTGGAGATGTTGCTCGACATGGCGCTGGTGCCATGCGTGCAGAATCGCCTCGATGTCGGAGAAGTACTTGTACAGGGTGGCGCGTCCGATTCCGGCTCCGGCGGCGATGCCGGACATCGTCACTCCGGTGAGTCCTCGTTCGGCGACCAGGGCCGCCGTGGCGTCGAGGATCGTTTCGCGGGCGTCGCGGCGATGTGCCTCGACGATCTCCTTCCACTGCGCGGCCATCCCCGTAGCGTACCGTCCGTAGACATAGTGTCTTGCCTATACACAGTGTGTCTCATATGGTGTCGCCATGCCGAAACTTCAGGTCTCCGGCGCCGTGCTTTCGTACACGGCGACCGGTACCGGGCGGACTCTGCTGCTGATACCGGGTGCGGGCGGCACCGGCCTCGCGTTCGCGCGGGTCGCGAAACGGCTGGCGGCCGGATACACCGTGGTTCGTTACGCGCGTCGCGGGTTCTCCGGCAGCCGTGCCGACGGGCCGGCCGGCGACTCCCTAGTGGCCGTCGACGCGGACGACGCCGCCCGGCTGATCGAGCACATCGGTGACCGGCCCGCCGCCGTGTTCGGCGAGAGCTCCGGCGCGCTGGTGGCATTGGAACTCCTCACCCGGCATCCCGGCCACGTGGACGCCGTCGTACCGTTCGAACCGCCCGCGATGCGCCTGCTGCCCGACGGGCAGCGCTGGATCGACCTGTTCCACGACGCCTACGACACCTACCGCCGGCGCGGTATGCGGCCCGCGCTGAAGTTGTTCCGGGACAACACGTTCGCCGAGCCCGATCGCAAGGCCATGAACGCCGGGAGGGGACTGCACCTGCTCGTCCCGCCAATACGGGCGAACGTCGCGCACTGGTTCGAGCATGAGCTCCGGCCGTACCCCGCGGGCACGCTCGATCTGACCGCCCTGGCGGAGCTGCGCACCAAGATCATCCTCGCGGCGGGACGGGCCTCGCGCGGGTATCCCTGCTACCGGGCGACCACGGAACTCGCCGACCGGCTCGGCCTCCGGGTCGCGGAGTTCCCCGGCGGCCACCTGGCCCACGTCACCGAACCGGCGGCGTTCTGCCGGGAGCTCACGCGCCTGCTCACCCACCCGGCCAATGACCCCGGATAGCCCCTCGACGCGGTTTCACCGGTCTGGTAAGCCTGAGAAAGGACCCTGGACAAGCTGTCGAGGTGATCTTCGATGGGTCATGGGCGATTACGCGTACTGGCGGCGGGGGCGGTCGTTCTCGTTTCCTGGCTGAGTCTGTGCGCCACTCCCGTCAATGCCGCCGGCCCCGTCGGGGGCAGTTCGCGTGAGGCGAGCGCCTTCGGCTGCACGGTGAAGGCCGCGGTCAGCTGGAACCGGAACGCGAACAGGTACACCTACCGTGGCTTTGGATCCTGCGCCAAGACCCGCAAGATGCGCATCTGGTGCTTCCCTGTTCACCGCCACTGGAACGGCATCTCGGCGACCTGGCATTCG
This sequence comes from Nonomuraea sp. NPDC050394, assembly GCF_044459065.1. NCBI lineage: Bacteria > Bacillati > Actinomycetota > Actinomycetes > Streptosporangiales > Streptosporangiaceae > Nonomuraea > Nonomuraea sp. NPDC050394. Next base: position 53,146 of record NZ_JBITIO010000010.1, on the reverse strand, counting down.
CACACCGGATACGAGATCCGCCAGGGACCGAACGTCACGAGGCGCGTGGACACCGGCGCCTCGACGATCGGCGGCGGGAACGAGAACACCTACAAAATCAACTGCAAGCTCGAACTCGACGGCAGGTTCTGGTTGCGGGTGAAGGTGGAGACCGCGCCCTTCCACCTTTAGTTCGGGCGTAGAGCCTGGTTCGGGCGTAGAGCCCTGGTTCGGGCGTTGAGTCTAGTTCGGGCGTAGAGCCGCCAGGAGCGTTCTGTGCAGGGCCGCGAGGTCGGCCGCCATGTCGATCTCCGGCTCCAGCAACCACTGGATCTGCAGCCCGTCGATGGCGGCGATCAGAATCCGCGCCGCCCACTCGCCGTCGATGTGACCGGCCTCGGTGCCGGAGCCGGGGGTGAGGGCGGGGTCGGCGAGGGCGGCGGCGCCCTCCCTGCGGAAACGGGCGTAGCGCTCGGTGAAGAAGTCGTGCGCCGGATGTTCGGGCTCGGCGGCGGCCGCCGCGACATCCAGGAAGAGCTTGACCAGGCCCGGCGTGGAGACGTTGTCGGCCAGCATCTTCGCCCCGGCCGGGGGGTCGGTGAGGGCGCTGCCGTACATCTCGGCGCTGATCTCGTCCCTGGCCTGGAGCACGGCGGTCAGCAGGCCCTCCCGGCTGCCGAAATGGTGCAGCACCCCGGTGTCGGTCATGCCGACCCGCTTGGCGATGTCGCGTACCGACACCTTGCGGCTGCCGGCCTCGGCGTAGATCTCCAGGGCGGCGCGCAGGATCCGCTCCCGCTTGGCGGAGGTCTTGGCATACGGGCCCCGTGGTGCGCTCACGCGGAGGATTCTAGCGACACGAAACTATTGAGGTTCAAGGTTTTCGTGGTTACGCTGAGGCGCCACCACCCCCCACCTGGAAGGACCCATCCGTGCATCGTCCCCTTCCCGACGGTTTCCTCTGGGGAGCCTCCACCTCCGCCCACCAGACCGAAGGCGGCAACACCAACAGCGACTGGTGGGTCATGGAGCACAGCTCCACCGGCACCGGCCACATCAAGGAACCCAGCGGCGACGCCTGCGACAGCTACCACCGCTGGCGCGAGGACATGGACCTGCTGGCCGGCCTCGGCTTCACCGACTACCGCTTCAGCATCGAGTGGGCCCGCGTCGAACCGGCGCCGGGCGAATTCTCCAGGGCCGCCCTCGACCACTACCGCCGCATGGTCGACGGCGCCCGCGAACGCGGACTGCGGCCCATGCTGACCCTGCACCACTTCAGCACCCCGGCATGGTTCAGCCAGCGCGGCGGCTGGCCCGCGGCCGACTCCGGCGACCTGTTCGCCCGCTACGTCGAAGCCGCCGCCCCCGTGTACGGCGAAGGCGTCGAGCACGTGTGCACCATCAACGAACCCAACATGATCGCCACCATGGCCGGCTTCATCCAGCTCCTCACGACCGGCGCCGCCATGCCCGAGGCGGGCCTGCCCGAGCCCGACCAGGCCGTCTCCCAGGCCCTCGTCCACGCCCACCGCCGCGCGGTCGAGGCGGTCAAGGCCCACGCCCCCCACGTGCGCACCGGCTGGACCGTCGCCAACCAGGTCTACCAGCCGCTGCCCGGCGCCGAACACCTCGCCGCCGCCTACTCCCACCCCCGCGAAGACCTCTTCCTCCAGGCCGCGGCGGACGACGACTGGCTCGGCGTGCAGTCCTACACCCGCACCCGCATCGGCCCCGACGGCCCGCTGCCCGTGCCCCCGGACGCCGAACGCACCCTGACGGGCTGGGAGTACTACCCCGCCGCGCTCGGTCACGCCTTGCGCCACACCGCCGCCGTCGTCCCCGGCGTCCCGCTGATCGTCACCGAGAACGGCATCGCCACCGCCGACGACACCCGCCGCATCGCCTACACCGGCGCCGCCCTCACCGGCATGGCGGAGGCGATGGCCGACGGCGTCGACGTACGCGGGTACTTCCACTGGAGCGCACTGGACAACTACGAATGGGGCACCTACGCGCCCACCTTCGGCCTCATCCACGTCGACCGGGGAACCTTCGCCCGTACCCCCAAACCGTCGGCCGCCTGGCTCGGCGCCGTCGGCCGCACCCGCGCCCTGCCGTACCTGCCATGAACGCCGCACGCGTCACGGTCGCCGACCCGTCGCTCCAGCCCGTCGCCGACCTCGTCGCCGACCTCGCGCGCCCCCACGCGCCCCTCACCACCAACCTGCACCTGACCCTCGGCGACCTCACCCGCGCGCCGGCGGCCGCGGGCGTGCCCATCAGCGGCGGAGACGAGTGCCACCGCATCACCACCACCCCCACCGCCACCGTCTGCCGGGCCCGCACCCACCAGGGCCTGTTCCGCGCCGCCCTGCACACCCGCCTGTACGGCCCGCCGCACGCCGGGACCGTCGAAGACGGACCCCGCTACGCCTGGCGCGGCCTCATGCTGGACACCGCGCGCCACTTCTGGACCGTTCCCGAACTGCGCCAGATCATCGACCTGGCCGCCATCCACCGGCTCAACGTCCTGCACCTGCACCTCACCGACAACGAGGGCTGGCGGATCCAGATCCCCGGCCTGCCCCGCCTCACCGCCGGCACCCCGCACTACAGCACGGCCGACTACGCCGAGCTGCAACGCCACGCGGCCCGGCGGCACGTGGTCATCGTTCCCGAGATCGACCTGCCCGGTCACAGCGCCGCCGCCCTGCGCGCCTACCCCGACCTGGCCGTCCTGCCCGCGCCGACCGGCTGGAGCGCCCACTTGCCGGCCCCCGTCGCCCTCGACCCGCGCGAGGCCGCCACCCGCGACTTCGTCTCCCACGTCCTGACCGAGCTGTGCCGCATGACCGAAGGCCCCTACGTCCACTTCGGCGCCGACGAAGCCTTCGGCATGGACGGCACCCTCTACGACCAGGCCGTCGTGCTGGCCCGCGCCGTCATCCGCGCCGGCGGCAAGCAGCCGCTCGGCTGGCAGGAATCCGCACGCGCCGGCCTCGACCCCGGCGGCGTCGCGCAGTGGTGGGTCGACCCCGAGATGATCGACCTGCCCGTCCCCGGCGACCTCGACCGGCGCCCCGAACTCACCGCCCTGGGCCTGACCGGCGACCTCATCGCCACCATCACCGAATTCTTCGCACCCTCCGGCGACGACCTGGCGCGCATCGTCGGGGCCGGTGGACGAGTTCTGCTGTCGCCGCAGTCACACCTCTACCTCGACCGGCCCTACGCCCCCGCGATCGTCCCGGAAGCGCAGCGGGAACGCGCCGCCGGCCTCGGATTCATCTACGAGCCCCGCACCGTCCGCGACGTCGCCGGCTGGGACCCGGGCGCGTACGGGCTCGGCGACGAGCACGTGGCCGGAGTGGAGGCGGCCCTGTGGAGCGAGACCCTGCGCGGCTTCGACGACCTGACCACCATGCTCCTGCCCCGCCTGGCCACCATCGCCCGTACCGCCTGGACCGGACGGCCCACCCCCTGGAACGAAGAACGACGGCACCTGGCGGCCGACGGACGCCTGTGGGCGCAACGGGGCCTGACGTTCCTGAGGTCCACCGAAATCGACTGGACCTGAACGCCATGACGGACCACGAGACACACGCCCCCGCCGTCACCCCGATGCGGCGGCTGTTCCTCTCCATTCCCTTCGCCAGCGCCGCCGCGCCCCTCGCCTACGCGGTGGCCGCCTACTACCTGCCCCTGCAGGTCCAGGCCATCGACGCCACCGCCAAGATCGAGAACCTCAGCCTCGTCCAGACCCTCAGCGCGGTCGCCGCCATGCTCGCCCAGCCCGTGGTCGGCATCCTGTCCGACCGGACCCGTACGCGGCACGGCGCCCGTACTCCCTGGATGCTGGCCGGCGCCGCCATCGGCGCCGTCGGCATGGTCGTCGCCGGGTTGTCCACCGCCATCGCCCACCTCGTCGTGGCCATGATGATCCTGCAGTTCGGCTTCAACGCCTTCCAAGGTCCGCTGTCGTCGATCCTGCCCGACCGCGTCCCCACGGACCGGCGCGGCCGATTCTCCACCCTGATCGGGCTCGGCACGGTCCTGGCCGCGCTCCTCGGGCCTGTCCTCGCCTCCGCCTTCGCCGGCCGTATCCCCGTCGGCTACCTGAGCGTCGCGGGGCTGGTCCTGCTGACCATCGTGATCTTCCTCGCGCTCAACCCCGACCGCGACAACCGGCACGTCCCCAGGCCACCGCTGCCGGCCCGCGCCCTCGCCCGCGCCTTCTGGGTCAACCCCGTACGCCACCCCGACTTCTTCTGGGCCTTCCTCGGCCGCATCCTCATCTTCGGCGGCTTCGCCATGACCAACACCTTCCAGCTGTACATCGCCCAGGACCACATCGGGCTCACCCTCGACGAGGCCGCGCGCCTGGTTCCCCTCATCGGCCTGGCGGGGCTGCCCGGCTTCCTGCTGGCCATCGGGTTGTCCGGGCCCCTGTCCGACAGGCTCGGCAGGCGCAAACCCCTCGTGCTGGCCGGCGGGCTCATCATCGCCGCCTCCGCGCTGTTTCCCGTGTTCTGGCCCACCGTGACCGGGCTGATCGTCTCCGCGGTCGTCCTGACGATCGGGTTCGGCACCTTCATCTCCGTCGACATGGCCCTGGTCTCCGAGGTGCTCCCCCGCAAGGACGACTACGCCAAGGACCTCGGCGTCATCAACATCGCCGCCACCCTGCCCAGCACCGTCGCACCCGTGGCCGCCGGGACCATCGTCACCGCCTTCGGCGGCTACGGCGCCCTCTACCTGGCGGTCACCGTCGTCGCCGCGCTCGGCGCCCTCGCCGTGCTTCCGATCAGGTCGGTGCGCTGAGCCCCGCCGGGTTCTCCATCAGGATCGGCAGGTCACGCGCCTGCCGGTGGCGTGCTGGACGGCGTTGACTGGCACAGTGGACACGTGGACGGCCGTCGTCCACGATCCCGGCCAGGGCCTCGCCCACACCTGATCGCGCAGACAACCATGAACCGCAGACCCGCCGACGACAACCGCATCTCCTTCCTGCTGGAATTCGCCCGTCACCCGATGACCGTCGGCGCCGTGACCCCGAGCAGCACCGCCCTGGCCAACGCCATCACCGCACCGATCCCGCACACGGGCGCCCCGGTCGTCGTCGAACTCGGCGCGGGAACCGGCGCGTTCACCCACGTGATCCAGCGGTTGCTCGGCGGTCGCGGCCACCACATCGCCGTGGAGAGCAACGAACAGTTCGCCCGCGGACTGGCCGCCCGATTCCCCGGCGTGGACGTCGTGGCCGGCAACGCCCGGCAGCTGCCCGCCCTGCTGACCCGGCGCGGTCACCTGCCCGCGGACGTGATCGTCAGCGGCCTGCCGTGGGCCGCGTTCCCGCCGGCCAAGCAGCGTGACGTCCTGGACGCCGTGGTCGGCTCACTCTCCCGGGAGGGCGCGTTCACCACGTTCGCGTACGCGCACCTGCGCTGGGCCGCCCCGGCACGCGGGCTCCGCCGATCCCTGGAGGCGGCCTTCGAAGAAGTCGTGGTGGGCCGGACCATCTGGGCCAACCTCCCCCCGGCCTTCGTCTACCACTGCCGCAGACCCACCAAGGCCCCTTGACCGCCCACCAGTCACCTCGACGACAGGCACACCCCCGCTCGCGGGACCCGGCGGCCAACCCGGACCGATCGCCTCCGACGCGCGACAACGAACAGGCGGTGGCCTCCAAAGGAGAGGGGGCCACTCGGAACCGCCCGAACGAAGCGAGGAGCAGGGACCTCGTTGGTGGTTAGTTGCCGGTGAACTTGGGCTTGGTCTTCTCGGTGAAGGCGCGCATGCCCACCTTGGCGTCCTCTGTCGCGAACAGGCCGGAGAACTGCAGGCGTTCGATCTCCAGGCCGGTGTCCAGGTCTGCCTCCAGGCCCTGGTCGACTGCCTGTTTCGCGGCTCTCAGCGCTATCGTCGGGCCGGCCGCGAAGGTCGACGCCCACTCCAGTGCCGCCGTGTACACCTGGTCGTCGGCCACCACCTTGTCCACCAGGCCGATCGACAACGCCTCCCCGGCCGTCACGTGGCGGCCGCTGAAGATCAGGTCCTTGGCCTTCGACGGGCCCACCAGCCTGGGGAGGCGCTGGGTGCCGCCCGCGCCGGGGATGATGCCCAGGAGGATCTCGGGCTGGCCCAGCTTCGCGCCTTCTCCTGCCACTCTGAAGTCCGCGCACAGGGCGAGCTCGCATCCGCCGCCCAGCGCGTATCCCGTGATCGCGGCGATCACCGGCTTGCCGATTCTGGCCACGGCGGTGAAGCAGTCCTGGAGGGTGCGGGAGTGGGCGGACATGTCGGCGTAGGACATGTCGGCCATTTCTTTGATGTCGGCTCCGGCGGCGAAGACGCGCTCGCCACCGTAAAGGATCACCGCCTGCACCACGGGGTCGGCATCGACCAGGCGGGCGGCCTCGGCGATCTCCTGTTGTACCTGCCCGTTGAGAGCGTTCATCTTGGGACGATCGAGTCTGATCGTCGCGATCCGGTCGGCCACCTCGACACGCACGAACTCACCCATGCCAGGCACGCTACCGGAATCACTCCGCGAAGAAGAGGACGGGCCCTTGCACCCGCACGCTCACCCTGTCGCCGACCCGGTACGCCGCCTCTCCCCTCGCCCGCGCGCGCACCATCACACCGCCGGGCAGTACCACCGTGACGGCGGCGTCGTGGCCGAAGAACTCCACCCGCTCCACCCGGGCCACGCCACCGCGTACCAGCACAAGCTGCTCGGGCCGCAACGCCACCCGGCCGGTTCCCGGCAGGCCGTCTTCTGAGGTGACGTCGGCCCGTAGCGGGCCGAGGGCGCAGGTGACCGTCCCGTTCGCGGCGACGGCCTCCAGGACCACCGCCTCGCCGACGAACGTCGCCACGCCCAGGTCGGCGGGGCGGGCGTAGAGCTGCTCCGGGGTGCCCTGCTGGACGATCACGCCGTCTCGCATCACGGCCACGGTGTCGGCCATCGACAGCGCCTCCTCCTGGTCGTGGGTGACCAGGACCGCGGTGGCGCCCGCCTTCTTGAGCGCCGCGCGCACGTCGTCGCGTACGGTCCCGCGCAGTGAGCGGTCCAGCGCGTTGAACGGCTCGTCGAGCAGCACCACCCCCGGCCGCGGTGCCAGCGCGCGGGCGAGCGCGACCCGCTGCTGCTGCCCTCCACTCAACTGGTACGGCATCCGCGAGCCGTACCCACCGAGCCCGACCAGCTCCAAGCACTCCTCCACCCGCTCCAGAACCCCGGCCCCGGCCCGCCGGAAGAGCCCGCGAACCAACCCGAATCCCACGTTCCCCGCCACCGACAGGTGCGGGAACAACGCGGCGTCCTGCGGCACGATCCCCACCCGCCGCTTCTCCGGCGCCAGCCCGCCCACCTCGGCCCCGCCGATCAGCACCGACCCGGCCTCGGCCCGTTCGAACCCGGCCACGATCCGCAGCAACGTCGTCTTCCCGCACCCGGACGGCCCCAGCACCGCCGCCAGATCCCCGTCGGCCACCTCCAGCGCGGCGCCACGCAGCACCGCCGCGCCGTCGAACGCCTTCGTCACCCCGGAAACGGTGAGCCCGCTCATGTCCCCCGCCTTCCCAGCAGGAATCCCGGCACCGCGGCCAGCGCCATCAGCAGCGCCGCGTACGGCGCCGCCGCCGCATAGGCCCCCGCCCCCGTCTCCGTCCACAGCCGCGTGGCCAGCGTCTCCATGCCGGTTGGGCCGCAGCAGGATCGTGGCGGGCAGTTCCTTCATGGCGGTGAGAAACACCAGCGCCGCCCCGGCCAGCACCCCCGGCAGCGCGAGCGGGAGCGTCACCTGCCGCACCGCCCCCAGCGGGCCACGCCCCAGCGACCGCGCCACCTCTTCCAGCACCGGCGGCGACTGAAGAACGGAGGCCCGCACCGCCCCAACGGCCGCGGGCAGGAACAACACCGCGTAAGCGAGCACCAGCAACGGCCACTGCTGATAGATCGGATAGGCGTAGCGCACGGCGAAAAACACCAGCGACAACGCGATCACCACACCGGGCAGCGCATGCCCCACGTAGGCGGACTGCTCGACGAACCGGGAAAGCCGCCCCCGATGCCGGGCCGCGACGATCCCCACGGGTACGGCCAGCGCCACCGTCACAACCGCCCCCGCCGCGGAGACTCCCAGCGTGGCCCCGGTGGCCGAGACCAGCGTCCCCAGGTCGAGCCCGCGCGAGGACCCGGCCACCAGCCAGTACAGGATGCCGACCAGCGGAAACCCGACCGCCAGCGACGCCACGAGCGCGGCCCAGGCCAGCGCGGGCGCCTTCCAGGTCCGTACGACGGCCCGCCGCCGGGCGGGGCTGCCCCGCAGGGCATAGGCCGCCCGCCCCCGCGTACGCCCCTCGGCCAGCACGATCAGCAGAGTGATCACCACCAGCGCCAGACCGAGCACCGCGGCCGGAGTGCGATCGAACCCCGCCCGGTAGGACGTGTAGATCTGCGTGGTGAAGACGTCGAAGCGCATGATCGACACGGCGCCGAACTCGGCCAGCGCGTACATGGCCACCAGCAGCCCGCCCGCCGCCGCGGCCGGTCTGAGCTGCCGCACCACGACGGCCATGCGCCCGCGGCCGAGGGACAGCGCGACCTCTTCGAGCGCCGGGTCCATCCGGCCGAGCGCCGCCGCCACGGGCAGGTACACGTAGGGGTAGGTGCACAACGTGAGCACGAGCGCCGACCCCCAGAACCCCGAGACGCCGGGGAAGGCGGCCACCCACGTGTACGCCGCCACGTACGACGGCACCGCCAGCGGCAACGCGGCCAGCGCGCCCCACACCTCGCGCCCCGGCAGGTCGGTCCTGACCACCAGCCACGCCAGCGACACCCCCACGACCAGGCAGGCGGCCGTCACCACCGCCGCCAGCCCGAGGCTCCGCACGGCCAGCTCCGCCGTACGGACGCGAAAGAGCACCCCGGCGAAGGCGGCGGGACCGCCCTCGGCCGCCCGCACCACGAGATAGGCGACGGGCGCGAGCGAGAGCGCGGCCGCCAGCAGGGCGGGCACCAGGAGCGCCGCGGGGAGGCGGCCGCGCGGCATCAGACGAGGCCCGTTTCCTGGAGCAGTTTGAGCGTCTGCTCCAGCGAGTCGAGCTTGGCCAGGTCGATCTGCGGGCCCTTGAGCGCGTCGAGCTTGGGCAGGGCGGGATCCGGTTCGATGCCGGCGACCAGCGGGTACTCCTTCGTGGTCTGCGCGAAGTACTTCTGGGCGTCGGGGCTGAGCAGGTAGCCGATGGCCTTCTGGGCGGCGGGCAGGTGCAGGGACGCCTTGAGCGTGCCGGCACCGGCCACGTTGATGAGCGCGCCGGGGTCGCCGCCCGGCAGGTAGGCCAGCCTGGAGGGGATCTGGCCCTGTTCCGCGGTCTTCTCGTACCAGTAGTAGTGGTTGATCAGGCCGAGCTGGAGTTGCCCGGCGTCGACGGCGTTGAGGATCTTGATGTTGTCGCCGAAGCTCTGGACGCCGTTGGCCTTCATGCCGGTGAGCCACTTCCTGGCCGCGTCCTCGCCTTTGAGCACGCGCAGCGCGGTCACGAACGCCTGGAAGGAGGCGTTCGTCGGCGCCCAGCCGACCTTGCCCTTCCATTGGGGGTGGGTCAGCTCGAAGACGCTCTTGGGCGGCGCGGTCACGGTGCGCGGGTCGTAGACGATCACCCGGGAGCGGCCGGAGACGCCCACCCAGTCGGCGCCGCGGTACTGCCGCGGCACCTTCGCCAGCGTCTCCTGCGGCACCGGCGCGAGGACGCCCTGCCTGGACAGCGCGCCGAGTGCGCCCGCGTCCTGGGAGAAGAAGACGTCGGCGCGGGTGCGCTCGCCCTCTTCCATGATCTGGGCGGCCAGCTCGGCGCTGTCGCCGTATCTGACCTGGACGTTCAGGCCGGTGGCCGACTTCAGGCGGGCCAGCAGCGGGCCGACGAGCTTCTCGTTGCGGCCGGAGTAGATCACCAGGGAGTCGTCGGCGAAGCCCTCCGCCCCGCCGGACCCGCATGCGCTCGCGGCCAGCAGTACCAGAACCGCGGCGATCAGCCTACGCACGGACATGGGACTTCCTCAGGTTGATCGTGAACAACAGGACGAGCACCGCCGCCCACGCCAGATGCGGGGGCCAGAAGCCGGGCCGCCGGTAGTCGGGCAGGACGTTCGCGACCACCTGGTAGACGGGCGAGGCGACCTCCCGGAAGCCGGACACCCAGGTGAGCCGCCCGGCCAGGCCGTCGGCGGCCAGCCAGGCGTAGGTGAGGACGCCCGACAGGCCGAGCACCGCCGCCGCGACGCGCTTCCAGGTGCGGTCCAGCCAGCACAGGATGAGGATGAGGGCCAGCGGGAGCACCACGACGAGCTGGCGGCCCGGCCACCAGAAACCGTGCATGGTCACCGCCGCGAACGTGGCCGTCAGCCAGCCCGCCGCCAGCGGCAGCACGAGGCTCACGCGCCTGATCCCGAGGGCGAGCGCCGGGACCAGCAGGAGCCAGGCGGGCTGCCAGGCGGCCAGGCCGTACCCCTGGTCGACCAGCAGGCCGGTCAGCCGCAGCGCGCGTCCGGCGAGGTCGGGGGCGAAGCCCATCACGCCCCATTCGCCGGAGGTCTGGAAGTGGTCGCCGCTGGCGTAGACGGTCCAGCCGCCCCAGATCAGGCGGTGGACGACCAGGTACAGCGCGCCCATGACGGCGAAGCCCGCGAGCAGCGCCTTCGATCGGGTACGCCACAGGCCGAGCGCGGCCAGTGCCAGCGCCACGGGCACGTACTTGACCGACAACCACGGCAGCGCCGACACCACCGCGGCGAAGGCCCAGATCCTCGGGGTGCCCAGCAGCGCGACGGCGCCGACCGCGGCCAGCGCCGCGGGCACCTCGGGGTAGACCTGCTGTCCGTAGACGGCCAGCGGCGCGCTCGCCGCCGCGATCGCCACCCCCGCCGTCGCGATCTTCAGGGGTACGGCGAAGCGGCGCACCGCCGTCCACAGGGTGAGGACGGCCAGGGCTCCGGCCATCAGCGCCATGACCGCCTTGGCCGCCACCCAGCCGCCGAGGCGCATCGGGATCGCGAGCACGATGGGCAGCAGAGGGTCGTGCGGGCTGATCTGGGTACCGCCGTCGAGCACCTCGGTCTGGACGGGCAGCTCCGCGCCGCCCCACGGGACCCAGCGGCGTCCGGCCAGCTCGTCGGAGATGTCCAGCGAGCGGTCCTCGGCCAGGGAGAGGGCGGTGAGCAGGTACTGGGGCTCGTCGACGGCCACGTGCGCGCCGAACGTGGACGGCACCCCGATCCCCAGCGCCGCCGCCACGACGGCCACCACCCCGGCCAGCGCCATGTGGCGGTAGAGCACACCGGAGCCCACGCGGGCGACGGCGACACCCGCCCCCGCGATCACGACCTCCCCGCCAACCCGGTCGCCACCAACCCGGTCGCCGCCAACCCAGTCGGCGCCAAACCGGTCGGCGCCAAACCGGTCGTGGCCAATCCGGTCGTGGCCAGAACATGGGCGTACTGGCGGCGGACCACGTCGAGCAGGTCGGTCTCCGGGGTCCAGCCGGTCAGGGCGCGCAACCGGCGGGTGTCGGCCAGCGAGTCGCCCGGCTCCACGGGCGGGGCGGGCTCGATCGTGTAGCGCACCCGCGCCCCGGTCACCTCGGCCACGGCCCCGGCCAGCTCCCGCAGCGTGCGTCCCCGGCCCGTGCCGAGGTTGACCACGCCGGGCACCCCGGTCAACGCGATCATGGCCTGGGCGGCCTGCCGTACGTCGGTCACGTCGCGGGTACGCTCCAGCGAGCCGAGCACCCGCAGCGGGCGGCCGAGCGCGGCGGCCTCCAGCCAGAGCGACAGCGCCATGTCCGGCCGCTGGCCCTCCCCTGCGACGGTGAACGGGCGGACCACGGTCACCGGCCGCCCGGCGCACAGGTGTTCCAGGGCGAGCTTGCTGCGGGCGTAGCCTCCGGCCGGGCGGGGCGGGTCGGCCTCGTGGCTGGGGCGGCCGTGGCGGGCGCCGCCGTACACGGAGCTGGAGGAGGCGATCATGAGCGGGACGCCGGGCGGGACCGCGGCCAGCACCCGCGCGCCCGCGAGCACGTTGTCGCGGTGCCTGCGGCGGGCGAGGCCGGGGCCGCCGCCGCGCACGCCGGGGCAGCCGGCCAGGTGGTAGACGGCGTCGGCGGCGGCCAGTGCGGCGCCGACCAGGTCGTCGTCGAGCAGGTCTGCGGTGAGCGCCGTCAGCCCGGGGCGGGCGGCCTGCGCCCGCCGGTCGACGCCGATCACCCGCCGGCCCGCGGTGAGCAGCGCCTCCGTCAGGGCCCGGCCGATGAAGCCCGCGGACCCGGTCACGACGACTGTCACCCGCGTCCCCTTCGCTGGAGCGCCAAGAGCTAGGTAAAGGTAGCCTAACCTCACTCCTTCCAGCCACAAAGGTGCCTCATGGGGAACGTCACCAGGGCGGCCCGGCGGATCGCCGGCGTGGTGCTGCTGGCCGTCGCGTGCTGGTACCTGACGCGGGTGGTCTCCGGCCCCGACCTCGCCGCCGCCGCCCGCGCGCTGCTGTCCGGCCCGCTCGGCCTCGCGCTCGCCCTCATCCTGTACGGCACCGCCTTCGCCCTGCGCTCGTGGTCCTGGACCCGCGTGCTGCCCGGATTGCCCGGCGGCCAGGCCTGGGCGGCGGTCCACGTGTCGCTGCTGGGCAACCACATGCTGCCGTTCCGCCTGGGCGAGGCCCTGCGCGCCACCTCGGTCCTGCGCCGGACCCGCCTGACCGACGCCAAGACGGTGGTGGCCTCCGTGGTGGCGGTGCGGGCGGCCGACCTGCTCGCGGTGCTCGCGCTGGCCCTGGTGGCGACGCTGGCCGGCGGACCGGCACTGGCCGGCGGGCCCGCGCTGGTCGGCGGGCCGGCGGGCTGGTGGGTGTGGCCGGTCGCGGCCGGCCTGGCGCTGGTGATGGCGGCGGCCTTCCGCTTCCTTCCGCTAACCCGGTCCCACCTGCCGCTGGTGACGGTGTGCGCGCTGGTGGCGTGGGTGCTGGAGGCGGCCGTGGTGTACGAGGTGGCCAGGATGAGCGGCGTCGCGCTGAGCCCGGCCGGCGCGGTGGCGGTGACGGCCGTGACGATCGCCGCCCAGACGGTCGCGGTGACCCCGGGCGGCATCGGCTCCTACGAGGCCGCGGCGACCGCCGCCCTCACCACTCTGGGCGTCGCGCCGGGTCAGGCGTTCGCGGTGGCCCTGCTCACCCATGCGGTCAAGACCGCGTACTCGCTGGCCGTCGGCGTCCCCGCCCTCTTCGTCCCGGCTCCCGGTTACTTCGGAAGGTTCCGCCTGCCCCGCCGCCTGCCGCCCCGCCCGCCGACGGAGGAGCCCGCGCCGGACGCCCCGGTCGTGGTGTTCATCCCCGCCTACAACGAGGAGGCGACGATCGGCGCGGTGGTGGCCCGCCTGCCGCGCACGGTCTCCGGCCGCCCCGTCGTCACGCTGGTGATCGACGACGGCTCCACCGACGCCTCCGCCGGCCGCGCGCGGGCCGCGGGCGCCACGGTGCTCGCCCAGCCACGCAACCTGGGTCTGGGCGCCGCCGTCCGGCGCGGCCTGGGTGAGGCGAGCGCCAGGACCCCGGCGGTCGCCGTCTACCTGGACGCCGACCTCGAGTACTTCCCCGAGGACCTGGAGTCCCTGGCCGCGCCGGTTCTGAGCGGCGCGGCCGACTACGTCGTCGGCTCCCGCTTCGCCGGCACCATCGAGCGCATGCTCCCCCGCCGCCGCTTCGGCAACCGGGTGCTCACGCTCTGGGTCCGCTGGCTGACCCGCCGCCGCGACCTGACCGACGGCCAGAGCGGCTACCGCGCCTTCTCCCCTCGGGCGGCGCGCGCGGCCGAGGTCATCCACGACTACAACTACGCCCAGGTCCTCACCCTCGACCTGCTCGCCAAGGGCTTCGCCTACCAGGAGGTCCCGATCCGCTACGCCTTCCGGCAGAGCGGCGAGTCCTTCGTCAGGCTCGGCCGCTACCTGCGCGAGGTGGTCCCCGCCGTGCACCGCGAGCTCAATACGTGACCTGAGGCCTCTACCCTGCGGCTCCATGAACGCACCGGCGTTACGCCTGGCCCGGCTCGTCGCGGCCGGGGTCAGCGCGGGCTTCGCCTTCGGCGGGGTCATCGGCATCGTGTACTCCAAGGACCCCGCGCCGATGAAGGCGCTGGCCTTCACCCTGCTCACCGTCCTGTTCGCGCTGCACCTGCGCAACTGCGTACGGCGCGCCGACGGCCGCAGACCCGGCGGCTGGCCCTGGACGCTGGCCGTCCAGGTGGTGCTGACCGGCGCCGGCCTGCTGCTGTTCCCCGCCACCTGGTACGGCAACACCGGTTTCCTGGCCGCCGCCATGCTGCTGCTGTTCCGGCGGCCGTGGCCGAAGTGGGGCGGGTTCGCGCTGGTGCTGGCGGCCCAGTTCGCCTCCACCCTGACCGTTCGCCCGGCGGTGACCGAGGGCCTGTACGTGGCGATCGGCCAGACCGCGTTCGTGGGCATCGCCCTGTACGGCGTGGTCCGGCTGACCGACCTGATCGCCGACCTGCGCGGCACCCAGGCGGGGCTGGCCGCGGCCGTGGTGGCCAGGGAACGGCTGGCCTTCGCCGAGGAGCTCAACGAACGGGTCGGCGCCGGGCTGGAGCGGGTGGTCAGGCATGGCGAGGCCGTACTCGCCGCCGAGGACCGGGAACGCGCCCGGCACGAGCTCGACACGGGGCTGAGCACGGCCAGGCTGGCCCTGACCGAGGTCAGGTCGGTCTCGCACACCACCCGAGAGACTGCGCGCGGCCGTCCGGTGGCCGCGGACCTGACCATCAGGGTGGCGTCGGTGCTGGTGGTGGTGACGATCCTGCTCATGATCGTGCCGCGGGAACTGCGGCAGGTGGCGCTGGCGCCGCCGCCGCCGGGCCTGCTGGCGTTGTTCGGGGCGTCGCTGGTGCTGATGGTCGGGCTGCATCTGCGGGCCTGCCTGCGTACCGACCGGTACTGGCCGTGGGTGCTGGCGGCGCTGGTGCTGGTCACCTACCTGCCGAGCCTGGCTCTGGGGCCGAAGCTCTGGTACGTGGCCGCGTACCTGCCGGGCGCGGCGCTGGCGCTGGTGCCGGGTCGCCTGCGGTGGGCGGTCGCGGCGGCGGCGATGCTCGGCGACCTCTACTACCACTCGGCGGTCACCGGCTGGGCCGACAACGCGCTCGACACGGCCTACGGCCTGGTCTACATCGCCGAGCGGGCGCTGATCGTCTACGCGCTGTGGCGCATGGCGCGGCTGGCCGCCCAGATTCACGAGGCCAGGATGGAGCTGGCCAGGGTGGAGGTGGCGCGCGAGCGGCTGCGCTTCGCCCGCGACCTGCACGACCTGCTCGGCTACGGCCTGTCCGTGGTGGTGCTGAAGGCCGAGCTGGCCGTGCGGCTGCTGGGCCGCGACCCCGCGGCGGCCAGGCGGGAACTGTCCGACGGTCTTGACGCCGCCCGCCGGGTGCTGTCCGACATCGACTCGGTCGCCTCCGGCTACGGCACGATCGCGCTGGCCGACGAGATCGCCTCCGCCCGCGCGGTGCTGGCCGCCGCGGGCGTCGAGCTGATCGCGGACGTCTCCGCCGAGCGCCTGCCGGACACGCACGACGCCGTACTGGCGACCGTGCTGCGCGAGGCGGTCACGAACGTGCTGCGTCACAGCGACGCCCGCCACGGCACGCTCGTGCTCGCGGTGGACGACGAGACGGTGGGGCTGCGCCTGGCCAACGACGGGGTACGCGCCCCCGCCCACGAGCCGGGATCGGGGCTCGGCAACCTGCGCGAACGGGTCGAGATCCTGGGCGGGCAGCTGTCGATCGAGACCGGGCCGGACACGTTCGCGCTGGCGGCGGCGCTGCCGTTAGATCCAGCCCTCGTCGGCGGCGATCCTGATCGCGTCCACCCGGTTGCGCGCGTTGAGCTTCATGACCGCTGACGACAGGTAGTTGCGTACCGTGCCGCGGCTGAGCGACAGCCGTACCGCGATCTCGTCGGGCTCGGCGCCGGTGGCGGCCTGGCGCAGCACGTCGACCTCCCGCGCGGCCAGGGGGTTGTCGACCTTGCGCAGCGCGGCGAGGGCGAGCTGCGGGTCGACCACCTGCTCGCCCGCCCGCACCTTGCGGATCGCGTCGATGAGGTCGCCGGTGGGCGAGTGCTTGAGCAGGAAGCCGCTGACGCCCGAGGCCATCGCGCGACGCAGGTATCCGGGCTTGGCCAGCCCGGTCAGGACCAGCGCGGCGCAGGACGGCACTTTCTCGCGCAGTTCGGCGGCGGCCGTGAGGCCGTCCAGTTCCGGCAGGTCGATGTCGATGACCGCGACGTCGGGAGTGTAGGTCACGGCGGCGGGGACGATCTGGTCGCCGCGCTCCACGGCGGCCACCACCTCAAGGTCGTCCTCCAGGGCGAGGACGGCGGTGAGCGTCTCCCTGAGGATGCGGACGTCCTCTGCGATCAGCACACGGATCACTGTGAATCCTTCACGCGGGATCGGTGAATGCGGCACTACCTGGAGTTACTTCCGATTGGCGACTATACAGACACAAGAGAGGAGCACGTCATGCAGAAGATCACCCCTTACCTCTGGTTCAACAACCAGGCGGAGGACGCCGCGAACCACTACGTCTCGATCTTCAAGAACTCCCGGGTCATCGAGGTCACGCCGATGATCGTGACCTTCGAGCTGGAGGGCCAGCGCTTCCTCGCGCTCAACGGCGGCCCGCAGTTCACGTTCAACGAGGCGATCTCGCTCTACGTCGACTGCGAGACCCAGGAAGAGGTCGACGAGCTCTGGGGCAGGCTCCTGGAGGGCGGCGGCGAGGAGGGCCGGTGCGGCTGGCTCAAGGACAAGTTCGGGGTGTCGTGGCAGATCATCCCGAAGGCGCTGCCGCGCCTGCTCAGCGACCCCGACCCGGCCAGGGCGGAGCGCGCGATGCAGGCCATGTTCACGATGGGGAAGATCGACGTGAAGGGCCTGGAGACGGCGGTCGAGGGCTGATCAGTCCTCGACTCAGTCCTCCACGACATGCCGGGTGAAACGGGTGCGCGCCGCCGACCAGGCGGCGTCGTCCCAGCCTCCGGCGGTCAGCGCGGCGACCGCGTCGTAGGCCATGGCCATGGCGTGGTGGGTGTTGTCGTGGGCGAACAGCCCGAGCCGCCCGAACGTGGTGACCCCTTCCACCCCGGCCGCCCAGGCGTCGAGACCGGCCAGGTGCCCGGCGTAGCCGGTGCGGTAGACCGGGTAGACGTGCGGCAGGCGGCGTACCTCGATCCCGGCGAGGTTGACCGGCGGCAGGCCAGAGCGGGCCAGGCACTCGGCGACCAGCCCAGAGAAGTCGTCACAGGTCCAGATCTCGTCGCCCACCTGGCAGGGGATCTCGAAGCACAGCACGCTGCGATCGGCCGGATCGGCGGCGCTGACGCGGTAGTTGGCGGGCTCGGAGACGCGGGTGACAGGGGTGCCCGCGTCCGGGAGGTAGTGGGCGTCGTACGGGGTCCACCTGCCGCCCTCGTGCACCGCGTAGACCAGCACCATCGCCCGGAACCCCAGCCGGGCCGCCGCGCTCAGCACCTCCGGTCCGGGGCCGGGTTCGACCAGCCTGGCCAGCAGCGGCATCGGGATCGTCGAGAACACGTGCCCGGCGCGGATCTCCTCCCCCGCGTGCACGACGCCGCCGGACACCTGGGTGCAGGCGGTGCCGAGCCGGATCTCGGCTCCGGCGGCGCTCGCCGCGTCTGCCAGCGCCTCCACGATCTGCCCGAAACCGCGTCTGGGGTAGTGGAAGACCCTGCCCTGGCCGTCCGGGGCGCCGCGCAGGACCCTGCGGGCGATCTTCCACGGGCTGTCGGCGGTGACCCGTCTGCGTGCCTGGTCGCCGTCGATCTCCTCGCCGGGCAGACCCCAGAGCTTGCGGGCGTAGGGCTCGTAGAGCGCGCCGTACAGCGCCGGTCCCAGGCCGGCGCGCAGGACCTCCGCGTAGGTGCCCGCGGCCGGCCGTACCCGCAGCGGAGAGGTGAGGGCGTCACGGACGACACCCCCCAGCAGCCGGTACGGCAGCCGCCGCACCAACTCCCCCGCCCGGAGCGGAAACCCGACGAACCGCCCCGCCACCCGCAACCGCCCGTTGCGCGGCCGGAGCTGCAGGTCCGCGCCGAGCAGCCCGCGCAGGGCGGCCAGCAGGTGCGGCGGCGTGGCGGGGTGCAGGCGGTGGCTGCCGTGGTCCACGCGCACCCCCGCGACCTCGAACCCGGCCGACAGCCCGCCGACGTGGTCCGCGCGCTCCAGGACCACGACCGACAGGCCGCGCGCGGCGGCCCGCCAGGCGGCCGTCAGCCCTGCCGGCCCCGCTCCGAGGATCACCAGATCCGCACTCGTCACAGCGGATCAGCCTATGAGACGTTAACGAGTGAAAAATTCCTTCGCAAAACTCTCGCCCGAGAAGGAAAATGTTGAGACGCTGACTCCACCTGAAGCCCCCCAGTCCAAGGAGCAGTGAATGCGCAGAGCCTTGGCGATCGTCGCCTTGCTCCCGTTACTCAACATTCCGGCGGCCCACGCCGACGAACCCGCCGACCGGCAGCAGGCCTTCGCCGCGGCGGCCAAGGAGTTCCAGGTCCCGGCGAGCGTGCTGCTCGGCGTCTCGTACCTGGAGTCGCGCTGGGACGCCAACGCCGGCCGGCCCAGCAGCGACGCCGGATTCGGCCCCATGCACCTGACCGACGCCGCCGCCTACACCGGCTCCAACCACCATGAAGAGGGCGAGGAGGACCCGCGCGGCGACGACAGCAGGCCCCTTCCCCCGCGCGAGGAGACTCCGCCCGCACCGGCCGAGATCCCCGAGTCGCTGCGGACCATGGAGAAGGCCGCCGAGCTGACCGGCGAGTCCCACGAGAAGCTGCGCACCGACCCGGCCGCCAACATCCGCGGCGGCGCCGCGCTGCTGGCCTCCTACCAGAAGGCGCTCGGGGCCCCGCTCAGCGACGACCCGGCCCAGTGGTACGGCGCGGTCGCCCGCTACTCCGGCGCGGAGGAGAAGGAAGCCGCCCAGTTCTTCGCCGACGAGGTCTACACCACGATCAAGCAGGGCGCCGAGCGCACCACCGACGACGGCCAGCAGGTCAGGCTGACCGGCGTACCCGGACTCGGCGCGATCAAGGAGTGGCTGGACAAGCTCGGGCTCAAGCCCCCGCGCCGCGACGGCGTCGAGTGCCCGTCCACGATCTCCTGTGAGTGGATCCCGGCCAAGCAGGCCGAACTGCCCAACGGCAACTACGGCAACTTCGACACCTCGAACCGGCCCTTCAACCAGAAGGTCGACTACATCATCATCCATGACATGGAGGGGTACTGGCGGCCCTCCATCGACCTGCTGCTGAACCCGGCCCGCGCGGCCAGCTGGCACTACTCGCTGCGCTCCAACGACGGGCACATCGCCCAGCACATCAAGACCAAGGACGTCGGCTGGCAGGCCGGTAACTGGTACGTCAACGCCAAGTCCATCGGCCTGGAGCACGAGGGCTTCCTCGCCGAGCGCGGCTCCTGGTACACCGAGGCCATGTACCGCACCTCCGCCAAACTGGTCCGGTACCTGGCGCTCCGGCACGGCGTCCCGCTCGACCGCGCGCACATCCTCGGCCACGACAACGTGCCCGGCACCCTGCCGACGACCGTGCGCGGCATGCACGAGGACCCTGGGCCCTTCTGGGACTGGGACCGCTACTTCAAGCTCATCGGCGCGCCGTTCCACCCCTTCGGCGGCCCGAACGCGGGCACGGTCATGATCAAGCCGGACTTCGCCACCAACAAGCCGTACTTCTACGGCTGCGACCGCAAGCAGCCCGAGCTCGACTGCCCGCCCACCAGCGCCGCCACCGTCTGGCTGCGCAAGGAGCCGCGCCCCGACGGCCCGCTCGTGGACGACATCGGCAAGCGTGGCGCTGGAAGGTCCATCTACAGCGTCTACGACCACAGCGCCCGCGCCGTCACCGGCCAGCGCTACGCCGTGGCCGATCGCCAGGGCGAGTGGACCGCCATCTGGTACCTCGGGCAGAAGGCCTGGTTCCACAACCCCGCCTCGGCCCCGACCGCGATCCCGTCCATGGGGCTCGTCGTCACGCCCAAGAAGGGCCTCGCGACCGTTCCCGTGTACGGCAGGGCCTACCCGGAGCAGGAGGCCTACCCGGCCGACATCCCGTACCAGCCGATCACACCGCTGATGTACACGTTCTCCGCGGGCGAGAAGTACAGCTTCGGCGGCGCCCAGTTCGGCGAGTACTACCGCGCGGTCACCATCGACCCGTCCACCCACAAGGTGGTGCGCGGCAAGACGCTCTACTACCAGATCCAGTTCGGGCATCGCGTGATGTTCGTCAAGGCCAGTGACGTGACCCTGTCCTGGGCCTGACCACCGGGCGGGGCGGCCGGGCCGCCCCGCCTCTCACCCGATCAGGGCGGGATAGTCGGTGTAGCCGCGGTGGTCGCCGCCGTAGAACGTGGCCGGGTCGGCCACGTTGTACGGCCCGCCCGACTTGATCCGGGCCGGCAGGTCGGGGTTGGCCAGCCAGTACGCCCCGAGCGTGACGGCGTCGGCCAGCCCTTCGCGCAGGACGGCGGCCGCCTGCTCGGGAGTGCCCGACGGGGTGCCGGGCTCGGCCTTCGGGTTCAGGATCAACGTTCCCGGCCACGTGGCCCTGATGGCCTTGGTCAGCTCCCTGTCCCACTCCATGATGTGCAGGTAGGCCAGGCCGTACCGGGAAAGGGCGCGCGCCAGCGCCGGGTAGAGCTCGTCGGAGTCCCGCTCCCTGATGCCGTTGCTGGGGTTGCGCGGGGAGATGCGGAAGCCGACCCGCTCCGGCCCGATGGCGTCGCCGACCGCCTGGGCGACCTCGACGGCCAGGCGGATGCGGTTGTCCACGCTGCCGCCGTAGGCGTCGGTGCGGGCGTTGGCGCTGCCGCACAAGAACTGGTGGATGAGATAGCCGTTGGCCCCGTGCAGCTCCACCCCGTCGAACCCGGCGGCGAGGGCGTTCCCCGCCGCGGCGACGAAGTCGTCCACGGTGGCGGCGATGTCGGCGAGCGTCATCTCCTTGGGCGCCGGGTGCTCCAGCATGCCCTCGGGGGTGTAGAGCCGCTCACCCGACGGGATGGCCGACGGGCCGTGCGGCAGCGCGCCGTCGGGGTAGAGCCACGGGTGCCCGACCCGGCCGGAGTGCATCAGCTGGGCGAACATCCGGCCGCCGCGGGCGTGCACGGCGTCGGTGACCTTGCGCCAGCCCGCGATCTGCTCCTCGGAGTGCAACCCGGGAGTGTCGATGTATCCCTGGCCGATCACCGAGGGCTGCGTGCCCTCCGAGATGATCAATCCGGCGGCGGCGCGCTGGGCGTAGTAGTCGACGGCCAGTTCGGTGGGCACCGCGCCCTCGGCGGCACGGCTGCGGGTCATCGGGGACATGAAGAGCCGGTTGGGAAGTTCCAGTCTTCCTACGGTCACCGGCTCGAACAACTCGTTCATCACAACCTCTTCCTGCGTCAACGGGGCTGGCCACGACGGTACGAGCGGCGGAATCACCGACGAATCCGTACGGTTTACTGGTCCGTGTACTTAGGAGGACGCGTGCTGTACGGCAGGACCACCGAGCAGGCCGGGCTCGCGGATCTCATCGCGCGGGCACGCGACGGGCGCAGCGGCGCGCTGGTGATCCGCGGCGAGCCCGGCATCGGCAAGACCGCGCTCCTCGACTGGGCGGAACGGCAGGCGACCGGGCTCCGCGTGCTGCGCGTGACCGGGATCGAGCAGGAAGCCGACCTGGCGCTGGCCGGGCTGGCCCGCCTGGTGTGGCCGGTTCGCGAGCGCCTCGACCGGCTGCCGGCCCCACAGGCGGACGTGCTGAAGGCCGTGCTGAGCGGCGGCGGCGCGGCGGGCGAGCCGGCCCCCGACCGGTTCCTGACCGGCCTGGCGACCCTGAGCCTGCTGGCCGACCTGGCCGAGGACGAACCGCTGCTGTGCCTGGCCGACGACGCCCAGTGGCTCGACCAGGCCAGTGCGGAAGCGCTGCTGTTCGCGGCCAGGCGCCTGGGCGCCGAGGGAGTGGCCCTGGTGTTCGCCACGCGGGAGGACGGCTTCGCCGCCGCCGGGCTGGCCGAGGTGCGGCCGTCCCGGCTCGACGCGGCCGGCGCGGCCGAACTGCTCACCGAGCACGGCCTGGCAGCCGCGATGCGCCGGCACGTGATCGACGAGGCGGCGGGCAACCCGCTGGCGCTGATCGAGTTCGCCGCCGCCCAGCGCGACAGGCCGGCCCCCTCGGTCCACCTGCACGTGGCCGAGCGGGTACTCGGCTCCTTCCGCGCCCAGATCGTGAACCTGCCGGAGCGTACGCGGCGCATGATGCTCATCGCCGCCGCCGAGGGACGCGGCGACCTGCCGATGCTGGTGAACGCCGGGAAGGTCCTGGGCGTCGGCCTTGAGGACCTGGAGCCGGCCGAGCGGGCCGGCCTGGTGCAGGTGATCGACGACACGCTCGCGTTCCGGCACCCGCTGATCGCCACCGCCGCCTACCAGGGCGCGCCGATGGCCCGCCGGGTCGAAGTCCACCGCGCGCTGGCCCAGGCGAGCGCCACCGCCGACTGCCGGGTCCACCACCTCTCGGCCGCCACCACCGCGCCCGACGAGGACGTCGCCGCCGAGGTGGCCGACGCCGCCGGGCGGGCGCTCGGGCGCGGCGCGTACTCCGCCGCCGTACGCCTCTACCGCCAGGCCGCCCGCCTGTCACCCGGCGACGCCGCCCAGATCGCGCACCTGGGCCACGCCGCCGGCGCCGCGCTCAGCGCCGGGCATCCCGCCCAGGCGGCGGAGCTGTCCGAGCAGGCGGAGGAGCTGGCCAGGACCGCGCCGGCGCACGGGACGGGGCTGGCGGAGCTGGCCCAGGTGCGCGCGGCCGCGTTGTTCGAGCTGGGTGAGCGGGGGCGGGCCGTACACCTGCTGATGGAGCGGGCCGGGCAGGCCGAGACGGACCGCGCGGCCGAGATGCTGCGCGCGGGCGCGACGTACGCGTGGTTCTCGTGCGAGTCCGCGGCGGTGCGCACCGCCGCCGCGAGCCTGCGAGAGATCGGCCGGCCCGACCCCATGGTGTACGGGCTGGCGCGGCTCATGGACGAGGACTACGCCGGCGGGCTGCCGCAGCTGGCCGGGTTCCTCGCCGAACCGGAGGCGGGCAGGACCGCCGAGGCCATGTACACCGGCGTGATCGTCGGCGACGACGCCGCCACGCTGGCGCTGGCCGCCGCCGAGGTGGCCCGCTGCCGCGAGCGCGGCCTGGTGGGCGCCCTCCCCGAGGCGTTGCGGGTGCTCGCCGAGACACAGGTACGCGCCGGGCTGCACCGCGAGGCCGAGATGGCCGTGGCCGAGGCGGCGGAGATCGTCAGGGACACCGGGCTGCCCCAGGACCTGCCCTGGTTGAAGGCCGTCCCCGCGCGGATCGCCGCCATCGAGGGCGACGCCGGCACCTGCCGTGACCTCGCCGCCCAGGCGCCCGACGAGGAACACGCCGGCACCGCCATCACCCTCAGCCTCCTCGACCTGGGCCTGGGCGACTACGAGCCGGCCCTGTCCCGGCTGGAGAGCGCCTGGCGAGGGCCGGGCGCGAACGGCCTCGACCTCATCACCGCCGCCGCCGACCAGATCGAGGCCGCGGTACGGCTCGGCCGCCCCGACCGCGCCCAGGCCCCGTTGCGCCGCTTCACCGCCTGGGCCGAGGCCACCGGCCAGCCCTGGGCCCTGGCAGTGGCCGCCAGAAGCCAGGCCCTGACCACCGACCCCACCCTGCCCACCTCCGGGGTGGCCACCTCAGGGGTGACCGGACCAGAGGCAACCGGGCCAGGGGCGACCGGGCCAGAGGCAACCGGACCAGGGGCGACCGGGCCAGGGGTGACCGGATCCGAAGCCGGAGCCGGGAAGGGCGCCGAGGCCGGGAAGCCGGCCGGGCCCGGGGACCGGGAGGGTGCCGGGTCCGGGTCTGAGGGCGAGGTGGGTGCCGGGTCCGGGGTTGAGGAGTTGTTCTCGCGGGCCGTACGGCTGCATCGGGAAGGGCCGGGGCGGCCGTTCGAGCGGGCGCGGACCGAGCTGCTCTACGGCGAGTGGCTGCGGCGGGCCAGGCGGCGCAGCGACGCCCGCACGCCCCTGCGCTCCGCGCTGGAGATCTTCGAACGGCTCCGCGCCACCCCCTGGGCCGAGCGGGCCCGCGCCGAACTCCGGGCGACCGGCGACAGCGTCCCGGTGGCCGAGGCGACCGCGACCAACCCGCGCGACCGCCTGACCGCCCAAGAACTCCAGGTGGTACGGCTGGCCGCCGAGGGCCACAGCAGCCGGGAGATCGCCGCCCAGCTGTTCCTGAGCAAGCGCACGGTGGAGCACCACCTGTACAAGGCCTATCCGAAGCTGGGCGTCGGCAACCGCCGCGAGCTGGCCCGCCTCGACCTCACCGGCGCCGGCTAACGCTTCTTGACGAAGTCCGCGACCGCCTGCCGGGTGCTCTGCAACGCCTCCTGCGAGGAGTCGAACGTGCGCTGGGCGACGCCCACGAACACGCAGTCGACCATGACGAGCTGGCTGATGCGGCTGGCCATGGCGGCAGGACGGAACTCGGTCTCCCGCCCGGCGGAGATCAGCACGTGCTCGGCCAGCTCCGCGATGGACGAGCGCGGGTTGTTGGTGATCGCGACCGTGGTGGCTCCGGCCTCGCCCGCCCGTCCGAGCGGCTCCAGCACGTCGGGCGTCTCCCCCGAGGTGCTGATGCCGATCGCCACGTCACCGGGCTTGAGCAGGACGGCACTGGTCAGCGCGAGGTGGGCGTCCTGGAAGGCGTGGCTGGACATGCCGATGCGCAGCAGCTTCTGCGCCATGTCCATGGCCACCAGCCCGGAGGCGCCGACCCCGTAGGCGTCCACCCGGCGGGCGCCGACGATCGCGTCGACGACCAGGCCCAGCCGCTCGGAGGTCAGCTGCGCCACCGTGTCGTTGATCGCCTCGGACTCGGCGCGGGCGACCTTGTGGATGACCTCCGACAGCGGATCGTCGGGGGCCAGGTCGCCGGGCACCAGCCGGTCCGGCTGGGCCGCGGCGGCCGCCAGCGCCAGGCGCAGCTGCGGGTACCCGGCGAATCCGAGCAGCCGGGCGGTCCGCACGATCGTGGCCTCGCTGGTGCCGGAAGCGGCCGACAGCTCGGTGATCGTGCTGCGCGCCACGGTCGCGGGATCCTCCAGGATCAGCCGGGCCACGGTCTGGGCGGCGGGCGTCAGCGACGGCAGCACACCTCGGACCGTGGCCACCAGGGTGTCGGCACGCATGCCGTCGCGACTGTCGTCCACAAAATCGATTATGGGGCCAATGTCAGCGCAGTGTGCCGTTCGTCATACCCGCGGGTTCCTCGGGTACGGCGATGAGCCCGAGTTCGGCCCGCGCGACCGCCAGCGGATGCGAGGGCACCACGCGGACGGTGTAGCCGAAGGCGCCGGTGTTGTCGAGCGGAATCGTGCCCGTGTAGTGGGCGCGGCCGTCGTCCCCGGTGTGCCCGTCGAGCGTGAGCTCCAGGTAGCCGGGATGGATCAGCTCGTCGTGCGGGCCGACCCTGCCGTAGGCCGCCTCCACCATGACGTCGGAGGGGTCGAGGTCGCCCAGCGCGATCGTGGCGCGCAGGTCCAGGGCGGCGCCCACCTCGGGCGTGTCGCCGACACCCGACGCCTCAACGTGCTCGACCCTGACCCCCGGCCAGGCCCGTGTCACCCGCAGCCGCCAGGCGGCGAACGACTTGGCGGGCGCGTACCCGTCGGCGGACAGGGCGCGGGCCGATGCGGCGGCGGGCGCGTAGAGGCCGACCACGTAGTCGCGCAGCATGCGGCCGGCCAGCACCTTCGGGCCCAGCGAGGCGAGCGTGTGCTTGACCATCTCCAGCCAGCGCCTGGGCAGGCCCTCGGGTGAGCGGTCGTAGAAGCGGTCGGCGACCTGGTGCTCGATGAGGTCGTAGAGGCCGGCCGCCTCCAGTTCGTCGCGGCGGTCGGGGTCGGTGACACCGTCGGCGGTGGGGATGGCCCAGCCGTTGGTGCCGTCGTACCACTCGTCCCACCAGCCGTCGCGGATCGACAGGTTGAGGCCGCCGTTCAGCGCCGACTTCATGCCCGAGGTGCCGCTGGCCTCCAGCGGGCGCAGCGGGTTGTTCAGCCAGACGTCACAGCCCTGGACGAGCAGCTGGCCGAGTGCCATGTCGTAGTCGGGCAGGAAGACGATGCGGTGGCGCACGTCCTCGGCGTCGGCGAAGGTCACGATCTGCTGGATGAGCTTCTTGCCGCCCTCGTCGGCCGGGTGGGCCTTGCCCGCGATCAGGATCTGCACGGGCTTGTCCGGGTCGAGCAGCAGGGTCTTCAGCCGCTCGATGTCGGAGAGCATGAGCGTCAGCCGCTTGTAGGACGGCACGCGGCGGGCGAAGCCGATGGTCAGCACGTCGGGGTCGAGTGCCTCGTCGATCCAGCCGAGCTCGGCGTCGGAGGAGCCCCGGGCCCGCCAGGAGGCGCGCAGCCGTTCGCGGGCGCCCTCGACCAGGCGGCGGCGCAGGATGCCGCGGATCGCCCAGAGCTCGGAGTCCGGGATCTTCTGTACGCCCTCCCAGCCCTGGGCCCGCTCGATCAGGGCGGGCAGCTCGCGGCCGGCCAGTTCCATGAGCTCGCGGCCCACCCAGGTCGGCGCGTGCACGCCGTTGGTGATCGAGCCGATCGGGATCTCGTCGAGGTCGAAGCCCGGCCACAGGGTGTGGAACATCTCCCTGCTGACCTCGCCGTGCAGCTCGGAGACGCCGTTGACCCGCTGGGCCAGCCGCATGCCCATGATCGCCATGTTGAAGCGGTCGGGCTCCGCCTCCTCGCCGAGCGCCAGGATGCGGTCGACCGGAACCGTGGGCCAGGAGTTGTCGCCGCCGAACTGCCGCTCGATCATCTCGACGGGGAAGCGGTCGATGCCCGCGGGGACCGGGGTGTGGGTGGTGAAGACGGTGCCGGCGCGTACCGCCTCCAGGGCCTCGTCGAAGCTCAGCCTGGCCTCGGTCAGCTCGCGGATGCGCTCCAGGCCGAGGAATCCGGCGTGTCCCTCGTTGGTGTGGAAGACCTCGGGCTCGGGGTGACCGGTGATCTCGCAGTAGGCGCGGATGGCGCGTACGCCGCCGATGCCGAGCAGGAGCTCCTGCATGAGGCGGTGGTCGGTGCCGCCGCCGTAGAGGCGGTCGGTGACGTCGCGGGCGGCGGCGTCGTTCTCGGCCACGTCGGAGTCGAGCAGCAGCAGCGGCACCCGGCCCACCTGGGCCGCCCAGACCTGGGCGTGCAGGGTGCGTCCGCCGGGCAGTCCCACGCGGACGTGTACGTCCTTGAGCAGGGTCAGCGGCAGGCCGCCCGGGTCGAGTGAGGGATAGTGCTCCAGCTGCCAGCCCTCGGGGGACAGCGACTGGGTGAAGTAGCCGTGGCGATAGAGCAGGCCGACGGCCAGGATGGGCACGCCCAGGTCGCTGGCGGCCTTCAGGTGGTCGCCCGCCAGGATGCCGAGGCCGCCGGAGTACTGGGGCAGGGCGGCGGCTATGCCGTACTCGGGAGAAAAGTAGGCGACGGCGCTCGGCGCGTCGGAGAGCGTCTGGTACCACCGGGGCGCGGTCATGTACTCGCGCAGATCGTCGGCTGCGTCGGCGAGACGGCGCAGGAAACGGCGGTCGGCGGCCAGCTCGCGCAGTCTGGCGGGGTCGACGGCGCCCAGCAGGGCGACGGGATCATGCCCGACCTGACGCCACAGCTGTGGGTCGACCTCGGCGAACAGGTCCGTCGTCTCCGGGTGCCATGACCAGCGGAGATTGTGGACGAGCTCGCCGAGTGCGGCCAGCTCCGCGGGCAGGACGGTGCGGACGGTGAACCTGCGGATAGCTCTCACGTTGGGAACCCTAGGGCGTCGAAGGGGCGAGCACGAGGTGATCGGGACCTCTGAGTCCCTCACCATGCGCATACCCCTTCAAACCCCCTACCGACCAGAAGCATGAAGCGGGACTATTGGGGCAACTCCCCCATATGGCCGTCCCGGGGACACACTTGGGTGGCTTCCGCCGCCTCCCGCATCGAGATGCAAGGATCGTTCCTGCCACGTATCTGCTCTACGCGGACCCGAGCCATGAGAACGGAAGCGATGATCGGACGAATTCCCATCACGGACATCCAGCCTGTCGTCGGATGCGGGCAGTGGCCCGCGAAGTCGGTAGCTGGTGAGACCTTCGAGATCTCCGCCACCGTGTTCCGGGAGGGACACGACGCCGTGGCGGCCGGGGTCGTGCTCACCTCGCCCGACGGCCTGCGCGGGCGGCTGAGACCCATGCTCGAACAGGGCAAGGGGACCGATCACTGGGCGGTGCCCGTCACCTTGGCCGACGAGGGCGACTGGCAGTTCCGCGTGGAGGCGTGGAGCGACCCGATCGCCACGTGGCTGCACGACGCGGGGATCAAGATCCCGCGCGGGATGGACAGCGACCTGATGTGCGAGGAGGGCGCGCGCCTGTTCGAGCGCGCCGCCCGCGCCGTACGGCCGGCCGACTGCCCCCACCCGCTGCGCCCCGCCCGCACCACCTCCGCCACCACCGCCGCCACCACCTCCGCCGCCGCCTCCTCCTCCGCCATGGCCGACGACACGCCGGCGGCGGGCGCGCCCGGCGAGAGCCCGTGCGGGCACCGGGTGGCGTTGCTGTCGGTCTCGGCGACCCTGCGCGACGAGGACCTCGACCCCCGGGCGCGGCTGTCGATCGCCCAGTTGCCGGAGACGGCCGCGCTCCTGGCCGCCCACCCGCTGCGCGACCTGGTGACACGGTCCAAGCAGCAACGGATCAGGGTGGAGCGGCGCCGGGCCCTGTACGGCTCGTGGTACGAGTTCTTCCCCCGGTCCGAGGGCGCGATCGTGGACGCCGAGGGCATCAGCAAGTCCGGAAATTTCCAGACCGCCGCCAAGCGCCTGCCCGCCGTCGCCCGCATGGGCTTCGACGTCGTCTACCTGCCCCCGATCCACCCGATCGGCCACGCCTTCCGCAAGGGCCGCAACAACACCCTCACCCCCGAGCCCGACGACCCCGGCTCTCCCTGGGCCATCGGCTCCGAGGACGGCGGCCACGACGCGATCCACCCCGACCTCGGCACCATCGAGGACTTCGACGAGTTCGTCGGACGCACCCGCGAGCTGGGGATGGAGGTGGCGCTCGACTTCGCGCTGCAGTGCGCCCCCGACCACCCGTGGGTCAAGGAGCACCCGGAGTGGTTCACGATCCGGGCAGACGGCACGATCGCGTACGCGGAGAACCCGCCCAAGAAGTACCAGGACATCTACCCGCTCAACTTCGACAGGGATCCCGAGGGCATCTACACCGAGGTCAAGCGGGTGCTGCGGCACTGGATGGACCACGGGGTGCGGATCTTCCGCGTGGACAACCCGCACACCAAGCCGGTGGCGTTCTGGGAGCGGCTGCTGGCCGACGTCCACACGACCGACCCCGACGTGGTCTTCCTGGCCGAGGCGTTCACCAGGCCGCCCATGCTCCAGACGCTGGCGAAGATCGGGTACCACCAGTCGTACACGTACTTCACGTGGAAGAACTCCAAGCAGGACGTGGAGAGCTACCTGTCGGAGCTGTCCCGCGAGACCTCGCACTACCTGCGGCCGAACCTGTTCGTGAACACTCCGGACATCCTGCACGAGTACCTGCAGCACGGGGGTGTGCCCGCGTTCAAGATCCGCGCCGTCCTCGCCGCGCTGTGCTCGCCCACGTGGGGCGTCTACTCGGGGTACGAGCTCGCGGAGAACGTCCCGGTACGGCCGGGCAGCGAAGAATACCTAGATAGTGAGAAATATCAGTACAGACCACGCGATTGGGTGGCAGCAGAGCGAGAAGGCCGCAGTCTCGCCCCCTTCATCACCCATCTGAATTTGTTCCGAAGAGCTCACCCAGCACTTCAGGAATTGCGTAATCTACACTTCCACAGGGTTGACCACCCGGACATGGTCTGCTTCTCCAAGCGACTTCCCGGCGCCTTTGACACGGCCACACGACGGCACGGCTTGGGCGACGTCGTCCTGGCGGTCATCAACCTGGATCCGCACAACACCCATGAGGCAACGGTCGAACTCGACCTGCCCGCCCTCGGACTCGACTGGAACGCCGAGTTCGTCGTGGACGACGAGCTCACAGGTGAGTCGTACCGGTGGCGGCAGCAGAACTACGTGCGCCTCGACCCCCATATCCACCCGGCGCACATCTTCACCGTGCGAGCGGCTCACAGGTAACGAAGCCTTTCGGGGAGTCCAACTTGTCAGACACCGTGAACTCCGCTGCCATCCCCAACACCTTCGACGAGGAAAAGCCCCGCGACCCCCACTGGTACAAACGCGCGGTCTTCTACGAGGTGCTCATCCGGGGTTTCGCCGACTCCAACGGAGACGGTACCGGCGACATCAAGGGCCTCATCCAACGCCTCGACTACCTTCAGTGGCTGGGCGTCGACTGTCTATGGCTGTTGCCCTTGTACGAGTCGCCGCTGCGCGACGGCGGCTACGACATCGCCGACTTCATGAAGATCCTCCCGGAGTTCGGGGACCTCGGGGACTTCGTGAAGCTGGTCGACGAGGCGCACAAGCGCGGCATGCGGGTCGTCGCCGACCTGGTGATGAACCACACCAGCGACGCCCACCCCTGGTTCCAGGCCTCCCGGCACGACCCCGAGGGCCCGTTCGGCGACTTCTACGTCTGGAACGACAACGATGAGAAGTACCAGGACGCCCGGATCATCTTCATCGACACCGAGACGTCCAACTGGACCTACGACCCCGTGCGCGGCCAGTACTACTGGCACCGCTTCTTCCACCACCAGCCGGACCTCAACTACGAGAACCCGGCCGTGCAGGAGGCGATGCTGGAGGTCCTGAGGTTCTGGCTCGACCTCGGCATCGACGGGTTCCGCATGGACGCCATCCCCTACCTGTTCGAGGAGGACGGCACCAACTGCGAGAACCTGCCGAAGACCCACGCCTACCTCAAGCGGGTGCGGGCCGAGGTCGACCGCCTCTACCCCGACCGCGTCCTGCTGGCCGAGGCCAACCAGTGGCCATCGGACGTGGTGGAGTACTTCGGCGACCCGGTGGGCGGCGGCGACGAGTGCCACATGGCCTTCCACTTCCCGCTGATGCCGCGCATCTTCATGGCGGTACGACGGGAGTCGCGCTACCCGATCTCCGAGATCCTGGCCCAGACGCCGAAGATCCCGGAGAACTGCCAATGGGGCATCTTCCTCCGCAACCACGACGAGCTGACGCTCGAGATGGTCACGGACGAGGAACGCGACTACATGTACTCCGAGTACGCCAAGGACCCGCGCATGCGCGCCAACGTCGGCATCCGGCGGCGCCTGGCACCGCTGCTGGAGAACGACCGCAACCAGATCGAGCTGTTCACGGCGTTGCTGCTGTCGCTGCCCGGCTCGCCCGTGTTGTACTACGGCGACGAGATCGGCATGGGGGACAACATCTGGCTCGGCGACCGTGACGGCGTACGCACCCCGATGCAGTGGGACCCCGACCGCAACGCGGGCTTCTCCGACTGCGACCCGGGGCGGCTCTACCTGCCGGTCATCATGGACCCGATCTACGGCTACCAGGCCATCAACGTCGAGGCCCAGCAGAAGAACGGCGGCTCGCTGCTCCACTGGACCAAGCGCATGATCGAGATCCGCAAGCGGCACCCGGTCTTCGGCCTGGGCGAGTTCATCGAGCTGAACTCCTCCAACCCGAGCGTGCTGGCCTTCGTGCGCGAACTGGGTGACGACCGCATGTTGTGCGTCAACAACCTCTCGCGCTTCCCCCAGCCGGTCGAGCTGGACCTGCGCAGATTCACCGGCGTCTCACCGGTCGAGACCATGGGCGGGGTACCTTTCCCACCGATTGGCGAACTTCCGTATCTTTTGACGCTTCCTGGGCATGGGTTCTACTGGTTCACTCTCCCACCGGCCAGAGCCCAGGAGGAGTAAGACGTGCTGGAGCAGCTCCTTGCCGCATGGCTTCCACAGCAGCGCTGGTTCGGCGGCAAGGGGCGCCCGATCGACTCGGTGTCGGTCGACTCGGACGTCGTGCTGGAGCCCGGACTCCAGCACGTGATCTTCGCGGTCTGGCAGGACGGCTCACGCGAGCGCTACCAGCTCCTGCTCGGCATCCGTGACGAACTCCCGGAGAGGCTGTCGCACGCCCTGATCGGCGTCATCGACGACAGGTACCACTACGACGCGGCGCACGACGCCGACCGCACCGGCTGGCTGCTCGACGGCATGGCCCGCAACGCCTCAGCCGGCGGCCTGCGCCTGCGCCACATCCCCGGCGTCGCCGTCGACACCTCGCCGCGCAGCCTCGTGCTGGGCGCCGAACAGTCCAACACCTCTCTGGTGTACGGCGACGCGTACATCTGCAAGCTCTTCCGGCGGCTCATCCCCGGCGTGAACCCCGAGCTGGAGATCGTCCGGGCCCTGGCGGCCAGGAACGCGCCGCACATCGCGCAGCCGTACGGGTGGATCGAGGGGGAACTCGACGGGACCGCGACCACGTTCGCGATCATGCAGGAGTTCCTGTCCACCGCCAACGACGGCTGGGACCTGGCCCTCACCAGCGTACGTGATCTTTACGCGATGCCCGAGCCCGTGGCCGAGTCCGGCGAGCGCGTGCTCGCCGCGGAGGCGGGCGGCGACTTCGCCGCCGAGGCGGAACGGCTGGGCGCCGCCACCGCGCGCATCCACGGGGAGCTGGCCGCCGCCTTCCCGACCTCGACCGTGGAGCCGCACGAGATCAAGCGCATGGCCGAGGACTTCCGCCGCCGCCTGGGCCGGGCCATCGCGGAGGTGCCGGTGCTGCGCGAGCACGCCGGGCCGATCGAGGCCGCCTTCCAGGACCTGGACGAAGTGGCCGTCGAGGTGCCCATCCAGCGCGTGCACGGCGACTACCACCTCGGCCAGGTCATGCGCACGACCACCGAGTGGATCATCCTGGACTTCGAGGGCGAGCCCGGCCAGCCGCTGGGCGAGCGCAAGGCCTTGTCCTCGCCGCTGCGGGACGTGGCGGGGATGCTGCGCTCCTTCGACTACGCCGCCCGCCACCTGCTGGCCGGCCACCCCGAGGCGGACCGCCTGGAGCCCCGGGCAGCCGACTGGTCCGCGCACAACCGGGAGGCGTTCCTGACCGGGTACAAGAACGGCGGCGGCAACCTGGACGCGGCCCAGGTGCCGCTGCTGCGCGCCTTCGAGCTGGGCAAGGCCGTCTACGAGGTGGTCTACGAGGCGCGTAACCGCCCCTCCTGGATCTCCATCCCCTTGGCCGCCTTCGGCTAACGGCCGGGGTGGAGCTCCTCGACGAGGCTCTGCAGGCCATGGTCCGGGTGGCCGCCGGCGACCCGCCTGTCCACAAGGTGCTTGAGCGGGGCCAGCAGGTTGTCCTCGATGCCCTGCTCGCGGGTGGCCAGCACGATGCTGTCGAGGGCGACCTTGTTCACTCCCAGGTTGGACACGTCCGTGCCCCATTGCCCGGCGTCGACCTCCTCCGCCCAGCGGTGCGCCAGCTCGCCCATCGCGCGCAACCACGGCACCAGCAGCGTCGAGGCGAAGTCGCCCGTCGGCAGACCGGCCGAGCGCACCAGCGCGAACGCTTGCGTGATGCCCGCGATCTGCCCGTACATGCCGGTCAGCAGGGCCATGTCCAGCAACGGCGCGAGCCCGGGGTCCGCGTCCACGAACCGCGCCTCGGCGAGCTGCCCCAGCGGCTCGGCGAAGCGGTCGAACACCTCCCTGGAGCCGCTGTAAAGGATCAGTGCCCCGGGCGCGCCGATCATCTGGGGAACCGCCATCACACCGCCGTCGAGGTAGCCGGCGCCACGCGCTCCGGCCCACTCCGCGGTACGGCGGGCCTCCTCCGGCCGCCCACTGGTCAGGTTGACCAGCGTCACACCCCGCAGATCCGTCTCCCCGAGCAGCCCGTGGACGGCGTCGTAGTCGAGGACGCACACGATCACCAGCGACCCGGGCCGCACCGCCTCCGCGAGGTTCGCGGCGCGCCTGGCACCCATCGCGACCAGGGGTTCCGTCTTACTGTCGGTGCGGTTCCATACGGTTACCTCATGCCCGGCCTTGAGCAGGGTCTCGGCGAGTGCGGTGCCCATGAGGCCCAGGCCGACGATCGAAATCTCAGTCATGGCTCCAGCGTGCTGGCATGGGGTTATGGTCGGCTTCTGAGCGAGTTATGGGGGGATTATGCGGTTCGGGGTGCTGGGGCCCCTGGAGGTGTGGGCGGCCACCGGGGAGCCGCTCACCGTGCGGGAGGCGAAGG
The DNA here is from genome assembly GCF_044459065.1 of Nonomuraea sp. NPDC050394. Taxonomy (NCBI): domain Bacteria; kingdom Bacillati; phylum Actinomycetota; class Actinomycetes; order Streptosporangiales; family Streptosporangiaceae; genus Nonomuraea; species Nonomuraea sp. NPDC050394. Next base: position 18,727 of record NZ_JBITIO010000010.1, on the reverse strand, counting down.
TCCGGCTGCTGCTGGCGGGGCTGCTGGTGCACCGTGGGCGGCCGGTCTCCGCCGACCGGCTGGTCGAGGAGCTGTGGGGCGAGCGGCCGCCGCGTGACGCCCTCGCCGCGCTGCGGGTCAAGGTGTCCCAGCTGCGCGGGGCGCTGGCCGACCGCGACGCGATCAAGTTCCGCGCCGCCGGATACGTGCTCGACGTGCCCGCAGAGGCCGTCGACGCCGAACGTTTCCAGGCGCTGCTCGCCACGCCCGCGCCCGACGCCCGGGCACGGGCCGACGCGCTGGTCCAGGCGCTCGGCCTGTGGCGCGGGCCCGCCTTCGCCGGGCAGTCCGACCACGACGTGGTGCGCCCGGCGGCGGCCAAGCTGGAGGAGCAGCGCCTGTCGGCCCTGGAGGAGCTGGCCGAGGTGCGGCTGACCCTCGGCGAGCCGGTCGAGGTCGCGGACCTGGTGGCCGAGCACCCCTTGCGCGAACGGCTGCGTGCCGCCCACATGCGCGCCCTCTACCGGCAGGGCCGCCAGAGCGAGGCCCTGGCCGCCTACTCCGACCTGCGCGAACGCCTGGCCGAAGAGCTGGGCCTCGACCCGTCACCCGAGCTCGCCGACCTGCACGCCCGGATCCTGCGCCAGGACCCGGCCCTGCAGGCGCCCACGCGCGCCCAGAGCAACCTGCCCGCCCCGCTCACCGACCTCATCGGCCGCGACGAGGCCGTGGCCGAGGTACGCGCGCTCCTGGCCGACAACCGCCTGGTCACGCTGACCGGCCCCGGCGGCGTCGGCAAGACCAGGCTGGCCCTGGCCGCCGCCGCCGCGTCGGCCCAGTCCTTCCCCGACGGCACCTGGCTGGTCGAACTGGCGCCCGTGCGCCCGCGGCGCGACGACCGGTGCGTGGCGGCGATCGTGGGCGAGGTGCTCGGGCTGCCCGACCACGGGCAGGAGTCCGTCGCCGACCGGGTCGCCGCCGCCCTGTCCGGCAAGCGCGCCCTGCTCGTCCTCGACAACTGCGAGCACGTGGTCGAGCAGGTCGCGCCGCTGACCCGCCACCTGTTGCAGGCCGCGCCCGAGCTGCGCGTGCTGGCCACCAGTCAGGAGACGCTGCGGGTCAGCGGCGAGAGCGCCTGGAGCGTGCCGCCGCTCACGCCGGATGCGGCGATCGAGCTGTTCAGCGTGCGCGCGGGCGGCGGGCTGGCCGGCGACGCCGCCGTGGCCGAGATCTGCGCCCGCCTCGACGGAATCCCGCTGGCGGTCGAGCTGGCCGCCGCGCGGGCGCGCGCCCTGTCCCCGCGCCAGCTCGCCGACCGGCTGGACGACCGGTTCCGGCTGCTCAGCACCGGGATGCGGGACGCGCCGGCGCGGCAGCGGACGCTCCGGGCGATGATCGACTGGAGCTGGGACCTGCTGAGCGAGCCGGAGCGGCTGGTGTTGCGGCGGCTGGCCGTACACGCCGACGGGTGCACGCTGGAGGCGGCGGAGCAGGTGTGCGCGGAGCCGGGCCTCGACGTGCTCGACCTGCTGGCCAGGCTGGTCGACCGCTCGCTCGTGGTGGGCGGGGCGCGCTTCCGGCTGCTGGAGTCCGTCGCCGCCTATTCGGCCGAACGGCTGGCGGAGGCGGGCGAGTCCGACCTGGTACGCCGGCGCCACCTCGACCACCACGTCGCGCTGGCCGAGCGGGCCGAGCCGTACCTGCGCGGGCATGACCAGCAACGCTGGCTCGACACGCTCGACACCGAGGCCGCCAACCTGCGCGCGGCGCTCGACACCGCGGCCGCGATGGGGCTGGCCGGGCAGGCGCACCGCCTCGTGCGGGCGCTGGCCTGGTATTGGGTGCTGCGCGGCAGGCTGGGCGAGGCACGCCGGTCGCTGGAGATGGCGCTGTCGCTGGCCGAGGAGCCGCAGACGCGGATGTGGTGGGCCGGGGTGGCGATGTCGATGGGCGATCCCGTCGACCTCGATCCCGCCCAGCTGGGCAAGATCGACGATCCCGGGCAGCGGGCCAGGCTGGGGTGGTTCCTGGGGATGGCGCTGTTCGGGTTCGAGAGCCCGGAGTGCAGCGACTCGCTGATCGGCCCGGCGCTGGAGACGTTCGTGGAGATCGGCGACACGTGGGGCGAGGCCGCCGCGCTCAGCGTGCGGGCCAAGCGCGCGATGTTGCGCGGTGAACTGGCCGAGTTGCGGGCCGACGCCGAGCGGAGCCTGGAGCTGTTCAAGCTCGCCGGTGACCGGTGGGGGCAGACACGCGCCACCGAGGTGCTCAGCTCGCTGGCCGAGATCGTCGGTGACTACGCGCGGGCGGCCGAGCTGCGGCGCGAGGGGCTGCGGGTGGCCGAGGAGCTCGGGTTGTGGAGCGACGTCACCTCGATCCTGTCCAAGCTCGGGCGGATCGCGCTGCTGGAGGGCGACTACGCGCTGGCCGACGACTACCACGAACGGGCCCGCAGGCGCGCGGTCGAGCAGGCCAACCGGCCGGCGGAGGAGGACGCCGAGGTCGGTCTCGCGCTGTCGGCCCGGCGGCAGGGGCGGCTGGACGACGCCGAGCGGCACCTGCGGCGCTGGCTGGGCTGGGTGCGCGAGGTGGCCGGCGAGCCGGGGGCCGCACTGATCCTGGCCGAGCTCGGCTTCATCGCCGAACTACGCGGCCACGCCGTCCTGACCGCCGCGACGGGCCAGGACAACGCGGCCTTCGGCACGGGTCAGGGCGGTTCGGGCTTTGGAGCCGGTCCAGGTGGCGCGGGGTTGGGCGCTGGTCCAGGAGGCGCTGGGCTTGGCGGTGGTCCAGGTGGCGCGGGGGTCGGCTCTGGTCCAGGTGGCGCGGGGTTGGGCGGTGATCCGCGTGCCGCTGTGCTGGTGCATGCGGACGTCGCGGTCGCCTCGCATCTCGACGGGCTGGCCGCGGCGCGGGCCGTGGGTGACCCCCGGGCGATCGCGCTGTCCCTGGAGGGTGTGGCCGGGGCCAGGACGCTCCAGGGACGTCATGAGCAGGCGGCGGTGCTGCTGGGGCAGGCGACCGCGCTGCGGGAGGGATCCGGGGCGCCACTACCGCCGGGCGAGCGGGGCGACGTGGACCGGATCGCCGCCCATGCGCTGGCGGGGCTGGGCGAGCAGCCGTACATGTCGGCGCGCGCCCGCGGGGCCGCCCTGCCCCTGTCCGACGTTCTCGACCTGGCCTACCGGGCCACCTGATCGGGAACGGGCCGCTCCTCCGGGGCGTGCTCCGGCTCCTCGCTCGGCTGGGCGCTCGTCGGCGGGACCATGCGCAGGGCCACGGCCGACAGCAGGGCCGCGGCCAGGAGAACCACTGCCCCGGCACCGGCGGCGACGTTGACGCTGGTGGTGAACGCCTCGCGGGCGGCGCTCGCCAGCGCGGTCCCGGTGTCCGCGGGGAGGTCCCGCGCGGCGGACAGGGCCCCGCCCAGCGTGTCGAGGGCCGCCCGCGGTGACACGCCGTCGGGCAGTTCCAGGCTGCCCCGGTAGACGGCGGCGGCGATGCTGCCGAAGACGGCGAGCCCCAGCGCGCCGCCGAACTCCTGGCCGGTCTCCGACAGCGCGGCGGCCGATCCCGACCGCTCCGGCGGGGCGGCGCCCACGACGAGGTCGGTGCCGACGACCAGCAGCGGCGAGGCGCCCAGGAAGAACAGCACCTGGCCGCCGACCAGGAGCGCGACGCCGCCGCCCGCGTCCACCTGGGTGAGCAGGGCGACGCCTGCCGCGCCGATGACCAGCCCGCCGCCGGCCACGTATCCGGGACGGATCTTCCTGGTCAGCAGCGGCGCGACCAGGAAGCCGATGATCACGGCGACGCTCGGGGGCAGCGCCCAGAGCCCCGCCTGCAGCGGGGACAGTCCCTCGACGAGCTGCAGATACTGCCCGGCCAGCAGGCCCAGCGGCGGGCCGATCAGGATGACGAGCATCAGCGTCCCGAGCGCGGCGCTGAACCGGCGCTCGGCGAACAACTTCATGTCCAGGAGCGGGTCGGCGAGCCCACGCTGCCTGCGGATGAACACGGCGGCCAGGGCCAGGCCCACGACGAGGGTGGCGGCGGCCGGCCAGGTGGGGCCGTACGTGGCGATCTCCTTGACCCCGTAGATGGCCAGCAGCGCGGCGGCGACGGAGAGCACCACGCTGGCCACGTCGACGCGGCCGCTGCTCGGCGCGCGGTACTCGGGCAGCAGCAACGGCCCGGCGACCAGCAGGATCGCCATGACCGGCACGCCCAGCAGGAACGCCGACCCCCACCAGAAGTTCTCCAGCAACGCCCCGCCGACGACGGGCCCGAGCACCATGCCCGCGGTGAAGCCGGTCATCCACAGGCTGATCGCGGCCGTGCGCTGGGCCGGATCGTGGAACATGTTCCTGATCAGCGACAACGTCGAGGGCATCAGCGTGGCGCCGGCGACACCGAGCAGGGCGCGCGCGGCGATGAGCAACTCGGCGCTGGGCGCGTAGGCGGCCAGCACGGAGGCGGCGGCGAAGGCGGCCCCGCCGATCAGCAGCAGTTTGCGGCGGCCGATCCGGTCGCCGATGTTGCCCATCGTGATCAGAAAGCCGGCGATGAGAAAGCCGTAGATGTCGTTGATCCACAAGAGCTGGGCGGCGCTGGGCCGCAAGTCCTCGGTCAGCGCGGGAACGGCCAGATGCAAGACGGACACGTCAATGGAGATCAGCAGGGTCGGCAGGATCAGGACCGCCAGACCGGTCCACTCGCGACGACCGGCACGTTTCATGTTCATGCAAATAGACGATAAAAGCTCAACTCGACTTGAGGTCAACCTGATATCGGCGATTGCCGGCCGGGACAACACCGCCAACCACTACTCTTCGTAGGCATTGTCTAACGAAGGGTAAAGGAGGCGGCATGCGGCGCGTTGTTGTGGTGGCGGCCGCGGCCACCGGAATCTCGCTGTTCGCCGGCGCGGCCGTGCTGCTGGCCGGCGAAGACGCCCCGGAAGCCGCGCGGACCGCGCGGACGGCGCCCTCGCCGGGCGACCCGCTGACCCCCGGCGAGATCAGCCGCGCGGGCGTGATCGCGACCGGGCCCTCCCACGAGCACATGAAGGCCGGCCGCGTCGAACTGCTCTACGTCGAGCGCGACGACGACAAGGCCGAGGACGAGCGGCGGGCGGAGGCCTACCTCTACGACTACGCCGACGACTCGCTCATCGTGCGCACGGTCGACCTCGGCGCCAACAAGATCGTCAGGGAGACCCGTGGCAAGGGCGTGCAGCCGCCGCCGTCGCGCCGTGAGGAGACGGCCGCCGCCGAACTGCTGCTTGCCCACCCCAAGCTCGGCAAGGGCGTACGGCGCGCCTACGCCAAGGCCGCGGGCCGCGAACTGCGCTCGGCCGCCGACCTGGGGCTGCGCGGGCTCATCTACTCCCAGCCCGGCGGGCCGTGCGTCACCCACCGGTGCGTGCGGCTGTTCGTCCGGCTGCCCGACGGCAAGCACCTCGACACCAGCCGCATCGTCATCGACCTGTCCGCCAAGAAGGTTCACACCCTGGAGTGGTGACTTGTTCCTGCAACTCGCTCTGGCGGTCTTCGTGGCCGCCGCCGGTTCCGTCACACCCCTCGCCTCCGGTACGGCTCCCGCGGAGCGTCCGTGCGGCTCGCCGTACCTGATCGACCGGGAGCTTCCCGGCGGCGCGCGCTGGCGGCTGTGCTGGGAAATGCGCACGATCGAGGGGCTGACGCTCAACCGGGTCACGTACGTGCCCAAGGGCTCGCCGGCCGTGAGCGTGCTGCGGAGCGCGGCGCTGGCGCAGATCCACGTGCCGTACGACTCGGGCGAGCCGCGCTACCACGACATCGGCTCGCTCGGGTCGGCGGCGATCCCGCTCACCGACGCCGACTGCCCGGGCGGCGAGCGGCGCCGGCAGGTCGTGTGCGTGACGACCAGGCCGCGCGGCCACGCCTACCTCAAGGACGGCTTCGGCGACCCGGCGCTGCGCAGGTCGAAGCAGGGGCGCGAGCTCGTGGTGCTGTCGGCCTACCAGGTGGGCTGGTACACCTACATCGCCGAGTTCGTCTTCGGCGACGACGGCTCGATCACGCCGCGCGTGGGCGCGACCGGCTCGCTGGCGGGCACCACGACGGCGCCCAAGCACGGCTGGCCGATCGGGGTGGGCGGCAGGCACTTCGAGGAGTCCCACAGCCACAACGTGTTCTGGCGGATGGACTTCGACATCCAGGGCGCCTCCCGCGACGTCGTGGAGCAGTACGACTTCGCGGGCGACAGGACGAAGAAGCGGGCGCTGAAGCGGACCGTCCTACGCCGCGAGACCAAGGCGGTCAACCGGCGGATGCGCTGGTGGCGCGTGGTCGATCCGAAGGTGCGCAACACCGATCTCCACCCGGTCAGCTGGGAGATCAACAACTCCGACAGCGCGCAGTACCGCGGCCCGTCGGACGAGGCGTTCACCCGCGCCGACCTCTACGTGACCCAGTACCGCTCCTGCGAACGCCTGGCCACCTACAACGTGGCTCCCAAATGCGGCAAGTCCGTCGACCAGTACGCCGGCCGCGAGCGCGTCAAGGACCCGGTGATCTGGGTGAACGTCGGCTACCACCACGTCGCCAGAGACGAGGACGCCGACCCGATGCCGGTCCACTGGCAGGGCTTCCGCATCACGCCAAGAGATGTGACGGCGAAGAACCCGCACTAGCCGCGGCACGACCGGCCTCCTGCATGGCCGTGATCCTCAGGATGACCGCGATGGCGAGCGCGGCGGCGATCCAGTACAGCGCGATGCTGAACACGTCGAACCGGGCGGCGCGGGCGAGGCTCTCCGGATCTTCCCCGGCGAACAGCAGCCGCCCGGCCACGTTCGAGCCCAGCCAGCCGCAGAGCCACGCCAGCCACCAGGCCCACACCAGGCCGGGACGGCGAGCGTGCATGAGGCCGACGCCGTGGACCCTTCCGGGCGTGGAGACGATCCAGATGTCGTCCACGATCTGCTTGGGGAACCAGAGGTTGACGACGGGCACGAGCCAGCCGAGCACGAGCCACGTACGCGAGTGCTGGTGGGACTCGGGGCTGAGCGCCTCGGCGTTGTCGCGCACGCGGAAGAGCCAGAACAGGAATCCGGCGATGGCGGCCACGCGGGCGGCCATCTCGACCAGACCCGACCCGGCCCAGATCACGTCCGCCCAGGTCAGCTCGGCCTCGGTGACGGAGAAGAGATCGGCGGCGACCTGGTCCATGAGCCCGGCGACCCACAGGTCGACGCCGGCCGCGGCCAGGCCGGCCACGGAGTCGGCGATGAGCAGGGCGACGGCGAGCGTGGCCGGGCCACGGACGGGCCGCACGCGGCGCATGGGGTTGGGGGGTTGCATGGCGGGTCCTCGTGCGTTCCGGTGGGGGTTGCGTCAGTATGTCGAATACCTGGGCACCAGGTCATCTGCATTCTGATGCCGTGATTTCGCACTTTCGGGGATTCCCATCGTGAAAGCGGGCAGGGGCTGAGGCAGACGGCCGTCGTAGGGCACTGTGGGGAGCATGCCGATGAGGACAGAGCTCGACCGCCTCGCGGGCGGGGCACATCATGATCCGCATTCCATCCTCGGCGCCCACCCCGGCGGCGGCGGGGTCACCTTCCGTACGCTGCGCCCGCTGGCCGAGCGGGTGGAGGTGGTGCTCGACGACGGTGGTTCGCATGTCATGGAGCACGTGGCGCACGGGGTGTTCGAGGTCATGGTGCCCGGCCTGGACAAGGTCCCGGGGTATACGTTGCGGATCCGCTATGGGGGCGGCGAGCCGTACGAGACGAAGGACCCCTACCGCTACTGGCCCACGCTGGGCGAGATCGACCTGCACCTGATCGGCGAGGGCCGCCACGAGCGGCTCTGGGAGGCGCTGGGCGCGAGGGTGATGACCCACGAGGAGGCGGAGGGCACCGCCTTCTCCGTCTGGGCGCCCAACGCGCGCGGCATCAGGGTGGTGGGCGACTTCAACCACTGGGACGGTGCCGGGCATCCGATGCGCTCGCTGGGGCGATCGGGGGTGTGGGAGCTGTTCGTGCCGGGTGTGGGGGCGGGGCAGCGCTACAAGTTCCAGATCCTCGGAGCCGACGGGGTGTGGCGCGACAAGGCCGACCCGATGGCCAGGCGGACCGAGACTCCGCCGCAGACCGCCTCGGTGGTCGAGGAGTCGCGCTACACCTGGGACGACGCGCGGTGGATGGACGGGCGCGCCGCCGAGCCGGCGCAGCGGCGGCCGATGAGCGTGTACGAGGTGCATCTCGGTTCGTGGAAGCCCGGACTTGGTTATCGCGAGTTGGCCGAACAGCTGACGGATTATGTCAGCGAGATGGGCTTCACGCATGTCGAGTTGATGCCGGTGGCCGAACATCCCTTCGGCGGCTCCTGGGGATATCAGGTCACCTCCTACTACGCGCCGACCGCGCGCTTCGGGACGCCGGACGAGTTCCGGCACCTCGTCGACCGGCTGCACCAGGCCGGGATCGGCGTGCTGCTCGACTGGGTGCCCGCGCACTTCCCCATGGATGAGTGGGCGCTGGCCCGCTTCGACGGCACCCCGCTGTACGAGCACGCCGACCCAGCCCGCGGCGAGCACCCCGACTGGGGCACCTACGTCTTCGACTTCGGCCGCACCGAGGTCCGCAACTTCCTGGTGGCCAACGCGGTCTACTGGCTCAAGGAGTTCCACATCGACGGGCTGCGCGTGGACGCGGTGGCCTCGATGCTCTACCTCGACTACTCACGCCGCGAGGGCGAGTGGACGCCCAACGTGTTCGGCGGGCGGGAGAACCTCGACGCGGTGGAGTTCCTGAAGGAGATGAACGCCGTCGCCTACCGGGAGACGCCGGGCATCTCGACCGTGGCTGAGGAGTCGACCGCCTGGCCCGGGGTCTCCCGGCCGGTTCACCTGGGCGGCCTCGGCTTCGGCTTCAAGTGGAACATGGGCTGGATGCACGACACGCTCGCCTACCTCCGGCACGAGCCGGTGTTCCGCCAGTACCACCACCATCAGATGACGTTCTCGCTCATGTACGCCTACAGCGAGAACTTCGTGCTCCCGCTCTCCCACGACGAGGTCGTGCACGGCAAGGGTTCGCTGCTCGGCAAGATGCCCGGCGACGAGTGGCAGCGCTTCGCGCAGTTGCGGGCGCTGCTGGCGTTCATGTGGGCGCATCCGGGCAAGCAGCTGTTGTTCATGGGCGGCGAGTTCGGCCAGGGCTCGGAGTGGTCGGAGGAACGCGGGCTCGACTGGTGGGTGCTGGAGTTCGACGGGCACAAGGGCGTGCAGAAGCTGGTGCGCGACCTCAACGAGGTCTACCGGCGGACGCCGCCGCTGTGGGAGCAGGACTGCTCGCCGGAGGGGTTCCGGTGGATCGACGCCGACGACGCCTCCGGCAACACCTTCTCCTTCGTCCGTTACGCGGCCGACGGGGCGGCGGTGGCGTGCGTGGTCAACTTCAGCGGGGCCCCGCACGAGGACTACCGGCTCGGCCTGCCGTACGGCGGGCGGTGGGAAGAGGTCGTCAACACCGATGCCTACGAGTACGCGGGCAGCGGGGTGGGCAACCTCGGCGGGGTCGAGGCGGTCGAGGAGTCGCGGCATGGCCTGCCGTACTCGACAGTGCTGCGGGTGCCGCCGCTGGGCGCGGTGTGGCTCCACAGCGAAGGCCCGCCCGCCGGCTCTCCCGAGCCCGCAGAACTTGAGGAGGGCTCGGAAGAGGCACCTTAACGGAAGCTCAAGCGAGGCTTAAAAGGGATCTTCACCCATTGCCCCGACAAGCCGGTCATCCTTACGCTTCCCCCCAGCAATCTGAGGCCCCCTCAGCCCCCTGCCAGGCGAGGGGGCCTCAGATTGCGCGCACCACCTCAGGGCTCCCTCTGGGCTTGCGGGGCAAATCCCCCTAAACTCCGAGATCATCCCCATCGGAGGACGAGTGCGACTTCGACGCCTGATCGCGGCAGCGGCCCTGCTCGCCGTACTCCCGGCCACCCCCGCTTTCGCCGACGATCCGCCCCCGGTCTCCGACAAGCTCGAAGAGGGCATCGCCGTCGGCACGGGCCCGGTACGCGCCATCGTCGAACTGACCGACCCGGCCCAGAACGCCCCGATCGCCGGCGCCGCCGCGCAGAGCGACGTGGAGGTCGTTCTCCAGCCGGCGACGCAGCCGTTCGTGGTCGTGAACGGCACCGCGGAAGAGCTCGCGAAGTTAGCCGAGGACCCGAGGGTCACCGCCGTCCGCCGCGACCGCGCCTACCCGCCCACGCTCTCCTCCAGCCTCAAGCAGATCGGCGCCGACCAGGCCCACGCGCAGGGCTTCACCGGCACCGGCCAGACGATCGCCGTCCTGGACACCGGCATCGACCGCGACCACCCGTTCTTCCAGAACCGCATCGTCGACGAAGCCTGCTTCTCGGCCGTCGACCAGGGCGTGGAGTCGCTGTGCCCGAACGGCTCGACGACCCAGCTGGGCCCCGGCGCGGCCGACGTCGAGATCGGCAAGTGCATGCTCGGCGGCGCGAACATCTGCGACCACGGCACCCATGTGGCCGGCATCGCCGCGGGCAGCGGCGGCGTGGCGCCCGGGGCCGGGATCATCGCGGTTCAGGTGTTCAGCCGCATCAACGACGCGGAGGTCTGTGGCGAGCCGTCGTGCCTGGCGGCGTTCGAGTCCTCGCTGCGCCTGGCCATGGACCACGTCGCCACGCTCGCCGCCACCCGCCCGATCGCCGCGGTCAACCTCAGCCTCGGCGGCTGGCCGACGCCGGCCTCGTGCGACACCGGCGAGGAGGGCGCCGCGTTCAAGCCCAAGGTCGACGACCTGCTGGCGAAGGGCGTGGCCACGGTGGTCGCCGCGGGCAACGAGTCCTTCACCGGCGCCTCCTTCCCGGCCTGCGTCTCCTCGACCGTGGCCGTCGGCGCCAACGACGACGGCGACAGGATCGCCGACTTCTCCAACAGCGGTGCCTTGCTGGACCTGTTCGCGCCGGGCGTGGACATCGACTCGTCGGTCCCTGACGACCAGATGACGTCCTACAGCGGGACCTCGATGGCCGCGCCGCATGTGGCGGGGGCGCTGGCCGTACTGAAGGCGCAGAACCCGCAGACGCCGATGCCGGAGCTGATCGAGAAGCTGAGGACGACCGGCCGCCCCTACACCTACGACGGTGTCACCACTCCGCGCCTCGACCTTCAGGCGGCACTGACCGGCGCCACCCCCGGCCCGCCGATCGAGCAGACCCCCACGCCGGGAAACCCGGAGAACCCGGACCCGGAGAACCCCGGTCCGGACAACCCCGACCCCGACCCCAGCGGCCCCTCCCCCGAGCCCCAGCCGGACAACCCCCAGCCCAGTCCCGTCCCGCTGCCCACCGTGACGGTGACCGTGACCGTGAAGGCCACCCCGCCCGCGGCCGTCTGCAAGCGGGGTACGGCCGGCAAGAAGCTGACCGGCAAGCAGTGGGCCGTGGAGATCCACCGCAGCAGCGGCACGATCCCGGACGCCACGCTCACCTGCTACCTGCGCATGGTCGGCAAGGCCAGCAAGGTCTTCCCCGAGGTGACCAAGGCCTCGTCGCTGGGAACGGCGTACCGGGTACTGAAGGGCACGTCAGGCGCACGGGCCAAGCTGGACGCGGCGTTGCTGAGGGGCTGGCTGAACTGGTCGAACGGCACCGGCACCCTCCAGGCCCTCCAGTCCGCGGAGAAGGTCCGCCTGAGCGCCAAGTCCTCGACAGCCCAGCTTACAAAATCCACAAAAACCCTAAAGAGCAGCTAATCATCCGGAACTGCCGATATCCGCATAACGGAGCCATCTCAAACTCCCAAACCTCGCAGGCCCCTCAGTAAGCTCAGGCCCCACGACCATCACATGTGGGGATTTTTCCGGCTGTCATCAGTCAAATCGGCGCATGAGCTATTGGGGGGCTTTCCAATATCAGAGCTCTGCTTCGGCGCGCCGCGCCGCTGACGGCGTCCCACTGCCTCACGCCTGCCCGTGTGTCCGGGCGGGCGCCTACCCTCGGAGGAACAGTGAGACTACGGTCTCTGCTCGCCGGCGCGGTCGCGCTGGCGGCGACCTCGGCCGCCCTCGTGGTGGCCCCGGCCGCCCAGGCGGCCACCGCTGACCCGGTCGTCAGCGCGGAGTTAAAGCAGGAAGCGAAGACGGAGACCGTCCGCGCGATCATCGAGCTGGCGCCCGGCGCCAGCGTCAAGGCCGTCGCGACCAAGGCAGAAGACGCTTCCGCCAAGACCGACGTGATCGAGAAGGACGCCTCGGCGAAGTTCTTCGTCGCGGAGGTGGACGCGACGACGCTCGCGGCGCTGAAGGACGACAAGCGCATCAAGTCCATCACGAAGGACGAGCTCAGCGCGCCCACGCTCGACGTCAGCACCAAGCTCATCGGCTCGGACAAGGCCAACGAGGCCGGCTGGACCGGCAAGGGCTACACCGTCGCCGTCCTGGACACCGGTGTCGACAGCGACCACCCCTTCCTCGCGGGCCGGCTGGTCGGCGACGCGTGCTTCTCATCGAACTTCAAGAACAGCGAGTACGAGTCCGAGTCGCTCTGCCCGAACAAGCAGAGCGAGCAGATCGGGGCGGGCGCGGCCAACGCCGAGACCGAGCGGTGCATCGCCGGTGGCGTCAACCAGTGCTCGCACGGCAGCCACGTGGCCGGCATCGCGGCCGGCAAGAAGACCGAGGGCGCCCCGGCCAACGGCGTGGCCCCCGAGGCCAAGATCCTGCCGATCCAGGTCTTCAGCCGCATCGTCACCGCGAGCGTCTGTGAGGGCTTCGGCATCCCGGCGCCCTGCTACCTCAGCTTCAACTCCGACCAGAAGCTGGCGCTGGAGTACCTGGCGACGGTCGCCACGGCGAACAACGTCGTCGCGGTCAACATGAGCCTGGGCGGCAACCAGAAGTTCACCGCGCACTGTGACGCCAATGTGGACGCCGCGGCCATCAAGCCGAACATCGACGCGCTCGCGGCGCTCGGTGTGGCCACGGTCATCGCCTCGGGCAACTCCGCCTTCCAGAACGGCGTCAGCAGCCCCGCCTGCATCTCCTCCGCCGTCACCGTGGGCGCCACCGACGACGGCGACGCCGTCGCGCCGTTCAGCAACCGCGGCAGGCTGCTGGACCTGTTCGCGCCGGGCGTCGGCATCAACTCCTCGGTGCCGGACGACGCCTACGGCAACAAGAACGGCACCTCGATGGCCGCCCCGCACGTCGCGGGCGCCTTCGCCGTCGTGAAGCAGGCCTACCCGGCCTACGGCCCCGCGCAGATCCTGGCCAAGCTCCGCACCACCGGCAAGCCGATCACCTACTCGGCCGGCGGCCCCCAGGTCACCACGCCGCGGATCGACCTGGCCAAGGGCACCCCGCCGAAGCCGACCCAGTCGCCGACGCCCACCCCCACGGTGACGCCGACCGTGACGCCCACGCCGACCCCCACGGCCACGGTCACGCCGACGCCCACCCCCACGCCGACCAAGACGCCGACCTCGCAGCCGGACCCGGACCCGATCTCGATCGACCCGAACCCGGAGCCGGTCCCCGACACCTGTGAGCGCGGCAAGGGCACCAAGCCGCTCAGCTCCAAGGCGTGGGCCACGGAGATGCTGAAGAACAAGGGCTCGCTGTCGGACAAGACGCTGATCTGCTACCTGTCCATCGCGCAGAACGGCAGCAAGGTCTTCCCCGAGGCGACCAAGGCCGACACCCTGGCCCGTGCGTACAAGGTGCTGAAGACGAAGTCGAAGGCGGGCAAGGCGCTGCTCGACCGGGAACTGCTGGCCGCGTGGCTGAACTACGCGCACGGCGTGTACAACTCCTCGGCCAAGGTGCACGGCACGACCACGCTGAAGAAGGCGATCACGATCGCCGAGAAGTACCGGACCGGCAAGGCGACGACGGCACAGCTGAAGAAGTCGGCCGTCTTCCTCTACCGGCACGTCAACAAGTAAGGATCGACTGATCGCCGTCCCTCTCCGGGGTGCCGCCCCGGAGAGGGACATGTCGCTTAGGGTGTGAAATATGGACCCAGGCAAGGCGATCTTCGAAACCGTCGACAAGCTTCGCCAGCGGCGCACCGCCCCGCTCGTGCTGGAGCTCGATCTCACCGAGGGGCTCACCGAAGGGCCTCCGGCGGATCCGCTCTCCGCGCTGCTGTCCATGCGCAAGCCCCGCCTGGCCGACGTGCTCGGCGGGCTCAAGCGGGCCAGGCACGACTCGCGGGTCAAGGCGCTGATCGTGAAGATCGGCGGGCAGCCGCTGGGCCTGGCCATGGTGCAGGAGCTGCGCCAGGCGGTCATCCACTTCCGTACCTCGGGCAAGCTGACCGTCGCCTTCTCCGAGACGTTCGGCGAGTTCGGGAACGGCACCGTCCCCTACTACCTCGCCTCCGCCTTCGAGCGCGTCTACCTCCAGCCCAGCGGCGACGTGGGGCTCACCGGCGTCGCGCTGGAGCAGCGCTTCATCAAGAACGCCCTGGGCAAGCTGGGCATCGCCTACGAAGGCGCGCAGCGGCACGAGTACAAGACCGCGGCCAACATGTTCACCCAGGACCACATGACCGAGCCGCACCGCGAGTCGCTGACCCGGATCGCCGAGTCGGTCACCGAGCAGGTCGTGGCCGGGATCGCGGACGGGCGGCGGCTGGATCCCGAGAAGGTCAGGGAACTGGTCGACCGGGGGCCGTTCATCGGCGACGAGGCGGTCGAGGCCGGGCTGGTCGACCGGCTGGCCTACCGGGACGAGGTCTACGACGAGGTCAAGAAGGCCGCGGGCGCCGACTCGATGCTGCTGTTCGTGTCGCGGTACGCGAAGGCGCCGGCCGTACGGAAGCTGCCGCATCCCGGGGTGGACACGGTCGCGCTCGTGCACGGCAGCGGGCCGATCAGGATGGGCCGCAGCGGGCGCAGCCCGCTCGGCGGCGGCGGCGCGATGGGGTCGGACACGATCGCCGCGGCGCTCCGGTCGGCGCGCAGGGACGAGCACGTCAAGGCCGTGGTGTTCCGCGTCGACAGTCCTGGCGGGTCGTATGTCGCCTCTGACACGGTCTGGCGGGAGGTCGTGCTGACGCGCAAGACCAAGCCGGTGATCGTGTCGATGGGTGACGTGGCGGCGTCGGGCGGGTACTTCGTCGCGATGGCGGCCGACGTCATCGTCGCGCAACCGGGGACGCTGACCGGGTCGATCGGGGTGTTCGGCGGCAAGCCGGTCCTGTCGGAGCTGCTGGAGAAGGTCGGGGTCAGCTCCGAGCTGATCTCCCAGGGGGCCAACGCGGGGATGTTCTCGACGTCCCGGGCGTTCTCCCCGGAGCAGTGGGACCGGGTCAACGCCTGGCTGGACCGTATTTACGATGACTTCGTAGGCAAGGTGGCCACGGGTCGCAAGCTCACCCGCGAACGTGCGCACGAACTCGCCCGCGGTCGCGTCTGGACCGGCGCCGACGCCCTCGAAGGCGGCCTGGTCGACGAGCTCGGCGGGCTGGAGGACGCCCTGGTGCTGGCCCGCAAGCGCGCCGGGCTGGCCGAGGACGCGCCCGTGCGCACCTACCCCCGCCTGAACCCGCTGGAGCGCCTGCGCGGGCCGGACTCCAGCGAGGACCGCGCCGCGGCCCTGACGCGCATGCGCCTGGAGGCCTGGGGTCCGCTCGCCCGGCTCTCCGCCGAGCTCGGCCTCCCGCCGCAGGGGCCGCTCGCCCTGCCCGCCTGGTACGAGATCCGCTGATCTTCTGAGTTACGGCAAGCCACCCCCGCACCCCCCGCCGACGTCGGCGGGCGGGTCGGGAGGTGTCGTCAGGCAGTCTGACGGGGTTGCTCGTCGTAACGGCCGGCGGAGACCGCCGAGCGGGTCAGAAGCGGCAACCGCAGGACGAACCGGGAACGATCCTCGACCCGGAGCGTCCCGCCGTGCCGGGTGGCGACCTCCCGCGCGATCGGCAGCCCGAGCCCGCTGCCGCCCGGATCCCTGGTCCGTCCTTCGGCGAGCCGCGTGAAGCGCTGGAACACCCGTTCGCGGTCGTCCGGCGCGAGCCCGTCGCCGTCGTCGCTGACCTCCAGCACGGCCTGCTCGGCACAGGTGTCGCCGCGCACCACGAGCCGGACGGTGCTGTCGGCGTGCCGGATCGCGTTGTCCAGCAGGTTGACCAGCACGCGGGTGAGCTGGAGCCGGTCGCCCTCGACGACGACGCCGTTCTCCAGCTCCGTCAGCAGCTTCTTGGCCGGGTGCCGCCTGGCCAGCTCGTCGCGGGTCAGCTCGGCCAGGTCCACCGGCTCGGGCCGCGGCTCCATCCCGGCGTCCAGCCTGGCGACGGCGAGAAGGTCCTCGACGAGGAGCTGCAGCCGGTCGGCCGCGCGGTCCACGGCTTCGAGCGCGGCGTGCTCGGGACCGTCGCCACGGGTCTCCATGAGGGCCAGGTCCACCTCGGCGCGCAGCCCGGTGATGGGGCTGCGCAGTTCGTGGGAGGCGTCGGCGACGAAGCTGCGCTGCTGGCTGAGGGCGCCGTCGAGCCGGTCGAGGGTCTGGTTCACGGTGACGGCGAGGGCGGCGATCTCGTCGTGCCGGCCGGTTTCCGGCACGCGGCGGTGGGGGTGGCTGCCGGTGATCTCCTCCAGCTCGGCCGTGATCGCCTCGACGGGCTTGAGCGCGCGCGAGACCAGTACCCATGTCAGGACCATGACCCCGGTGATGCCGACGGCTGCCGCGACGAGCAGTCCGAGCAGGGCGGGCCAGTCGTAGAGGTAGCCGGGTTTGGGGGTGGCGACATAGACGGACAGGTCGGAGGCGGAGCCCGCGGGGGTGATCGTGAAGCCGACCACGATGAGCTCGTGGCCGTCGTGCCGGACGACGCCGTCCCAGCGGAAGTCGTCCCGGGGAGGGAGCTGTGTGGTCAGCGGTGGCTGCCCGGCCAGGTCGGGGGTGCTGCCGAGCACCTTCCCGCCCTCGGTGACCACCTGGACGCTCTGGCCGCTGACCGACGGGATCGGGTTCGGCAGCGCGTTCTCGCTCGCCAGTATGGCCAGCCGCCGGGCCGCGGTCGCCAGTTGGTCGGTGACGTCGTCGATCTCCGAGCGATATCCCTGAATGGCCAGACCGGTACACAACAGCAGCCCGAGGACTGTGGAAACCAGCCCGGCGATGACGCAGCTGCGCGCGCGAAGGCTCACGCGTTACCCCCCTTTATGCGTTTTGGGGGAACGCCTACTGGCGAGTAAAGCTTCCGGATATATCAGTATTTACCCAGGTCAGGATGGGCTCCGCCGTGCCGATCCTTCGCTCTGCCCGCCAGATCCGACATCGGGTAAAAACTCAAATTCAGGCCGCGAAGAAGGCGCGCAGCGCCGGGGCGAGGGCCGCGGCGTCGACGTTGTGCGGCTGCCCGGCCAGCGTCTCGCGACGCGCGGCGGGAAGGGCGGCGGCGAGGGCCTCGGCGGAGTTCGTGGCCCACGGCATGGTGCCTCCGTCGAGCACCAGGGTGGGGATCGCCACTCCGGCCATGCGCCCGGCGGACAGCGAGAAGTCGCCGACGACCATGGCGTCATAGATCAGGGTGTGGGCGGCCTTCTCCATGCCGGGCCACATCGGCATGCCGCGCATCGGGGTGACGAACTCGGCCGGCAGCCCGACCGCGGCGGTCAGGAACAGCTCCACCATGTCGCCCCTGCGGCCCTGCTCGCGCAGCGCGACGAGCCGGTCGAGGTAGTCGGCGGGCACCGGCGGGCGGGAGTCGTCGACGATGTACGGGGCCTCCCAGACGGCCAGCTTGGTGATGGGGAGCCCGTTCAGGACCGCCTCCAGCCCGATGATGCCGCCACCGGAGGAGCCGAAGACGTACGCCTGGCCGCCGGCCTCCCGGATGACGGCGTCGAGGTCCTGGTAGACGCGCTCGACGGTGAACGGCTCGGTGTCGCCACTCTCGCCGGAGCCGCGCCGGTCGTAGTTGTACACCGTGAACGAGTCGGCCAGCAGGCCGGCCAGCGGCGCGTTGACGGAACGGTCGGTGGCGCCACCGCCGCCGACGATGACCAGCGCGGGCCCCTCGCCGATCCGGTCGTAGGCGAGGGTCGTGCCGTCCTGGGAACGAACGGTGCTCATGGTCTTCTCCCTGTCTGGGGGGTCGCTTGTCTCCAGTGTTCTACCGACAAAAGAACTTGTCAAGAAGAAAAATTCTTTCGGTGAACGGCATGCGGCCTCCCGGCCGGGATCGGAGAAGAGGGGTCAGACCGGGCGGTAGCGGCCGCGCAGCCGTACCAGAGGGTCGACAGTGGGAGTCACGTAGTCGACGGCGAGCACCCCGGCCACGAACAACGTGTGGTCGCCCGCCGGAATCACCCGGACGGTCTCCAGCTCCAGCGCGGCCACTCCGCCTCCGACGATCAGCGCGGAGGTACGCGGCCCGCGGTGGTGCGGCACACCTGCCACCAGATGCCGCGCCGACGGGCGCCCGGCGGTGGCGAACCGGCTGGCGACGGCCGCCTGGCCCGACGACAGCAGGGAGGCGGCCCAGAGGTCCTGGCGCAGCAGTACCTCGGCCAGGTAGCCGCGGCTGGTCAGTGAGACCAGCACCAGCGGCGGGTCCGCGGAGACCGACATGAGGGCGGAGACCGTGACCCCGAGGTCGTGGGGGGGGGGGGGCGCCCGGGGGCGCCCCCCCCCCCCCCCCCGCGGGGGGGGGCCCCCCCCCCCGGCCCCCCCCCCCCCCCCACAAACACACGCCCCCCCCCCCCACCACACACCACCCGCCCCCGCGCG